>CAZEAY010000001.1:0-274173 GCA_964510655.1 uncultured Candidatus Saccharibacteria bacterium
GATTGAACCGATGACCTCGTCATTACCAATGACGTGCTCTACCAACTGAGCTACATCGGCACTTTAAACAAAAGTATTCTAACTTATTTTATGGACTTTTTCAACCATTTTCTGGCTAAACCAGTCTTTTTGACTAAAAAAGACTGGCCGCCCGAATAAATTTTAATAAAATTTATTTTAGGGAGCCAGAGGCCGGAATTGAACCGGCAACCTACGGTTTACGATACCGTTGCTCTACCAATTGAGCTACACTGGCTAAAACAGGCTGTTAGTTGTTCGCCCGATAGTTTTTTAGCTATTTAGGGCATAATCGCCATATTACTATAAATTTGCTCAAAAATATAGCATTTTTGGTCGTTGTATCGGCGAGTAGTTTTTTGTTATAATTGCTCTGTTATGGATGATATCAAACAACGGATTGAACAATTGGAAGGGGAAATGCAACAACCGGATTTTTGGACCGACAAAGACAAAGCACAAGAAAAAATTAAAGAATTAGGGGAGCTGAAAGATGCTTTATTGGGGGAAGGTAAATATGATAAAGGTGATGCTATTATCACTCTTTTTTCTGGTGCGGGTGGTGATGATGCGGAAGATTTTTCTCGGATTTTGTTAGAAATGTATATGAAATTTGCGGATCGTAAGGGTTTTGTTTTTTCTCTTCTTCATGAAAACCAAAATGATCATGGTGGTTATCGCAATATTACCTTCCAACTGTCCGGTCGGGGAGCTTATGGTTTATTAAAAAATGAATCGGGTGTTCACCGATTGGTCCGCATTTCTCCTTTCAATGCAAAACAATTGAGACATACATCTTTTTCTTTAGTTGAAGTCATTCCTAATTTTGAGAAAGTAAAAGAACTTAAAATTCCTGACGATGAACTGAAAATTGAATATACTAAGTCTAGTGGTCCTGGTGGGCAAAATGTAAACAAACGAGAAACGGCGGTCAGAATTGTTCATCTCCCTACCAATATTTCCGTTCATTGCGATTCCGGGCGTTCTCAGGCTCAAAATAAAGAAAAAGCCTTGGCTATCTTGAGTGGTAAACTTTATAAACTTCAGGAGGAGCAAAGAATCAAAAAAGAACAGGGTATGTATGTTAGCAAAACTACGGAAATCGAGTGGGGTAGCCAGATTCGTTCCTATGTTTTTCATCCTTATAAAATGATTAAAGACCATCGAACAGGTTTTGAAGAGCGTGATATTGATAAGGTTTTGGCTGGGGATATTGATGGTTTCCTTATGGCCGAAAAAGATATAAAATAGAGTCATGATATATTTTGATAAAGTCACAAAAATTTATCCAGGAGATACTGTCGCCCTCTCAGACGTTACCTTTGGGGTGGAGCCTGGGGAATTTGTTTCCGTGGTTGGTCATTCTGGTGCCGGAAAGTCTACTTTACTTAAAATGATCTTGGCTGAGGATTCTCCGACCGATGGTTCTGTCTTTTTTGAATCGGTTGATTTGAAAGCGGTCCATCCTAAAAATATTTCCAACATTCGTCGTCGCATTGGTTGTGTCTTTCAGGATTGTCGGTTACTTCCTGACAAAACCGCTTTTGAAAACATTGCTTTTTCAATGGAGGCGGCCGGACGAGCCGATGATGAGATTGCTTCTGATGTTCCTCATGTCTTAGATTTAGTTGGTTTGACTAATAAGATGTGGAATTTTCCTGGGGAAATGTCTGGTGGTGAACGCCAACGGGTGGCTATTGCTCGTGCCATTGTTAATCAGCCAGATTTATTGATTGCCGATGAACCGACTGGAAATTTGGATCCTTTAAATACTCACGAAATCATTCAAATTTTTAAGAAGATAAATGATCTTGGTACAACAGTTATCCTAACTACTCACAATAAGGGAGTGATTGATAATCTCGGTAAGCGGGTGATTACTTTAGAAAATGGGCAAATTATTAGGGATGAAAAAGAAGGCAGATATATTATATGACGTATCTTTGGCACATTTCTTCGTTGCTTCGCTCGTTTGTTTCCGCGCAGTACTTCTATGTACAGCTTGGTCACAAGCCTCGTTTGCGCCTTGAACCGTGCTCAAATATAAGTCATCTAACGGATAATTCGGGGAAGCTAAAAATTTTAATTTCTAATTTATAATCTTTAATTTACAAATAAATGTGGACCAAACTTAAAAGAGTCTGTCGTTCGGGATTTGTCGGTTTTTGGCGTAATGGCGTGGTCTCGGCCGCTTCTATTTTAACTCTGACCGTAACTCTAACCGTTATCGGTTCCCTTCTTTTAGCTTCTGCCTACCTCAATGCTTCACTAGAGACGATTAAAAGCAATGTTGATATTAGTGTTTCTTTTAAAATCGATGCCCCAGAGAGTGAAATTTTGAGTTTGAAAAACACTGTGGCTTCTTTGCCGGAAGTTAAGGAAATTGAATATGTTTCCCGCGATCAAGAGTTGGCAGATTTCCGTGAGCGCCATAAAGATAACGCTCTTTTGGTCCGTTCTTTAGATGAGGTGGGAAATCCTTTTGGTGCCCGCTTAAATATAAAGGCCAAAGATCCTTCTCAGTATGAAAGCATTGCCCGTTTCCTGAGTTCTTCTTCTGAAGATTCGGTGCTTAATCGCGATATCATTGATCAGACAACTTTTAAGAAAGACATTGTTGATCGTTTGATTGGTCTAATCGGGGCTATAAAGAAAATTGGTTTTGTGGTCAGTATGGTCCTGATCTTTATGTCAATTTTAGTTACTTTTAATACTCTTTCTTTGGCGATCTATACTTCACGAGAAGAAATCTCCGTTATGAAGTTGGTGGGGGCGAGTAATAACTATGTGTCCGGACCCTTTGTGGTGGAGGGAATTATTGCTGGTACCATCTCTGTTTTTATCTCTATTGGCATCCTTTATCCTCTGGTTTTGTGGGTTAAAAATGCGACTGAGGGAGTTTATGGTGGTATCAATATGGTGGCTTACTATGTCGACAACTTTATTGAAATATTTTTGGTGTTGTTGGTGGCGGGTTTGATTCTAGGAATAATTTCTAGTTTCTTAGCCATTAGACGTTATTTGAAGTAGGAGTTTAACATACGAATATACGAATTATGCGAATGAAGCGAATGGTTCCGAATGAAATCGGGATACAGACCGTTGTGAATCCATTCGTAGACATTCGCAGATTGGTATTATTTGTAAATTAGTATATTTATTTATGAAAAAACACAAGTACATTTTTGTGATGGGCGGAGTTATGTCTGGAGTAGGCAAGGGAGTTACCACCTCATCAATCGGTAAGATCCTCCAAGCTCGAGGCTTCGTCATCAACCCAATGAAAATCGACCCGTATCTCAATGTAGATGCGGGGACTATGAACCCCATCGAGCACGGTGAAGTTTTTGTTTTGGATTCCGGTTTGGAATGTGATCAGGATATGGGTAACTATGAGCGATTTTTAGATATCAATATCCCGGGGGAAAATTATATGACCAGTGGAATGGTCTATAAATATTTGATCGACAAAGAACGCGCCCTTGGTTTTGGCGGTAAATGTGTGGACCCGATTCCTGCTCTGCCCAATGAAGTTATCCGTCGGATAGAATTGTCTGTTAAAAAAACAAAATCTGATATTTCTATTATTGAAGTTGGGGGGACAGTGGGTGAATATCAAAATGAGATATTTTTTGAAGCCGCCCGCATGATGAAGTTGAAAAATCCAGAAGATGTTTTATTCGTGATGGTTAGTTATTTGCCGATTCCGGGAAAATTGGGTGAGATGAAAGCGAAACCAACTTTGTACGCTGTCCGAACTCTAAATTCTTATGGGATTAATCCCAATATTATTATTGCCCGTAGCGATCGTTCTCTTGATAAGACACGAAAAGAAAAAATTGCTTTTTCTAGTAGTATTCCAGTAGAAAACATTATCTCCGCTCCCGATGTTGATAGTATTTACGACATCCCTCTTAATTTTGAAAAAGATGGTTTATCAGATACGATTTTAAAACTATTAAAATTGAAACCAAAACAGACCGATATGAAAGAATGGCGGGCCATGGTCTCCCGCAAGCAATCGGTCAATGGGGAAGTAAATATTGCGATTGTTGGTAAATATTTCAAAACCGGAGACTTTGTTTTGTCTGATGTCTATATTTCGGTCATTGAATCTTTAAAACATGCGGCGGTGGCGGTGGGTAAAAAGTTGAAAATAGATTGGATTGACTCTGGTGATTACGAGGAGGATGAGAAAAAACTGAAAGATTTGAAAAAATATGACGGTATTTTGGTGCCGGGCGGATTTGGTTCGCGTGGGGTGGAGGGGAAAATAAAAGTAATTGAGTACGCTCGCAAAAACAAAACTCCATATTTTGGTCTATGTTACGGTATGCAATTGGCGGTTATCGAGTATTCTCGTAATGTCTTGAAACTTGCTGGTGCCAATACAGTGGAGATTGAAGCCGGAACCAAATATCCGGTGATTGATATTATGCCGGATCAAAAGCAGAAAATAAAAGAAGGGAATATGGGTGGGACTATGCGCTTGGGGGCTTATCCGGCCAAGTTAAAAGACGGAACAATCGCCATGGAGGCTTACAGCAAAAAAGAAATAAGTGAACGTCATCGCCATCGCTATGAAGTTAATCCAGATTTTATTGAACAAATTGTTTCGAAGGGCGGTGTTTTTTCTGGGATCTCACCCGACGGTTCCCTGATGGAAATATTCGAACTACCACAAACCGAGCATCCATTTTTCTTGGGTACTCAATTTCATCCTGAGTTCAAATCTACTCCACTTAATCCTCATCCTCTGTTCGTTGCCTTTTTGAAAGCTAGTACAAAGAAGAAAAAATAAAAACAAAAAACCACCCAGTGTTTGTAGGGTGGTTTTTTATTTTTTTAACTAATGAAGGTTAGGGCTTTACCTTGACTACCGGCTCGACCGGTTCGGCCAATGCGGTGAACATAATCTTCGTAGGTCGCCGGTAAGTCATAGTTGATGACGTGACTGACATTAGGAATGTCTAAGCCGCGAGCCGCCACATCGGTGGCAACCAAAATGTTGGCGCGGTTATCTTTGAAAGCGCTCAAAGCTTTTTGCCGTTTACTTTGGTTTTTATTGCCGTGAATAGATTCTGATTTGAATCCGCGCAAAGACAATTCTTTAGCTAGTTTTTCGACGCCGTGTTTAGTGCGACCAAAAACTAATACTTTACTAAATTCTGGTTTAGCCAATAGATCATGTAAGACATTTATTTTAGCGGTTTCGCCCGTGACCCGAATGACATCTTGATCAACATTCTTAGAGGTGTCACCGGTTTTAACAGAAATATTAATTGGCTCGTGTAAGAATTCTTTGATTATCTTAGAAATTTCGTTAGTAACAGTGGCGGAAAAGAATAGAGTCTGGCGTTCCTTTGGCATTTTATTCATGATAAAACGCATATCATTGATAAAACCCATATCAAGCATTCGATCAGCTTCATCTAAAACAATGGTGCTGAATCGGCCTGGGTTAATAACTCCACGTTCGATCAAATCTTTCAATCGTCCTGGTGTACCAATAACAAAATTATGGGTACGACGAAGGGTGGAAATTTGTTGACCAATAGACGCCCCACCAACGCAACAGGCAGAAAAAATTCTCAAGCCTCCACGAAACTGTACAAACTCTTCATTTATTTGCTGAGCTAGTTCGCGAGTAGGAACAATAACTAAAATATTTTCGGTTGGGGTTTTTAAAACCTTATCTAATAGAGGAAGAAGAAAGGAAGCGGTTTTTCCTGTTCCAGTATTGGCAATACCAACGACATCTTTGCCCTCTAAAATGTGGGGGATGGTTTGGTCTTGGATTGGCGTTGGGTTGATATAGCCTTTCTTTGCCACATTGGCTTTAATTCGATCATCAAGGTTGAAATCGATAAAAGCATTTTTAGGTTGGTAGGGAGCTATTTCAGCGATCGGTTCGGCTTTAAAAATAAAACGAGCGGGATTGATATATTGCCCCAAACCTTTTTGACCACTACTACCACGATTAAAACCACCAAAGCGTGCTTTGTGACGATTGCCACTGGCATGACTTCCGCGTTTCGCACTAAAACCACCAGTGTTTCGGTTCGGACCAGTGCTACCGCTTCGATTAAATCTAGACCCTCGATTAAACGAAGGTTTGCCTGAGCTTTTGCTCGGGCCATGAGTTCCTTTAAACATTTTATTTCGGCTAGTCTTTATGATAAACGAGTAAGGTGACTAGATGGTCTCGTGAGTTTTCATAAAGACTGCAGGGAGCTCTATATAGGTTTTAGAGCATAATAGAGCCCTGGGGCTCTATCTCTAAAACGAAACTTTAGGAGATATAACTTACCATATTAGTATAGCAAATATGGTTAGATTTGTCAATGTCCTTAAATAAAACTTTTTATTTTTTTTGATGATAATATTTTTTCCACATCTGTTTACGATAATAACTGTTATAATATAAATGATTAATCTTAAAAAAATTATTAGCTAACAAATTTTTTATGGAGGAACAAACAGTAAAAACAAGTAGTCGTAGAAAAGCGACTAACAGTATGAACGTTTGTGATGGTGGTTGTTGCGGTTCTTGCGGTTGCCAAGGTTCATCTTGGCAGTGCCACCACAGTAGTCACTTGGCCCGCTGGATTTTAGGCTTGGTGATTATTATTTTAGTTTTCTGGTGTGGAATGAAAATTGGTGAATTGAAAGCCGAACTTCGCGGAGTCGGTTTTGGTTGGGACGATGGTCGCTTTGGAGGAATGATGACTCGACCACAAAGAATGATGATTTTTGATAGTTCTATTGATGATCTCACCGCCCCCGCTACTAAGACTGACACCGCTACTGCCAGCAAAAAGAAATAGGTCATTTTATGGCCTGTGGATAACTTATTTGCTTAGTCCACGATAAATGATATCCTTATTAGAGGTTTTAGATTCTGATGATCGTACTGTAAGGGAAAATCTTTTATTTGTATTTATACAGGTAATAGGAATCTAAAGTCTACTAAAAAACCCCGCATCTGGCGGGATTTTTTAGTTTTATTTATCTAAATCTAAGTTTTCGTCGATACGGATTTTGGCCACGAACTCTGGGACGTGACTAACCAAAATCATTGCTCCTTCGTATTTGTTTAGGGCTTCAGCGATGACAGGTAAGTGACGGAAGTTTATATGATTAGTGGGCTCATCTAAAATCAGGAGTCCAGGTTTTTGTAGGACTAAGCGGGCAAAGGCCACAAGCCCTTTTTGTCCCTCAGATAAGTTGCCGATTTTTGAATAAATAAGATCACCGGTAATTAGGAAACTGGCCGCGGTGGCGCGTAATTTTTCTTCAATTTGTTCGTCCATGACTGACAACAGAGATTGGTGAACGGTGTCTTCAAAATTCAAGGTGGAAAAATCTTGGCGGTAGTAACCAACGCGAATGCCGGGAGTAATGGTAGCTCCTTTGGCTTTACCACTCGCTAAAGCTTCTAGAAGAGTACTTTTGCCGATACCGTTTGGTCCCGACAAGAGCAAGTGTTGGTTTTTCTTGAGAGAAATTTTAGCCGTCTTGATTGTCGGTTTGTGATTTTTGATGACCGAATAAGAGCTGATGTTCATTATTTCACCTTGGAGGTCTGGTTGAGCGGGGATAATAAAAGGGCGAATAGTTTTGTCTTCGCGTCTGATATCGGCCTTGGCTTCTTCCATTTCATCGGCCAAGGTGCGCATTCTTTTTGCTAAGATACGCATCTTTCCTCCCTTGTTGGCAAAAAAGTTGGCTTTGTCTTTTTTCTCTTGGATTGTTTTAGACAACTGAGCATTTTTCATATTATCCTTTTCCATCTTGGCGGTAATTTGGGCGACGACATCAAAATAGTTTCCCGCATACTGCTCTACTTTGCGGGTGAAAACATCCAAATATAAAATGCCATCTGTAAAGGAGTTTAGGAAATCAGCATCGTGGGAAATAACGATACAAGTTTTTTTATAATCCTTCAAAAATTTTGTCAGGTGAGCAATACCCGCTTTGTCTAGGTTGTTGGTCGGTTCGTCCAGTAGCAGAAGGTCGGGATCTTGGATCAGGGCTGAGGCTAACAAGAGGCGAGCTTGTTGACCACCAGAAAAAGATTTTACTTGTCGGTCGTGGTGGGGAATGTGCAAGTTTACTGCCTCTAAAATAGCGTCGATTTTTGGATCGATGTCGTAAACTGTTTTGGCAAAACATTTTTGGAAAAATTCGCGGACCGTTAATTCCATTTGGTCACGGGGAATAACTTGGCGAGCGGTAGCGACAGAAATATTTTCGGAAACTAAAATCCGCCCAGATTCTGGTTTAAGGATTTTTGTTAGGAGTTGGAAGATGGTACTTTTGCCTGCGCCATTTTGCCCCATTAAAGTAATTTTAGTTCCGCGACGGACCGAAAAATTCACCTCATCTAAAATAGGGTGATTATGTCCAAAACCAAAGGATACTTCGTCAAATGTAATAATTGTTTCTCCAGCCATAAAGATAAGAATATAGAATATAGAATTAAGAATAGAGAATAAAAAGGATAACAAAAAGACCGCCAATCAAACAAAATTGCCCACCCGTGGGCAATCGACAATGTTTTTCTATTGTAACACGGTTTTTCTTGTAACGGAAGGGTTTGGGTAAAAAAAAGACCCCAGGTGGGGTCTCTGCATGTTGGGTCAAGTTCAGTACAGTTTCTCGTTGTACGAATGGAGAATGAGCCTTCCATCTTCCCCTTGAGTCTCGTCCCCAAGGTAGGTGGTCACCCCACAGTTGATAGGTTTGTGATGGGTGTCGAGCTCTTCAAATCCTTCGGCGCCGAGCCTTTCAAGATTGGCACGGAAGGACAAAATGGTCAGGTGGTGGGTGATGGCTAAGACCGATTTACCCGCCCAATCGCGGACTACGGTATTGGTCCAAGAACGGCAACGGGCTCGTACGTCCGGCCGGTTTTCCCCTTGGGGATAGCGATAGTAGTAGGGACCATCCTTTTGGTAAAGGAGCCGTTGTTCGGGGTGAAGCGATTGGAAGACTTTCCAGTCGTTGTAGAGTATGGCTAGGCCGTGCTCTTGTTCACGAATCCGTTCATCTTCAATCTGCTTTACTTCGCCCAGGGCTGGCCAACCGCGGATGATCGCCGCCAGGGTTCTCATTGTCCGCTCATAGGGTGAGACAAATACCACGTCGGGCAACTCGCTCATGAGAGCTAGTTGCTGGCCGGTGCGCACAGCTTGTGTGCCATCTTCGTCGTGAAGAGGGGTGTCTGCGTCACTCCATTCTGTTTGGTGTTTCTCCCAAACACTGTTCGCCAGTAATCTGGTTCCGATTGCGTCCGGATTTTGTTCGAACGCTTTCAAGAACTTTTGATACAGCGGACATTGCGCTTTGACATCCTTCAAGATATTGTATCCCGAGGTGTCGTGTCTGATGAGTCTAAGGGCTCTTGGCCATTTCATAGTTCTTTCTCCTTCTATTTTCATCTTAATCAATTAAGGCTAAAAGGCAAGGGGGCCCAAGAAAAAATATTAATGTCTAAATTCTTCCTTTTTCCTTGGTTATATTGAAAAAGCTGGTTTTTTCCGTTATTATAGCCTTAATATTGCGGGATCGCCTGCCTGCGCAGGCAGGTCTAATGGTAGGGTAAAAGGATCAGTATTTTGTTTGAATAATTTTGCGGGATCGTCTAATGGTAGGACATCGCCCTCTGAAGGCGAGTATCTTGGTTCGAGTCCAAGTCCCGCAGCCAAATTGAAGTTTTTGCTGGGGTAAGCAAAAAGGCTTCAATTTGCGTCGCGGATACTTTTATCAAAGTACCAAGACGTGAATAAATTTGTTTACGAAGTAATTATTTTAAAGTGTAAAAATCGCGTCTAAATTAGCAAATTTCGACGAGGAGTTTTGATAATTAAAAAATACTGAACAAAGTCCTGACGCAATCATATGGGATACCAAAATTTCTTTCAACAAAACAATGATATGAGTGTTGCCTTTTGGACAGCTACTTTTACTCTGATTGGGGGTATTTTAATTTTTGCAATTCAAAAATTACTTGATCAGATTTATTTTGTTCCTATAAACAAACAAAAAGATATTGTAGAAAAAATTGCAGTTGGTTTAATTAAGTATGCAAAATTTTATACTAATCCAATTTCGTTTGGTAATATGCCTTCTGATAGTACTCAAAGAAGGGATATTGAATTAGCTTCTGATACTACAAGAGAATTTTCGGCTTTACTGACCGTATCAACTAATAATATAAGTAACTATGGTTTTTGGCATAGTTTACATTTTATTAAAATTAAGAAGGAAGATGCTCTTCGTGCCGCTGGGAAATTAATGCAACTCTCTAATTTATATTCTACACCAGGAAGAGATATTGAAAATTCAATTCTTGCAGACGATATTCGTGGTCTTCTATGCATACAAAATCCTGAATTAATAAATTTCGACTCCTCTATGTATTTCAAATCAAAAAACACCTCATTAACAATCTTAGGTATAACAGCTGTCGTATTATCTAGGATAATGTTTATATTTTTCGATGATCCTGAGGGTCCCAATTTACTAGTGGTTTTAGGGATGGCACTTATCATATATTTTTTATCATTAATAACATATTTATTAGGACCCTCTATTAATGGCCTCAAGAAACTTTTATTGGTTATTTTTGTTCAGATAATGATTGTTGTTGCTTTCTATTTTTGTTTGAAATAAAGTCTGGACTTTTAATCTCCTTCTTTATTAAATTTTCATCAATTTAAGCTATAATCTATCTATATGACCAACAAATACAAATTAATTGTTACTTTTCTAGTGCTTATTATTGTCGGTGTGTCTATTTATTTTAATTTTGGGTCTAATAAAAGCGGGGTAGTGTTTTTGGATCCAACTCCCCAAAATGTCACCTTGTCGGGAACCTATGTTTGTCTGCCTCACCTTGATACTAGTGGGCCACAGACAATGGAATGTGCGTTTGGTTTTAAAACCGATGATGGAGTGTACTATGCTGTAAATTTTGGTGAATCAGCTAATGCGGCGGAGCAGTTTAGGGCCAATGAACATGTGACAGCTGAAGGTTTTGTGGTGATTAAAGAAGCTCTTAGTACTAATCAGTGGGATAAATATAAGATGAAGGGGATTTTTACGATTACAAAACAAATTGAAAACACTAAACCTGCTGGTGCAAAACTTAATATCAATGTAGTCTGTGAATCGGCCCTCTCTTATATGAGTTTTTCTGATAGCAAGAGTGCCGATACTTTTGTGACTGACTGCAAGGAGGGGAAACATCCGGAAGTGATTGAACGCTATAAAAAAGATATGGGGTTGGGTGATGGAGCAACTATTTAGGATATTTTGCTATAATTACAGTTATGAATAATATTCCACCAATGGGGGTGCGGGAGTTGCCGGCTCCACTAAATTGGAAAAAAATGCTCGGGGTAGGGGTGGTAGTGGTGGGAATGGCTATGGGGACCGGTGAGTTGATCATGTGGCCACACTTAGTGACTAGATATGGCCTGGCTATTTTGTGGCTAGGGCTTGTGGGAATTACGATTCAATATTTTATCAATCAGGAGGTCTCTCGGCATACACTAGCCACTGGTGAGAGTTTTTTCACTTCATCGGCTAGAGTATTGTCTTACTCACCTCTCTTTTGGATGATCGCAGCCATTCTTTTATATGTCTGGCCAGCCTGGGCCACTGCTCTAGGCACTATTTTGTCAAAGTTGATAGGAGTTGGAAATTATATGATATGGTCGTGGTTTTCTTTGATCTTGGTTTTAGTTATTACTTTTTCGGGTAAAACAGCTTATCGGGTATTAGAAACAACGCTCAAGGTTACGGTCCCCACCTTCTTTGTTCTTCTGACGGTGATTAGTTTTTCTAATCTTAATTTGGCTCTGGTGGGTGAAGCCCTACGGGGAGTGATAAATTTTGGTTATGTACCAGTTGATGTTGACTGGTCGGTACTTCTGGGGGCCGTGGTCTTTGCGGGAGCCGGAGGAATGCTTAATTTGTGTGTTTCGCTCTGGTCTCGTGATAAACAATTGGGGATGGCACATTATGTTGGTAAAATTGCCAATCCTATTTCTGGTAAGTTGGAAGCGGTGTCGGTGACTGGTAATTCATTTCCCGATAATGCTGAGCAACGGGATCGGTGGAAAGGTTGGATGCAGTATATAAGAATTGATCAGGGTCTTATTTTCTGGTTTCTTGGTTTTATTACCCTGTTTCTATTATCGGTAAATGCTTATGCCGTTCTTTCTCCACGGGGGATTGTGCCAAACGGCTTGGATTTGGTTTCTGCCCAAGCCTTGATTTTTAGTACTTCTTGGGGAAAGATCGGTGAAGTTGTTTACTTGTTGATGGCGTATTTGATGTTGTTCTCGGTGATGTGGACAGTCTTAGATGCTTTGACCAGAATTGTGTCTGATATTGTTCATACCAATTCTCGGGTGGGAGCCCTAATGCCAGTTTTTCATAAACTAAAACATCTTTCCATTCATCATCTCTATTATGGTTTGATGTTTTGTTTCGTTCTTATTAGTGCTCTCTTGGTCCCATTTCAGCAACCTTTTGTGTTGCTGGTGATTACCTCCGTTTTGGGTGGCCTGACAACAGCTATTTATATTCCCGTCATTTTGTATATAAATAATGTTACTTTACCTAAATATGTTCGACCAGGATGGATAACTAATATCGTTCTGGCGATGGGCGGGTTGTTTTATTGGTATTTTGTATGGCATGTGGCCTCGGGCTTGATTGCGTAGTGGAAGAGATTGGATTTTTAGCTAGTTATTTTTGATTATAGTATAATAGTCGTTAAGTTTTTTATTATTCTTTTAACTTAATTTTTATGATTTTAACTATTGTTTTATTGGCTTTAGGGGGAGCAGTATTGTCTGCGGTGGTGGGCACTTTTTGGTATTCGCAAAATACCCCAATGGGTCGGATTCATATGCAGTCTTTGGGTTTTGATAAATTGTCGGTGGAGGAACAAAAAGAAAAGATAAAGGAGGCAAAACCACAAATGCCGAAGATGTACTTAGGTCAAATGATTTTATCTTTTCTAACTTCTTTTGCGGTTGTCTTTATCGTTACCATGAGTATGAAAAATGGTCTTACTTTAAGTATGGCCCTCAGTTTTGTGGTTCTAAACTGGTTGTGTTTCATGGTACCAATTATTGGTTCCGGAATTTTGTGGAGTAATTGTGATCGCAAAATTGCTTGGAAGAAATTTTTCTCTGATATCTTTTGTAATCTGGTGATTGTCTTGTTGATTGCCTTTTTTGCCAGTCTTTTCTAGTAAAGAATATAATCTTTTAACTTATGTTTAAAATAAAAATAATTATTTTTTCCTTGTTAGTTGTTGGTTTGGGGGTGGGTGGCTATTTAGCTCTAAAAAGTAGTAAAAATTTATCAGTTGATGATAAATTGACTCAGGCTGATAATGCTAAGCCAATGTCTAGTGGCAAGAAAAAGGCTTTCTCGGAATTTATGAAAGATAGTGGTTCGTATAAGTGTACGGTTAATCAATATATCGCTAATACTGAGACCAAGGGAACAGTGTATTTAGCCAATGGTTTGCTAAAAGCCAGTTATGGCACCAAAGTCCAGGGAATGAATATTGAGACCAGTGTCATTGTCCGTGATGGCTATTCCTACTCTTGGTCTTCTTTTTCGCCTAAATCAGGCTTTAAAGCCAAAATAGACACTACTTCCGGTGGCGATACTAGTGCCGGCACTTCAGGCTCTTATTCGTTTAAGGCTGAACAAATTGGGGACTATGATTGCCAAGCTTGGCAGGCTGATCCATCTTTCTTTGAGCTACCAACGGGAGTGAATTTTACTGAAGTTTAGATTTTTAAGACTGATAAATAAAAATAAAGCATCTGTGACGGTGCTTTATTTTTTTATTTATTTTTATTGTGGCGCTTGGGGGCCACGTGTTATCATTATCTCAATGACTTCAGTTCCAAAAAGCGAAGAAGAATTTAAAAATAGACTAACCCCAGAGCAGTATAATGTTTTGCGGGAAAAAGGGACGGAGGCGCCTTTTTCTGGTAAGCTTATTCATCCTGATGCCGATGGTTTGTACAAGTGTGCCGCTTGTGGTAATCCGCTGTTTCGAGCCGAAGCTAAGTTTGATTCGGGTACGGGCTGGCCAAGCTTTGACGAAGCAATTCCTGGTGCTGTTAAAAATATTGATGATAATTCTCATGGGATGAGAAGAACCGAGACTGTTTGTGCTGTTTGTGGTTCGCACCTTGGACACTTGTTTGCTGATGGTCCAACCAAAACAGGGAAAAGATATTGTATGAATTCTGTTTGTTTTGAAGACTTCGATGGAAAATAACATTGCACAAAAAATAGTTTTGGCTGGCGGGTGTTTTTGGGGCCTAGAAGACCTACTGAGATCTCAGCCGGGAGTGGTGAGTATTCGTGTCGGCTACACGGGTGGCACCAATGAAAACCCCACCTACCAAAATCACCCCGGCCATGCCGAGGCGGTGGAAATTTTATATGACCCAAATATCACGTCTTATAAAAAGCTGTTAGATTTCTTTTTTCAGATCCATAATCCTACCACCCTAAATCAGCAAGGAAATGATATTGGTACTTCCTACCGCTCGGCTATTTTTTATGGCAGTGAAGAAGAAAAAAAGATCGCTGAGGATTTTATTGAAATTGTGAATAATTCCAAGCGTTGGAAAGATCCAGTTGTTACCAGCTTGGAACCCTTGGGCGTTTTTTACCCAGCAGAAGATTATCATCAGGATTACTTACAAAAAAATCCTGGTGGTTATACTTGCCACGCTATCTGGTTTGATAGTTATTTAAAATAGATTATTTGATAAAAATTATGAATCTAAGGAAATTTTATCTCGGTAAGACAATTGGTTTTTTAATTATTTTGATTGTCGGAGGACTTGGTTATTTTCTGTATTATTATTTCAAAACCCCAGAAACAACCGTTTTGTCTTTTGCTGATTGTGTCAAGGCGGGTTATCCAGTCATGGAAAGTTATCCACGGATGTGTATTACTCCTGATGGTCGAACTTATACCGAAGAAATTCCGGAAAAGATTACTTATAGAAATTCTTCTGCTGATATGATTACGGTAGGTTTGCCTTTTGCGGGAGCAGTGGTTGGTAAGGAATTTAAGGTGATAGGGAAGGCCCGAGGAAGTTGGTTTTTTGAAGCCTCTTTTCCGATTGAGTTGTTAGATAAAGATGGTAAAAAACTAGCTTCGGGTATTGCTCAAGCTAAGGGTGATTGGATGACCGAAAATTTTGTGGAATTTAGTGCTGATATTAAAGCCCCTTCTTCTTATATTGGTAAAGCAACCCTCGTCTTAAAAAAAGACAATCCTTCGGGTTTGCCGGAGAAGGAGGCGTCTATTTCATTTCCCTTGACTGTGGAATATTAATTCGTTTTGGCTTTCGCTTTTTGGTATAATTATTTGATGGTATCCGAAACAATAGATACTAAAAAAGAACTCTCTGTTTTTAGACGAGCTAAAAGCTTGGCTCATGCTAGCCGTGGTGTTTGGCTTTTTGTGCGAACAACACCAAATGCTTGGATTGAAATTGGTGGGATTTTGGTGATAATTACTCTTGGTTTCTTTTTTGCCATTAAACAATTTGAATGGATTGTTTTAGTTTTAGTGTTTGGTTTAGTTTTGGTGGCTGAGGCTTTTAATACCGCCATCGAAATCGATGTTAATCTCACTTCGCCTGAATATCATCCTTACGCTCGAGATACTAAAGACGTGGCGGCGGGAGCGGTCTTGATATCTGTATGGTTGGTCTTGATCGTTTCTTTATTAGTTTTTTGGCCGTATTTTATTAAATAAATTTATTTTATGCCCGCAGAACAACCAGGTTTAGGTGGAGAGGAACAACCAAAAGAAGAACAGCAGGAAAGTTTTGAATCTTGGCAGGCTAGGCAGGTCGCTGAAAAAAATAAATTTACTGGAGTTGAAACTGTTGATTCCGCAGCGCTGACCGAACAAGAAACTAATGATATTCTGGCTGATTATTTAAGGAGACATCCCAACCCAGAAACTCCTCCAATCGTACAAAATCAAGGAGAAAAAATAAAAGAATTAGAAGACTTGATCGCTCAGTTTGAAGACCGACACCCTTTAGAGGAGTTAACAAATATTACCATCCTTAGTCCAGAACTTGCTCATTTAATGCTTAAAAGTCGTGATATGCTTGCCGAGGGTAGAGTGGATGATGTTGAAAATTTAGTAAGTGCTTTAGATCCAGAAGAGGCGAGGAAGTACCGTCTACGAGAAGCCGCTCGAAGTGATATTGATACTATTACTCATATCTTGGGAAAATTAGAGAAAATTCAAGGGTTTCCATCTGAAGAAGCTAAGAGATTGGGGGCTGAACGTCGTCGTCTTTCTCGGGCAGTTGGAATGATGAATCGTAATATGATTTACCATGATAGATAGATAACATGTTCGAAATATTATCTCTTTTTATTTTTTTAGTCGCTTCACTTTTTTTAGTTATTAAAAGTGCTAGTTTGGCGATTACTCACTCAACGCGAGTGGCTCAGAGTTTTAATTTGCCAACTTATGTGGTGGGTTTTTTGGTGGTAGCCGTGATTTCGATTTTACCCGAAACTTTTATTGCCGTGACCTCGGCTCTAGAAGGAGTCCCTTCGTTTGGTCTCGGTACACTGTTTGGATCTAATGTGGCGGATTTATCTTTAATTTTCGCTTTGGTGGTTTTAGTGTCGGGGCGTAACCTCCGAGTAGAAAATAAAGTAATTAAAAATCGGTTTTTGTATCTAGGTATTATTGCTATCCCTATTATTTTAGGTTTAAATGGTAATTTTTCTCGGCTTGATGGCGTGATTCTGATTATTTCTGGTCTCTTGTTTTATTATCATATCCTCAAACAAGCTGATCGTGCCGATAAGTCTCTAGTCTCTAAATTTTCTTTTAGTAGTCTTTTTCTTTTGGTTTTGAGTCTGGGTGGGTTACTTCTGGGATCACACCTAACGGTAAAATATGGAGTTTCTTTCGCTGATCTCTTGGGGGTTAATCCAGTTTTAGTTGGTATGTTTGTTGTCGGATTGGGAACAACATTACCGGAATTATTTTTTTCGATTAAAGCCTCTAAGAATAAAAATGATGGGCTAGCTTTGGGTGATCTGTTGGGCACGGTTATCGCCGACGCGACAATTGTAGTTGGGGTAATGGCTTCTATTAGCCCTTTTAGATTTAATCCAGAGATTGTTTACATAACGGGAATGTTTATGCTTTTGGCGACCGCCCTCTTGCTCCACTTAATGAGGACGGGCCGAACCTTGACCCGTAAGGAGGTTTTGATTCTTGTCTTCTTTTATTTAGTGTTTGTCTTGGTAGAGTTTTTTGTTGGAACTACCTAAGTTTTTGGTATTTAAAAAAATCCACTTGCTGTGGATTTTTTTTGTGTTAATTATTTGTGTTCGTCTTTTATTTCTTGAACTTCAGCGTCTATTTTTTCTAATTTGCGGTAAATTTTACTTAAGGTTTCTTCTTCGCTCTGTATTTCTTCGATGGTTTTTTCTTCTATTTTTTTCTCTCCTCGTAGTCCTGTCATGATTATTTTGTTACCAATAAAACCGGAAACAAATACTCCAGAAATTAACAAGATAAATGTTCCTAGGACCAAAGAAGCGACTGGATGAAGACCGATTAGGTCTGAGGTTTCCCATACCCCACGCCAAAAGAGGACGACCGCAGTGCCGGCAATCAATGCGTAAGTTAGGGGATAGGCTGAAAGTTGTTTTCGTACGCGGTCTTCTAGTCGATCAAAGAATCTAAATATTTTTTTAAACATCGGAATTTTTTTCTTGATAAATTCGGCTTAGGGAAAAAGTGGCTGAAAGGATTAGTGGTCCTAAAATAAAGCCAAGAGTGCCAAACATACTTAAGCCCCCCAAGACCGATAAGAAAATCATTAGCGGATGGATTTTTATATCTCGTTCCAATAATATTGGTCTGAGGAAATTGTCGATTAAGCCGACTACTACGACTCCCCAAATGGTTAAACCAATAGCGTTGGTATAAGAGCCGATGGTGATGAGATAGATAATTATTGGGAGGAAAATTAAACCAGTCCCAAAACCTGGCAGAATCGAGGCGATGGTGGTCAATACACCCCAAAGAACTGGTTCAGTAACATCGAAAATGGAAAAGCCAATGCCGGCCAGAAGACCTTGAATAATGGCGATAATAACTGTTCCCTTAACAACGGAATTGATGGTTAATTCTAATTGGTTTGCAATGGTGGCCGTTTCTTTTTCGTCTAGAGGGCTAAGATGGAGAAGGGTTCTGCGAAGTTTGTTCCCATCTTTGAATAAAAAGAATAAAGTGACAAAAATGATGAATAAATTAAAGACTAATTTAAGCGCACTAGAAAAAATATCATTTAAATTTAAGAACATCCACTCGATTCCCTTCGACACATAAGATTGAAGATCAAAATTTATTCCTGGAAAATAATTTCCCAACCAACTATTGGCTGACAGAGATAGTTTGCTTAGAACACCTTCGCCGTCTTGTCCGGTTGCGTAGTTCAGATATAGATCACTAATTTCTCTAAAAATTTTTGTACCAATTAGAGAAAGGGGAATGATGACAATAAAAATAATTAGTAGAATTGTTGCCCAAGCAGCCAAATTTCTCCGACCAGATAGTTTTTTTAAAATTTTCCGAAAAGTGGTTCGGAAAGAGACAGCCAAAGTTACGGCAATAGTTAGAGCCCCTAGGAATGGATAAGCTAAAGATAATAGCAGTCCAATGCCACTGATTAGTAAGGCAAAGAAGAAAATGTTTTGTAAACGTTCGTTTTTCATATTATGACTCGACGACTAAGATAGTAATTTGTCTAATTGTATCAGATTTGCCTTAAACATGCTAAAATTGAAATACTTATGAACGCTAAAATTGGAGCTTTTTTGAATAATATTACGATGTACCGGTTGCTTTTGTCTGGTTTATCGACCTTGGCTGGGATATCGCTTGTTCTGTCTATTTTTAAGGTTTTGCCTTATGGCGTTTTACCTTATGTTTATTCTCTAACTTTGGTGATTTCGGTTTCCTATTTATCTAATTATTTTTTTGCCAAAATTTTTAAGGCTCCAGTGAATCGAGATTCGGCTTTTATTACCGCTCTGATTCTTTTTTTAATTCTTTCTCCTGTTCTGACCTTTGCCGATGCCTTGGTTGTTATGTTGGCCGCGGTTTTGGCTAGCGGTTCAAAATATTTTTTAGCCATCGACTATCGTCATCTTTTTAACCCGGCGGCTTTTGCTCTTTTAATCTTGGGACTATGTGGCAGTGGTAATGCTTTTTGGTGGGTAGCCTCTCCTTGGCTCCTCCTTCCAGTTTTAGTGTTTGGTCTTTTAGTGGTCCGTAAATTACGTCTCTGGTCTTTGTTTGGCTCATTTATTTTTGTTTACTTTGGAGTGGTCTTAGTTCTATCGCTAATTCAGGGATTGGGATTTGCGGAAATTATGAATATTTTTATCGAACGGTTAGTTTCCTGGCCGATAATATTCTTTGGAACGATCATGTTGACAGAACCTTTTACTTTGCCACCTGGCCGACGTCATCAAATTTTCTATGCTGCTTTGGTGGCGGTCCTCTTGAATCTTACTTATTCTTGGGGACCTCTTCACTTTACCCCAGAACTTGCTCTAATTTTAGGTAATATCTTTGCTTATACGGTCTCTTTTCGACGCCGAGTTATTTTAACTCTCATTTCTAAGAAAGAAATTGCTCAAGATATTTACGAATTTGCCTTTGCGCCAAACTACCCGTTTGCTTTTAAGGCGGGACAATATTTAGAGTGGACTTTGGACCACTCTACGCCGGATAATCGTGGGGAGCGACGTTATTTTACTATTGCCTCTTCGCCAACCGAAAAAGAGGTTAAAATTGGCATTAAATTTGCTCCCCATAAATCAAGCTCATTTAAGTCTGAGTTACTTTCTTTAGAAAGTGGTGATACGATTGTGGCTGGACAACTGGCAGGGGAGTTTTTGTTACCTGGGGACAAAACAAAGAAACTTGTTTTTATTGCGGGCGGAATTGGCGTAACTCCTTTTCGGAGCATGACGAAATTTTTATTGGATAAAAAGGTTCAGGCTGATATTAAGTTTTTATATAGTAGTAAATTGGTCTCCGAATTTGCTTATGAAGAAATATTTTCTCAAGCGGAAAAAGATTTAAATTTTAAAAGATTTTACTTTGTCACGGATGAAACTTCAAATCTACCTGCTGGTTACCGTCCAGGCTTTATCACGACTCTTATTGTTAAACAGGAAATTCCAGATTATTTAGAGAGAATCTTTTATTTGTCTGGGCCGAACGCGATGGTCGAAGCCTACAAAAAAATGTTACTTGGTATGGGGGTTAAGGGGAGCAACATCGTTGTTGATTATTTCCCTGGTTTTTAGTTTTATGTCACCACGCATTTTTGACTATCTTTCGATGGGAACCGGTTGGGCGGTGACTATTTGGGATTCTGTTAGTGATGAGGAATTTTTGCGGTGGAAAGATGAGATTATTGAAATGTCTCATTCTTTTGATGAAACCTATTCTCGATTTATTAAAAGTTCTCTTGTTTGGCAATTGGCAGAAGGGCCGGGGATTTATACTGTCCCGGCTGATTTTGTTAAGATGCTCAGGCTCTATCTTTCTTTGTATCTGCCAACGGGGGGAAAACTTAATCCTCTGATCGGTTTTACGATTAGTGATCTCGGTTATGACGAAAATTATTCACTCGTTCCAAAGGGGGAAATTAGGTCAACGCCAGATTTGTTGGGTGCAGTCACTATCTTGAGTGATACTGAAATTGAATTAAAAGATAAAGTCTTGTTTGATTTGGGTGCTTTGGGTAAGGGCTATTTTGTCGATCGAGTTGGAGATTTTTTGAAAGAGAAAGGTTTGAAACATTTTTTAGTTAACGGCAGCGGGGATATTTTTTATCAAGGGTCAGATTTTTTGCGGGTGGGGTTAGAGGACCCCGATGATCGGAGTAAAGTAATTGGCCAAATTTTAATTGATCATGGTGGATTGTGTGCCTCGGGGGTAAATAGACGACGATGGGACAAATACCACCATGTTATCGATCCAACTCAAAACTCTTCGACTACCGGTCTATTGGCTGTTTGGGTTTGGGCCGAAAATGCCGCTTTGGCCGATGCTCTCGCTTCTTGTTTATTTTTTGTTTCTCCTGAAGAGTTGGTCGGTGTAGTTCCTCACTTTGAATATTGCCTTATGAATGATGAACGGCGCATAAAAAAATCAGCCGGTTTTACGGCTGATTTTTTCTGAGTATTTTTTAAGAAGTAACAGTGGCTTGAGCTTTTATTTTTTCTACAGCATCGTTGAATCCTTTAGGAGTGAGTGATGATCCGTTGACGACATCAAGTTTTACCTCGGCAATGGACTTGCCGATAACAAGAGTTGTGTAGCCAGCATTGAAATTGTCCTGCATTTTTTTACTGATTGGATTGGTGGCTCGGGGAGTGAAGGTGGAAGAAATGATTGTTCCGTCTTTTAGAGTAAGAGTTAGTCCCACTTCTTCTTCTCCAGCTGGAGAGTCGTAAAGACCGGTAGCACTATAGGTTCCATTTTTGTAATTAGTACTGGTGGTCGGCGTTGGGATATTTCCACTGTTTCCTTGACCTGTATCAGTACTGGTGGTGGTTTCAGAGTTGGAATTATTGTCTTTTATTTTCCAAAAAGTGAAAACCGCTATTAAAATAACAATAATAGTTCCAATAAATTTAAATAAACCAGAAGGTTTTTTGGAAGAAACCTCGTTTGTGAGTTGTTCATTGTTCATATTGAGCAATTATAACAAAGAGCTTAATCCTTGGCTAGTTTATTTCTTTCTCTGACAAAAAAGAGATATTTGTGCTAATATTTAGCTATTAACTTTATAGTGTTTTTATATGTCTAAGAAAATTGTCATTATTGGGGCGGGAGAGATTGGATTATCTTTGGGGCGTATTTTGCGTCAAAAATATTCGGCGATTAAATTTTGGGATAAAGATCCCAAGGCTTTAGAGGATTTGGGTGGTGAAGAGATAAGTTTGCCAGAAGTTGTTCCTCAAGCCGACTTTGTCTTTTTATGTGTGCCGTCTTGGGCGATGCGGGAAGCCTTGATTTATGTGACACCTTATCTTGCCAAACAAACAATTGTTGTTTCTGTGTCTAAGGGGATTGAAGCAAATTCTCTTAAAACTATTGATCAAATTTTAGCTTCTCAGTTAGAAAAGAATCAACCTTGGGCCATTTTGTCCGGTATGATGATTGCGGAAGAGATAAGAGAGGGGATGTTTGGAGGTGGAGTAGTTTCGGCTAAGAAAATTATCAACGCGCGAGAAACTGCCACCTTATTTTCTGGTACTAATTTAAAAATTGGGACTTCGCTGGATGTGCGTGGGGTGGCTCTATGTGGGGTGTTGAAAAATATTTATTCTTTAGTCCTGGGTCTATCTTACGGTTTAAACCTGGGAGAAAATGCCCGAGGAATGATTATTGTGAAGTCGGTTATGGAAATGAAAAAAATTGTCTCTCTTTTTGGGGGCAAACAAGATACCGTTTTAGGTATGGCCGGTTTGGGCGACTTTGTAGCTACGGGCTTTAGTCGTTTTTCCAAAAACCATCAAGTGGGCGCTGAACTAGCGAAGGGGAAAGTGGTCAATCTGGATAGTGAGGGTATGGTGTCCTTATCTTCGATGATAATTTTGTTAGGAGTAAGATATAAGAAATTTCCGGTACTGCGATCGCTTTATGAAGTAGTGCAGGGTGATGTGGAAGCGGGGATAGCTTTTCATAAAATTTTATATGAAAAATAAAAAATAACTAAAAAATTCCACGACCTGTGGAATTTTTTAGTTCGTAATTTGCCACTTGTAATTAATAATTACTATTGCTGGTGAACTATGATAGTAATTCATCAACCACCGCCTTGACATCGCCACCGTCAGCTTTTCCCTTTAAGTCTTTCATTAGGGTGCTCATCAAAAGACCGGCTTTGGTCTTGTCGGTAATGCCCATTTCTTCTTTTTTGGAGATCGCTAATGGTTTTATTTCTTCGCGTGTCATCATTGTTGGTAGATAAGTTTCAATTATTTTGAGTTCAGCTTCTTCGGCTTCTGCTAGATCCTCCCGACCACCAGCGCGAAATTGTTCGATGGAATCTTTGCGTTGTTTGGAAGCACGTGTGATAACAGCCAAGGCTTCTTCATCGTTTAGTAATTCATCGGGTTTGCGTTTTTTGGCGACAATCTCGTTCATAAAAGCGGCGACTAAACCACGGACAACTCTAAGTCTAAGTTCGTCTTTGGCTTTCATCGCTTCTTTTATCTCCCCTTTAATTTTTTCGTGTATCATGGTTTATTGATTATTTCTTAATATTGATATCATAGCAAAAAAATACCTTAAATCAATTTAATAAAATTTAAAAATAAGAAAAAGAAAAGGCGGGAACGAAGTGATTCGTTCCCGCCGTTTTGTCGGAGTTTTTCCGACTTAGCAGGGGCATTCTTCAGGTGTGGGGAAGAATTTCCCGATTTTCTGGTATGAAGCAAACGACTGGTAGAGACCAATCGGGGCCGACATGAAGCCAGAAGTAAAACACAGGGCAAAGATCTCTGTCGCTGCGTTACGTCGTGTTCCTGGCAGGAAATGCCAACCACGGCGGTAACTGATGATCCCGGAGATCAATCCCCAGCCGGCCTGGCAGGGGATGATGATCAGGATACCGATGGGCAACGCGGCACCCATCTCGATATCAAAGATCTTGCCAATGGCGGCAACCGCCACCATGGTCAGACCGCTGCCGTACACCAGCATCAGGGTGACGAGAGCGAACAACTGTAACTTCTTCATGTGACAAGCTCCATTCTTTAAATTTGGTCTTTATAGACCATCTTTTCTAAGTATAGCACTTTATCAGTAAAAAGTCAATAGTTATATAAAAATGGCTAAACCACAGTCTTTTTAGGGAGGGGGTGGTATAATAAGAGAATTATGACCTCAGAAGAATTTGAGATTCAATATCAAAGACTTAATAAGGCCCAAAAAGAGGCGGTGGACACGATTGAAGGCCCGGTGATGGTAGCGGCTGGTCCCGGTACTGGTAAAACGCAAATATTGGCTTTGCGGATTGCCAATATTTTACTGAAGGCCGACCTGAAACCAGAAAATATTTTAGCTATCACTTTTACAGAATCGGGTGTTTTTTCTATGCGTAAAAGACTGCGGAGTATTATTGGTAATCAGGCTTACCGGGTGGCAATAAATACTTTTCATGGATTTTGTAATGAAATTATCCGTAATCGGCCGGAAGATTTTCCGACGATTATTGGTTCGGTCAATATTACGGAGGTAGATCAGATTCGCGTTTTGGAAGAAATTTTTAGTGAATTGAAATTGGAACGACTGACAACTTTTGCGGATCCATTTTATTATCTCAAAAGCGCTAAAGCTTCGATTGGACAATTGAAACAGGAAGGAATTAGCCCAGATAAATTTGAAGCAGAAATTTTAAAGATGGAAAAAGCCTTCGAACAGACCCCAGATTTGTATAGTACAAAAAAAGGTTACGAAGGAAAATTGAAAACTAAATATCAAGATGAACTAAAACGAATTGAAAAAAATAAAGAGTTGGTAATAATTTACCGCGCCTATGAACAAAAAATGCGCGAGTATAAATACTACGATTTTACCGACATGATTATTCAAACTTTAGAAGCGTTAAAACGCGACAGAGATTTACTTTTAAGTTTGCAAGAAACTTACCAATATATTTTAGTGGATGAACACCAGGATACCAACAATGCGCAAAATGGAATTTTGGAACTTTTAGCCAGCTTTTATGATCAGCCAAATTTATTTGTGGTGGGTGATGACAAGCAAGCCATTTTCCGATTTCAGGGGGCATCTTTAGAAAATTTTCTTTATTTTAAAGATCTCTATCCTAAAGCTAAGCTAATTGTTTTGGAAGACAATTATCGTTCCACGCAATCCATTTTGGATTCGGCGCATAGTCTTTTAAGTGGAGAGAAAAAATTGCAAGCTAGGGCTGGGCACCAAGAAGAAAAAATTGGAGTTTTTGAATTATCCAAGCAGGAGGTGGAGGAATATTTTGTCGCTAAAAGTGTCGGTGAAAAAATTGCGGGAGGAGTAAGGCCGGAAGAAATTGCGGTGATTTATCGAGAAAACAAAGATGCTTTTTCTTTATCTAAAATGTTAGAAAAAATGGGAGTGGCTTCGTCTATTGAATCCAATCAGGATATTTTAGATGATAGTGAGGTGCAAAAGCTCGTGAAGATCTTGCGCGCCGTTAATAATTTTGGTGACAGTGAAGCCTTTATCGAATCTCTACATATTGATTGGTTGGACATCGAGCCTTTGGATATTTTTAAATTTACCGAAGCGGTAACCAGGGATAAGGTAAACGCTTACGAAGCGAGTAAACATCGGCATTTTATGGAAAATGCTGGGATAGAATCAGTTGATAAAATTAACGCTTGGTATCAAAAATTGTCGCAATTTAACCAATTGGCGGCAGGGGAGAGCGTGAGTCTTGTTTTTGAAACAGTGGTTCGAGAAAGTGGACTTTTAGCGGCGATTTTGACTGGAACTGATAATGTGGAAAAAATTGAGAAGATCAATGCTTTGTTTGATGAAGTACAGTCTTTAATCGAGAAAAAACGAAATGCGCGCCTGGCTGACTTTATGACCCATTTAGAGATGCTTGAAAAACATGAAATCAAATTAAAAAAGAATAACGAGGGTGGCCGGCCTGGACGAGTACGTTTAATGACGGCCCATGGCGCTAAGGGTTTGGAATTTGATTATGTCTATCTTACTTACGCCAATGATAAACATTGGGGCAACAAGACCCATCGTGATCTCATTCCCCTGCCAGGACAAATTTTTTCTTTAACTGGTAAAGATCCGGATGAGGTAGACGATAATGATGACGAACGAAGATTATTTTATGTGGCCCTGACTAGAGCTAAAAAGGGGGTGACTATCTCCTACTCTCGTCAGGACAAAAATGGGAAAGAAATGCTGCCGTCAATGTTTTTAGATGAAATGGATAAAAATTTATGGGAATTTGGCGATACAAAAAATTATGAGGTTGGTTATTTAGCTGATCCTGGTTTGCGTTATGCTCCGAATAAAACTACTGGTGTTAGTTTGAAAGACAAGACTTTTGTTCGAGAATTATTTTTGTCGCGCGGTTTTGCGGTGACTCATTTAAATAACTATCTCACTTGTCCGTGGAAATATTTTTATATGAATCTTTTGCATTTGCCTAAAGCTAAGGAATTGCATTTGATGTATGGTACGGCTATTCATGCGGCTTTATGTGATTTTTTTAACCAACTTAAAGAAGACGATAATCCTTCTAAAGAATTTTTGTTGGCGGCTTATGATCGTAGTTTGGCCCTACAACCAATTTCAGAAGCAGATTATGCTCTTTGTAAAAAACGTGGAGAAGAAGCCTTGTCTGGTTATTATGACACTTATCAAGGTTCTTGGCGGACCAATGTCCTGACAGAGTTTGATATTAAAGGAATTATGCTGACTTCGGAAATTGTTCTGACTGGTAAAATAGATAAAATCGAATTTTTAGGTGATGGTGGAGAGGTAAATGTCGTTGATTATAAAACGGGTAAAGCTAAGAGTCGGGGAAAAATTGAAGGAGGTGGAGATGATGAAAGTGAGGGAGGGATTAAAAGACAACTCGCCTTTTATAATCTTTTACTCAATAAATACGATAACGGTAAATATAAAATGATATCTGGCGATATTGATTTTGTGGAGCCTAATACTAGTGGAAAATATAAACGAGAAAGTTTTGTGATTACTAAGACAGAAGTGGTGGAACTAGAAGAACTGATTAAGAGGGTTGCTGATGAAATTATTAATCTTAAATTTTGGGATAAACGCTGCGGTGAGACCAAATGTGAGTTTTGTGGTTTGAGAGATATGCTTGGCTAACGTCTTGCCATTTTCTTAGATGGCGATATAATGAGACTCGAATTTGATATTTAGGAGGACTACCCTGTATGTGTGAGAAAGACACCCCTGTTCCTGTTGGTCAAGCCGATAAGGTTTCGACTGAGCGTTCTGTCCGCCGGGGATTCCCTGGTGAGACTCCGAAACCGTCAAATCCTCCAGTGGAAGCTGAAGAAGACGATGACGACGATCGTCATATCACCGGGGGAGACTGATCGTCTTTCGTGTTGTTGGGAAATTGTGATGGGTGGGGGGGCAAACAAGCCCCCCTTTTTTATTTGGTGTCTTTTAGCGCTAGACTATATTTCAAACCCCAAAGCATAATTATTCCCAAGACAAGGAAAATGTATTTTAGATCAAAAAAGACGATAAAGGCCGAAACTAGTAGTGGTCCAACAATATAGGAAATTGGTTGCATATTTCGGGAAAGGCTGAGAATATCGGTATCGTCTTCTGAGATCTTTTTAAAGAGATATGTTTCCTTCATGATTTCGATCATACAAGCTCCTGTTCGGGTCATAAAAAGGAGAAAAGCCCAGAGCCAAATAGTTGGGACACTGGTAAAAGTTATAGCGATAGTGGAGAGACTAATAATAACGAAGCCAGCCGAGAGAAGTTCTTTTTCGCCTAAATATTTATCGGCTAAGCGGCCGAGAGGCAATTCAAATAAAACAAAAGGCAGAAGCATGGCAGTAAAGATAATACCAATATTTTCTTTGTTTAGGCCGAGCTCTTTTTCTAGATAGATAGCGGTATAAACAACCATCACGGAATAAAAAAGATTTAAGAGAAAATCGACGGATAAAATATTTCTGATATTTTTGGTGGTAATACTTTTTCCGGACCACAGTTTTTTTAAGGCAAACCAAACTCGATGATTTTTTACTTGGCGGTGCGATTCTTGTTCCTTTAGTTGGAAGAGGGCTAGATAAATAAGTGGCAAGAGAGTTAGAGCAGAGACCAGGAAGATGATGGGAAAACCCTGGCCGGTAATCAAGATTCCGGCTAAGAAAGGCGAGACAAGATAAGCGAGGTTGGTGAAAGTGAGAAAGATTCCACGAATATCACCGGTATTACGATCGTCAGAGATTTTTTCGAGATAAATATCTAAAGCGTAGCGAATAACAAAACCAAGGGAATAGTAAATGATAAAAAATGAAAGAATGGTGATGGGATTCTTAACAAAAGTTAGGGGGATGACAGCTAAAAGATCTAGGAAGGTGACGAGAGAAATTGTTTTAAGAAGACCAATCTTTCGGATAAGTTTGGGGGTATAAATAATTAAGAAAATAGTGAGAGCTGAAGAAAGGGCAAAAATGATTCCAATTTGATCGTCTTTTAGGAATTGACCCAAAAATTGGGCATTGAAATAGGAGGGAAAAGCAATGTGAACAGTTAGAAAAAAACTTGATAAATAGGTGAGTAAACGAAGGTATTTTTTAGTGGGTTCTTTTAGCATATGATTTCATTCTAAAGGTAAAATCCGGAATTTAAAAGGTAAAACTATGTCATTTGGGCTACTTTGACAGATTGTTTAAAAAGTGTAGTCTTATTGTCAGATATCTTGTTTGGTTTTATCGCTGAAATTTCGTTCAGCCTTTAAAAACTAGAGGGAGTAATGGATATGGCTATTTTGCGGTTATCTCGTAGAGATCAGGCGTTGGCGAGAAAAATAAAGCAACGCCAGACTTTTTTGTTGAAAGTAGTTGCCTTTGTCGATATTTTGATGGGAAAAATCGGCAAAGTCACTCGAAATGAACAGCATTCTTGCCATACACGTGTGACGCGGGAAGTCCAGGACTTTGCTGGTTTCGTCATTGTGGAAGATACCGGTTTCAGTATGATGGGTGGTAACAGGATTTCTTTGTCTTTTGGTGGTGTTTCGGTTTTCACCGTGTACTGGCAATCTTGTACACCCTCGGCAGATGAATTTAGGGTCGAATTTTGGAATAAGGAAAAACCCTGGTATAACAAATTCCTCAGGGTGATGAAAGATAAAGACAAGATCATCTGTCGTATGGAGAAGGTTTCTAAGAACAAGGACGACGAGAGGCGACGGGAAGTGGTGGTCGGACGTCTTTCAGGTAACAGTAGTGATCTTCAGAGTGAAGCCAAGAGACTTGGGTTGTAGTTTTTTCCCCCGTCTTTCAACAGTGAACCTGTTGGGAGGCGGTTTTTTATTTTTTTTTGGAATAATTTGCTTTTGGATTTAAGTGGTGTATATTTACTCGTAGATTGTTTTTTCCAATCTACTCATTATTCGGAGCCCGGAGGGCTCAAAGCACCGGAGGTGCAGAATGCAAGACAAGGAAAAGACCTACTACAGATTGTTTCAGGAATTTCCTTGGGTTTGGGGTATTTGTAAAGACTGGAGGGTTATGGAACGTCCTCCAATCGTACATAATGGTGAGGATTTGGTCAGTATTGGTTTGGAGAACTTCGTATCCAATCAACTTGGTGGAACAATAATGTTTTGGGTATTGCGCCAAGGGTTTCCATACTACTGCACCCAAAATCTTACTTGTCATGAAATCTGTGTTGATCTGCTGAAGATCAGACGATCTCATATTTTGATTCTAGAACACCTCTGCACTCCTTCGGGTCAGGATGTTATTCATGTGGCAATTTCTCGGGAAGAACCACGGTTTACCTTAGATATTTACCGTAAACCTCAACATCAGGATTTTAAGGAGATGATTAGGAACTACCTCTCGTCTTGAGATACTGTAGTTTTCTGGAGATAAAATATAGCCGCCCTATTGTTTGAAGGGCGGTTTTTTTATTTTAAACCTCAATCAGTACGGGCAAAATAATTGGTCGTTTGTGAGTTTTTTGGAATAAGTATTTCCCAAGCTCTTCCCGGACCGCATTTTTGACATAGTCTAAGTTTAACGGATGCATCTGGGCGGTAGCGTCTTCAATGGTTTTTTTGGTGACTAGGCGAACATGACGGAGCATATCTTGAGACTCTTTGAGATAGATGAAGCCTCGAGAAATAATATCTGGTGATTTGCGGACTTTGCCAGTTTTGACATCGATAATGGCAATGAGAACAAACATACCATCTTCGGCCAACATTTGGCGGTCACGGATAACTACTTCTTTGACGTTGTTGGTACCTAGACCATCTACCATGATGACCTTATTAGAAACGGTTTCTTTTAGCATGTGAATCCTCTCTCCATTGTCGGTAATTTCAATGATACTACCATCATCGGGGACAACGATATTTTTTTCTAACACCCCTTGCTCGATGGCCACATCGGCGTGAACCCGGAGCATATGGTGACAACCGTGAACAGGAACCAAGAATTTTGGTTTAAGAGTTTTTTCTACCCAAGCTAGTTCTCCTCGATAAGAGTGCCCAGAGGAATGAACGTTAGCAATACCGTAGTGAATAATTTTAGCTCCCAAACGGGAAAGATTGTCTTTCAATTTTTGCACTGATTTTTCGTTGCCAGGAATGACGGAGGAAGAAAGTAGAATAGTGTCCCCTTTGCGAATTTTAACGGCTTTGTGTTCTTTTTGAGAGATTCGCATCAAGGCCGCAAAATCGTCGCCCTGAGCACCAGTAGCTAAGATAACCACCCGATCATCGGGATAATCATCAATTTGATCAGTGGAAATAAGAGTCCCGGTTTTTACCTTAAGAAGGCCTAACTCTTTGGCAATTTCGATGTTGGTCTTCATTGACCGTCCTTCTACCGCCACTTTTTTTCCTAGATCTTCACAAGCCATAATAATGTAAATCAGACGTTCAAATAGAGAAGAGAAACTTCCGATGATTACTCGGCCGGGAACCTTGGAGATAATTTCTTTAATGTTTTGTTGAACATCTTTTTCTGAATAAGAGAAACCAGGCTTTTCAACGTTGGTTGAATCCACCATCAATAAAAGATTTTTTTCTTGTCCGAGTTTTTCGAAGGGAGCGGCTTCCTCGGGATTTGGTTGTCCGTCACGATGTTCAATTTTAAAGTCACCAGTACAGACAATGTTGCCGTAAGGGGTTTCCATAATTACACCTAAAGAATCTGGAATAGTGTGGTCGGTGGCAAAAAAGCGCAGTTTGATGCTGCCGAGTTTGATGGTGTCAGATTCGTTGATAACCGAGATATTTAAAGGTGGCAGGTGAGGAAATTCTTCTTGCCTCTTTTTTATCATTACCGCTGTTAGAAGGTTGGTATAGATGGGCGGGTTGCCAATTTTTGGCATGATGTAGGGGATACCGCCAATATGGTCTAAGTGGCCGTGGGTGATAATCATTCCACGAATCATTGATTGTCTTTCTTCAAGATAAGTTGTATCGGGAATAATATAGTCTACACCTGGGGCATCTTCGCCAGGAAAAAGAAGACCGGCATCAACAACAATGATATCGCCATTGTATTCAAAGGCGGTCATGTTTTTCCCAATTTCTTCTACTCCACCCAAAGGAATAATTCGAATGTCACCAGTTTTAAGTGGTGGAATTTTTTTAGGCTTATCTTCGTTTTTTTCATCTTTTTCGCCTTCCTCTTTTTTAGGGTTGGTTCGTCGATTTAAACCGCTGGCCGGTCTTTTTTTGGTTGGCGTGGTTGAGCTTATCGAATTAGTGTTGGATCCTCCATTTTCGTTTTTTGGCCAGATGGGATCCGGAGAAATTGCTTCTTTGGTTGAAGTTCTTGGCCTAGTGCCCCAAGATCTGAAGGAGGAATTAGATCTTTTAGCCATGGTTCCACTCGCGTAGGGTGGTCGGGGATCAAGGTTAATATTTGTTTGGCGACTTACCGAATTGGTTGAGCGGAGCCCAGAAGCTAGAGTTGGTCTTGGTCCACGATTTGGTAAGCCAACGGAATTGGAGGAAAATCTATTTCTCGCAGATTTTAATTGATAAGGGTTTCGTGACCCGGTGGTTTGTCGATTTGGAGTTAGCCCATCATTTGGTGAGGCACTAAAATGGTTCCGTTTCGGAATATTGTTTGTGTTATGGTTGTAGGTTGAACCGGAAAAACTTTTACCGAAATTTTCTTTCCTGGTGGCAAAAGATCCGCGGCTGGATCGACTAATGCCAGTGGCTGGTTTATTTGCGGGAGTTGATCTTTGGGTATTGGACGGAGATTTTTCCTCCGAGTTACCCGGACCACGGTATTGACGTCTTGGATAATTCATAAATTAGATTATTTTTTTAATAATTAGCTTAGTTTGTTAATAAAAATAGATAAATAGTTTTCTAGGAACTAAATTTTTTGAAGTAGTTCTTTATTTTTTAGAGGCAAAAATTTTCCACACTTTTTCTTGATTGATATACCAGTTTTGAATGGTTGAAAATCTGTCCGATGGGACAAGGAGAGAAGGAAAGCCGGTACCTTTTACTTTGTTTGGTAATGTATAGAGGAAAGATGGAGAGTAAAGGAAAATAGCTTGGGTATCTTTGGCTAGTTCTAATTGAAATTTTTCATACTTAATAATACGAATATTAGGGTCAGCCTGTTTGCGGGCATCTTCTAACAGTTTATCGGCTTCGGTGTTGGCATATTGGGAAATGTTTAGGCCTGGAGCCAGACGTTGGGAAGAATGCCAAAAGGCATAGAGGTCGGGGTTTCGGCCTAGCACTTCTCCAAAAAGCAGGGCTTCAAATTTTCGTGGCCTGATTAGACTTTGATCGAGGTCACTTAAATCATATATCTGAATCGAAGCTTTGACTCCAATTTTTGACCATTGGTCAGCTAGATTTTTGGCGGTCGCCACTAATTCCGGAGAGTTTGAGGTGGAAAGAATAAATTCTAATTTTACGGGTTTCTTTTTTGAATCCAGTTTGGTATAAATGCCGTCGGCGTCTTTTTTCCAACCATTTTTTTCTAATAAGCTGATTGCCATTTTGGGGTTTGGTTGAGAAGGTGTGGTGTTGGCCAGAAAACCGATCGAACCTGGTGGAATTGGATTATCTAAGGTTGTACCAAAACCCTTTAAAACTTCATCAACAATTTTTTGTTTATCGACAGCTAGGGCTAAAGCTTGGCGGACCACCTTGTTTGAAAAAATTGTTTGGTTTTGATTGAAAAAGACAGCAAAACTTCTTGGGAGGGGAATTTCTTCGATCGTCCGTCCTTTTGTTTTTAAGGCTAGTGCCTCGGCTGGGGGAATAGAACTCCAGCTTTCAATTTCTCCACGATCGGCAGCCTTAGTTAGCTGTTCTTCATTGTCGTACATTCGAAAAATTAAAGAAGATATTTTGGGTGTACCTAAGGCATAGTTTCTAAAAGCACTCAAATTATATGACTGCGGTATCCCCGCTGCATCGCGAGTAAGAGAAGTTATTTTGTATGGCCCAGAGCCGATACCCTTAAGGTTTTGATCTGATAAGGAAAAGGCTTCGGTTTTAATATTTTTCCAAATATGCTTAGGAATGATCCCTAAGGTGGTGTTTTCGATAAAGGCTGGATAAGGTTTTTTAAGGATAAAATGAATTTCTCGGTCACTTACTTTATTAACATTGACTCCGTCCCAAGAAGCTCGTTTTGGACTTTTTAGATTAGGGTCTTGGATTTTTTGAATTGTGAAAACAACATCATCTGCAGTTATATTTGCTCCATCATGCCAGGTGAGATCCTTTTTTAAAATAAAAGTGTAAATTAACCCATCAGGAGAAATGGAGTAGCTTTCGGCAAGGTCGGGAATAATTTCACCAGCGCTGTTTATTTTTGTTAGACCAGAATAAACAAGAGCAGTTAAGTCTCGATCAGAGTCGGTAATAGCTAAGAGAGGATTGATATGATTTGGAAAACCAACAATTCCCTCTGTTAGAGATCCACCAGAAACAGCGGCATTGACTAGAAAGTTGTTGTTGATCGTCCAAACTATTCCTATTAAACTACTCACAAAAACCGTTGCTAAAATAAATAGATAAGTTTTTTGACGTAAAGAAAATGAAGACACCGCTTGATAAAGCTCTTGACGCAAAGGGATTTTACCCTGATTAGACGATGGGGGCATGGAGATGAATTAGAAATTTAAAATTAGAATAGGGGAAAATTGGACAGAATTTAAAGAAGAAAGAATATAGAATTATAAAGGATTGGAAACCGTATTCTTATCCATTCTTTAATTCTTTTTTCTTAGTTCTCCAACATACTTGGCTAGTGAATTTGAAGATATGAACTCAAAAGAGTGGCTGCCAAAAATAGAGCAGCTAAGATGATTGTTCCTACAAACATGGTTTTTTCGGCTCCCCTTTTTGTGCGAAAAGGGTTGGAACCAGAGGCTCCACCAAAAGCACCACCAAGACCAGCATCGCTTTGTTGTAATAAAATAGCGCCTACCAGTAAGACGGAGAGGATAATTTGGATTATCGGCAAAACAGAGGCTAACATAATTACCAGTCATGATAACAGAAAAGGTCATTAAAGGCAATAGTTTAAAATTTGAGGTATGTAAAAAACTTAAATACTTGATAATTATTTGCTATAATATAGGAGTAGAATTTAATCAGGTTTTTTAACTACTTAAATAAAAATTATGACTATATTTTTGATTGTTTTGGCTGTTGTCGTGGTCTGGCTAATCATGTCTTACAACGGTTTTGTAGTTTTGGTCAATCGGACTAAAGAGGCTTGGGCTGATATCGATGTCCAGCTAAAGAGACGTCATGATCTGATTCCTAATCTGATTGCAACCGTCAAGGGTTATGCTGCTCACGAGGAAGGTGTCTTTACTAAAGTGGCTGAGGCTAGGGCCAAGGCTTTATCGGCTGGTACAGTGGCGGAAAAAAGTCAGGCTGAGAATATGCTTACCGATGCTCTAAAAAGTGTCTTTGCCGTGGCGGAAGCTTATCCTCAATTGCGAGCGGTGGAATCTTTTACTAGTTTACAGACTGAGTTAGCTGACACGGAAAATAAAATCCAAGCGGCCCGCCGTTTCTATAATGGTAATGTTCGCGATTTGAACACAAAAATCGAATCTTTCCCTGGTAATATCATTGCTAGCAGTTTCAAGTTTTCCAAACAAGAATTCTTTGAGATTGAAAATGATGAAAAGGCTCCAGTTGAAGTTAAGTTTTAGTTTTTATGGCCACACTTTATACACAGCAAGATAACAATGTCCGTAAAACTTGGTTTTTATTGACCGTATTCTTGGTTGTGGTGATTGGAGTAGGTTGGGTTTTTGGTCAAGCTTATAATAATCCAGCGATACTATATATAGCAATTATTTTTAGTTTAGTGATGAATGTGGCTAGTTATTGGTGGTCAGATAAGATTGTTTTGTCGATGTCTGGAGCAAAGCCGGCTGAACACGATACCCATCAAGAACTTTTCCATATTGTTGAGAATCTCTCGATTACCGCGGGTTTGCCCATGCCGAAGGTTTATATCATAAATGATTCGGCCCCTAATGCTTTTGCCACCGGGCGAAATAAAGAACATGCCGTGGTTGCTGTAACCACCGGTTTACTAGGGATACTTAATAAAAATGAACTAGAGGGGGTGATTGCTCATGAACTGTCGCATATTGGTAATCGTGATATTTTACTGTCTACCGTTGTGGTCGTTTTAGTTGGTTTTGTTGCGATGGCTTCAGATATTTTTATGCGTTCAATGATGTTTGGAAGTCGGGATAACGATAATAAATCTGGTGGAATTTGGATTATTATTGGTGTGGTGGCAGCCATTTTAGCACCAATCTCCGCTACCCTTATCCAGTTGGCTATTTCCCGGAAACGTGAATTTTTAGCTGATGCTTCGGGGGCATTACTTACTCGTTATCCTGAAGGTTTGGCTAGTGCCTTGCAAAAAATTTCCCAAAACGGGCAACCGCTGAAAAAAGCTAGCACGGCTACCGCTCATTTGTTTATTGCTAATCCTTTCGGTAGTAAATCTATGCGTGGTATGGCAAAACTTTTTATGACGCATCCACCGGTGGAGGAAAGAGTACAGGCCTTGCTGAATAAATAGGTCATTATCTAATTAAAAAAATTACTAAAAATATTTATCGTCTATGAAAGATTATTTGCAAAAAATAAAAAATAATATTTGGAATCATTCTTATTATGAAGAGGTTATAACTAAGCCCTTGTCTTCCTCTTTTAAATATTATGCCAAAATGACTCTGTGGTTGGCTCTGATCTATACCGCTTTTGTTTCGATTGTTTTTTTGCCGGGGTTTATTGATCTCTCTCGTGACGTTATTTCTGGGGTAGTTGGATCTTATCCGGCGGAACTCCAAGTTCATTTTCGTGACGGTAAAGCTTCCGTAAATATGCCTGAGCCGATTATTGTTTCTTTGTCTGATAAAGAAAGGACTATTTTTAAAAATGCTCAAGTAAAATGGGGGGTTCCAGAAAATTTGTTTGTGATCGATACTCGCACCAATTTTAATTTAACTGAATTTTCCAACTATCGATCGTTGATGGTTTTGAAAAAAGATGCTTTTGCTGGCGTTGGTAGTAATGGTGAAGTTCGTGTTTCTAATGTTCCATCTGGTAATGTGATCATCTCAGGAGCCGATATTAAAAGAGTTGCCAATAAACTGCAGACGGCTATTTTAGTTCTGGCTCCTTTGGGAGTATTAATGGTTTATTTGCTAGGAGTGTTGTTCTTTATTTTGACTATTGGTTATTTGATTCTAATCGCCCTGTTTGCTTGGTTACTTTTGTATATCGCTAAGCGCAATATTACCTTCAAACAATCTTTAGCGGTTACTCTTCATGCAAGTACCTTTGCCTTATTGATTAACTTTTTAATTTTTGTTTTATACCCTAGCTTATCTTTGAATTTTCCTTTCTTAGTAACCTTTACTCTCTTGATTACTTATCTTAACCTGGTTCGTAAACCTAAGGTGACAGTGACTATTCCGGCCAATGTGGCAGTTGATACGGTGGCAAAAGCGGAAGAAAAGGAGAAGGAAGAAGAGGTAAAGGAGAAAAAAGATTAATCTAACACTCTCTTCTTAATAAAAAAAAGAACGACCCGCGTCGTTCTTTTTTGGTTTATTTTAGAAGAAATCTTAAAGTAGAGACAAGACGAATCTTTTTATATTCTGGTGAACCTGGATCTTTGTTCTCTATCTCAAAGACTCCCTGATTTCCGCGCGCTACACTGCCGACAATCGAATTAGAGTTTTTAGCAAATTGTGAAGCTGTAACTTTGGCATTTTTTATCGCCTCAGCCAACATTTCTGGCTTGATGCTGTTTAGGTCTGAAAATTCGAAGGAAATATTATTTTGACTCAAAACTACTCCATTTTTTACTAACAATAAAGTTTCGTTTGAGACGGATTTAGCCAAATCCACTTTTTTCGTATAGACCGAAACTTGGTTATTGGAATTATATCTAAAAGCGGAATCGCGAAAAGTGTCTTGATAAATATTAACTGGGGCGATATTTATTTCGCTGTCTTCAAAGCCTCGTTGCTTTAGGAAGGCTCGAATGGTAGTAATATTTTTTTCAATCCCAGAGTAGAGTTCATCGACATTGTTTGATTTTACTTCGAAACTCATGGCCCAAATAGCAGTGTCGGCTTTAACTATTTTTTCTGATAGCCCTTTGACTTCAACATAAGAGGCCTGCTCGGAAAAATGTTGGGCCGAAATAAAGACTACCCCCGCTAATAAAAGAGTAATAATGATACTGGTGCTAATAAAAGCTAATTTATTATTTTTTATATTTTCCATCATTTTGTGATTATAACATAAAATATAAATAGTTCAGACTACTGTACTGTTTTGTGTTATTGCCAAAGAGCTCTTTTTTGGTTATGATTGGCGAGTAAAAGTTTTAATTATGGCTAAACCATTTTGATCACAAAATGGTCGCCCGAACAAATTTTTACTAAAATCTGTTTTAAGGCTAAACCAGTTTTTACGAGAAACTGGTCGCCCGAACATTTTTCTACTGAAAAATGTTTTAGGGAGGGGTCGCATAGTGGTCTAGTGCGCGCGCTTGGAAAGCGCGTAAGGTGTCAAAGCCTTCGAGGGTTCGAATCCCTCCCTCTCCGCCTTCGCCTCGCAGTGGCTTGGCTTCGGCGTGACACAGTCCGTGGGAGTACTATTATTTACTATGTTTATTCTTTGAGGTATTGAAGTGAAAAAGAAAAATTAGTAACTCGTGACCGAATTTCTCTCCGCCTAAAAAATAACCCGCACTTGTTAGGTGCGGGTCTTTCGTTGTCAACATGATAAAGTCGACTAAGTGAGGGAAGTCTTTGGATAAGGGACAGCTTCCTCCGGAATCGTTGAGATATTCACCAAGGCTAGGTAAAACGGACTCTCCTTGATTCCAAGTTGGGTCGAACAGATGAAGTGACCCTTTTTGTGAGAAGGTTCGTTTATCAGGGTCGGGTAGGAAATCCGACCAGTTACCCGTGTTCCGCTTTCTCCAATACTCAAGTTGAGTCCACGGAAAAGGGTGGCGCCGTCGATAAACCTACCGTAGGCATTGATCTTGCCGTGTCCATCGTAGACGACCAGAGTTTCTACCGCCCCACTGGTTAATCCCAGAGTTAGGCGTTGTCGATTAAGGTAGGTAAAAACCTTCTCGTATTTCTCTTTGTCTGACCGATGCTTTCTGGTCGTTTTCTTGACTAGCGCTCGAAGTTCTTCTAGCCTACCTACACTATTTGTCATGAGACCTTCCTCTTTCTTTTTTCTGTTTAAACCATACTACAAAAATAAATTTTTGACCATAGTATTTTTTCTTAGCAATTATTTTATTAAGGTGTATTCTGTGGTAAGCTTGGACAGTGGGTAGTCAGCTAGACATAATGGTGGTACAATAAGGGGGTTCTATTTATCAGTAGAAGATTAATAAATAATTAGAAATTTATGGCGACAGCAAATTCAGCTTTTATGAAGCCAATGACCATCAGTGCAGAACTGGCGGAAGTTGTAGGAAAGGGTCCAATGCCTCGTTCGGAGGTGGTTAAGGCTCTTTGGGTTTATATTAAGAAGAATGATCTTCAAGACCCTAAAAACAAGCGTAATATCGTTGCCGATGCCAATTTGAAAAAAGTTTTTGGCGGTAAGGACGTTGTTAGTATGTTCGAAATGACTAAGCTTGTTTCCAAGCATTTGTCTTAATTTTTTAGAGGAAATTCTTATCACCCGCCAAACAAATAATTTAATTTGTTTGGCGGGTGATTTGGTTGTTTATATAAAGTAACTTAAAAATTAAATGTCTAAGATAAATTTAATTCTTGTTCGCCATGGTAAATCGGAATGGAATGCTTTGGGTTTATGGACAGGCTTGACTGATGTTGAATTAACTGAAGAGGGACGAGAAGAGGCCCGTCGAACAGCTAGAACTTTGGAGGGCTTGGGAATTAATCAAGCTCATGTCTCTGATTTAAAAAGAGCTAAGGAAACTTTGGCTGAAATACAGAAAAGTTTGGATACTCAAGCTTGGCCAGTTAAGGTTAGTTCTAATCTGAATGAACGTGACTATGGTGTTTATACTGGTAAGAATAAATGGGAAATTCAAAAAGAAGTGGGCGAAGCTAAGTTTTTAGATATCAGACGAGGTTGGGATTGTTCTATTCCAGAAGGTGAGACACTTAAAGATGTTTATAATCGAACCGTTCCTTATTATGAAAAAGAAATTCTTCCAGATTTGCAGGCCGGAAAGGTTGTTTTAGTTGTAGCTCATGGAAATTCTTTGCGGGCGCTGGCTAAACACTTAGAAGGTATTTCCGACGAAGATGTTGGAAATCTAGAAATTACGACGGGGGAAGCTTGGTGTTATTGTATCGATAGTGATGGTAAAATGTTGAGTAAGGAGGTCCGATCTGCTAACTCTAATAAAGTCTAACCTAAACAAAAAAACCGATAACCATCGGTTTTTTTGTTTAGGTTTTTATCCTTTTTGGTAATAGGTTATACTAGAGGTCTTATGACGCAAAAAGAAGCCTTGGATATTTTAAAGATGGGTCACCATGTTTTTTTAACTGGTCCAGCTGGAAGTGGTAAGACTTATGTTTTAAATGAGTATATTAAATATCTCAAGGATCATGAGGTAGAAGTTGGTGTCACTGCTTCAACCGGAATTGCCGCTTCTCATATGGGCGGGATGACTATTCATTCTTGGACTGGAATGGGGATTAAAGACGTCTTAAGTCCTTATGATTTAGAAGATTTAGAGGAAAAACCTTATCTGCGGAAGCGATTGGAAAAAACTAAAGTTTTGATTATTGATGAAATTTCTATGCTCCATCATTTCCGTTTGGATATGGTGGAACAAATCATCAGGCAATTGAGAAGAAACAACGAACCTTTTGGTGGTTTGCAGGTAGTTTTTTGTGGAGATTTTTTTCAGCTCCCTCCGGTTATGAAAGGAGAGGGTCGTTTTGATGAGAACCTCTTTTATGATACTCCATGCACAAATTTTGTTTATCATTCACCTGTTTGGAAAAATCTTGATCTGCGAATTTGCTATTTAGAAGAACAACATCGTCAAAATGATCAGTCTTATCTAGAGATTTTAAATGCGATTAGGAGCGATAAGGTTTCACCGGAAATTAGAGAAAGATTAAATTCTCGCAATAATCAAGCGATAGATCTGGATCTTGAGCCGACTAAATTATATTCCCATAATGTAAATGTTGATTTAGAAAACGATCGGGAGTTAGAAAAAATTCCGGGACAAATTTTTGAATACGGAATGATTAGTCGGGGACGAGCTCCTCTGGTGGAAACAATAAAAAAGAGTTGTCTGTCGCCAGAAATTTTACGTTTGAAAAAAGGAGCCCGGGTAATGTTTGTAAAAAATAATTTTGAATTAGGTTTTGTAAATGGCACCCTTGGAGTTGTGACTCATTGTGATGAGAATAGTGTTACTGTGAGAACGGTGGCGGGTAAGACAATTAATGTTCCGTTGGCTTCTTGGGTAATCGAAGAAGATGGAAAAATAAAAGCGGAAATTACCCAATATCCTCTGCGTTTGGCTTGGGCGATTACGGTGCATAAAAGTCAGGGAATGAGTTTAGACGCGGCGTTGGTTGATCTGTCTCGTTCGTTTGAATCTGGTATGGGTTATGTGGCCTTATCACGAGTGCGCTCTTTAGATGGGTTATCGCTCTTGGGTTTAAATGAAAAAGCCTTAGAGGTGAATGAGGAAGTCTTGGAATATGACCAGCATTTTGCCGAGGTTAGTGAAGCGCAAGCCGAAGAGTTGAGGCATCTGCATCCGGCGACCGTGAAAGAGCGACAGAGTGCCTGGATTGAAAAAATTGCGCCGGCTGTTACCGATCGCCTAGGACGGAAGGTAAAATCTAAATCGCAAAAACTAAGCACAGTTGAAGAGACGAAAAAAATGATTGAAGAAGGCAAGTCTTTGAAAGAGATAATTAAAGAGCGTAAATTAACTGCTGGCACAATTATTACTCACTGTGAAGAGATTAAAGAGAAGTATCGGAATTTTGATTTTCGGCCTTTCTTGAAAGCTTCTGGTTTGTCGCAGGCTCGTCAACTTAAAATCAGATTGGCTCTACTTAGAGGAGGAATGGTGGCTGGTCAATATCCTCTGACACCGGCGAAAGAAATTTTGGGTAATGGTTTTAGTTTTGATGAAATAAAGATGGTTAGATTATCTCTCTAAAATCAACTAATAAAAAATCCCCCAATTGGGGGATTTTTTATTAGTTGATTGGTAATTATTTTTTCTTCTTGCCTACCAAGTAGATATAGACAATATCCAAAATACCGATGGAATTAACCAACAGTAAAAGGATGAACCATGGTTTGCTGCCACGATGAGCGGCTTTCCAAAGAGCCATACCTTTCCAAGCTACAGACCAAATAATTAAAAAGACGACTAATGTCGTAACACCGACAGTAGCCAAGATAGCATCTGCGCCAAATACTTGTTTTGGCAAAGTGCTCAAAGTGTTTAATAAGTTATTCATAATAAATAAATTATAACAAACATTATTTTTAATTTGTATAAAAAATGTGGATATCTTTCGCTCGCCTCTTATTTTTGTGGGTTAGAAATTAACTTATATATTTGTTATATTTAAAATATGAAGATAAGAAAAATTGGACACTGTTGTTTGGTCATAGAAACTAAAGGATGGAAGATCATGACTGATCCGGGATTATATAGCATAGCTCAAGACGAAGAAAAAGATATCGATGTTGTCGTCATTACTCATGAGCATTCAGATCACTTGCATATAGAATCCTTGAAAAAGGTCATTTTAAATAATCCAAAGGTTAAAATATTCTGCAATAGTAGTGTGGGTAAGCTTTTGAAGGCAGAGGGCTTAAAATATTCATTAGCTGAAGATGGACACTGGGCCTCGATGAATCGGGGGACTGTTGATACACAGATTCAACTTCATTTTTATGGGGATAAACACGCTACAATTTATAAAGAATTATCTGTTGCTCAAAATACAGGGGTTTTGATTGATGAAAAATTTTTTTACCCCGGAGATTGTTTTTATAAAATTGATAGACCTGTAGATATTTTGGCGCTTCCTGTGGCTGGTCCTTGGCTTAAAATATCTGAATCAATTGATTATGCTCTTGATGTTAAACCAAGAGTCTGTTTTCCTGTTCATGATGGGATGTTAAAAATAAAAGGGATTGCCCACAAGATGCCTGATAATGTCTTAAATGCTAATAGAATAAAATTTGTCGTAATAGAAGACGGAAAAGAGGCTGATTTATAGTTTCTGATCTCGGTACTCTTTATCTTTGTGTTAAAATATTTTAATGAATGGGTCGGATAATATTTCATATACAATTAAAAAAAGTACGCGAGCTCGGCGATTAAGGATTGCTGTTTCTTGTGAGGGGAAAGTAATGGTAACTGTTCCTGCTAGTCCTTATTGGGGAAGTAGATTTTCTAAGAATTTTGTGGAAAGTTTTCTTAGAGAAAAAGAAGATTGGATTAGAAAGAATCTAGAACATTTTTCTCGTCTTCCTGTTTGGCAAAAGAAAAGATGCACTCGAAAAGATTATTTAGAAAATAAAGAAAGCGTTCGACTGTTGGTCTATGACAGGCTTAGTTATTTTAATCAATTTTATGGTTTTAAATGGAAAAAGATTACTATCCGTGATCAAAAATCACGATGGGGAAGTTGTTCTAAAGATGGTAATTTAAATTTTAATTACAAAATTTTATTTTTACCAACGGAATTACAGGATTATGTTATTGTTCACGAATTGTGCCATTTGGGCGAACTAAATCACTCTCAAAATTTTTGGCGGTTAGTAGGAAAAACTTTACCAGATTATAATAATCTTAGGAAAAAGTTACGTGGTGGTCTATCTTAAAAGTTTAAAAAAATGTCAAAATCTGTTGTTAAAATTATTTTTTTCTTAACTCTCTTAGTGGCTTGGCCTGTTTCGGCTCATCAACCAAACTATAGTCATGATGCCACTTGGGTTAGAGTTAGCCAGCCGGAAATTTCTCGGGCTTTTTATGGTTCTTTACCTGGTAGTCCTGTCCGTTATGTTATTTCTAGTCCTTCTTCTTTTCCTCTCTATCTTGGCTTGTTGGTCCCAAATCTTCCAGATATAAATAAAAATCTTTCAGTTTCGGTAATTAATCAGAATGGTCAAGTCTTAACGACTCTTAATGGAGAGAAAAGTAACTGGTCAAAATGGGATGAAGAATTTGCCGGTGATGTTTATTGGAAAGGTCCAGAATTTAAACAAACTGTTCCGGCCGGTACTTACACGATAGTTGTCTATAGTAAAGACAACGATTGGGATAAATATGTTTTAGCGATTGGGGAAAAAGAATCTTTTCCTTTTTGGGAATATCCGAGAACAGAAAAACAGTTGTATCAGATTAAAACCGAATTTTTTGGGAAATCCTGGTATTCGATTTTTGAGGGTAAGATTGGTCGCTATCAATTAGGCGGACTTCTCTTTTTGATATTTTTAATTCTGTTTATAGATAGGCTAGCGAAAATATTCCGTCGAAAAAATCTCTTTTAGCTGTTTTAAATTTTTATTTTTCTTTGGAACTGTCTATCTCATAGATGACATCTTTTCTTTCGACAAATATCTTCCAACCATTTAGTTTAGCGTAGCGATATAGTTTTTGGTTGGGATTAAAACAAATAGGATTTTCTACTAATTCAAGCATTGGAATATCGTCGTCGGTGTCTCCGACCGCGATCGAATTTTTTAGGGTTAGGTTTTCTTTCTCAATGGCTCGTTTTACAATATTGGCCTTGTTGGCAATTAAATGAACGTCAGTAATCTTGCCAGTAAAACAATCTTGTGGACCTAGCTCATATATTCGGCCATAAGTTTTATCGAAACCAAGTTCTTTACAAAAAGGATCTAAAATACCCTTGGGTGACTGGGAAATTGCTAAAAGAAAATAACCCCGTTTTTTAAGATCCTTGATTAAGTCACGAGTGTAGCGGTAAACCATATTCTTTTTTCCCGCCAACATTTTTTTACCAGTGGTTAAAAAGTCTTTATAGGCCAAGCCTTTGATGTTTTTCATAAAGACGGCTACGACCGCCATAATATATTTATCGTAAGTATCGTTGCGGTCCAACCATTTTTTATATTCTCGTTCATAGCTTTTCTTTGCACTGGCGGGGAAGTGTCCATCGGCGATTAGAGCTTCGACAAGTTCAATTAGTAAGCTCGAACGAAAAATTGTTCCGTCGATATCGAAAATCGCTACTTTTTTCTGGTTATTTCTCATATAAATTAATTATATCATAAGGAAAAACCTGTCAGCGCTCCCCTTTGGGAAATACTATTTTTGTGTTACAATACAATGAATGAATTCATCCTCTTTTAATTTTATCAAGTTTTTTATTTTGGTGCTTTTGGTGAGCCCTTTAATCTCTTTGGCTGCGACCACCAAACTGTCTTATAGCGCCTGGATTCCTTATTGGAAGAAAACTGGTGGGGTCGCTGAAACAATCACTAATTTAAATAAACTAAACGAAATTAGCCCTTTTTCTTACACCGTATCAGCTAAGGGTGAGTTGGTTGATACTTTAAAAATTGGCAGTGAACCTTGGCCTAACTTATTTAAACTGGCGCGTGCTCAAAAAGTAAAAATTCTCCCCGCTATTCTTTGGACTGATAGCTTGGCTATTGATCAAGTTTTACGTGACCCTGTAAAAAGACAGGCTCATGTTAAAAATATTTTAGCGGAGGTTGATAAAAACAATTTTGATGGAATCGATATTGATTATGAAAATAAATTTGCTTCAACTAGTCCTAATTTCTCTGTTTTCTTGCGTGACTTAGGTACCAAGCTTCATGCCAAAGGCAAGGTTTTGTCTTGTACAATTGAAGGGCGCACACCGCCCGAGTCCCGTTATTTGACGGTTCCCAAGGTAGTGGAGTATGCCAATGATTACCCTTCTATCAATAAGTATTGTGATCAGGTTCGGCTGATGATTTATGATCAAGGAACGGTTGATATCAAATTAAACATGGCTCGTCGGTTGGGTGGAGTTTATTATCCGATTGCTGATCCGACTTGGGTGCGTAAAGTTTTAGAACTTGCTCTAAAGGATATTAGTGCTAAAAAAATTGTTTTAGGGGTAGCAACCTATGGTTATGAATTGGAAATTACTGATAAGGGTAAATATTTTGATTATAAAAAGATACGTAGTTTGAGTTATAAAGACTTTACTCAACTAGCTAAAGACCTAAAAATGTTGCCACGGCGTAATAATGCCGGAGAATTGTCTCTAATTTATCGCACGAAAGAGGGTAAGGTAAATTTTGTTTCTTTTAGTGATGCTCAGGCGGTGGCTGATAAAATTTTTATTGCCAAATTGTATAATTTGCGTGGGGTAGCGATTTTTAAGATAGACGGTGAAAGCGACAACTATTGGGTGAGCCTTAAGTAATTTATAACTTTCTTCTATGAAAAATAAGAAAAAAATTATTTTCTTTGTTGTTATTTTACTGGCGGTTATTTTGGGATTTATTTTCACAGATAAAAAACCAGATGCTGTTTTATCAGTAAAAGATAGTATTACTTTAACTAGTCCCGCTTTTGATGATCGTGGAACTATACCGGCTCTTTACACTTGTCGGGGTGGGGGAAATAATCCCCCCTTGGAGATTTCTAATATTCCACCTCAAACAGTTAGTTTAGTTTTAACTCTTTCTGACGCCGATTCTGCCCCGAAAAATTTTATTCATTGGATTGTTTGGAATATTACTCCCAATACTTTTAACCTCACAGATTCTTTACCCGGTGGGTCGGTAGAAGGAGAAAATTCTGTTGGTAAAATAGGATTTTTGGCTCCCTGCCCGCCAACCGGGGTTCATCATTATCACTTCAAACTCTATGCCCTTGATACAAAGTTGGACTTAGTCGAAGGAACCCGCTTTGAAGAATTAAATACCGCAATGAAAAATCATATTTTACAGCAAACAGAGCTGATTGGACTTGTTGAGGCAACTAAAGAGTAGAGAATCCTTTTTAGTTGTCCACATTATATTATTTTTTTGTCATGTTAAAATATTAATGGTGTTATTTTATTAGCTTACAAATTTTATTTTTATGAATAAAAAAACTTTAATTGTATTTTTGGTTATGGCTGGAGTTTTGGTTGCCGGGCAGGCAACGGCAGCAAATATTTTCCAAAAAATGTTTAGGCGTAATTCGACTTCAACCCCAGTTGTCTCTGGTAAGGTTTGGAATTCCGATTGTATTGTAAAAGCGATTGATAAGAGAGAGGCGGCGATTGGCGTTGCTTATGGTGACATGACTAGTAAAATTTCTACCGCCCTGTCTGTTCGGGCCAAAGCCTTATCTGCCTCTTGGGCCCAAACTGATCGAAATACTCGTCTTTCTACCCGTAATGCTGCCTGGAAGTCTTTTAATGATAGTGTCAAACAAGCTCGAGAGACTCACCGTACCTCAGTTCATACCGCTTGGGCAGGATACAAAACAGACGCCGCTAATTGTAAGGTGGATGTCGGGGGAGTTGAGCCGGAAAATCGCGAAGCTGAGCTATAATTTTAATTAATAAAAAACCGGAAGGCCGTCCTTCCGGTTTTTTTGTTTAGTAGCTGTGCTGTAATAATTTTGTTATAATCAAGTTCTTATGATTGTCAGTCGGAAATCTATTTTTGTCATAATTTTTCTATTGATTCTAGTTGCCTTATCGGTTGGAATTATTAAATATGGTCTATTTTTACCAGAAGGTGGTTTGTCGGCCTTGTTGGCTTCTGGTCAAAGTGGGGGGTTGGTGCCCTACTTAGTGGTAATTTCTGCCTTAGTCGACAGTGTTAACCCTTGTGCTTTTTCTGTTCTACTATTAACCATCGCCTTTTTCTTTTCTGTCGGAAAATCACGCCGTAAAATTTTAGAAGCTGGCGGCCTGTATATCTTTGGTATTTTCCTGACTTATCTTTTAATTGGTTTAGGTATCACTCAGGTCTTGTCTTTGTTTGGAGTGCCGCATTTAATGACCAAAGTCGGAGCGACAATTGTTATTGTGTGGGCCGCCCTTGATCTTATTGGTGAATATTTCCCCCGTTTCCCTATTCAGCTAAAAATTCCTCAGGCCGCCCATCGTCGGATGGCAGTTTTGATTGAGAAGGGAACTATTCCGACGGCCCTAGCTCTCGGTGTTTTGGTGGGGCTGACAGAGTTTCCTTGCACCGGTGGTCCTTATTTATTTATTTTAGGTTTACTTCATGACCATACAACTTTTTATTCTGGCTTATGGTATCTTGTCCTCTATAATATAATTTTCGTCGCTCCTTTAGTGGTTGTTTTGGTTTTGGGTAGTGACCGAGCCTTACTTGCTAAAGTCCAAAATTGGAAGAAAGCCAATACTCATGCTTTTCGGGTGTGGATGGGGGTAATTATGCTTCTTTTGGGTATTCTCATTTTCCAGTTTTAGAATACCTAAATTTATGCTAGGCTTTTAATACTAGAGGTAACAACCTCTTTTTAGTCTAAATTAATGAAAATTAGGTTTGCTTTAATTTTAAAATAAACATATGGACGATACAAAAATAAAGGAATTGCAGGCTAAAATTGCCAATTTCCAAAAAGATAATGCTGTAGATTTATCGTCAGAAGAAGATTTGTCGGTAGCAATTATGAATTTGATTAGCTTGGAGGAGCACTTCTTTTTTAGTGGAGCTAAAACCGGTAAAAATGAATATTTTGATCTATTAAACGAGACAAGGGAAATCCGTAAGTCTCTTTTGGCTAAATTGATGGATGAAAATGAGGCGGAGAGTTGGTGTATCTCCAAACACTTGCTGGCAACAACCATGCGGTTAATGGAGGTGGGTACTAAGTATCAAAAAGATGGGAAAAAAGATGAGGCCGAGGATTTGTTTAAAAAAGCTTTCCATGTTTATGGAATGTTTTGGGCTTTGCGATTGAAACTTGTTGATTTAGGGGGAGTAAAAAAAGTGGCTGACAATCAGTTGAATATACATGATCAGGCTCCAGCGGAACAGCCTTGGTCGGTTGAAGATATTGTCACTAAGTTGGTAGATTGTTGTAAAGAATAGTGAACGCACATATTTAATAATTCTGTAAAAAAATAAGGCTATGGGTAAATATAAAATTAACGGTGAACATTCTCACGATAAGTATATTATTGGGGGAGTGGTGATGGTCTTAGTAATCGTGGGTCTAGTTGTTGTGTGGATATCAACCGCTGTCCCTAAGACTCCAGCGGGTAATTTGGTTACTAGTGTCGATGGTAATGTGGCCAGCAGTACTCTGGCGACAGCAACAACCACTTCACTTAATCTTAACCCGGTACCCGGAGATTCAAAGGAGGTTACTTTGGCTAAATGTTTAGCTAAACAAAAAATTACCATGTATGGAGCCGCTTGGTGTACTCACTGTCAGGATCAAAAAAAGGCTTTTGGCCAGGAAGCGTTTCAGTACATCCCTTATATTGAATGCCCAGCTAATGTGCAATTGTGTATTAGTAAACAAGTTTCCGGCTACCCTACTTGGTTAAAAACCGATGGCAGTAAAATGGAAGGTTTTACTGAGTTAAGTAAGCTGGCTACTTGGTCTGGGTGTTCATTCTAGATTTTCCTATAAAAATTAAAATAAAAAAGACCAATAAGCTGGTCTTTTTTATTTTAATTTTTAGAATTTTTTTCAAAATATTTTCGCGACATTAAATGAGGGTTATTTGATAAGTGTTGTTGCGTGACCCACTTGAAGCCAGAGTTTTTTTGTTTTTTAGTCTGTTATCAACAACTGAAAAGATGGATATTTTTATATAATAATGGGTACAAATTCAACAAAAATTTTGAATTGTGATTATTTCGACTCAAATATTATTAAAAACCATTAAAAAATTACCAAATAATATGGCAAAAGCAAAAAAAGTGGTAAAAACAGTAAAAAAGGCAAAAAGTCGAGTGGAATTGATTAAGAAACGTGATGGCAGTACCGTCGCCTTCGATACAGAAAAAATTGCCAAGGCTGTTTGGAAGGCGATGAAGGTTTCTGGTGAGGGTTCGGAAAAAGATGCCTTGATGGTGGCCAAAGCTGTTCATTTAGAGTTGGATAAGAATTGCGCTGATGATCAGGCTGACTGCGTTCCTTCAGTTGAAGAAATTCAAGATTTGGTGGAAAAACAATTGATCATCCAGCAGTTTGCCGTTACCGCTAAGTCCTACATTTTGTATCGGGAAAAACGAACCGAATTACGCTTTGTTCGTGGAGAAGTGCCGGCTAAGGTTAAAGAATTGGCTAATGAAAGTAAAAAATATTTTCAAAACGAATTGTCAGAATTTGTCTATTATCGTTCCTATTCTCGCTGGATAGACGAAGAAAATCGACGTGAGACTTGGGTGGAGTCGGTAGATCGCTATTTGGCTTTTATGAAAGAAAATTTGGACGGCAAACTTAAGGAGGCTGAGTATAAGGAATTGCGTGAGGCGATGCTGGCTCAGAAAGTTATGCCATCCATGCGTTTAATGTGGGGAGCTGGAAAGGCTGCTCGTCGAACTAATGCGGTTGGGTACAACTGTTCTTTTATTGCTCCAACCAGTGTTCAAGATTTGGCCGAGATTATGTATTTATCCATGTGTGGCTGTGGGGTGGGTTTCAGTGTGGAGAGTTTGACCGCCCAACAGTTTCCAATTGTTAGGAAGCAATCCGGTAAGACCAATAAAACAATCGTGGTGGATGACAGTAAAGAAGGTTGGTGTGACGCTTTTGTTTCAGCGATGAAGACCTGGTTAGCTGGAGAAGACGTGGAAATCGATTACTCACAATTGCGACCAGCCGGAGCTCGTTTGTCGGTTATGGGTGGACGTTCTTCGGGACCCGATCCATTGAGAGAATTAATGATCTTTACCCGTGGTAAAGTTTTGTCTCGTCAAAACAAGAGATTACGAAATATTGATTTGCACGATATCATCTGTAAGATTGGCGAAGTCGTGGTTTCTGGTGGTGTGCGTCGGACGGCGATGATTTCTTTGTCTGACCTTGATGATCAAGAAATTCGTCATGCCAAGGAAGGTCAATTTTATGTGACGGAACCACAACGGATGTTGTCTAACAATTCGGCCGTTTATAACGAAAAACCAACTAGTACAGAATTTTTGACCGAATGGACCGCCTTGATTAAAAGTGGAGCTGGTGAACGCGGAATTTTTAATCGTGGGTCTCTACAGAATCAATTACCTAAACGGCGCTGGGAAAAATTTGAAAAAGATGCGGCGACTTGCGGTATGAATCCTTGCGGAGAAATTGTCTTGAAGTCTAAGCAGTTTTGTAATTTGACTGAGGTGGTAGCCCGTTCCGGTGATACTGAAGCCGATTTACTTAATAAAGCTCGCTTAGCCGCTATTTTAGGAACGTATCAGGCTAGTCTAACTTATTTCCCTTATTTGTCTGAAGAATGGAAGGAGAATTGTGAAGAAGAAGCCCTGTTAGGTGTGTCTATTACTGGACAATGGGATTGTAAAACTGTTCGCGATCCTAAATTGTTGGCTCGAATGAGAGAAGAAGTGGTTAAGGTAAATAAAGAATATGCCAAGCGTTTTGGTATTAATCGTTCGGCAGCGGTGACTTGTGTAAAACCATCTGGCACTGTTTCTCAGCTCGTCAACTCTTCGTCTGGAATGCATCCTCGTCATGCCAAATATTATATTCGCCGTATTAGAATTTCTGCCACCGATGCCTTGTTTAAGATGATGAAGGATCAGGGTTGTAAATATTATCCGGAAGTTGGGCAAAGTATGGATTCGGCTAACACCTATGTTTTTGAATTTCCGGTTAAAGCACCAGAAAATTCTATTTATAAAGATGAACAAACCGCCATCGAACAACTGGATTATTGGAAGATGGTTAAAGAAAATTACACCGAACATAATCCATCAGTAACAATTTCCATTGGCGATAATGAATGGATTGAATCAGCTAACTGGCTGTATAACAATTGGGATATACTAGGCGGTTTATCCTTCTTACCTCGCTCTAATCATGTTTACAAACTGGCCCCTTACGAAGAGATTAGTAAAGAACGATATGAGTCCATGGTAAAAGAATTTCCTAAACTTGATTTCTCTAAGATTGTTCTCTATGAACATGAGGATGAGACACAAGGAGCCAAAGAATTAGCTTGTGCCAGTGGTGTTTGTGAAGTTGATTTTGGCACTGTTGGGACCGTTTCTTTGTCAGGAGATACCAAGAAGGGAAGTAAAAAATAATTAAAAATTTTAAACAAGAGAAAAGCCCCGCTTGCGCGGGGTTTTTCATATTGCTTCCTATCTATAAGCCGAATTCTGTATCCGACCAAGGTCGGACGGCAGTTATTTATCTGGGCTGATTGTTGCCAATCAGCTCTAGCGACACGAATCGAAGGAAACCTTCGAAACACGGTCTTGCACTTAAGTAAGGGTTTAGCCGTTTCACTTCGAATGTTTCCATTCGAACTTACCCCGAAGGGTATTTTAAATCTTTCGATTTAAAACGTCTCTGCTCGCACCTCGCGGATTGCTCCGGACGGGAATTACCCGCTACCTGGCTCCAAACTTGCGTTTGGAAGTGTTCGGACTTTCCTCTCTGACTTTCATCAGAGTAGCTGCCCAATAGGGAACTCCTTAATTATAACACATGTAACGATTTTTTACAAATCAAGGGGCTGTTCACTTTTATTAATTAGTTCGATTTATACATTGCTAGGCTCTTGGTTATCTAATATAATTGAGATTAAATATTCCCCTCTAGCGGTAGTCGTGAGATTTTTAGTCGCGTTTTAATTATTAATAAAAATTATGAACAAAGAATCTGTTGTTAAAAAAAATATTTCTTCAAGATTAGATAAAATTTCTGGAGCCATCTTGCTTGTCGGTATTTTTTTAACCCCACTTATCACTCTACCGTTTTTTAATCTTTCCCCTGAGATTTTCAAGAAGTTTTTTTTGGTGGGCTTTGTCTTAGTTTCCCTGGGTTTGTGGTTTATGGCCCGTTTTAAAGAAAAGAAAATTTCTATTGCTAAAACGCCTATCCTGTCAGTCAGTGGAATTTTTTTGATTCTCACTTTGATTTCTTCTCTCTTGGCCAGTTCCAAATATACTTCTTTAGTCGGCTTGGGCTTTGAGGGCGGGACGTTTTTATCTCTCACGTCTTTGTTTGGTTTGTTGTTTATCGTGTCCGAATACACTCGTTCAAAACAAAAATTTCTCAATGTTTATTTGGGGTTACTTATTGTTTTCGCGGTGGCGTTTTTATTTCAATTAATTAGATTATCTTTTGGTAATTTTTTGCCTTGGTCATTTTTTGATAATGCGGCTGTGAATTTAGTTGGTAAGTGGAATGATTTAGGTATGTTTGCTGGGTTGATGACGTTGTCTTCAGTGGTGATGCTAGAGTTGTTTCCTTTAAAAGAGGCTAGGGTAATGAAGAATTTTATCTGGGGGGTACTCATTTCTTCCTTGTTGACTTTGGCTTTAGTTAATTTTACTTTACTCTGGATTGTTTTGGCTGTGATTTTGGTTCTGGTCTATGTTTACCAGCTTTCTTTTTTGTCTGGTCGGCCATCGGGAAAAGGTAAAGTGATGAAGGTTTCAATTGTTGTGTTTCTGATTTCCCTTATTTTTATTATCTTTGGTCAACCAATATCTTTAGATGCTCAAGGTAAAATCCATGAGGGAATTTTAGCTAAGCAAACGCGGGTCCTCTCAGAAAAAATTGGTATCGCTTCTCTTGAGGTTCGTCCGTCGTTTACTGGGACTTATGCTTTGACTAAGGATAGTCTGAAAAACGATCTAATTTTTGGTAGTGGTCCAAATACTTTTGCTTACTCTTGGTTGAAAAATAAACCAACAGGAGTAAACGAGAGTCAATTTTGGAATATTGAGCCGTCTTTTGGCTTTGGCTTTATTATCTCTTTCTTTGTTACTACTGGTCTCTTTGGTGGCTTGTCACTGATTATTCTGGTCGGTCTATTGATTTATTTCGGCTCTAAAGCTTTGTTGAATTCTAAGATCGATTCACTTGAGAAGTCCTTTCTGATTCTATCTTTTGCGGGATTAATTTATGTTTGGTCTCTAATGATCCTCTATGTTCCAGAGACTTCCATGCTGCTTATCACCTTTGTAATTACTGGTTTGTTTATTGCTCGCTTGGTTGATGTGGGTGAAATTAAGACGACGGAAATATCCTTAACAGCCAATCCAAAAACAAAGTTTGTCTCTTATATTTTGGGTTCATTAGCGGTCTTGTCTTTCGCTTTTTTGTCGGTGGCTTGGATTACGACCGGGTTTGCTTTTTTGGCTTTTCAAAATAGTATTAAATATCTCCAGACGGCCACCCTAAATACTGATAAAGCGGAAAAATACATAAACCTTGCTATTGGTCTCAATCCACAAGATTTTTATTACCGTTTTGCCTCGCAGGTAAATATGGCTCAGATGAATATCTTATTGGGGAAGAAAATGTCTCAAGACGAATTGATGACCGCTTATTCAAAGATCTTTGAAAAGGCTAAGAAAAATGTTGATGCGGCTGTTTTGTCTGGTCCTGAAAATTATTTGAATTACGTTTCGCGTGGGGCTTTGTATGAGAATATTATGTCTTTGGGGGTAAAAGGTGCCTATGAATTGTCTAAAGAAAACTATACCAAGGCGATTGACTACAATACCCATGGCCCCGATATGTATTTAAATCTTGCTCGTTTGGAAATACTTAATAAAAATTACACTGAGGCGGAAAAATACTTAGATAAGGCCTTACTTGAAAAGAAAAATTATATTGATGCGATTTTCTTGCAGTCACAACTTTATGCCGAGAGAGGGTTTTTGGATTCCGCTATTAAGCGAGCGGAATATGCTTCTCAACTGGCCCCAGCGGATATCTCCATTTTGTTCCAACTTGGCTATTTGAAGTATCGCAATGCGGACTATCGAGGAGCTATTAAGGTGCTTAAAACAGCTACCTCTTTAACTCCTAATTTTGCCAATGCTAAGTACTTTTTAGGTTTAAGTTATGATAAGGTTGGATTGACTGATTCGGCAATTAAAGAATTTTCTGAGATTGAGAAAAATAATCCCGGTAACACCGAGTTGACCCAGATTCTGACTAATCTAAGAGCTGGCCGCGATGCTTTAGTAGGAGCAGAACCAGTTGAAAAGAAAGTTAAAGCTCCAGTCAAAGGGGATTAAGTTAAAGAGACATTAGCCAAATGAGATCAGATGGTCAAAAAATTTTTTAAAATAATTCATAAGGAATTTAGCGGTCTACACGAGGCCGCTTTCCTTTTGGGTTTTTCGGCCCTAGGTTCTCAGCTTTTGGCTTTACTCAGAGATCGGTTGTTGGCGGGGACTTTTGGGGCTGGACAGACACTTGATATTTATTATGCCTCTTTCCGTATTCCTGATTTAGTTTATGTCACCATTGCTTCTTTTGTGTCTGTGACCGTTTTAATTCCTTTTCTGATTGACAAGATTGAGAATAAAAACAATGTGGCGGCTAAACAATTTATGGATTCAGTTTTTACTGTTTTCTGTTTAGTGATGATTCTGGTCAGTACTATCTTGTATTTTTTCATTCCTTATCTAACTAAGTTAACGGCTCCTGGTTTTTCTCCTAGTGCTCAGGCCCAACTCGTCACCTTTACTCGCATTCTTTTATTCTCACCATTCTTTTTGGGTATTTCTAATCTCTTGGGCAGTGTTACTCAATCTTTACGTAAGTTTTTTATTTATGCCATTTCTCCGCTTCTCTATAACTTAGGAATTATTGTTGGTGTGGTCTTTCTTTATCCTGCCCTGGGTCCTACTGGATTAGTTTGGGGGGTCGCTTTTGGGGCTTTGATGCATTTACTCATTCAGTTTCCAGTTTTGTTGGAGCGTGGTTTTTTCCCCGCTTTTGTTCAAGCCGTCCATTGGTCTACCATTCGCAAGGTGGTGGCAGTTTCATTGCCGCGAACTATTACTCTCGCTACTAGCCAGCTCTCAATTGTTGTTTTGATCTCATTGGCTTCTTTTATGAAGGCTGGTTCAATTGCGGTCTTTAATTTTTCTTATAATTTACAGTCAGTTCCTTTGGCGATTGTAGGGGTAAGTTATTCAGTGGCAGCTTTTCCGACTCTGACTAAGCTATTTGCTCATGGGGAAAAGAAAAAATATTTAGATGAAATTTCTAACGCCATTAGGCACATTGCTTTTTGGTCCTTTATTTCTGCTGTTCTTTTTATTGTGCTGCGAGCTCAAATTGTTCGGGTTATTTTAGGAGTTGGTCGGTTTAGTTGGTCGGACACTCGCTTAACCGCGGCTTGTTTGGCTCTCTTTGCGTTTTCGGTTGTTGCTCAAAGTCTCTGTCAGTTATTTGTTCGCGCCTATTATGCGGCCGGGAAAACGCGAACCCCTTTATTGATTAATATTTTTTCTGCTTTGATTGTTATTTTCTCGGCCCTTGGTTTGAGCTATTTATATACTTCCTCTTTACTTTTCCGCTACTGGTTAGAAGCCCTTCTTCGAGTCGATGACTTGAGTGGTACCTCAATTCTAATTTTACCACTCGCTTTTTCTGTTGGTCTGATTTTTAATGCTATTGCTCACTGGGTGTTTTTTATTAAAGACTTTGCTCCCTTATCGCCACAAACTTTTCGGGGATTTTTCCAAACCCTCTCATCTTCTTTATTGGGCGGAGTGGCCGCCTATGAAACTCTGAATGTGTTGGAACACTTCTTCGATATTCATACTTTTATGGGCATTTTTTCTCAAGGTTTTTTGGCGGGCTTTTTAGGTCTAGTTGTTTATGTTGTCGTTTTACTCTTAATGAAAAATGAGGAGGTGAAGGAGGTCGGTCGGGCCTTGGGGAGTAAGTTTTGGAAAGCCAAGACGGTGGCCCCTAGTCAGGAAGGACTATAAACTAATTGTTTGTTACCCCGACTTTCTGCGGTTGAATAATATTTCATTAATATGGTAATGAAATTTTTTGTGTTAGCCTTTATTTTTGGCTCTTTTTCCTGTAAGATGTTTCCATGGCAGAGCTAAAAAATATCCGAAATTTCTCAATAATTGCCCATATTGACCATGGTAAAAGTACCTTGGCGGATCGGATGTTGGAGATGACGGGAACGATTGAGAAGCGCAAAATGAAAGAACAGGTTTTAGACAGTATGGAACTCGAACGAGAGCGGGGTATTACGATTAAAATGCAACCCGTTCGCATGAAATATAGTTCAAAAACCGGTCAGGATTTTGAAATAAATTTAATTGATACTCCGGGGCATATTGATTTTTCTTATGAAGTTTCTCGTTCGTTAAAGGCTGTCGAGGGAGTGGTTTTGCTTGTTGATGCGACCCAAGGGGTGCAAGCCCAAACTTTCACTGTTTTGGATATGGCCCGAGCCGAAGGTTTAAAGATCATTCCAGTGATGAATAAGATCGATCTTCCGGTTGCTCGACCCGATGAAGTGCGGGAAGAAATTATGGAACTCCTTGATTGTCAGGCAGAAGATATTTTATCTGTTTCTGGTAAAACGGGCGAAGGAGTTATCGATTTACTAGAGGAGATTGTTAAAAAAGTTCCATCACCAAAAAGTTTGTATGCTAAGGGGACAAGGGCCCTAGTCTTTGATTTTGAATACTCTATCCATAAAGGAGTGATGGTCTATGTGCGTCTTTTGGACGGAGAGATAAAAAAAGGGGATCAGCTTATTTTTCAGGCAATTAATGAGAAGTTTGTGGTCTTAGAAACTGGTATTTTTTCACCAGAAAAGTTGCCTTCGGAAAAACTTTCCGCCGGGGAAACTGGCTACATTGTTACTGGTATTAAGCGAGCCGGGGAGGCTAAGGTAGGAGATACTATCACTGGTATCAGCGACCCATTACCAGCTATACCGGGCTATATGACTCCTAGGCCAGTGGTTTGGGCTTCTATGTATCCAGAGAGCCAGGACGATTTTATGGACCTAAAACAGGCCCTAGAGAGGCTTAAATTGTCGGATTCCTCCCTCTCCTTTGAGGAAGAAACCTCCGGTTCTTTGGGGCGTGGTTTCCGTTGTGGATTTCTTGGGATGCTTCATTTAGAGATTATTACAGAGCGGTTGCGTCGAGAGTTTAATCTGGAATTAGTGGTTGCCACTCCAACAATTAGTTATGAAGTAGAAAATCTGATTACGAAACAAAAAAGTTTGGTCTATTCGCCACATCTTTTTCCTGAAGATACAAAAAACTATCGGATTATGGAACCATGGATTAATGTAAAAATTATTACTCCTGGTGTCTATCTGGGTCAAATTATTCAGTTACTTCACGAACATGAGGCAGAAATTGTGGTCACCGAAAACTTCGGTGATAATCGAACCTCTTTAGATATTACAATGCCTCTACGTGAATTAATGAGAAACTTTTTTGATGAAGTAAAAAGTGGTTCATCTGGTTTTGCCTCATTTTCTTATCAGTTGGCCGATATGCGTCAGGCTGATGTTGTGAAAATGGATGTATTAGTGGGAGATGAAATTATTCCGGCTTTTTCCAAAATAATTTCTCGCCGACGAGTGGAAAGAGAAGCCCAAGATACAGTGGAGAGATTGAAGAATTTAATTCCAAAACAATTAATCTCAATTAAGATTCAGGCTCAAGCTTTGGGCCGAATTTTGGCTTCCCGCTCTATCTCAGCTATGCGCAAAGATGTTACTGACTATCTTTACGGTGGTGACATTACGCGCAAAATGAAACTCCGCGAAAAACAGAAAAAAGGAAAGAAAAGAATGCAGAAAATGGGTAAGGTTAGTATTCCGTCCGATGTCTTCCTTAAGATGATGAAAACAGGAGAAGATAACTAAGTTACCTTCTCCTGTTTTTAATTAACCTTATGGTTTGTCTTTTAGCGCATTAGGGTTCCGGCTGTATAAAGGAGGACCATACTAACAATCACTAGGACTCCTACGACAGCAGAAATAACCCGGAGCGCTTTTTTATGTTTAGTTTCTAGAAGCATTTACGTCAATTTAATTGATTAAATTAAATATAGTATAATTGACTAATGGCAAATTTTCAAGCTAGCCGATCAAAAAAGATTACTCCTCGAACCCGTGCCTGGATTGCTATTTTTTGTCTCATGGTGGTTTCAATTGTTTTAGGTAAAGCCACTTGGAGTATTTATAATAAAAATGCTATTGCTTTGGAAAATAAACTGGCAGCCGTTAGGGAATTGCAGGATTTAGAAAATCGTCAACGGGTAATAAAGGCTAAGTTGGATCGTTTAAAAACGGCTGCCGGTCGAGAAGAAGAGATTCGTAAAAATTTGCCGATGGCCAAAGAAGGCGAATATGTTATTACGATTGTGGATGAGAAAAGCTCTAAAGCTAGTAGCGTGACAGAAGCTACTACCACCCAAAAGTTGGGGTTCTGGCAGATCTTTTTTGGTAGTCGGTAGTCGGTTTGAAATCTCAAGCCATTTTGTTATAGTTTGGTGACTTTGCGGGTATGGTTTAGTGGTAGAATGCGGCCTTCCCAAGGCTGAGACGCGGTTTCGATTACCGCTACCCGCACCGGAATATGTCTACATCATTTATTAAAAACGAGGAGGATTTTATTTGCGAACATTGCGGTTTTGCTGTGGCCGGCAATGGCTATACTAATCATTGTCCGAGATGCCTTTGGAGTAAACACGTTGATGTGAACCCAGGAGATCGGGCAAGTGACTGTGGGGGAATGATGAAACCGGTGGAGGTACAAATGGTCAAAGGAGAATTTGAAATAGTTCACGAATGCCGTAAATGTCGTCATAAAAAACGCAATCGCGCCTCTTTAAATGACAATTTGGATGCCTTATTGTAATTATGATATAATAGGTTCTTAGCAGCTAATTCTTACAACTATGGACAAAAAAGTTACTATTTACTCTACTCCTACTTGCCACTACTGTCATATGGCTAAAGATTTTTTTAATCACCATGGAGTCAAATTTGAAGAGTATAATGTGGTTTCTGATTTAGCTCGGCGCCAGGAGATGGTAGATAAAAGCGGGCAAATGGGCGTTCCGGTAATTGTCGTCGGAGAAGAGGTTGTCGTCGGTTTTGATCAGCCTTTTTTGGAGGATATTTTGGATTTGAATAAATAAACTTTTAATTGTGTTCTAAATATGTAAAAATGAAGCAGGGTTATTACCCTGCTTTTGTTTTAGAAAATGCCCCTGTAGTTCAATGGATAGAACAGTCCCGTCCTAAGGGATAGATGCAGGTCCGATTCCTGCTGGGGGCACAGCAAAAAAGCTTTTTTGCTGTGCCCCCAGAACAAGCCAACTGCTTGGCTTGTGTCAGGAATCGGACAGTGGAGCTGTATTTTGCCAGCAGGCAAAAGAGCGAGCTGGTGCCTAGACAAAGTTTCTCGACGGAGAAACTTTAGTCGAAGGAGATTCCTGCTGAATTTTGGTGATGATTATAAAAACAAAACCACACATCATGCGGTTTTGTTTTTATTTAATAAGACCCAGGGTTTTCAAGAAACCCACGGTTTTCCAACGCTCACTAATTGCCCAGGGCCAGGGTAGCCCGCATCTCTCCTTGTGCCGTCGCACGTCGTCGGATTGGGCACCAGCTCACTTGTTTTTTCTGCTGAAAAAACATAGCTCCGCTGTTCAACCTTGGACGCAAGCCAAGCTGTTGTTTTGTTTCCCAGGCACAAAAAAATCGCTGAAAAGCGATTTTTTTCTGTGCCCAGGGCCAGGGTTGAACTGGCGACCCCTCGCTCTTCAGGCGAATGCTCTACCAACTGAGCTACCTGGGCTTCTGCTTATTTTAATAGCTCGCTATAGGTGCTAATTAGGGCTTCAAATTGTGGTCTTAACCACAAACTTATACCCAGGATTGATCCTACTACCACGACCCATTTAATGATGGATAAAGTCAAAGCTATCCTACTGGAAAATTGCATCTTTTTCAAGATTTTATTGTTTTCTTCGTCAATGGCAATATCTTTTTCTAGGAGTTCTTTGATCTCTTGTTCCATGATTATAAAAGGATAATAGCAAAAAAAAATGTAAAAATCCAGTGAATATCTGGTATTTTGACTGGTCTAAAAAAATCCCCAGCCAGGGGATTTTTTTAGTTTTAAATCGATTTTACCTTTATCTTCTGAATTCTTTCTTTGTCTGTTTTTGGTAGGCGAATAGTCATTAATCCATGGCGCTCAATGGCTTCTGCTTGGTCCACTTCTACTTCGGCGGGTAACATTAAAGTACGAGTAAAGGCTCCCCAATACAATTCCTTATTTACATAAGTAGAATCACCGGCGTCACTTGGGCGTTCTCTTTTTCCCTTAATTGTGACAATTTCTCTGGTGATAGAAATATTTAAATCCTCAGGCTTTACTCCAGCCACCATTGTTTGAATTACCACCTCGCTAGGGTTCTGATAGACGTCTACGGTTAGTTCACCTTCCTCTTCTTCCTCTTCGGCCATCCAACTGGTTTCTTGTCGACTCTCTGGGGCTTTTGTTTTACCCGCAGAGATGATCACTGTTTCTTCCTCTTCGGTTGTTTCTTCATAGGGAACACTACCAGTGATGCGCTCGAAAAAAGATCTTTTATCTTTGAACATATGATAATTTTATTTTTTTAATTTTTTCAAATAAGAGAATGATTGCGATGGTAAATAACCATAAAACCACCATTACTTTAAAAATGTGTTGACCATCATTAATAATTATAAAGAAATTAAACAAAGCGTGCAATAGAGAGGCGAGCAAGATACCAAAAACAATTCTCATTGTCTTTTTTATTCCGGTAATTTCAAATGACAAACCAACGGTTGCTCCGATAATAGCAGAAGAGAAAATATGAAGCAGGGTTGCGCCAAAAAATCGTAAGTTGCCATTGAGAAGAAAATCAAAACCACCCATCCCCATATTGAATGTTTTTAAAAGGAAGAGGGTATTTTCAACGGCGGCAAAACCTAAGGCAGCGGTGATCATATAGATCATGGCGTCGATTGGTTCGTTGAAATTTTTATTACGAAAAGCCGCAATTGTCGCAGCACAGTATTTTACAAACTCTTCTATTAACGCCCAGCCAAAAAATAGACCAACTAGGGGATAAGAAGCCTTAAGGCCTGCCCAGAGCGGTAAAAAGCTTATTTTGACATTTTCTAGGGTTGAGAGATCAAAATTGACCGAAGTCTCTCTTTCTAAATAAAAAGCCGCAAAGACAGACAAACCACCAGCAATAAAAGTGGCTAAAATAATCTTTTTAGGCTCAGGATTTACATGGTCCTCTTTGAGCCAGAACCAAAGCCACAAAAATGATGGTAGAAAACCACCTAATAGAGCAATGATAATTGTTTTAAAATTGATGATAGGTAAAATCATTTAATTATGACCTCCTACAGTAAATGAACTACGCGGTTATTTTCCGTTCTCCTTCTTTGGGGGTTGGCCAACTAGAGATGATTAGCGGATTTTCGTTTTCATCTTTAATCATACCCCAGATTTCTTCAGTGATGAAGGGGGTAAAAGGATGGAGAAGTTTGAGTATCGTTCTTAGAATGTAGATTAGGGTATATTGAGCTGATCTTTTATCGTTCTCATTTTCTCCTCTTAAACGATCCTTAGCTTCTTCAATGAAAGAGTTGGCAAAATTTTCCCAGACATAATGGTAGAGTTTTTCGGCCGCTAAATAATAACGGAAATTATCCATATCTTTGGTGATATCGATAATCAAGTTGTCTAACTCGTCTAATCTTGTGCGGTCCTCTAAGCCAATTTCTTCCTCGTAAGTTCTATAATCAAAATTTTCAGTGTTAGTTAAAACAAACCGAGCAATATTCCATAGTTTATTGGAAAAATGTTTATACCCGCGAATTTTATCTTCGGAAAGTTTAGCATCGTTGCCAGGACCAGTCCCAATAATTAAAGAAATGCGTACCGCATCGGTTCCGTACTTGGCGGTCATATCTAATGGATCGATAACATTGCCTAGCGATTTGCTCATTTTTCGTCCCTGCCCGTCACGAACCAAACCATGGAGATAAACTGTTTTGAAAGGAATTTCTCCCAATAAATAATTGGTCATTAAAATCATTCGAGCGACCCAGAAAAACAAAATATCATAACCGGTTTCCATGACCGATAATGGGTGATAAGTCTGTAGATCCTCAGTTTTATTTGGCCAGCCTAGGGTGGAAAAAGACCATAGCCCGGAAGAAAACCAAGTGTCTAGGGTGTCGGAGTCTTGTTCCCATTTACCCGTTCCGACCTTGTCGGAATTAGGGACCATTTCTTCAGGAGCTTCTAGTCCGCAATAAATTTCTTCGCCTTTATACCAAACCGGAATGCGGTGTCCAAACCAAATCTGGCGAGAAATGCACCAATCGCGCAAGTTTTCTATCCAATGGTAATAAATCTTTTCAAAACGATCGGGAATAATATTAATTTGGCGATTTTCTACTGATGCCAACATTAGTTTTTTGAGAGTTGTTTCTTCGCCTGATTTGATCCCAGTAATGTTTGAGTATTCTAACTTAAATGGTTTGTTAACGGCAATAAACCATTGTAATTTTGGTAGCGGTTCTATTGTTCCACCTGTTCTCTCAGCGGTTGAAAGATTGATGGTTATATCCTCCTCTTTTTCTAAAAGGTTTTGTTCTTTTAGCCAATTAACGATTATTTCTCTTGCTTCGGTAGTTTTTTTACCATTTAGATTAAGACTGTCTCCTTGAAAAAAGTCTTCATCTTTTATCGCCATTTTGGCGTACTCGTTTATTACGGGAATGATTGGTAAGTCGTGTCTTTGAGACATCTCCCAATCGATCTGACTGTGAGCTGGTGTGACCCCTACGGCTCCAGTTCCAAAATTTTCGTCGACTGAATTATCGCCAATTATTTTGATGTGTAATTTTACGCCAGCAAAAACTAAGTCATATTCTTGACCGATATATTGTTTATATTTCCCCTCTGGGTGAACAGCGACGGCCGTGTCACCCAACTTAGTTTCTGGTCTGGTGGTGGCAATGGAAATAGGGAAGTCTGGACTATATTTGAAAGTATAAAATTTACCTTTGGTTTCTTCGTGGAGGACTTCGTCATCGGAAACAGTAGTTTGTCCTTTTGGGTCCCAGTTGATCACTCGATAACCACGATAGATCAGACCATCGTCGTACATTTTTTTGAAAGCAGTGCGGACAGCCAGATTCCTTTTATCATCCAGAGTGTAAGCTTCACGGGTCCAGTCAATTGAGGCCCCCATCTTTTTTACTTGATTGACTATCGTGTCGTGGCTATTTTGAGCGTATTCATTTACCCGACGAAGAAGTTCCTCTCGTCCCAAGTCATGTCTCCTCAATCCTTCTTCTTTATAGATAATTCCCTCCACCTTCGATTGGGTGGCAATGGCAGCATGATCTGTCCCCGGAACCCAGACTGTTTCTGCCCCAAGCATTCGGTTGTATCGCACCATAATATCTTCAATAGTGACAGTGGATGCATGGCCAATATGGAGAGTTCCCGTCACGTTTGGTGGCGGTAAAACCATAGAAAAGACCTGACCCTTTTTTTGGATTTCTTTGTTGCTTTTAGGTGAAAAATAATTTCCTTCTTGCCAAATATTGTAAATCCTCGCCTCTGTTTCTTCGGGTTCGTAAGGTTTGGTAAGTTTTTCCGGTAGTTTCATTGCTTCTTATCTTATCAAAAAGCCTTAACTTTTACCATATTTTTACCTTTATTTAGAGACTTAGATTGCCCTCCGCTTTTATCTTGGGGTTCACTTTAAAAGTTTTTATTAGTGAGTGAAAGTAGGCAGCCATGGCAATCATGGTGGCGTTGTCAGTCGAGAGTTTTATGTCTGGGAGGAGTAGGGCTGTTTCTGGATATTTTTCTTCTAGCTCATTTTCTAACCTTTTCTTAAGTTCGCTATTCGCAATTACTCCACCGCCAACAATTAGGGTTTTCGCTTTGTATTTTTTTACCGCGGCTAAAGTCTTTTGAATTAAAACATCAACGGCTGCGGTTTGAAACTCATGAGCAATGGCTTGTTTGTCTTCAGTCGATAGTGGGGCTATTTTTTTTATTAAATAGAGAACAGCGGTCTTCAGTCCGGAAAAAGAAAAATCTAAGTCACCACTGTTGTGCATTGGTCGTGGTAGAGTGTATTTAATTTTTTGGGTCCCAAGTAAATATTCGTTCGCTAGTTTACTTATTTCTGGTCCACCAGGATAAGGGAGTTCTAATAAGCGGGCTACTTTATCAAATGCTTCGCCTACGGCATCATCACGGGTCTTTCCTATTACTTTGTATTTTAGCCAGTTTTTTATTAAAACAATTTCCGTGTGACCGCCTGAGACCAAAAGAGCAATGGCCGGGAATTGTATTTTACTTTTTATTTTTGAATTTAATTTATCATTTGTAATTTGAAATTTCTTTTCATCGCCTGCGAGTGATGAAAAGATGTGTCCTTCCATATGATTGGTTGGAATAAGTGGTTTATCCCACCACAATGATAAAGCTCGGGCAAAATTGATCCCCACCCATAACGCTGGTTCTAATCCCGGGCCGTAAGTAACGGCAATGGCATCAATTTTTGGGATGGCTATTTTCGGCAGTGATTCTAAAAAGGCTATCGATAAGTCTGGCTCTCTTTCTAGGGTGACAGCGATCTTTTTTATTAGTTTTTGATTAGAGACAGGTTTTTTGTTTTCCTTAAAAAATCCGGCTTGTTTTAAGGCTGTTTCTAATAGGGGAACAATGGCTTTACCGTGCTCTCTTTTCGCGATCATGGGCACTACTCCACCCCATTGTTTATGAATAGCTATTTGGGAAGCAATGGTATGGCTTAGGATTTTAAAAACAGGCTTGGTAAAACCGCCTTTAGCGTCTATAATACTAATAGCGGTTTCATCACAACTGGTTTCAATGGATAGTACCTTCATGCGAATTTAATTTAAATTATGTTTTATATAGATAGGAAGTTAGAGAGATTGATTCTATCTATCGGAATGACTATATCAGAAGTGACAGTCTTTTTCCATCTTTTTGTTAAAAATGAAAAGAATATTAAAATATGATTTTCTCTTTTGGATATTATCATCCGCCTATTTGTTTTTGTTCGTTTTACCTTTTTCTCTTGGTGTTTTAGTTAAAATTATTATTGGTTATCTTTTCTATTTCCTTGTCAAGGAAATTTTTTATCAATATGGTGAAAGTATTTTTAATATCAGACATCGTATCTCTGTTTTAACTCATCGAATATCCAATTCCCCACACAAGAAGACATTTTTTATTCATAATGGCACTACCCATCCAGAAAAGAAAAAGGATTATGAAGATGTCAGTAAGTTTTTGTAGAAAATAATTATTTTTACACAAGACCACTTTTTTATTATTTATATAAAAACCGCCGACCCCTTTTTGTATGGGAATCGGCGGTGAAAGCCATTAGTGGTTTTTTATTCCACCAAAAACTCAGATATGGTGACAGGAACGGTCATCGTAAGAGATACCGACTGACCATCAATGCTTCCGCCAATAGAGGCTGTTCCAACGTTTCCGTCGGCGGAATAAAGAGCTGATGCACTCCCACCACTCATTGTGGTTGGTGTGGACCCGAAGCTTCCGATATCGGCTGTATAGGTCAACACGGAACCAGATGGAATTGTTCCGGCGATGCTGGTGTCAGTACCGCTTGAGTTCTCCTGTAAATGGAGACTAATGGTACTGGTCTCGTTTGGCTGAATGTCTGTTGGATTAGCAGTAATCGTCGCGACAATCCAAGGGTTGGTGTTGAAGCTGACTTCAGAAACACCACAGCCACCATTGCCCGGTCCAGCATTGCAACCCCACCAGTTGTTAGTGAGATCAACATTGTAGGTCCCAGCGGTCGGGTTACCGTCAAAACTTATAGCTGATTTTTCCGTGTGAGTAGTGTTACCCACGATTCGGTTGAAATTCGCTTGCAAGTTCAAGACTTGACCCGTTTCGCTCTCAATTTCCAAAGCTACACCACAATTAAGTAGCGAGTTGTTGTTGAAGACGACAGAGGAGCGGGAACTGAAGTACCCGTATACATCAGTACTTTGGTATAGACCAATGCTCCCACTGCGATTATTGAGATCCACCACATTACCTGTGAGGGTAATGGTAGTGGGTGCTCCCTCTCCGGCCACCCAGAAGGCGACATCCTGTTGAGTAACAGAGTTTGTCGTGACTTGAACTGGTAAGTATGGGGCATAGACCCAGATACCATAAGCTCCAGCCGTCCCGCTAGTAACTGTGTTTTCAGTCAATAAGTCAGCTGAACCGCCGCTACTGCCGTTGTTGTCGGTATGTATTCCGCTTCCGGAAAACCCGACTACGTTGTACTTGACCACTGTTCCTTTTGAGTGATTTGAGGCGATGCTGTCATTGCATCTGGTAACCGTATTGCTGGTCACCTGTCCGCTCCCGGTGAAATTGAAAATTCCGATGGAATTTCCGTCTCCGGAAACATTGTCGACAGTATTGTTTTGGAAGTTGAAACTTCCGCCAGTTGAGGCATAAATACCACGTAGGTAGATATTCCTCACTGTGCAATTCTGGACGGTCAGATTTTGGAAGACGCCCGTCGTGTGATCAGTGATGATCCCATTACGGGCGGCCAAATCAGCTCCATTGCGGACAATTCCACTTGGAGTAAGTGCTCCTGTTGTCTGACCATCCAGACAAACACCATCAATAGTGATGTCATTAGCCTGGATCAGAAAAATGTTGCTGGCGGCCGGACACAATGAGCTTCCACTACAGGGGTTTGGACCTGAGATCGCGGGGTAGATCATTGTTGCCCCTGACCCGTCACCCAAAAAGGTGACTCCGGGGTTGCGGGCGATCACGTTTTCTTGCCAGTTACCAGCGGGGATATGCACCGTGTCTCCTGAGCCTGAAGCGTCAGAGCATTGTTGGATGGTTCCGTCTATTCCCGCTGTGCGGGTGGTTGCGTGAACCACCTCTCCACTCATCAGCACAATGCTGAGTATCAGTAACCAGAATGCCCTCATGACATTCCTCCTCAGTAAATTTATACGTCACTCTGTGTATTAAAGAGCGATGCCTTTGGGAGAGTAACATTTTTTTATCAGTCTGTCAAAAAACAGCCTAAGTAATGGCTGTAATTTTTTATGTGGGCGATACAGGACTTGAACCTGTGACCTTGTCTACGTCAAAGACACGCTCTAGCCAACTGAGCTAATCGCCCAATGTTTTAAATATTAGCAAAAAGTGAAGATTAGTAAAGTTTGATTTTTTTGATACAGCCTTGGATTTCGTCAAAAATAAATTTTCCAGTCCTGGACTCAGCGTGACCCCACCAAGAGTCTTTCCTTACAGGAACAGTACAGCTTTCCCATTTGTTCGTTTAGCTACTCACAAATACGGGAGAAGCTTTTCGACTCCCGGACGCGAGCAAAGCAGTTTGCTCGCTTTGGGTCACAAATACAAAAATAGCCGGCCTTCCAGCCGGACTCATTTTTGTATTTGTGACCCTACCGGGAGTCGAACCCGGGTTACCGGCTTGAAAAGCCGATGTCCTAACCATTAGACGATAGGGCCTAATAAACAGCAATAATATAACATTTTTTTGAGAAAAAGCAAAAGTATGTTAGATTTAACCTGTTTAGGGAGGCGTGGCTGAGTGGTTGAAGGCACCGCATTCGAAACGCGGCAGGGGTTCATAGCCCCTCAGGGGTTCAAATCCTCTCGCCTCCGCAGGAGAAAATCGACAAAGTTGATTTTGAAATTTTTATGGATCAAAAAACTATTGATACTTATAATCAACTAGCGAAAGAATACGACGAAGAAACTGTCGATTTCTGGGAACGTTTTCCTCGGACTTTTTTTGATAAATTTGTTTCCTTGGCAAAAGGGAAGGTTTTGGATGTTGGTAGTGGTCCTGGTCGTGATGGTTTGATTTTAAAAGAAAGCGGACTTGACGTTGTTTGCCTAGATGCTTCTTCCGAGATGGTCAAACTGTCTTCGGCCAGAGGGTTGAATTCTGTTTTGGGTGATTTTATGAAGTTGCCTTTTTCCGAAAATAGTTTTGATGCAATATGGGCATATACTTCTCTTTTACATATCTCTAAGTCTGAAGTAGATAAAGCGTTAATAGAAATTTATCGAGTGTTAAAAACTAATGGTATTTTTGGCTTGGGTTTGATTGAAGGAGAAGGGGAGGAATATCGTGAAAGTTCTGGGGTGAATCAACCACGTTTGTTTAGTTTTTATACTAAAGAAGAGATCGAGAAATTATTAACTAAACATGGATTTACTATTTTATATTTCGAGGCTTTTAAACCCAAAAGTCGCAATTATCTGAATTTCATTGTTCAGAAGATGGTTTGACCTGTTTGATTGGTAATATTACACTAAGGATGGAATGGTACTTATTTAAACTAAGGAGGGTTTAGTGATGGATAGTCGAAAAATACAGCTCAGGCTTTCAAATGGCGCTGAAATAGTGTCATTTATGTCTCCAGAACAATACGAGCAATTTTCTGAAGAATTTCTCCTGGAGACTAGGTTGGAGCATGAAAGGCTACGCGTCGCGCGGTTACGTAGTGAAGAAGCTGCTCGGCGTCATCTAATTTCTTATGTTTGAAATTCATTAACCTATTTTAAATCATGACTGTGAGGAATATTATTTTCTCATGGTCTTTTTTTAATTATAGAGATTATAGTCATGGGTCATAATTTATGTTATAGTCTGTATTATGTCTATTGAGTATTTATATGCTTTAGCTGGGGTGGTGATTGTTAGTTTACTCTCTTTGGTGGGAGTTTTTATGCTTTTGGTTAAGGAAGAAAGATTGCGACAAGTTCTCTTTGTAATGGTCGCCCTATCGGTTGGAGCTCTTTTTGGTGATGCTATGATTCACCTTTTGCCGGAATCTTTTAAGGATAGTGCCAATCCTACCGTCACATCTCTTTACATTTTGTTGGGTGTGATGATCTTTTTTGTTTTGGAAAAATTTTTACACTGGAAACATCATCACCATGTAGAGGATGAAGAGGGTTGTGACGTCGCGATTGAGCCAGTGGGTTATCTTAGTCTTATCTCTGATGGGTTACATAACTTTATTGATGGGGTGGTGATCGGAGTCAGTTTTATTGTCAGTATCCCAATTGGTATTGCCTCTACCTTAGCGATTATTTTACACGAAATTCCTCACGAGGTAGGTAATATAAGCCTTTTACTCCATGCCGGTTTTAGTCGAGGGAAAGCTTTGTTTTATAATTTTATTTCTGCTTTATTTGCGGTTTTGGGAACTCTCGTAGCTTTGTCTTTAGGTCAGGGTTCGGTTGGTTTAACCCAGATTGCATTACCACTCGCTGCTGGAGGATTTATCTATATTGCTGGTTCCGACTTGGTTCCAGAACTACATAAAATTACTGATCCTAAAAAATCTGCTGTCCAATTTTTGGCCATTGTGGTCGGCATTGCTCTGATGATGCTTCTGTTGTTGATCGATTAAAATTTAACAAAAAATACTGGAGGGATATTCCCTCCGGTATTTTTTGTTAAATTTTAATTTTTTAATAGATAACTATATATATCTTCAAGGGCGACCGTGCCATCGCCAGCCGCAATATTGTTTTGATGGTAGAGGCGGTCCGTACAATCTCCCGCCGCCCAGATACCTTCCATACTGGTTTTTTGAGTGCGTGGATCTATGATGATTGCTCCAAATTCATTTGTTTGGACTAAATCTTTAACAAAGTCAGTGGCTGGCATATGTCCGATTTCAGCAAAAATTCCTTGCACTGAGAGGGTGTGTTTTTCGCCAGATACCTTGTCCTCGTAAGTTAACCCAGTGACAAATTTATCACCTGTGACTTCGGTAATAATGGCATTAGGAATAGCTTTCATTTTTGGATTTTCCAATACTTTATTAACGGTAATTTTGTCGGCCTTAAATTCGGCATTTTTATGTAGCAAGGTGACTGAAGTGGCGTAGGAGAGCAATTGTCCGGCCGTTTCAAAACCAGCGTTACCACCACCAATGACGGCCACATCCATACCTTCAAACAGGGGAGCATCGCAAGTGGCACAATAGGTAATGCCCTTGTGTTCGTATTCTTGGGCGCCAGGCACAGTGAGTTTTCGCCGACTAGAGCCGGTGGTGATTAGGATTGTTCGCCCTTCGTAAGTTTTTTCTTTACTATCGGTCACTGTAAAATGTTCTCCAGTTTTTTCTATTTTGGTGACCCAGATTTTTTCGATAATTTCCAAATTTTCACCTCGGTAATTTTCCAAGTGTTCGCGAAGTTGTTTGGCTAAATTTTCTCCAGAAATAGAAATGGTTCCGATCCAATTTTCAATACTTGGTGAGACAGCCGATTGACCACCAAATTCATTGGTTAAAAAGAGAGTTTTTAGTCGTTTGCGAGCGGCATAAACACCGGCGGCTACTCCGGCTGGTCCTCCGCCAACAATAATTAGATCATGAATCATAATTTTAGGTTAACATACTAATCAACGAATCATGCGAATAATACGAATAGTTACGAATGTGATATGAATGTATTTGTAATCATTCGTAGATTGGTATAATTCGTATATTCGTATGTTTATCTTTTATTTACCCTTTGATCGTCGGAGAAAGGCAGGAATAGAAGACCAGTCATCATCTTCCACATCTTCAGTAGGTTCTTCGATTGGCTTAGTTGTTGCTTGGTTTGGGGCGGGGGTGACACGAGAAAATAGTGGTCGGTTGTAGTCTCTTTCAACCTCCTTTTCTTTTTCTTTTACAACTGGAGGGATATCAGCTGCGGCTACGGTGGGAGTTGGAGTATTGTTTATTTCTATCTTGTTGGCTGGTTTACTTTCAAAACCACTAAAAATACCACCACTGGTCGCTTTCTTTTTCCCTAGTTCAGGGAATCCGGTAGCAATAACGGTAATTTTGATTTCGTTTTTCTTTAGTTTGTCATCGTAGATAGCACCAAAAATAACTTTAGCCTCGCTATCAATTGCTTCGGTAATGAGCTTAGCCGCATCCTGAATTTCAAACATGGTCATATCGGAACCGCCAGCAATAGTAAACAATACTCCACGAGCTCCATCGATTGAAATATCGAGTAGAGGAGAATTGATGGCTGCTTTGGCCGCTTCAATGGCCCGATTTTCACCAGAAGCACTACCAATTCCCATCAGAGCGGAACCAGCGTTTTGCATAATGGTACGAATGTCGGCAAAATCCACGTTGATAATACCTGGCATCGTCACGGTGTTAGACAAACCCTCCACGGCTTGGCGCAGGATTTCGTCACACATCGCGAAAGCGGATGAACAGGTAGTGTCCTTGGTTATAACATTCATTAATCGGTCGTTAGGAATAGCAATAACCGCATCTACTTCTTTGCGTAATTCTTCGATTCCTCTTTCGGCAATCGCTCCGCGTTGTTTTCCTTCAAAGAAAAATGGTTTAGTAACAATTGCCACTGTCAATGCTCCTTGGTCTTTGGCAATTTTTGCAATTACCGGAGCGGCTCCGGTTCCTGTTCCACCACCCATTCCGGCCGTGACGAAAACCATATCAGCTCCTTTGATCACATTTTGAATATCTTCCAGACTTTCTTCAGCCGCCCGACGACCAATATCGGGGTCCATACCTGTACCTAGACCACGGGTTAAGTTTTTTCCAATGTGAATTTTTTTATCAGCGGGAGAGCGGTGCAAATGTTGAGCATCGGTGTTCATGGCGATGAATTCCACTCCTTTTACTTTAGATTCAATCATGTGATTGATGGCGTTTGATCCGGAACCCCCAACACCAACAACTTTTATTCTTGCAAAGGCTTCAATTTCGGGGTTAATTTTGGGCATATTTTTAGTTAAAATGTAAAACTGTTCCTCTTATGTTAACAGATGGTCGTGAAGTACGCAAACTTTGTTTTTTTAACTATTTTGGAGTTTTTTTAGTAGAAAAAAACCGCTTTGTGTAGCGGTTTTTTGGCGATTTTAAATCATGTTTTAAGACTAGGGCTAAAACATTTTTTACTCAAAATGTTCGCCCGAACAAATTTTAGTAAAAATTTGTTTTAGGGCATAAACTCTTTTATCCATTTGAAGACCGTTTTCTTTAGGCCGTATCCTTCACTAGAAGATTTTTTACCTTCCAGTTCGTATTCATAGTCGTAAGAACAGAGACCATAAGCGACCGACCAGGAGGGATCAATTGTTTGATTATTATTTCCTTGGATTTTAGCTGGAGCGGCAACTTTGGCGGGGAGGCGGAAATAATCTTTAGCCATTTCTTCGATGTTTAATATCGTACTGCCACCTCCAGTAATAATAATACCGGCTGGTAATAAACCACTGCGTCCTAATTTTTTTAGGTGGACTTCAATATATTCAAAAACATCAGACATCCGAGCTTCAATAATTTCATCTAATTTTTTCCGTGAACCATCTGGTTCCAATTCTCGTTTTTTAATTCTATCGGCTTCTTCTAGAGGAATTTTGAAACCAAGGGCAATGTCGTTAGTAATGTCGGTGGAACCAATGGGGAAAATATGAACCGAGAGGGGAATGTTTTCTTCAAAAACAGCGATAGAGGTAGTTTGTGACCCAATGTTGGTTAAGACGCAACCAGAAGCTTTTTGCATTTTTGATAAAATCACCGTACTAGAAGCCAGCGGTGAGGCAATAATGTCTTCAACGATCAAGTTTGCTTCTTCGGCGGCGGTGACAAAATCTTTAAGATGCTGTTTGGAGTAAGTGACAAACATTGTTCGGACTTCCAGTTTGGAGCCCCTCATTCCTTCTGGTGTTCCTAACACTCGTCGGCCGTCTAGTTTGAAAGCGATTGGTACGCGATGCATTACTTGGCGGTTGGCCATATCTGTTAAGTTACTTTCGCTATCTTCTACTGCGCGTCTGATGTCGTTTTGGTTAATCTCTAAATCCGCTCTAGAAACCAAGGTGCTACCGTCGGCCATGCGTGATTCTAGGGTGGCTCCGCCAATCCCAAGATAAATTCGTCTGATTTTAATTTTTGAGGCTTTTTCGGCTTCGGCTACGGTTTCTTGCAAACAATCTATGACCTCTTCAATATTGATGATATAACCACGTCTTAAACCACGTGAACTCTTTTTCACTAACGCTAAAATATGCGGATTACTCGATCCGCTTTTCCATTCGCAAACCGCAATGCGGATCCACGACGTTCCAATATCTAAACCTGTGACTATATTTCGGGAGCTCATTTTTTGAGGTAATGCGAACGAGACTCCCAATGATTTTTAATCTGATTTTTTAATCAAATAAAAACGTTTGAGAATTCTTTGTTCTTCGCTCTCCATTTTAGCACTATGATCCATTCCCTTCAAATGCAGTAAACCGTGGATAAGTAAAAAGGTTAAGTGTTCGAGGTAAGTGTGGTCAAAATCTTTTGCTTCTTTTTTTGTTTGACCTAAATGGATAAAAATTTCTCCCGATTTTTTGTCATAAGGGAAACTAAGAACATTGGCCACCCCATCTTTTCCTTGATATTTTTTATGTAATTTTTTTGATAGAGTGTCGCCCACAAAAACCAGACTGAGCTCGTACTTAGTCCCTAGCACATAATTTTTTATGTCAGAAAAAGGTACCTGTGGTACCTTTTTCTTGGTTAAGTTTGTGATGTTACTTTCGGACGACATCTTTTATTTTTCCGAGCTTGCGTAAACGTTCGGTTACGGTGCGCTTGGTAATTCTCTTAAGAGCCTCTTGTTTATTTTTTAGTTCAGATTTGTTCCTTTTACTGAACTGTAGAGCGCGGGCGCGACGTAAGTTGCCAGAGGTTTGTACGCGCTTGGTAAAGCGACGCAATAAATTGGCGTTTGATTCACTACCGACTCTTGTTACTTCAATTGCTGACATAGCAGTAGATTAGCATAAAGTGTTAAAACTGTCCAATCTTTTAAATGAAAAAAAGGGGGGTATCCGGCCACGGATACCCCCCTTAGAGAGCATTGCTTCATTCTGAATCTGTCTTGGGTGGAAGGGGTTTGGCTTCGTACCCCTCACAGCGGCCTTCTCCGTCTAGACCAAATGTTTTTTGGGCGGCACAATGGCCGATTTGGTCATTGAACCTGCATCCTACCCTTTTACAGGCTTGGGGTTCCCAACCGCGGGAAACAGGATGGCGAGATTCTCCAGGGCGACCGATCAACCCCATTGGCCCCTCAGACATTCCTCGTGTTTCTTCCATGATTCACCTCTTTTCTATTATTCAGATTAACAAAAAGAATTTAAATTAACAAACAAAATAAATTAAAAATCCCCCAAGAAATTGGGGGATTTTTAATTTATTTAATCTTCTTTAAGTACTCCGCGAGCATACTTATTTTAATAGTGTCTTGGGAACGGTTATCCATATTGCGGACAATCACAGTGCCATCGAGAGCTTCTTTTTGTCCCAGGATTAGGGTATAAGGTACCTCCATTCGCTCGGCGATTCCTAGCTGAGCCGATAAGGAATCTTTGGACATTGAGTGCACCATTGGTACCTTGGCTTTGCGCAGGGTTTCGATAATTTCAAAACATTTTAGTTTGGCGTCGAAGGAAAGTTGAATAAAGAAGACTTTTGGTTTTTTAATCAGACGAGGGGAATGTTTGGCATAACCAGGCATTTCAATAATTCTGTCTACCCCCAAACCACCACCAACGGCCGGAATATCTTTTTTACCACCCAAAGCTTTAGATAGATAGTCATAGCGCCCGCCACCACCAAGGGCTAAATTGGAAATCGTTTTGGTGCCATCTGGATTTTCTACCTCCATATCACTAACAATTTCAAAGACAGTTCGTGAATAGTAATCCAAACCGCGGACTAGATTACTATTTATTTCATAATCAATGCCAAATTTATCTAAATATTCCAAGACTTCTTTGAAGTGGAGTTTACAAGCGGGACACAAATAACTAACCGACTCTGGGGCGCCAGCTTTCACCGCTTCGCATTGGGGGTTTTTACAATCTAATACCCGCAGAGGATTAGTTTTTAATCTTTCACGACAATCGGCGCAAATATTCTTAGCATTCTTTTTGTAGTAATTTACTAAGTCACGACGAAAAGCACCACGACATTCGGAATCACCAATACTATTTATTTTTACCCGCAAATTTTTTAGTCCCGCTTCTTTTAAAATAATATTGAAAATATGAATAATCGTCGCATCATTAATACTTTTCGGTGATCCCAAGATCTCTAAGCCAAATTGATAGAATTGGCGATAGCGGCCTTTTTGAGGATTGTCGTGACGGAAAAATGGACCATAGTAATAGAGCATTACTGGTTGGGGAAGAGCTTGCATGCCGTTTTCTAAATAAGCGCGCATGACTGAGGCTGTTCCTTCTGGACGCATGGTCAAATGATCACCCCCTTTTGTTTTTAGAGAGTACATTTCTTTATCCACAATATCGGTCCCGGCGCCAACCCCACGGTTAAAGAGTTCTTCTTTTTCTAAGATCGGCGTTTCAATCGGTTTAAAACCATAATATATGGCCACCTCAGCGGCTTTTTCAAAAAAACCTTGGAATAAATAAAATGAATCATCAATTAAATCTCGCATCCCTTTGGGTGATTGCAAGTCCTCTTTTTTTGCGGTCTTTTTTGTTTCTTTATTGTTTGTCATAAAATCTAGCGAGAATTTTATTTAATCAATTGATAATCACTGAAACTGCCGGGTAGGTAAGAAATCTTATTGGGTGGAAAGAGACGGACCAAGGCTTTACCACGAATAAACTTAATATTCACTGGCCCCCAGTAGCGAGAGTCAAAACTTACCGCTCGGTTGTCACCCATAACAAAATATTGATCTTCGTCTAGTTTTGTTACGGTGTTTTTAAATGTTTGCTGTTTTAAATAAGGCTCATTGATCTCGGTTTGTTTGCCGTCTTTGGTAATATAGACTTTTCCCGCACTGACCGTGACTGTTTCGCCCGGTAAGCCAAGCACTCTTTTAATAAAAAACTTTGAAGGATCATTGGGATAACGGAAAATTACCACGTCACCGCGGGCGGGGTCATGAAAATGATAAGAAAATTCATCAACAATCAAATACTCATTATTATGAAAGGTGGGGAACATCGATTCTCCACTAACGATAAATGGTTGGGCGACATACATCCGGATGGGGATGATGATCGCCAGAGTAATTAGTGCAAATCTGATAATGTCCCACCACGACTCCTCCTTCTTCACTTTTTTGTCGGAAACTGGCTGTTTGTCAGCACTAGGCGAGATTTGTGTGTCCATGAGGTTAAAATTTTTGGAAAAATAGCGAAATAATAGGCATATCATACAACATAAGAGACTTTGACACAAGTGAGAAATATGTTTTATAATTATAAAACATATTTAAACTCTAAATAAAATCCCAAGATTTTTAGAATTTGGTTTAATTTGCTCCGATGGTATACTAAATTCAAGCATTTTTCTGTGTTTTTCCCGTCTTTTATATTTTTTTGTATTAAACTTTTAATTTTTAATTTCTAATTTTTAATTAATTTCTGCTATGTCATACATTTTTGTTGGTTTGGGAAATCCAGGCCCCGAATATCAAAACACTCGTCATAATACTGGACGTTTGGTGTTGGAATCTTTTTATAAAAAAGCAGTTAAAGACAGTGACTTGTCGGACTGGAAGAGTGATAAAAAATTACTGGCTTTGAAAAGTTCTGGTAAAGTCGGAAAAGAAAGTGTTGTTTTGCTTGAGCCAGAAACGATGATGAATAATTCTGGTAAGAGCCTGAAAGATTTAGTAAATACACCTAAAAAAGCGGAAAAATTGGTGGTGATTTATGATGACCTCGATTTACCACTAGGCACTTATAAAATTAGTTTTAATCGTGGTTCTGGCGGACATCGGGGATTGGAATCAATTATAAAAAATATTAAAACCAAAGCCTTCATTCGTATTAGAGTAGGGGTTTCTCCAGCCACTCCGTCGGGCAAACTTCGCAAGCCACAAGGAGAAGAAAAAGTGATTGATTTTATTTTGGGTAAATTTAAATCAGCTGAAGAAGAAGAATTAAAAAAAGTCAGCAAAAAAATTACTGACGCTTTGTTTTGCCTCTTGGAAGAGGGGAAGGATATCACAATGAACCGATTCAACTAGAGTCTTCTAAAAAAATAAAAATAAAAAACTCCGGAGGTGGAAAGCAGGCTGGGTGCTTTCTCTCCGGAGTTTGTGGCTGTTAAGCCGGATCGCGACAGTGTCGCATACTGTCTCCTTTCAGAGACTTGGGCTTGTCTGGACCATGGGGTTGGTTACCCAGATCTCTTTGGTCTCAGCCTCGCCGGCGTTGGGCGATCAGGCCCCGGGCGACGCCGAGCGGCCGTCGTTCGCGCTGCGGATCGTGGAAATGATGTAAATGTTGGAAAAGTGATCGGTCGTCGAACCGCGGTTGTGATTGGTAAGCATGGCTTACCCCCTTCGATTGAATGTACAAGTACCTAAAGGTACTTCTCATAGTGTAGCATACTATAGATTTTTGTCAACTACTGGATATTAAATCTTTCTAAAGAAAAAAGAGAACCCGGAACGATGGTCGTTCCGGGCTAGCATGGTAGATGCTGGGGGGGTCTATTCCCCAACATCTACGTAGGGGATTTTCTTCTTGGTGGCCGACATCAGGAAGGTTATCACGTATTTCTCAAATTGTCTGTCTACCCGCCTGGCCAAAAATAGCAGGTGTAGATGTCTGTCGGCATCGGTCCAAGTACGTGGGTGGTCCAGGAAGTAACCCTGGTGACTGGTAAGCAGGCGATCTTTGGTCATTTCGTTGGCCGTGTCACCGCCTGACCTTACTTCGCTGAGTCGTTCCAACATGTCGATCAGCATATTCAGTAGGTCCATTTGATCATGAGACCCTGTCAGCACATTCTCGTGCTTCATTGACAGCTCCAAGTAGTCAGCGGTCAGGTGTGCCAGAGAGAGATCATCATGCGAAACTTTGGTCTCTTCTTCGCCTGTAAACATCCGTAGTCGGTCTACCAGTTGTTGGGTGGTTACTGACAACATTTGCGAACCCATACCAGCTAGCACCTTCTTCATGACCATTTCTCCTTGTTTGCAGTGATAGTTGATCTATCCCGCTGTTAGTCTTTTTTCATAATAACAGATAAATTGATTGGTGTCAATTTGATGGAAAATTATCTGACAAATAGAAAAACCGCCCAAAAGGGCGGTTTTTCTATTATTCTACATTCTCTATATTCTTTAATCTTTTATTCTGCCTTCACTTCCTCTTTCTTGTTTGGATCTTGGAAGTTCAACGTCATGCGTTGTTCCTTGGCCTCAAAAAGATTGATGGTAAAGGAATAGGTTTTGCCGAGTTCCAATTTTCCGCGCAAATCTTCTTCCGATTTGAATTCCGAAATGTGGACTAAACCAGCTACACCTTCTTCAATGGAAACCAAAGCGCCATGCTTGTTGTACTTAATGATTACACCCTTTACCGTGTCACCCTTCTTGTACTTCTTAGCCGCTTCGTTCCATGGGTTTTCTTTCAAAGCTTTGAGAGACAAAGAGATTTTTCCATCCTTGATTTCAATCACTTTAGCTTTTACCTTGTCGCCAACCTTGAAGAGCTCTTTAGGGTTTTCTACTAAGGCCCAGTCAATTTCGGAAATGTGTACCAATCCTTCCAAACCTTCTTCTACTTTAATAAAGATACCAAAGTCTACGGCGCCAGTGACTTCACCTTCTACCACGTCACCAACGACATATTTCTCTACAATTTCCTTTTTAGATTTATTGTCGGAATTCTTTTCGGAGAAAATCAGTTTACCTTCTTTAGGATCAGCCCCAATGATCGACATGGCCATGCGGGTGCCCACAAACTTGCGAAGTTCTTCCATAATGCGATCTTTGTCACCGTCCAAAACTCTTGGATAGTGCTCAGGCTTAAGCTGAGATGATGGTAAGAAACCATCGATACCTTGCCATTCGACAATCAAACCACCTTTGTTGGCATCTTTGACCAACAATTCCATCACCGTTTTTTGTTTAATGGCTTTTTCGGCTTCGCTCCAGATGATAGCGGTCTTGGCTTCCTTTAGGGAAAGTTCAATATAGCCATTTTCCCCTTCCGACTCTACGACTTTGGCGGTCACACTGTCGCCAATGTTCACTTTTTTAATAATATCCTTAGCATTCAAAAATTCTCGGCCAAAGATAATACCAGTACCAAAAGGCACGATGTCTATATATAGAGCCATCTTGTCTTTGCCAATTACAGCTCCTTCTACCAAAGCCCCTGGCTCTGGACGACTGGCGGTAGCCTTTAAGATATCTTCCATCGCCCCCTTAGCTTCTTCGGCTTTGGTTGTATCTTTAGTTTCTTCCTCCATATCTTCTGCTACGATTTTTTTTACTTTTTTAGTTGTTTCTGTCATAAAAAAAACGCCTTAACCCACAAATTGTGAGCCCTGCCACCTAGTTGCGTCCCTAGAGCTAAATGCTTTAGCAAATCTTGTATAGACAACGTCAGTTAAGCAAGTGATTAATAATAGATATATAGTATCAAAAATACTCTAAAAATACAAGGATTTCTCAAAGACCTCCTCTTTTTTTAAGAAATTTTATGAGCTTGACTTTTGAATCCTCCTTAACTATACTATATATATAGTTAAATTTTATTAATTAATTTTAACTATAATAATTCATAATTAAAGTATGAAATACACAGTTGGAAAGAAAATAAAAGCGACTAGTCCTCAAGGAGAGGCGTATTTGGCGTTTTTACCCGAACTAATAAATAAGGATTTTACTTGGGAGGATAAAAAAATAGATATACTGCTAGAGTCCGCTCGTGGCTGGCTTGGTGAACTAAATGCTTACTCGAAATTAATTCCTAACGTCGATTTTTTTATAGAGTCACATATCGCAAAAGAAGCAGAACAGTCTAGTCGAATTGAGGGGACAAAAACCACACTAGAAGAACTCTATCTTGATAAGGGTGATTTTGATGATCAGGAAAAAATAAATGATCAGGAAGAAGTGAAGAACTATATTAATGCATTAAATTATTCTATAAAAAATATTACAACTCCTGGCGAGATTCCACTTTCTACAAGACTTGTTTGTGGTGCTCATAAAATTTTACTTGATAATGTTCGAGGATATAAACGTCACCCTGGTGAGATAAGAAAAATACAAAATAAAATTGGAGGAAGCCAGGGTTCTCTTAAAGATGCTATCTTTATTCCTCCAACCCCAGAAATGGTTTCTGATCTTTTGAATGATTTGGAAAAATTTTGGCACAATAAAAATCTTGAAATTCCAGATCTGATAAAAGTCGCATTGTCACATTATCAATTCGAAACAATACACCCATTTGAAGACGGAAATGGGAGAATCGGTCGTTTGATAATTATATTGCAACTCGTAACGTATGGGATGCTACAGAAACCAACATTGTACCTCTCTGATTATTTTGAGAAAAATAGATCGGCTTATTATGATGCTCTTTCTCGCGTACGAGAATCTGGGGACATGGAACATTGGATAAAATTTTTCCTTGTTGGTGTCACTGAAACGGCCAAAAAAGGAAAAGAAACGTTAGAAAGTATCATTGATTTAAAAAAGAAATACGAAGATCTAATCGATGGATATATGGGAGTTAAACAACAAAAACTTGGTAAGAAGTTGTTAAAATTCCTGTTTGCTAAGCCATTAGTAACAGCAAAAGATGTTGAGCAAATGCTTGGAGTTACGAAACCAACAGCCACTGCTCTTGTAAACAAGCTGGCAGAAGCAAATATTTTAAAGGAGAGAACTGGATATAAAAGAAATCGAGTTTATGCGCTCGATGAGTATTTAGCATTATTCAATAGTTAAAATTATGTATGGAAAATTTTAGTCATATAACATCAATGATCTGGAGTATAGCCGACATCTTGCGTGGCGGCTGGAAACAGCATGAATACCAGGACGTAATATTACCCTTGGTAGTTTTGAAACGTCTTGATTCTATCCTTGCAGACACTAAAGCTTCGGTCCTCGAGAAATACAACGAGTACAAAGGCAAAGTGAATGACCTTGACCCTATCTTGAAGAAGACCTCAGGCACAGCCTTCTACAATATCTCTGATTACGATTTCAAAACCATTCTTGGAGAACCAAAGCATCTCGCAAAGAACTTCAAGCAGTACATCAACGGGTACAGCAAGAATATCCAGGATATCTTTGAGAAGTTTGATTTCAGCAAACAGCTCGAGCGTCTCGAAGGTGGTGATCTCTTGTTTTACGTGATTCAGGAATTGAATAAAGTGGATTTGCACCCTTCAAAGGTAGATAACTATCAAATGGGACACATCTTTGAAGAGCTTCTCCGAAAGTTTTCTGAAATGTCCAACGAAACCGCTGGAGAGCACTACACGCCAAGAGATGTGATCGGACTTATGACCGAGATGCTCTTCTCGCCTGATAAGAAGGATCTCAAGAAACCTCATGTTATCAAAAAGATTTACGACCCTGCCTGTGGTACCGGCGGTATGCTTTCTGTTGCCAAGGATTACATTCTAGAAAACATAAACAAAGAAGCTGACATTTTCCTCTACGGACAGGAACTCAACTCGGTGACTTACGCTATGGCCAAGTCAGACATGCTTATCAAGGGCGATAACCCAGACCTTATTCGAGGCGGAGAAAAGGACCACTCAAAAGCAAGCACACTCGCTAACGATCAATTTTTTGCAGAAGTGTTTGATTATGGTCTATCAAATCCGCCCTACGGAGTTGATTGGAAGAAAGATAAAGATGCTGTTGAGCGTGAAGCCTCACGTGGATACGCTGGGCGATTTGGTGCAGGCACTCCTCGCATCTCTGATGGACAGCTTTTATTCTTGCAGCACTTGATCTCAAAGATGAAGCCTGAGAAAGACGGTGGCTCACGTATAGCAATCGTCCACAACGGGTCCCCACTATTTACTGGTGATGTCGGTAGTGGAGAAAGCGAAATCCGAAGATGGATTCTTGAAAAGGATTTGCTCGAAGCAATCGTTGCATTGCCTGATCAGCTTTTCTATAACACAGGTATCAATACATATCTCTGGTTTGTCACCAACAGAAAATCAAAAGAACGAAAAGGTAAGGTCCAGCTCATTGATGCCCGTACCTTCTTTAAGAAGACTCGCAAAAGTCTTGGTAGCAAGCGACATGAGATTGATTCAGATCATAAAAAACAAATCTTGGATTTGTATGAGAAGTTTGAGGAAAATGAATACTCAAAGATTTTCAAGACAACAGATTTTGCATACAGACAGATTCAAATTGAGCGTCCACTCAAGGATGAGAAGGGGAATTTTGTAAAAAACAAGAAAGGAGAAGTGGAGACGGATAAGTCACTTCGTGATCATGAAAATGTTCCATATGATATGGACATAAAAGAATACTTCAACAAAGAGGTAAAGCCATATGTGCCCGATGCATGGATCAATGAATCAGTCCGAGATCACAAAGACGGAAAGGTTGGCATTGTGGGCTATGAAATCCCATTCACTCGCTACTTTTACAAATATGAGGCACCACGAAGCCTTGAAGAAATCGAGACTGATATAGAAAAGGTCGAGAACGAATTGCTCATTCTCCTAAAGCAACTTTAAATTATATGCAAACACTCAAGCTTACAAAAAAATATGAGAAATATCCTGAATATAAAGATTCGGGTGTTGAGTGGTTGGGTAATATTCCTGAAAATTGGAGTGTTTATAAAATGAAGACTTTAGGAAGTTTTTCAGCGAGCGGAATTGACAAAAAAATTAATGATAAAGAAATTCCAGTAAAGCTTCTTAATTACACTAATGTCTATGGAAATAAGGCGTTAACTATAGACGGTAAAACGGCTTTTGGAGAAACAACAACGACAAAGGACAAGATTACTGATTATTCAATAAAAAAAGGTGATATATATTTTACACCAAGCTCAGAGACAGAAAAGGATATTGGTGTATCTAGTGTTGCACTTGAGGATATCCCGGATGCGGTTTTTAGTTACCACCTAATAAGATTTAGGCCAAAAGCTGCAATTGATATTTCATTTAGTAAATATTTCACAAATAATTCGTGGGTTTTATCTCAGTTTTCATCGCTTTGCAATGGAACAACAAGAATGGTGGTAAATAGAGATGATTTTAAAAATATAAACGTTGTTTTACCAACTAAAAAAGATCAAGAAAAAATTGCTGATTATCTTAATGAAAAAACTTCTGTTATTGATGAGATAATAGAAAAAAAAGAAAAGTTGATTGAGCTTTCGAAAGAAAAAAGAACCTCTGTAATCAATACCGTAATTTCTGAAGTAGTTGGAGAAAAAGGAAAACTAAAAAACTACATACAACTAAATCCTTCAAAAAAAGGAATTTCTGCAATTGGTCCTGAGGACGCGGTTTCCTTTGTTCCTATGGAAGCAATCTCAGAACTTGGAGAACTACAAATACAAGAAAGAAAATACAAAGATGTAAGTAGTGGCTTCACCTACTTTAAAGATGGAGATGTTGTGCTTGCAAAAATAACTCCTTGCTATGAAAACGGTAAGGCGGGAGTAATTAGAGGACTGAAAAATGGATTTGGGTTTGGGACGACTGAATTCATGGTGCTTCGACCAAGCAACAAGATTCTTGCTGATTACCTTTATTACGTAGTCTTTTCAGATAAATTCAGAAAGATGGGTGAAGTTGAGATGAGAGGAACAGCAGGGCAAAAACGAGTAACCTCATCATTTGCAATGAACTACGGACTATTTATTCCAGATATTAAAACTCAAGAAAAGATTGTGGTCGAGTTAAATAAAAAAATGAAGATGTTTGATGTCGCTATAGCAAAAGTTGAAACTTCAATTTCATACCTCAAAGAATTTAAGACTTCCCTCATATCAAATGTTGTAACGGGAAAAATTAAAGTATAAATATATGATTAATAAAGTCTTAAAAATAAAGAATATAGGGAAATTCAAAAACCTTTGTTCAGTCAATGACGACCTGGCTTTTAAGACGTACACCCTGGTTTTTGGACCTAATAAACATGGAAAAACTACTTTTACATCAATACTCAAGTCTTTGAAGACGTCAGAGATTGATCACCTAATAGGACGAAAAACATTTGGATCAACAGCAAATGATAGCCAAGAGTATGAAATATTAATGAGTGATGGTTCTAAATATACATACAATTCTGGACTGAAAAATAAAGATATCGAAATATTTGATAATGATTTCATAAATAGAAATGTTTTTTCTGGTGACAGTATTGATAAAAGCAATAGATCTAGTCTTTATAGCATCCTACTCGACAGTGCAAATGTAAAACTAAAGGAAGAGATAGACGAACTTGAGAGAAAACAAACAACTATCTCCACTGAAAAAACTGGAGCAAAAAATGCTATTGATAATTTTGATGACTTTATAAAGTTAAATGCAACTGATGAAATAGCTGATATCGCAACAAAAATTGAAGAGAATAATAACAAGATTAAGCAATATAATAACCAAGCTCAATTAGACATATTACGTAAGAAATCAAAGTTTCATTTTGATTTTGTGGCCTTTGAGGAGAAATTGAAACAAACCATTGATACCAAGCTTGAAAGTAAAATAAATGAACACATAAAGAATAATCATAAAAACAATACAAAGAGTAAAGATTTTCTAAAAATTGGTACAGATTTGCTTGCCGATAGTAATGATTGTCCATTTTGTGGCCAATCCTTAGACAACGTGACTGATCACATTACTGTCCTGAAGACTTTTTTCAGTGATACCTACAAAGAAATTCAAGAAAGTATTAATGAATCAATAAATCTTTTTAGTGAAATTGATATTGAAAAAGAGATCAATGCTTTCAAGGTTTGTGGATTAGAGTTTCCTAAATTAGATATTGTTAATTTGGGAGCTAACTTTTCAACAGCGAAAGATAAAATAAAAGAGAAACAGACAGACTTATCAAAAGATATAAAAATCGGAGAAGATCAGGGTTATATCTCGTTTAAGAAAGAAATAATTAGCCTTAAGAAAGAAATTGATGATCTTACAACAAAAAGCCTAGATATAGTTGCTCTAGACAAAGAGACTTCGAGATTAAACCTCAACAAAGACAGATTTTCTGCTATTGGCATTGCAAAATTTAATACCTACAAAGAAAAAGAGAATGCATTTGAGGAAAACAAAAGAGTAATCAGTGAAAAAACCGATAAGTTAAAACTGGACCTTAATACTCTTTTTAAAAAGCATCTTGAAAAGATAAATGATGTTCTTCGTATTTCAGGTGCAAATTTCAAACTAAAAAAACTCGATGCTAACACGAACAGAAGCTTGAGAGATCATATGTGCGAATATAGTTTTGTTTTTGATAACACGCATGATGTAAGTGTAGAGGGTCAAGATAATACTCCCAATTTTAAAAATACCTTAAGCGACTCTGATAAAAGAGTTCTCGCTTTCGCCTTTTTCGTAGCAAAAATAAAATCTGAAAACGATATCACTAATAAAATTATTGTATTAGATGATCCTTTTACAAGTCTTGATGAAGACCGAAAAGACAGCATGATTAACCTTATTAAAGACCTTGGTTTTAAGCAGGTAATAATCTTGTCACATAGTAAAAGGTTTGTGGGTAGATGCTTTGAGTTGTTTCCAAGAGATGTAATGAAAACTCTAAAATTGCACTGCTCTGCAGCAAGCGGATCGCTTTTTGAGGTTATGGATGTCAAAAAAGAAATACTAGATACTGACATTGAAAAAGATCTTGCTTATATAAGAAATTCTATACACAAAAACATTAACCTAAAAGAAGCATGTCAAAAAGTTAGACTCTGCATTGAACAAATATTGAAAGAAAAATATTCAGATTTTATAAAGCCAGAAAATCTTGCAGGTAATGCATCAATTGGTACCTTTTTATTTGATATCGGAGCTAGGTGTCCAGCAAAAAAAGATATAGAAGGTGGGTATTGGCATGATGATCATCACGCACAAAATCCAACCAATACAGCTGATGACACGGAAAGGTTGAATAAACTTAAATACTTTATAGAAACCATTTTACCCACAATATAAACATATGACAACAAAAACAAACACAAAAGAATCAGGATTTGAAGAATTTATTGAGCAAGAGCTCAAGAGTCTTCATTCATACCGGACTCGATCAACCTCTTCATACAACAAAGAGCTTTGCATGGATACCGAGTTGGTCCTCGAGTTTATTCATACAACACAGAAAGATAGTTGGGATAAGTTGGTTGAACAATATGGTGGCGATGTTGCCAATCGATTTTTGGCTAGACTAGATGAAGAGCTTCTTTCTCGTGGACTTCTCAGTGTCCTGCGAGAAGGTGTGAAGGATAGAGGTGTAACTATTCAACTTGCGTATCTCAAACCAGAAAATGATAAAAACCCCGAGACACTTGCCGACTACGCAGGGAATATCTTGAGCGTAATGCGACAGGTCAAATATAGTGTCAAGAACGAGAACTCTATCGACATGGTTATATTTGTAAACGGTCTTCCTCTCTTTACCTCTGAACTTAAGAATCAATTCACCAGACAGAATGTTATCAATGCAATTTCACAATACAGAACTGATCGTGATCAGAAAGAAAAGTTGCTTGGATTTAAGAGATGCCTCACACACTTTGCGGTGGATACCGAACAGGTATACATGACCACTAAACTCTCGGGACTTACCACCTACTTCTTGCCATTCAACAAAGGCAATAACGGATCATCTGGTAACCCTGAAGCACCGAAAGGAAAATACAAAACTTATTATCTCTGGGAAGAAATCTGGTCCAAGGATAGTATCTTTGACCTGATTGGTAATTTCATACAAGATATAACAGAAGAAAAAGAAGACAAGAATGGAAGGCGACATAGGGATGAAAAAATCATCTTCCCTCGATATCATCAATTGGAAACAGTTAAGAGAATTGTTGAAGATGCCAAAGCTTATGGTGCGGGTAAGAATCATCTCATTCAGCACAGTGCTGGGTCTGGGAAGAGTAATACTATTGCTTGGACCGCTCATCGATTAGCGGGACTTCATAATATTGGAGGTAAAAACGTCTTTGACGGGGTAATTGTTGTAACCGATCGACGAGTACTTGATAGACAATTATCTGAGGCGGTGGACAGTTTTAGTGCGACCGTTGGCCTCGTTAAACACGCAGATAACTCAGCACAACTTGCTGATTATTTAAGAAATGGCATCAAAATTATCACAACAACGCTCCAAAAGTTTCCTGTTATTGTCGATACAGTAGAAGCTCTTGAAGGTAGAAAGTTTGCAGTGATTATCGATGAGGCTCATTCATCACAATCAGGTGAATCGGCAGCCGACCTGCGCCAGGTCCTCACACTTGATGAAGCTGAAAAAGAAAGTCAGGAAGAAGAGAAAGCATTTAAGACGATTGAAGATCAGATCGTCGAACGTATGAAGGCTCGAAAAGTAGCATCTCCAAACCTGTCATTCTTTGCCTTTACTGCAACACCAAAACAAAAGACTCTTGAGCTTTTCGGTACCGAAGATGCGGTAACAGGTAAATTCGGTCCCTTCTCCCTCTATTCAATGAAGCAAGCCATCGAAGAGAAGTTTATTCTCGATGTGCTTAAGAATTACACAACTTACGAAACTTACTTCGGACTTTTGAAGAAGGTTGAGGATGACCCAGAATTCGACAAGAAAAAGGCTCAGCGACTTATGGTTGGATATGTTGAGCGACATGAGCATGCTATCGATAAGAAGGTGGCCATTATGGTTGAACACTTCGAGGAAAAGATCGCCTCACTTATTAACGGCAAGGCAAAAGCTATGGTGGTGACCAAGTCTCGACTTCATGCGGTCCGTTATAAGATTGCATTTGATAAGTATCTAAAAGAAAAAGGATATGCACACAAAGCCCTCGTAGCGTTCTCTGGAACGGTTAAGGATGTTGATACCAAGCTTGAATACACCGAGGGCCAGATGAACAAGGTGCCTGAGAGTCAGACCGCTGAAGAGTTCAAAAATGATAACTATAAGTTCCTAATCGTTGCCGAGAAGTTCCAGACTGGATTCGACCAGCCACTTCTCTCGGTAATGTATGTAGATAAGAAACTTGGTGGTGTTGGTGCGGTCCAGACTTTGTCTCGACTTAATCGAACCACATATAACAAAGAAGAAACCTTCGTTCTTGATTTCGTAAACCAGACTGATGATATCAAGGAAGCCTTCCAACCTTACTACACAACTACTGTTCTCTCAGAAGCGACAGATCCAAACATCCTGCATGATCTTGAGCGAGATGTGCGTGGTTTCAAGTTCTTCACTGATTTTGAGGTTAATGGCTTTATAGACGAGCTTTATTCAAGAGCAACTCCTGACAAGCTCAATTATATTATCGATGGTGTAGTCTCTCGCATCAATGAAGAGAACCTCACTGAAGAAGAAATGGAGAGTTTCAAGTCTACGGTATTTGATTATCTCAAAAAATACGCATTCATCTCACAGATTGTAACCTTCGAAGATCCTCAGCTGGAAAAGTTGTTCATATTCTTAAAGTATCTGATTAGAAAGCTTCCTAAGCGTGAAAACCCACTACCATATGAGGTCCTTCAGGCAATAGATATGGAAACATACCGAGTGGAAAAGAAAGGTGAAATGCATCTTCAGCTCGAAAATGCTGAAGGTCTTATTGAGCCTATGGGCGGTGGTGATGCCAAAAGTTCATCTGAAGATGAAAGAGATGCTCTGTCTCGCATCATCAAAGAAGTAAATGAAAGATACGGTACCAACTTCAATGACGGTGACCGAGTGATCCTTAATGACTTGAGTAAGCGACTACTTGAAAGCGAGATCCTTCAGGGTTCAGTAATGAACAACAGCAAAGATGCCGCTAAGTTAAAATTCGATCAGCTCTTCCAGGACGAGCTCGTGAGCGTGCTTGATAAGCATTTTAGCTTGTATCAAAAGTTGGACCAGAGTCCAGAGCTCAAGAAGTTTGTGCAAGAGCGTGTGTTCGAATTTGTGGTTAAGAAAATGAAAAAATAAGTGATGGAAAATCTTTCTGAAAAAGTTGTTGAAAAAGCTATTTTGAAACACCTTGCCTTAAAAGGATGGGATTATAATATTAAAACTAAGGGACTTCATGAGCATGGTTGTGATATTGTTGTAACTAGCTCGAAAAATAAAAATAAAGCGACAAGATTTTTGATAGAATGTAAGGGTAGGTCATATGCAAAATCTGCAAAGTCTATTGCTGAAACTAATTTTTTGTTTGCTCTTGGTCAGTTGATTACTAGAATGAGTGTAATTGCAAGACATGCTTATAAATATGGTCTTGGATTGCCAGAAGAAAGTGCAAAAAAGGCGTTACACAGGATTCCATGGCAGGTTGCAAGACAGTTATGTCTGTATATTTTTTCTGTAGATGATATGGGTAGAGTGACAGAGTATTCCCCTAGGGATTTTAAGAAAACTAATAAATAAGACCGTTTTTCTTTTTATTTGATATACTAAATGCAGTAGAATTATTTAAAAAATAGCTTATGTGGAATTTTTCTAAAATATTAAAAATTTCTTTTGGGGTTGTGGCGGTTGTCTGTGTTATTTCTTTCTGGACAGTCGTTTCGTATTATGCGGGAAAAGAAATTGTGTCTGATAACTCGGGGATGGAGTCGGAGTCTTTATTTAGTGATGAGAGTTGTAATGTGGCGGGGATAAATTTGCATGGCGATATTGTGACTTACCATACTAATGATGCTTATGATGATCAGGGAAATCTGATGTATGATCAGACGTCGTCTGATGAGGTGGCGTGGTTTATTGAAGAGGCACTGGCCAATGATAATATAAAAGCGATTGTGGTGGATGTGGATTCCTATGGTGGATCGCCAGTGGCAGCGGAAGAAATTGCTAATGATATTAAAAATAGTAAAAAACCAGTCTTCGCCTATATTCGCGATGTAGGACTTTCCGCAGCTTATTGGGCGGTGAGTGGTGCTGATAAAATATTTGCTTCAAAAAATTCTGATGTTGGCTCGATTGGGATAACTAGTTCGTATGTAAGTAATGCCGAAAAGAATAAAAAAGATGGTCTTACTTTTGTCGATCTGAGTTCTGCTAAATATAAAGATTCGGGTACGCCCGATAAGGTTTTGACGGCCGAGGAACGGGCTTTGTTTTTGCGGGACATAAATATTATGCATGAAAATTTTATTGAAGCCGTGGCAAGTAATCGCAAACTAGCAACCTCTACTGTTAAAAGTATCGCCGATGGATCAAGTGTTTTGGGAATGAAGGCCAAAGAGCTCGGCCTGATTGATGAGATTGGTGGCCCGGCCGAAGTGGAAAAATATTTACAGACAAAAATAGGTGTAAAACCCGAAATTTGTTGGGGGAATTAAGTTTAAAAATAAATATCATGTCTAATAATAACGAGTTGGAAAATATTAAAGAACAGATCCAAGAGTTGTCGGACCGATTGGATCTGTTTGCAGAACGGCAGAATGCTCAATTTACTGAGATGATGTTTTTATTAAATGATATCAGTGCCAATGTTTTAGAGAAGAGGAACGAAAGCCAGATGTCAGATGACGAACTGTATGAAGAAGCAGAAATAGCTGTAATTCAAGCTAAAAAGGCTTCAGCTTCTTTTTTGCAAAGAAAGTTTAAAATTGGTTACGCTCGAGCTGCTAATTTGATGGATTTACTTGAAAAAAATGGAGTCATTGGTACCGCTGAAGGGTCTTATCCTCGTAAAGTTTTAGGGTAAAAGATTGTGGGGTAAATATTTTTAAATTAATTTGGTAATTAAAAAGAGCGTCAATCGTATTTCAGATTGGCGCTCTTTGGGTGTATGCTCTTCGTCTTCACGAGAGTCTCTACTCTTTCTGGATTTACAAACTAATGTCTTCATCCGGAATGTTGCAACGGCTTCCGCAGGCAGTGCAGTAGTTGTTGCGTTTGTAGATTCTATTGCTACAGGGGCAGAAGAATTTCTTTATTTCCTCCAATTCTTTCCCGCACACCGAGCAAAACTTCTCATCATCAAAGAACAATTCAGTCCTATGATCTGGACACATTTTCGCCATAGATCTGAGAGTGTGGATTTGCCAACTCCCTATTCACCTCCTAGAACCAGATAAATTATTTCTCGAAAGGAATGTCTGGTTATCTGAAAAATATCCTAACAGAAAGACAGTAGATGTCAATATGAAAAAACACACCGTCCGAGGAGGGTGTGTGGGTGAAAGGGAGAGAAGAGAAAAGGTGGGTTTGGTTGGCTAGGTAGCGAAGGGGTGGGGGAAGGGTGATGAAGTATTCATCGGGTGGGGGGGTGGCTACTGAGCGAACCAAACTTTTTTGTCTACTCTCGGAAAGATCAACTAACTACAGTATATACCTGTCAAATATCTTGTCAACAAAACTGTGGATAACTTCGGAAGGTTTCGCCTTCCGTTTTTTTAATTTTTTTAGTGTAATTTTTCGATGAAGAAGACGGAGCTGTGTATAACTTCTTGGAGTTTTGATTTTAATTGAGATAAAATTAATGTAGGTCGATTAATTTCGAATTCTCTATTGTTAAAAATTATTAGTTAAATCAAAGATAGATGAAATTTTTAAATTGGCTAACTGTCATTTTAGTCATCGTCGGTGGTCTTAACTGGGGGCTTGTCGGCTTGGCTCAATATGACTTGGTACAAGCTCTCTTTGGTAGTATTGCTGGTGCTGCCAACCTTGTTTATATCTTGGTCGGGCTTTCAGCGGTCTATCTTCTTTTCCGAATCAAGAGTTTGGTCTAAGACCATATTGATTCAGATAAAAAAGATTCAGATAAAAAACATCCTGCTTTGGTGGGGTGTTTTTTTATCCACTACCTGATTGGTGATTTTGCAGTATTATATAATCATGCCTAGTTGGATAATTTTTGCTTTATTGTCGGCGGTTTGTGCGGCTGCCGTAGCAATTTTTGGTAAAATAGGAATTTCTAAGGTGGACAGTACTTTGGCTACCACCTTGCGCGCCATCGTGATGGCCGGTTTCCTGGTGATCACTTCGCTTTTTTTGAAAAAATTTGATAATTGGCAAAATTTTGATTCTCGTGCCCTCACTTTTATTTTATTGTCAGGCATCGCCGGAGCGATGTCTTGGCTTTTTTATTTTTTTGCTTTAAAAAAGGGACCAACATCTGGTGTAGCCGCCCTCGATCGAACCAGTGTGGTGTTTGTGATTATTTTTTCTGTTTTGTTTTTGTCAGAAAAACTAACGTGGAAGATGGCGATTGGTGCCGGTCTAATCGCATTTGGAGCCATTTTTATGGTTTTGCCTTAACAGACTACTAATTTTGTTTTTATGAATAATGCTTATAGTTGGTATGGACGCTTGATTAAACCGTCTTGGGCACCGCCATCGTGGGTCTTTGGTCCAATTTGGACTTTTCTCTACATTATTATTGCTGGAACTTTTGGGACGGTTTTTTATAAGGTTCTAACCAAACAGTGGCCGGCGATGGTGGCCCTGCCTTTTGTTTTAAATTTAATTTTCAACTTAATTTTTACGCCGATTCAGTTTGGTTTACAAAACAACTATTTGGCGGCGGTAGATATTTTGTTGGTTTTAGGGACTTTGGTCTGGGCGCTTATTGTGGTTTATAAATATGCACCGTGGATTACTTGGGCTAATCAACCCTATTTATTGTGGGTGGTGATTGCTACCACCTTACAAATTACTGTGACTTTTTTAAACCGTTAGTATGACAAAAACTATCAGGGTCAACGACAAAATGCAAAAGGGATATGAATATTCTCTTAGTGAACCCGTGGGAAAAAATTTCGCTAAAGATTTTAAACCCGACTTAACACCGAAACAAATGTTGGCACTGGGAGTTTTTGGTGGAAAATATATGACTGATTGTGTGAAAGAATTTCCGGCTGATTGGTATGCGAAGGCCAAACTTTGTCCGAGTAAACATGACCCAAAACTCAATCTTTTTGGTGTGAATGCGAGTCAACCTTTGTCGGTGTGGCAGAAAAAGGGTTGGATTCATCCGGCTGATCCGCGAGGCTGGTTTCAGTGGTATTGTCGGTATTATTTGGGCCGGAGATTGCCTGGAGAAGACGAGAAACAGATTAAACGGTGGAAGGCGATTGGGCGACATATTGCCCAAGTGAAAAAGAATTGTCGGGTGGGGGATATTTCTTGCCGACCAAAACAACGACAAGCCATCTTGCACTGGGCTTATGATAGTCGAAAGATGTAAAAACCTTAATAACTATGTTATTGCATTATTTTCTAGATATGATATAATACGATTAATTAAATAGAAGACGGGAAGGTAAGTTCGTTGAAAAATAAATTCACAGAACCTCCTCTCATCTTTGTCTGCCTGGCGATCGGTAACTCCGGTCTTTTTTTGTGCCACGGTGGCTAAAGATGAGAGGGGCGTGTGGATAATTACCATCCACTGATTGTTTTAGTCGAAACAATCAGCTCCTCATAATTTAAAAAGTTATGAGAATATTTCGAGCCATCGGATTAGGTTTGGTAATTATTTTTCTTCAGTTTTTGGTACCGAGCATTTGGTCCGGACTGGAACACACGACTCTCCAGTTCTTTCAGACTTTGGATTCGCTCATGGCTTCCTCACAATTGGCCATTGAGAGTGGGTCCCTCATTCCTAATGCGGATAAACTTATTCCGCATTAACAAAATTAGGCTGTCCTTTTGGGCAGCTTTTTGTTTTGCGATTTTAGCTCTAATTTGCTATAATTACCCTATGATTATTACACGCTATGGCGCTGCTTTTGTTAAGGTGCAGCAGGGAGATACGATTTTTGCCTTTAATCCGATTAGTCGGGAATTTGATTCAAAAGCCACGAAATTTGGAGCTGATGCGGCCTTGATTAGTTTGCATGATCCGATGTTTGCTGGCGGAGACAACGTTTCTTTTGGTTCAAAAGAAGCCATGATTATTGATGGTCCGGGAGAGTATGAAACGGGTGGAATTTTTGTTCGTGGTTTCCCTTCAGATGGTCCTGACGGCAAAATTAATACTATATATACAACTATTATTGATGGAATTCGTTTGTGCCATTTAGGCGGGTTAGCCAAGTCTACTTTGCCTATGGATACTGTGGAGGAAATTGGCATCATTGATGTTTTGTTTTTGCCTATTGGAGGTGGGCAATTTTTAAGTCCAAAAGAGGCGATAAAACTAGCAACTTCACTAGAAGCGAAAATTATTGTTCCTGTTCTTTATAACGGCGATGCAGAATTGAAAGCTTTTCTTAAAGAGGCCGGAGAAGAAAAAGTAGAATCTATTGATAAATTAGCTATCAAGAAGAAAGATATTGAAGGTAAAGAAGGAGAAATTATTATTATTAATTCTTAAAAAATTATGCCCATCAATGAAAAATTGGAAAAGTGGCGAGATAAGTCAGACAAGGAAAAACACACTTTGGCGATTGTTGGAGCAACTGTTCTAACGTCTTTGGTGGCTATTTTATGGGGATATACTTTTTTTAGTGGTTTAGCTGGAAGTCCAGCGGAAATTGCTAAAACAGAAGCTTACAGTGAACAATTTTCTCCGCTGGCTCCGTTGAAAAATTTACTTAGTAAAAATGTGGAAAAAATAAAGGCGGGTGGAGAAAGTGCAAAAAATAGTGCCTCAGCAATATTTTTAGGTAGTACTACTACAGAGAATAATTAATACATATGGCGAAAGACAAAAAAGACAATAAAGTACCGGAAGGAATAGAGGTAGAACATCAAAACGTTTTGCCTGTTAACATTGTGAAAGAGATGGAGGTGTCTTATTTGGACTATGCCATGTCGGTTATTGTGGCGCGGGCTTTACCTGATGTCCGTGATGGTTTAAAACCAGTTCATCGTCGGATTCTTTTTTCGATGCACAAAAGTGGTCTAAGTTTTTCGGCGAAGTATAAAAAATCGGCGACGGTGGTGGGAGATGTGCTTGGTTCTTATCACCCACACGGCGACTCTTCAGTTTACGATGCGATGGTTCGCATGGCTCAGGATTTTTCTATGCGCTACCCGACTATTTCTGGCCAAGGAAACTTTGGTTCGATCGATGGCGATGGGGCAGCGGCTTATCGCTATACCGAGGCCAAAATGGCTCGCATTTCCGAAGAACTACTTCGTGACATTGAAAAAGATACTGTCGACTTTGTCTCAAACTACGACGGCCGTTTGAAAGAGCCCACAGTTTTGCCGGCAGTTATTCCTAATCTTCTATTAAATGGCACCATGGGGATTGCTGTTGGTATGGCGACCAAAATTCCTCCACACAACTTGGGCGAAGTAATGGATGCTCTGATTCATATGACCGATAATCCAGAATCGACCACTGATGATCTAATGCAGTTTATCAAGGGTCCAGATTTTCCAACGGCGGGAATTATTTTTAATGAAAAAGATATCAAGCATGCTTACGCTTCAGGCCGAGGGGGAGTTATGTTGCGCGGAGAGGCGGAAATTGTTGAAAACAAAGCCGGCACTTTTCAGATTATTATTTCTTCCATCCCTTATCAAATAAATAAATCCGATTTAATTGTAAAAATTGCCGATTTGGTGCGCGAGAAAAAAGTAGAGGGAATTAGAGATATCCGCGATGAATCTACTCGTGATATTCGAATTGTGATTGACCTCAAAACGGGTGTTTTGCCACAGCAAATTTTGAATACACTCTATAAAAATACGGAGTTGGAAACCATGTTCCACTACAACATGTTGGCCTTGGTGGATGGGGTGCCAAAACTTTTGTCTTTGGAGTCCATCTTGGATGAGTTTATTAAGCACCGCAATGTGGTGGTGGTTCGTCGGACTAAATATGATTTAGAGGTTGCCTTAGCTCGCGAACATATTCTATTGGGTTTGAAAATTGCCCTTGATCATATTGATGAGGTAATTAAAACTATCCGTGCTTCTAAAGACACTGAGACTGCTCATGGGGCTTTGATGAAGAAATTTAAGTTGTCCGATTTGCAGGCAACAGCGATTTTGGAAATGCGCCTACAAAAGTTGGCGGGCTTGGAACGTCAGAAGGTAGAGGATGAACTCAAAGAAAAACAAGCTTTAATTAAAGAATTGCGTGCTATTTTGGCCGATCCGAAAAAAGTTTTGAAAATTATAAAAGATGAATTTACTGTCATTCGCGATAAATATGGTGATGATCGTAAAACTAAGGTGGTAAAACACGGTGCCAAAGAAATAAACGTCGAAGATTTGGTGGCGGAGAAAGAAAATGTTTTGGTAGTAACCTCTGGGGGTTATGTAAAACGTACCGATCCTTCAGAGTATCGTGCACAAAAGCGTGGTGGAGTGGGAGTGATTGATCTAAACATGAAAGAGGAGGATTTTGTGACTATTTTCTTAACGGCTAATACTCACGATGATTTGTTGTTCTTTACTGATAAAGGTAAGGCTTATCAGATTAAGATGTATGATATCCCAGAGGGTAAACGGGCCACTCGTGGAAAATCGGCGACCAACTTCCTTTCCATTTCTTCCGATGAAAGAATTACTTCAGTCCTTGCCGTTCCAAAAACCGAAAAAGGACAGACTGGCAAATCTTTGATGATGGTCACCAAATTAGGTGTGGCGAAAAAAGTTTCGGCGGGTAGTTTCTCCGATGTTCGTCGTAGTGGAATTATTGCGATTAAATTGCAAGATGGCGACGAGCTTTTGTCAGTTTTGGCGGTTGCAAAAGGCGACGATGTGATTATGGCGACTAAATTTGGTCAGTCGATTAGATTTAAGGAGAGTGATATTCGTGAAATGGGCCGTGCCGCAGCCGGGGTGACTGGTATGAAACTGAAAAAAGGCGATGTTATTTTGGGCGCCAATGGTATCAATGATGTAAATAAAGATGGGGAGTATTTGGTGATGACCTCCAATGGTTACGGTAAGAAAACTAAACTAAAAGAATATAAAGTACAAAAGCGCGGTGGTTCGGGTATTAAAACAGCCGAGGTTACTAAAAAAACCGGAGAACTGATGGCTAGTCAGGTAATCTGTTCGGAAGAATCAGAGGTAATTGCTGTATCTAAGCAGGGTCAGATTATCCGCACGAGTTTGGCGGAAATACCAACCCTTGGTCGGCAAACTCAAGGGGTACGAATTATGAAACTTCGCGAAGGGGACACGGTAGCATCTTTGACTTGTTTGTAGTCAAATCAAATAAGTAATGAAAATAAAATGCGAACCGTTGGTTCGCATTTTTTGTTGTGGATAACTTAGATTAAAGTTTTATCTCTTTCAGTGTTAAAATAAAAGGTAATTATGGCTTTTATTGAACCGGCGAAGGTGATTGCTTATTTTGAGTTACGACCCGATAGTCAGGTGGCTGATTTTGGAGCGGGAACTGGGACTTATGCCCTAGCCATGTCCAGAGCCGTTTTACCAAACGGCAAGGTTTACGCGGTTGATGTCCAAAAAGAGCTTTTAATTACTTTGAAAAATAGTATTCAGTCGGAGCATATTGGCAACATTGAATTACTTTGGGGAGATTTGGAAACTTTGGGTGGATCAAAAATTGCGGATCAGGTGGTAGATTTTGTTTTGCTTTCTAATATTTTATTTCAAACTAAGGCTGGTTATCAATTAGCTCTGGAAGCGAAACGTGTTTTAAAACCAGGTGGCCGGGTGGCAATTATCGATTGGACCGATTCTTTTGGTGGTTTGGGTCCAACTCCTGATATGGTGGTAAACGCCGATGAGGCTAAGAAAATTTTTGAATCAGCTGGTTTCCGCTTTGATAAAGAATTTCCGGCCGGTGATCATCATTATGGTTTAATTTTAAAGAAACAATAATCGATATGAAATCTCCTTTTCAAACAATTCTTCTGGTTATTTTTGGCATTGTTGCGGTTATCGCAGTATTGATCTTTGCTGGTTATCTACCAAGTGGTATTGGTCCTTTTGGTTCCAAACCTGTTGAAGAAGTGACTATATGGGGTCCATATGATAAACCCGAACTCACTCAGTTTTTTAATGAGTTAAACGATAAAAATAAACAATTAGTACAAATTAAATATCAATCTCAAGTGCCAGAGAATTATTTAGACCATCTGATTGAGGCCTTTGCTCGAGGAGAAGGTCCAGACCTATTTTTCGCTGATCAAAAAATGCTTGATCGTCTGAGTGGTAAAATATCGGAGATACCTTACTCTGTTTATCCTCAGCGTGATATATTAAATAATTTTGCTGATGGAGTGTCTGTGTTTATGAACTCTAAGGGGTTGAAATCAATGCCCTTGTTTATTGATCCTTTGGTGATGTATTACAATCGCACCATGTATGCTTCGGCTAATATTGTGGTTCCGCCTAAAAATTGGACAGAATTTATGACAACAATTAAACCAATTGTTGAAATCGATGCTCGTAACAATATTACCAGGACGGCGACGGCCTTAGGGGAGTTTCGTAATATCACTAATGCCAAATATATTTTTTCTACTCTATTGTTACAAGCTGGTAATCCAATTATTGTTACTAACATAGATGACACCTATCAACCTGTTTTGAGTAATGATTATGGCCTAACTCCACCACCAACTGAGGCGAGTCTTAATTTTTATCAGCAATTTTCTAATCCCACGCAGTTGGCTTATTCTTGGAATCGGTCATTGACTAATGATAAAGATATGTTTGTGGCGGAAAATTTAGCAACCTATTTTGGTTTTGCTAGTGAGTTGAGTGATTTGCAGGCCAAAAATCCTCATCTTAGTCTTGATGCTGTTTTGATCCCACAAAAGGACCCACAAAAACGTGTTACTTATGGTAATTTCTATGGTTTGACGATTTCTAAGAATTCTAAAAAGCAGTCTTCATCTATTTTGGCTGCTGATCTATTATCTCAATCCGTAAATCTCAATAATTTATCTGGTATTTTGAAATATCTCCCTTCTAGGCGAGATTTGTTAGTAGCCAAAGACCCCGACCCATTTATCCAGGTTTTTAAAGATTCGGCTGTTGTTGCCCGGTCTTGGGTAGACCCCGATAGTAATAAGACCAATGAAATATTTACTCAGTTGTCGGAAGGTGTTAAAACTGGTCAAGTTAAAATAACTGATGCAGTTAAGTCGGCCGATGCTAATATGTTACGTCTATTTAGGGTTTTCTAAGAAAAAAATGAGAAAGAAACAATTTTACTTTATTTTTTTTGGGGCAATAATTTTAAGTTTCTTTGTTATGCATACTGTTTCGGCTGCCGGTTTGGTAAATTGCAAGACAGACCCTTGTTCCTGGAATGACTTATATACATTAATTAATGATGTTATTAAATTTTTGATTTTTACTTTAGGTTTACCACTAGTAACTGTGGTGATTGTTGTTTCCGGTATTGAACTTGTCCTTCATCCAAACAATTCCACTGCTCAGTCTGTCTGGAGGGGACGTTTACGTACCGCTCTTTTGGGCCTAGTTATTATGTTGACCGCTTTTTTAATTGTGAAGGCAATTGTTTGGGGGCTGACCGGTGGAGAAAATAAGGTTGATCCTTATGATTTAAGAACTATTTTACCAGATAAGACAAGACAATAAATATATGAAGGAGAAAATACTATCTAATCATGAGATTTTTGTTTATCGAATTAGTTTTTTTGTTTTTAGTTTCTTCGCTCTTCTGGGTCAAGTTTTTGCTCAGGGTGGAGCATTGACTCCGGCTCCGCCCATTGAAAATCCTATTGCTGCCAATGACTTTAAACAATTTTTAGCTATTGTTTTAAATATTATTATTCAAATTGGTACCCCGATTGTTATAATTGCTATTATCTTTGTAGGTTTTAAATTTGTAATGGCTCAGGGGAACGAAAGTAAATTGAAAGAGGCCAAGTCCGCTTTTTTCTGGGTGGTTATTGGTGCGGCTATAGTTATCGGCTGTAATGTTATTGTGGCGATTATTGAAAGTACGGTCGAACAAATTACCCCAGCTACCACTAGTTTTCTTTTACAAACTTTCTGTTAGTCTATAATTTATTATATCTATGTCTAAAAAAACGTCTCTTGTAAGGAATTTCTCATTATTATTGATAATAAGTTTATTTTTTTTCCCCAATTTGGTTCGAGCCTTGACCCTAGGGGAAATCTTTACTAATTTGACTAAAACTTTACTCGTGCCAATTGGCGGTTTTTTAATCACTGGGACTTTCGTTGTTTTTCTGTGGGGTCTAGTGAAGTATATGTATAGTTTGGGGGAAAAGGAGAAAGTTGAGGGTCGGTGGCTTATGGTGTGGGGAGTGGTGGCTCTGTTTGTAATGGGCTCTGTTTGGGGTTTGGTTTGGGCGCTGAATGATACTTTGGGAATTACTCCAGCGATGAACGCTGCACCTCAAGGTGGCATTGTCATTCCCTAAAATTGTCCCCATTTATAGTTGCTTTTAGTGTTGTAAGTAACTATAATTGACTAAATAGAGTTTATATTATTAACCTTGTTTTGTTTATTAATTATTAATTAATATATTGATATGAAATTTGTAAAGTTCTCAATTGTTTCCGTGTCTTTGTTGCCAATATTAGCGTCGGCACAGGTTATTCAAAATTTTACTCAGGGGTTGTCAACACTGATAAATAGTATTGCTCCTCTGGCAATGACTTTAGTCTTTATTGCCTTTTGTTGGGGATTAGTTAAATATATTTTATCAGCCGGTGATCCAGCTAAGGCTTCAACTGGAAAGAGTATCATGATCTATGGTGCTATTGCTCTGATTGTGATGGGATCTATTTGGGGGATTATGGCAGCGATTCAGAGCGGCCTAGGAATTAGTGGTGATAGTGAAGCTCCCGGAACCGAAATTATCCCTGGTGCTGAAAATTAATGAATATACCCGTCTTAAATAATATAAAACTACTAATTCTAAAGCCTTTTACTGCTTTTTTGCTAGCTTTGGCAGTGGTATATTTTATCTACGGGTTATATAGATTTTTGGCTAATTATGATAATCCCTCTGAACGTTCGGCTGGAAAATCACATATGATTTGGGGGATAGTTGGCATTACTATAATGGCTTCAGTCTATGGGGTGATAGATATTATTAGGGGTACGATAGAAGCCTTAAAATAATTCAGCTTAACAAGTTATCAACAAAACAAGAGACAGAAAAGTCTCTTGTTTTGTTTTTTTATAAAAAAAGAGCGGAGACTCCTGTTGGGGAATTCCGCTCTCGAATGAAATACATGGCTCTATTTCCAAACAATTTCCACCTTTATCGGTCCGTCCTCCGCCGTTCGAAAGAACAGTGATTGGGGAATGTTTTTGATGGGCCAAGTGTCATCCTCGTGACCATAGCCACATTCATGAACATTACCATCGGGTGTGCGAATTTTATACTTCGCTGTGTGGGGGGTTACATTAGCAACCCACCTTGTTCCATTGAAGTTTATGTCTTTTGCAACCCACCCATCTTCCTTGGTTAGGGTGATGGTGGTTGGTGAGGCAGAAACCGTCGCTTTGTCTGCGGATTCTGCCACTTTCTCTGATTTTGGTGACCAATCCACACACAAGACTACCAGTGGCGGGACCCATATCCAGAGGAAGAGGAATATCGCAACCCATTTCCACCATGGTACTTCTGATTTTTTGGCGGTGGGTTTCTCTTTGGGTTTATCCTCAGGAGTTGTGGTAGGTGGTTTTGACGGTGTTGTTGGTTTCAGATTCTGTCTTTTGCGAAACTGAACTACGAAACCAAGCACGACAGATCCGACCAGCAGAAGTAGAGTCAGCGATATGATTCCGGTGATGACCATCTTCATCATTTCTTGTTTACTCCTTTCAGAAGGTTGTTTACGACCTCGAGTGGTTCACTGCCAATCACCACAGTTCTGCTGTTTTTGGCCATCTGCTCCGCAATACCAGCTGCTACCAGGAGTTTTCCTTCCTCTTGTTGTTCTCTGAGAGCTTTTGCTTTTGTTTCAAGAGCCTGTGCCTCAGCCAGAGCTTTGATTGTGATGGCATTGGCTTCGCCCGTAGCCTCAGTCTTTGTGGCTTCTGCTTTGGCTTCAGCTGTAGCTTTAAGGGCTTCACCCTGACGAATAGCTTCGGTTCTTTTGAGAGTTAGTTCCCGGTATTTGGAATCGGGATCAATTCCCTGGATAGAGGTTTTCACAATCTTGACACCGTAGGACTCTCTCATGATCGTGACGATCTCGTTTTCGATCAATTGTACACAGGCGTTTGCTCCCAACGCCTTATCTGCGGTAATCTCTTCAAAGGTTTTTTCTCCAGCGTATTTGATTACTGCTTGCTGGACCATGGCAGTCATTTGTCTAACCCAATCATGGGCAACAAAGGCTGCTTTATAGGGATTGATCACTCTTGCGGTGATGACAAACGCAAAGTCAAATGGGATGAGATCCTTCGTCTCTACCCCCATCGCTTTTACGAAGTAGGGATATTCCGCCAAATAGACTTGGCGTAATATTTGTGTCTCTGGGACAGCTTGATAGTCCTTGCCGTCAATCATTTTCCAAGCCACCCAGCTCTGCTCCCAGGTGTGAATTTTCGTGATAAATGGAATGCCGATGTAGTGGACGCCTAACCATCTCTGTAATAGGCTATCTTTCGGATCATCATTCCTTTTGTCCACGATATCTCCGTTCTCTTCTACCTTCGACCCCTTTTTTGCCAACAAGGTCTTGAGGTATTGGTCACCCTTCAAGACAATCACTGCGTAGTTTTCTTGGATCGTTATCCAAATGAAAACCGCTTTGGCTGCAACCAGGATAAATACCAAGGTCGCCACGAGAAGGAGTATGGTTCCTCCTGTCAAAACCATCAGCTCTGTAAACATTTCACTGCCTCTTTTCTATGTTTCGAAAAATTGTTTGTAGCCATGTCAAGGAACGGCTAACTTTATCTTCTATCCTCTATTATATCACCAATCAATGTAAAAGTCAAGGGTGGGGGAGGCGGGAAAATGGCTCTATTTAGCCATTTTATCTTTGATTTGATTTGAAAATATGTTAAGATTTCGATAATTATGGTCAAAAATTATCTTAGTAAAATTGCCATTGTTTTGGTTTATGTCTTTGCGGCCATTGGTTTTTTGCTTACCGCTGGTTTTTTTGCGGTTAAATTTCATTTAACCGACTCGTTGGGACAAATTGATTTGAATGATCGCTATTTTTCTCAATCAGCTTCGATAATTAAGAGTTTGGTCGCTAGTCCTGATCGTTCTAGTGCTCTATTGGTAAATCTTTGTCGGGCCCAAGTAGTAAAAAAAATCTATCCGGAAAATGGTGGTAAGATTTTGACCGCTTATGATCGCACACATTCTGATTTGGTCTTGGCTCAAATGTTGGCGGCGGCGGAAATGTATTTGGTTGGTAATCTTGATTATCAGACGGGAATCAAAAAATGTGAAAACTCAACTGATAATTTTTCTGTAAATAACATAAAAACTGATGCCAATTTGTACGCTTGGATAAATACTCCAGAGTGGCAAACCCTCAAAGAGGGTTTAGCTAAGGACAAGGAGGTGATTAATCAGGTGGCGGTTAGGACGGGGGTACCAGCTCGTCTAATTGTTTCTCAGGTGGTTGGGGAGCAGTTGAGATTGTTTCATAGTGAAAGGGAAGTCTATAAACAATTTTTCCAACCATTGAAGATCTTGGGTAACGAAATAAAATTCTCCTTGGGGGTGGCGGGCGTAAAAGAAGAGACCGCGATTCAAATTGAGAAAAATTTAGTGGACCGAAGTTCTCCTTATTATTTAGGCACAGAATTTGAAAATATGCTCAGCTTTCAAACGTCTAATTATGATGAGGAAAGATTTAATCGTTTGACTGACTCCAAAGACCACACTTATTCTTATCTTTATACCGCTCTATTTTTGCGACAAATTGAGGCGCAGTGGAAAAAAGCCGGTTTTGATATTTCTGATCGGCCAGAGATTTTGGCTACTATTTTTAATGTTGGTTTTGCTAAATCTTTACCTAAAGAAAATCCCCAAGTGGGAGGATCGGAGATTGTCATTAACGGGAAAACCTATACCTTTGGAGCGTTGGCTTATGAGTTTTATTTTTCAGGAGAGATGTTAGATGAATTTGGGTATTAAATAAAACGGCTAGAGTTGTTTTATTAAACAGGTTTTTTCTGTGCCGAGGAGAGGACTTGAACCTCCATGGATTACTCCACCAGTTCCTAAGACTGGCGCGGCTACCAATTACGCCACCTCGGCAATACCGCCTATCTTAGCAAATAATCTAATAAAAACCAACCTCGTTTATTTGCTACTAGTGGTAAAATTTGTTAAGATTTTCTTTGTATTAACCCTAAACTTATAAAAGGTGGTTGGGTGAATGTTTTAGCCTCGTTAGCTCAGCTGGTAGAGCAGCTCCCTCTTAAGGAGACGGTCGGGGGTTCGATCCCCTCACGAGGCACAGATGGTTTGGGGTGGAGTCTTCCGCTACGCGGACAGTATAGCTTTCCCATTTACTCAGATGACTACATCTTCGTAAATAAGGGAGAAGCTTTTCGACTCCCACACGTAAGCAAATAAATTTGCTTACTCTCGGGCACAAATAAAAAATCTGCATCAATAATGCAGATTTTTTATTTGTGCCCGAGGTGGGAGTCGAACCCACATCCCTTGCGAGACACGATTTTAAGTCGTGCGCGTATACCAATTCCGCCACTCGGGCCTATTATTTTTTTACACATTCTAAAGAGCTGGAGGCACGGGCGGGAATTGAACCCGCGCATGGCGGTTTTGCAGACCGCAGCGTTACCACTTCGCCACCGTGCCTAATCCTGTATAATTTGCCTAGCTAAAAACAAGATTAAACATGGTTATCTTAACCTTTTTTTAACAATTCATCAATTTTTTGTCGATGTTTTTCTCCTAAATCTAATTCGATATCAATAAAGGGTAGGAGACCAATTTTTGTCTTTTTTCTTAAAAATTCTCGGATTTCACTCCGTTGTCTCTTGGCAAAGTTTAAAGCCTCGGCCTCTTTATCATCTGGTAAGACAGTAATATAGATAGTCGCCCTTTTAAAGTCGTCAGAAACAAGGCAGTTTGTAACGGTAATCATCGATGATCCATTGCTGTGGTAGTTTAAATATTCAGCCACAACTGGAACAATAATTGAAACCATTTTTTCTTGATGATGAGGTCGCATATGGTTTTATTTTTGTGTTATCTCAATGGCATCAATGTAGTCACCCGGACTAATCATTAATTTTGTCTCGATTTCGGTGCCAAATTGAGTTCCTTCTTCAACTGTACTCGTTTTAATTTTCTGTTCTTGCAGATCGGTAATTTTACCGCGACCAATTTCTACATCGCGACGCAAGATGATTACTTCAGCGCCTTTAGTAATTCGTCCCTTAATCACTTGTCCTCCGACGATTTGTTTAACCTTATTTTGAGCAAAAACTTTTAGAATTTTTGCGCGACCAATCGATTCCTCCACTCGTTCTTTTGGTGTTCGGTTTCTTATTTCCCCTTCTAACCATTCTGATAGTTTATAAATAATATCAAATTGCATTATTTTAAAACCAAATTTTTCGGCTTGATCCTGGGCAGAGTGGTCTACTTTTACATGAAAACCAAGAATAATAGAGTTTGGAGAACTGCTAGCAATTTTAGCATCAGTTTCGGAAATGGTTCCTACTCCGGTTTGGACGATATCAAGAGAAATTTTGTCAGATTTTATTTTGGCCACCTCTTTCATAACGGCCTCTAATGAACCATAGACGTCAGTTTTTATGATGATGGGGACATGGATAGCAGAAGAATTCTCTTCAAAAAAATTGCGACAGGTGGTTGATAGGATGCCCGCCTTTTGTTTTTCTAGATAATTTTCCAAGCTCTTTTTATCATTAAATGTTTGGAAACAGCGACCGACTTCAGGAATACTAGAAAAACCAAAAACACGAACAGGGGAGGAAAATGTTGCTTCCTTTAGTGTTTTACCTTTAAAATCTTCAATTTTTTTAATCTTGGCCGATTGATCGCCAATGGCCACTAGGTCGCCAGTGTAGAGGGTGCCATTTTTAATAATTAGATTCACTGTAACGCCGATTTTAGGATCAAGGTTGGCTTCTAAGACCAATCCTTCGGCTGGAATGTGTCCGTCGCCTTTTAGTTCTTCTACTTCGGCAACCAACAGCATCATATCCAACAAATCAGATACTCCTTCTCCTGATTTGGCTGAAATGGCTACCACTGGAACGGAACCGCCATAACCTTCGACAAAAATTCCCGCTTCAGATAATTGCAGTTTTGTTCGCTCGATATTAGCATTTGGTCGATCAATTTTGTTGATGGCGACGATAAAAGGCGTTTTAGTAGCTTCGATGGATTGAAAAGCTTCGATCGTTTGGTCTTTTACCCCCTCCTCGGCTGAGACAATTAAGACGGCAATGTCAGCGATACTAGCTCCTCTTTCTCGGACGCCAGAAAAAGCCGAGTGACCGGGGGTATCGAGAAAAGTTATTTTTTTACTGTTACCATCTTTGTCTTCGTGGACAACCTCATAGGCGCTGATGTGTTGAGTGATGCCGCCCGCTTCTTTGTCTACAACATTTGTTTTTCTGATGTAATCAAGAAGGGTCGATTTGCCGTGATCAATGTGGCCCATAATGGCAATAACCGGTGGTCTCTCAGTATTTAAATTTTCTTTAAGATTAGATGACATTACGGCTAAATATACCTTATTTTTAAAGGTTTGTCCACGATGGAGTAAAGTTAAAAGTTAAGAGACAAAGAGAAAAAGTTAAAGTGAAAATTAACGAGTGTAAAACTTTAGACTTTAAAATCTAAAGTTTGCCTTTAGAGTTATCCTTTCTTAACTACTTTGCTTTTTCAAGGGCCTCTTTTTCTTCTTCCGAGAGTTCAAATTCCGATTGATATTTTACAATTGGTTTGGCGTAGACACTTACTTTATCTCGTGAATATAAGCTGGAAATTATTACCCCATTACCATTTTCATCCAGGAAACAGGTGGCAAAACTTTGATTGCCACCCTGGTCTTTGAAGGGGTTGAATCTAATAGTCTTAACTTTCTGAATGCTTTGGCGTAGTCGCCCGTCCATTTTGATAATATAATTTTCCATTTCTTCGGAGCGGGAATCTAGATTTTCCATTCCTTTTGTTAGGGTTTCAATGGTGTCTTCTAAATTTTCTCCTTTTTTGCCAAGCAAGACTTTACGAAAACGAGCATTTAGGCGAAAAATTTCGGCCGTAAGTAAGCCAATAACCACGATTAATGAATAAATAATAATATTATCGATACTTAAATCTATTGGCATGATTTTTGAAAATTAATGTCTAGAAGATTATTCTCAGTATAACTTTTAAACAAAACTAAGGCAATTTAATTAGTTTTATTTGTTACCATTGTGGTAGATGGACTACCTTTCATTTTTATGTCAAAATATGAAAATGTGGAATTTTGGTACAAAAAGAATTTATGCTGATACGGCTGCGGCAACCACCATTGATTCGGTGGTCCTTAGGGTGATGTTGCCATATCTTTCTCGTGAAACAGGGAATCCTTCTAGTTTGCATCAGGAGGGAGTACGAGCTCACAAGGCGGTAGAACAAGCTCGTAAACAAATTTCTGATATTTTAGGAGCTCACCCCGATGAAATAATTTTTACGGGCAGTGGAACAGAGGGTGATAATTTAGCGATTTTAGGGGTGGCTCGGGGTTTATTGGCTAAAAATAAGATTAAAAATCCTGGGCATATTATTACGACGGCTATCGAACATCAGGCGGTCTTAGAGTCTTGTCAGACGCTAGAAAAAGAGGGTTGGCAGGTAACTTATTTACCTGTGTCGAAAGAGGGAATAGTGGATTTAAATGCCCTGAAAGAATCTTTGAGGGAGGATACCGTCTTAGTTTCTGTCATGTATGCTAATAACGAAATTGGTACAATTGAGCCAATTCGCGAGGTGGCAAAAATTTTACGTGAACATCGTAAGCAGAGCAATGAACTGCGACTTCCCTATTTTCATACTGATGCTTGTCAGGCTTCACGTTTTCTTCCTTTAGAAGTAGAGAAACTAGGCGTTGACCTTATGACCCTAAATGGTTCTAAGGTTTATGGACCAAAAGGGATTGGTTGTTTGTATGTAAAAAGGAACACTTTTATTTCACCTATCTTGTTTGGCGGAGGTCAGGAAAGAGGTTTACGTTCTGGGACAGAAAATGTGGCTGGTGTTGTTGGACTGGCAAAAGCTTTGGCTTTAAGCCAGGAGCGAAAAGAAAAAGATAACACGCAATTGATTGCCGTTAGAGATTATTTTTTCCAAGAGCTTAGGGGTTTCCACGGTGTCAAAATAAACGGTGATCTTTTAAATCGATTGCCAAACAATGTTAATGTTTCTTTCTCCGATAGTTTGGGTGAATGGTTGGTTTTAAGTCTTGATGCGCGAGGAGTGGCTTGTTCGACTGGTAGCGCTTGTTCGGCTCATTCCAAAGATAATTCACATGTTATAATGGCATTAGGTCATGATAAAAATCACGCCGACAGTGCCCTTCGTTTCTCTTTAGATCGGGGTACTACTAAGGCTCACATTGATTATATTATTAAGAGTTTAAAAGAAATTTTGTCTCAGAATAAAAATTTATTATTTAATCCTCAATCTTAAAATTTATGTATGAAATTCCCTCTTTAATTTATAAATATGGTGATCTCGAGCCCCATATTGATGAGGCGACAATGCGTGTTCATCACACTAAACACCATCAGGCTTATACCGACAAGTTAAATGCGGCATTAGAAAAATATCCAGATTTACAAGAGAAAGATTTAGCCACTTTAATTTATCAGGCTGAGACCATGTTACCAGAGGATATTTGTTCAGCGGTCATAAACAATGGTGGCGGTTTTCTTAACCATAATTTTTGGTGGAATATCTTAGGTAAACCCAAAGATGAAACCAATAAGCCAGAGGGAACGACTATCGGAGTAATGATCGATGAACAGTATGGTAGTTATGACCAGTTTAAAACTGAGTTTAAAGATAAGGCGTTGGGTTTGTTTGGGGCGGGCTGGACTTGGTTAGCTATCTCGAATAATAAGTTGGAAATTATCAATACGGCTAATCAAAATTTATTACCAAGTGATAAAAAGGCCTTACTTGGTCTCGATGTTTGGGAGCATGCTTATTATTTAAAGTATCAAAATAGGCGAACCGAGTATGTTGATGCTTTCTTTCATATCATCGATTGGAAAAAGGTAGATGAACAGCTAAAAAAAGCGTAAAAAGCTGTTTAATTTAGGTTTTAGACCAATTGACTATCTATTAAAAAGGTTGTAATATAAGGTTATTCTGGCTATTTTTGTCGAAGTTGCCATATTTTAGTCACCCACCGCTTATGCCTGTAATTCTTTCGTAAAATTATGCCTCCATTTCATCAATTTACTTCAAAAGCTAAAGAAGCCATCCGTAAGTCTCACGAGTTGGCCATTGAACGTGGACAAAACCAGGTTAATCCTGTGCATCTCTTAGCCGCTCTACTTTTGCAAGATGACAGTATGGTCTTAACTATTTTTGAGAAGTTGGAAATTGATTCTATTATGTTGACCGATTTCCTTTTGGACTCTTTGGATGGGGTGGAATCTTCTAGTGTTGCTTCTCCTTCTTATCAAATTTATTTAACTCCAGAACTCGTTTCTGTTTTAGATTCGTCGTCTAAAATTGCCGACAAAATGAAAGATGATTTTGTTTCGACAGAACATTTATTGTTGGCTCTGCTGGAAGTTCCTAGTCAGGCGGTGGAAATCTTGAATCGTTTTCGGGTGACGCGCGATAATATTTCCAAAATTTTAGAAGAAATTCGTGCCAATAAAGTCGATGTTGTTGATCATGGGCGAAAAAATAAGGCGATTGATAAATTTACCAAAAATTTGACCGATTTGGCTCGTAAAGATAAGTTAGATCCTGTGATTGGCCGGGAATCAGAAATTCGTCGAGTGATGGAGATACTCTCTCGCCGAACAAAAAATAATCCGATTTTAATTGGTGAAGCCGGAACCGGAAAAACGGCGATTGCTGAGGGGTTAGCGGTTCGGATTGCGAAAGGTGATGCCCCTGAGTCTTTACGAGAAAAGGAAATTGTTTCTTTGGATTTGGGGCTTCTTTTGGCTGGTACCAAGTATCGGGGAGAATTTGAAGAACGTTTAAAGAATATTATTAAAGAACTCGAAAAATCGGAAGGGAAAATTATTCTCTTTATTGATGAAATTCATACTATTGTTGGGGCGGGGGCGGCTGAAGGGGCGATTGATGCTTCTAATATGTTGAAACCGGCTCTGGCTCGTGGCGACTTGAAAGCGATTGGAGCGACAACCCTGAAGGAATATCAAAAATATATCGAAAAAGATCAAGCGTTGACCCGTCGTTTCCAACCGGTTTTAGTAGAAGAGCCAAGCACTGAAGATGCTATTACTATTTTGCGTGGGTTGAAAAGCCGTTACGAGCTTCATCATGGAGTGCATATTACTGATGACGCGATTGTGGCGGCGGTAAATCTCTCTAGTCGTTATATTACCGACCGCTTTTTACCTGATAAGGCGATTGACTTGATTGATGAGGGAGCCGCCGCCCTACGTTTACAGTTGGAAAATAAACCAGCCGTGTTAGAAGATGCTCATCGGCGTATCATGACGCTCGAAGTAGAGCGAGAAGCCTTGCGTAAAGAGGTAGAATTGGATACTGAAAATAAAGAAGCTAAAACTCGGATTAAGAGAATCGAAAAAGAAATTGGAGATTTGAAAGAGGAGACCAGTGAGCTGGAACTGCGTTGGAAAAATGAAAAGCAGACAATTTCGGAAATCAGAGATATTAAAGAAAAATTGGAATCTTTGAAGTTGGAGGCGGGTCAAGCTGAATTGCGTGTTGATCTCACTCGGGCGGCGGAGATTCGTTATGGTCAAATTCCTGAATTGGAAAAGCAATTAGTCGCTCGTGAGACTAAGATTAAAAAATTACAGACTTCTCGTAAAATCTTAAAAGAAGAGGTCACGGCTGAGGAGATCGCTAAAGTGGTTTCTCGTTGGACCGGCATTCCTGTAATGAAAATGTTGGAAGAAGAAGCCGAGAAATTGGCGCGTCTGGCTGATGAACTGGCTAAACGAGTTCGCGGTCAGGATGAAGCAATTAAAGAGGTGGCAGAGGCGGTTAAACGCTCTCGAGCTGGTATTTCTGATCCTGATCGTCCAATTGGTTCCTTTATGTTTTTGGGTCCGACCGGAGTTGGTAAAACAGAATTAGCTAAAACTTTGGCTAAGTTTATGTTTAATGATGACAAAGCTCTTATCCGAGTAGATATGTCTGAATATATGGAGAAATATTCAGTCTCCAAATTGATCGGCTCTCCTCCTGGCTATGTTGGACATGAAGAGGGTGGTTCTTTGACCGAGACTGTTCGTCATCGACCATATTCTGTTCTCCTCTTTGATGAAATCGAAAAAGCTCATCCAGAAGTCTTTAATATCTTGTTGCAAGTTTTAGATAATGGCCGGCTAACTGATTCCAAGGGGCGAGTGGTGAACTTCAAAAATACCATTATTATTATGACTTCTAATATTGGTAGTGAATATATTATTCGTCTGCAAAAAATTGGTTTCCGAGGAGAAAGTGAGAAAACTAGTTTCTCTGATGTAAAGGATAAGATTATGGAGTCTTTGAAAAATAATTTTCGACCAGAATTTTTGAATCGCTTAGATGATGTAATTATTTTCAATCCTCTCTCTGAAGAAATTATTCGTCAAATTGTGGAAATTCAGCTCGGCTTGGTTAAGACTCGTTTGAAGGAAAAAAATATTCTTTTGGAGGTTACTCCTGAGGCAATTAATTATTTAGCCAAAGAAGGGTATAATCCGGAGTATGGCGCTCGACCACTGAAACGCTTGATTCAAAGTAAGATCCTAAATCAAGTGGCCCAGTATATTATCTCTAAACAAGTGGCCAAGGGGAGCGTGGTGACTGTCTCAATGAAGAATGGTTTAACTCAGGTTGATATTAGAGAAATTGCTAATCGTGGTAAAAGAATTGTTTCTAGCCACCGTCAACCGTCTTCGGGTAAGAAAAATTAAATAATCAGACATAAAAAACCACCTGCTAGGTGGTTTTTTATGTCTGGAAGTGCTCACCAATACTAGAGTAGACAATAGTAATTTGTGATATAATAATAACAAATGGCTAGGAAATGGAATCCAAAAGAAGAAAAAACTTATCATGATGAGCTTTACAATCTTTATGTTGTTAAAAATAAAAGTATAAGTGAAATTGCTGATATTTTAAATATTAAATTCCAAACAGTCTATCTCCGACTTAAAAGATTGAATATTAGTACTTGTCCAGAATTAAAACCTAAGTATCAAAACCGTCGGAATGATATTGTTATTCCCAAGAAATATACGGCGGATCTAGCGGAATTTTTTGGTATAATGTTTGGAGATGGAAATTTGACACATTTTCAGACGACGATAACTTTGGGAACAAAAGAATTATCTTATGCCCAGTATGTAAAATATTTGATGGAAAAAATTTTTCATACTCATGTTAAGTTGACGATACGAGCAAATGGTTGTCGCGATATCTATATTGGTTCGGTTAAGTTGACGGATTGGTTGCAAGAAGAAGGTTTGGTATTTAATAAGGTTAAGAGTCAAGTTGGAGTACCGAATTGGATTTTCCAGAAAAGTCAGTATATGAAGAGGTTTTTGAGAGGATTTTTTGACACTGACGGCTCTGTTTGTAAGCTCCGTTTTGGAATACAGGTTTCTTTTATAAATTACTCTTTTCCTATTCTGAAATCTTTACAATTGATGTTAAAAAAGTTAGAATACAAGCCATCGGAAGTCAGTTCTCATAAGGTTTATTTAACGAGAAAATCCGATGTTAAGAAATTTTTTTCTGAAATAAAACCGGCTAATCAAAAACACCAGTTAAGGTTTGAAAGGTTTAATATGCGCAGATACTCAAGCGGCAACGAGGACAGACTGTAAATCTGTTGGCCTATGGCCTCCGGGGGTTCGAGTCCCTCTCTGCGCACAAAACAAACGTCCTGGATGCGAAAGCATCTGGGGCGTATTGTTTTGTTTGACGCAGGGATGGATTCGAAAGACGGAGGCCGCGAAGCCGATTGAGCGAAGCGAAATCGTGGCCGAGTCAGGGCAGGAGCCACACAATATTTTTGGAGTTTATCGAATAAAAATATTGATGTGAGCTGCGCCGAGTCCCTCTCTGCGCAGTAACTTAAAAAATCAACTAATAAGTTACTCTTGACCGAATCCCGACTTGTAAAACTCCCATCCACTTTATATTTTTTCTAAACAAAATTTTATGTTAAAATGTCTCCATGTTATCTAAAATAAAATACCCTTTTTTAATTTTACTGTTTGGTTTTCTTCTCCCTTTTAATTTTATCTTTGCTGAAACAGCTAAGACGGATTTTATCAAACTATTCTATTACCGTGATGGCGAACGAGCTTGGGAGTCTTTTCAAAAAAATGTTAAAAGTATTGATGTTATCGCTCCGCAGTCTTATGGAGTTAGAGCTGACGGTGTACTTAAAGGTGGTTTAAAAGATGAATTTCTCTCTTTGGTGCGAGCTAATAAGGTAAAAATTATGCCACTTTTGACCAATAGTGGTTTTAGTCAGAAAGATGTGCATGATATTTTAGATAATCCTGATATTCAAGACAAAATTATCCAGGCAATGGTGGCTGAGGGTAAAAAGCAAAATTATTGGGGTTGGCAATTTGATTTTGAACAAATGACAGCGGAATACCGTGATAAATATTCTGCTTTTGTAAAAAGAGCTTATCCAGAATTTAAAAAGAATAATCTTGTTTTTAGTGTTGCTGTTATTTCACAAACTTCTCTTGATCCTAATGCCTATCCGAATAACTTATGGCAGAGAGTGATTGGGGTTTATGATTATAAGGCTTTGGGTGCTAATTCAGATTTCCTAAGTATTATGTCTTACGATCAACCCGCTTCTGGCGGTCCGGTGGCTAGTCTGGATTGGGTGAAACAAGTCGTTCGTTTTGCCATTAGTCAGGTTCCTCCAGCCAAACTATCTCTTGGTATACCATTTTATTATTGGAAATGGGATGATAGTACGGGAAAATTGGTAGATATTGGTACCTACCGAAGGATTGATGAGTTATTTAAATATCCTAAGCAAATTATCAAAAAGGGCTGGAATCCGACCTATCAGGTTGGGTGGGTAAACTATACTCAATCAAAGAAGACTTATACTGCCTGGTATGAGAATTCACAGAGTTTTAGTCGCAAAATTGACCTAGCTTTGCTCTTTAAAATGCATGGTTTCTCTGCCTGGGCTCTAGGACAGGAGGATCCGGACGTTCACTCAGTTATTGCGACGAGGAAAATATAAGCCTTGATTTATTACCGGCAATAGGTTATAGTACCTAAGTTAAAGCTAATTCACCAATATGTCACAAGACCAATTAATCAAACTCGGCTGTAAGGATTGCAAAAACCTTAACTACTATACCCGAAAAAATAAGAAACTCGTTGAGCGTAAAATTGAGCTCAATAAGTTTTGCAAATTCTGTAAAAAACAAACAGTACACAAGGAAGTCAAAAAGTAAGAAAAAAGACCCCAATTGGGGTCTTTTTTCTTACTTTATTTATGCTAGAATACTTTTGTGGCTGTAAGGCTGTTTTTTGAGGGCTTGTAGTTTCAATGGTAAAACATCGGTCTCCAAAACCGAGGTTCCGCGTTCGAGTCGCGGCGAGCCCGCCTTTGGTACGCCGAAGCGTCCCTCCGGCGTGGCTAACCCCACTCTGGTGGTCGCGGAGGCGAGTATATTATGTTTTATGTATATTCTTTAAAATGTAAAAGCGGTTATTATTTAGGCTGTACCGATAATCTTAAGGAACGCTTCTTAAGACATAAAAAGGGCTATGTCCCTTCTACGGCTAATCGCTTACCTATCAGTTTAGATTTTTACATTACTGTTAAGGATAGACATAAAGCTTTTCTTTTGGAGAAGTATTTTAAATCTGGCTCCGGACGATCATTTATTAAAAAACACTTTTAAATATGCAAAAAAAGTATCGTTTTTGGGTTTTTTTGTTTGTCTCAATTTTGGCGACAATTGGAGCCTTTTTCCCGCTTAAACCAGCTCGTGGGCAATATTACGAAATTCCCCGTTTTGTTTCCATTGGCCAGTTTGTAAAATCTCCGAATAATCCTTTTAATTTTCGCAGTCAATTTTGGATTCGTTTACTCAAAGTGGAAGTTGATTAGTTTTATCATTTTCTAATTTTAAACCATATGGCAAATAATCAGGTGGAGATTGAGGTAAAGTTTAGGTTAGAAAATTTGTCTGTTTTAGAAGAAAAAATTAAATCGGCGGGTGGTCAGCTCTTACATCGAGATACTTTTCAACGAACCGTCAGAATGGACACTCCTGATGAACAACTTGAAAACAAAAAAGTGTTTTTGAGGGTGAGAGATGGCGAAAAGAAAGTTATGACTGTTAAAACAAAAATACCTAATACTGGCGAGAATTTTAAAATAAGTCAAGAATTGGAGGTTGAAGTCAGTGATATTTCTTTAGTGGAAAAAATGCTAGAGACGTTGGGGTTTACTAAAAAATTAATTATGGAAAAATATCGTACAGAGTATGAACTTTTGGGGACGTTTGTTGCTCTTGATAGGCTACCATTTGGTAATTATTTAGAAATCGAAGGAGAGCAGGGGGAAATTGAAAAAGTTATTGATATTCTTGGTCTTACTGATAAAGAACGTTTAGTTAGTACCTATTGGCATTTATTTGATGATTATAGAAAAGATAATGGTCTAACCGACGAAAATATTGTTTTTTCCTCAACTAACTAGGAAATCTTTAATTAGTTTTTCGGCTACTTCTGGTTTTTCCAGCCAGACAATTCTTCGGTCTTTTTTAAACCAAGTCATTTGACGTTTGGCGTACTTTAGACTTTCAGTTTTTATTCCCTGAAGCATTTCTTCTTTTGTTATTTTCTTTTGAAGAAAACGAGCGATGAAAGAGTATTCTAAGCCAAAACTTTCTAATCTTTTCCAAGATAGGCCATCTTCATGTAGTTTTTTTACTTCCCTAATCATTCCTTTTTTAAGCCGTTTGTCTAAGCGAACCGAGATGTTTTTTTCTAATTGTTCGTAGGGGACGCTAATTCCAATTTCCAAAGCATTATATTTTTGTTCTTTTTTGAGGACGGGAACTTGACCCAGGTGTTTGGCGATTTCAATGGCGCGAATTAAACGATGGGGGTTTTTATTATCGATATTTTTGGCACGTTCAAGGTCCATTTTTTTTAATAAATGAAACATCTCAGTTGCCGACTTTTTTTCTAGCTCGCGACGTAGAGTTTTATTGGGTGGAACTTTTGGAAGAGAAATATTGTCGACAATACTTTGAATATAAAAACCAGTACCACCAACAATAATCGGAAGTTTTTGTCGTTTTAATATTCCAGCAATCGTCTGGTGGGCTTTCTTTTGGTAGTTTGCGACTGAGTAGATTTTTTTAGGATCTGATACATCGAGCAGGTGATGAGGGACGCCAGACATTTCCTTTTTGGTTATTTTCCCCGATCCTAAGTCCATACCTTTGTAGACTTGCCGAGAATCAGCAGAAACAACCTCACCACTGAATTGTTTGGCGAGTCTCACTGCTAGGTCGCTTTTGCCAGAAGTGGTTGGTCCCAGAATGACGATAATTTTTGGCTTTATCATTGTTCTAATATACAGAAATAATTGCTAAAAGCAAAAAAATGTGGTAGTTATGGGTTAGCTTAAGGAGGCGTGCCATGAAATCTTATTGTCTGACGGAGGGGCTCTTTCCTCAATCTGATCTTGACTTATTTGCCGATATCAAGATCTTAATTGAGGCAATTCCTGATGATTTAACCTTGCCCAGTGGTGATGTTCTGACTTGCCATCTTCTGGTGGCTGTCTTCCGTTGCTTATTTAAGAAGGTTAAACCGGAAACTGGATATTTCGTAACCAGTTATCGTCATTCTTGGTTTAAAACACCAAGTGGAAATGTCATTGATCTCTACCCGGTGGCTTCTGGATATGGTCCTTGGTTACTTGCTGGAGACAGAATGTCTCCCTGGAGTCGTCGGATGATGTATGAAGGAGGACACTCCCTTCGGAAGTATGAGAAATGGAAGAGTCTTGACTATCAGTATTTTTGGTTGCTCATGCTCAGTATCACAAAGAGACTTGTTCGTGAGCGGGCAATTAAGACTGCAAACCTGAGATTTAAGTTTAAGGAGGCCAAATATAAAAGGCGACAGTGATGTCGCCTTTAACTTTTTTTAGCTGATCAATATTTTTCTAAAATTACCAGCCACGGGCTGCAGCTTGTTTTTTAAGTTCCAGCCAGGCTGGCTTATCAGCACCTTCGTAAGTTCTTAATCCAATTGAGGCGAGAAAAGCGGTAAATTGTTTGTTGCCACCACCTCCATAGAAAGTATTGAATTGGTCGGCTTGTGAGTTTGAGGTATCGTGTAGCCAAGTAAAGTCAATCATCTTAATATTTTGGCGGTATTTATCCCAGGCCGAGAAAGTACTAGCAATAAACTGACGTTGTTTCTCTGGTGAACTATTATTAATACTGCTAGATGGATACCCAAATTGATAGAAATAAATTGGTTTTTGTGGAATCAAATTTACAAGTGTTGCAAAATCAGTTGAGACGATTGTTGGTTTTTTAACCGTGAAGTCTCCGTTTAGGGGATAGTAAGATACCCCAACAATGTCACTAGTTTGATTTATTTCCGATAGATAAGGTTTTGCATTACTGGTGATACCACTAAAAGTTAATTCTGTTGCTACCGGTATCCCTGGGTATTTTTGGTGGACATAAGTGCTAATGGTTTTATAAAAATCAATGTATTCTCGCCAACGATTTTTGTCGGTGCCAGCGTAAACATCTATTTCTGAACCAATAATGATTGAGGTAAATTTGACCTTATTTAGAGAAGTGAAAGTGTAATCTAGCAGTTTTTCAAACCGAGCGATGACCACCGGATCATTGAGAGCTTTGCCGGCAAGATCTTCAGGCATCATTGGTTGATTGGTGTTGATTGGTGTAATTGTTAAATCGATCGGCATCCCTATTTCTGGGTAATAACTGTTAATGAGGGGATAAAGTGCGTGGCCGTATTTGTTGGGTGAGGTTTCGGCGTCAGTCCAGTTTATATAAATACCCATTTGTTGCATACCGGCAGATTTAGCCAGCGAAAAGGCTTTGCCATAGTCATTACTTTTATCCATTCCGACATCAATAGCTAGTTTTCGGTCACCTTTAGTTTGAACAGCAGTTTTGTTATTTAGGGAAGCGGTTAAATCGGCTGTCTCATCTTTTCTTACTTCTTCTTTTTTATTTAAAGATAGTAAAAGAAGAACGACTATTATTATCCCGATGATCCAATACCATTTTTTACTTTTCATATTTGTTATTATTTATGCCTGTTAATCACTTAAGGGATAGCATAACATAAGCAATTTTTTATCTCTATTTTTAGTGTTAATTAATAAGGTGCTTTAGATTGATTTTTTGTCAAAAAAAGGTAGAATAGAAAATGTTGTTATATTTGCCTGGGTGGCGGAATTGGTATACGCGCACGACTCAAAATCGTGTCTCGCAAGGGATGGAGGTTCGAGTCCTCTCCCAGGCACAAATAATCGGCGTGAGCCGATTTTTTTGTGCCTGGGAAGCAAAGTGGAACTTTGCGTCAGGACTCGAAAAGCGGAGTGGGGTACCCATTCAGTAGAATGGGTCGCGAGCTGCGGACACGACCAAAATGAGCGACGGTGAATTTTGAGTCGCGGAAGAGTCCTCTGTTGAAATGTATAGTCTTGAAAGACCTTCCTTGGAACCTAGTTTTATTTTTATCTTCTTATGTTAAAATATACTCAATATGGCTGAACGTGTAGAACGCCCAATGGACGCTATCTTTTGGATAGACGTTGATAAAATTAGAGCTAATCCCTTCCAACCAAGGACGGAATTTAATCAAGACCGTTTGCGTGATTTAGCCGACTCTATTCGTCAGTATGGTGTTTTACAGCCTCTGGTTGTCACTAGAAAAGAAGTGGAAAGAGAAGACGGTGGTTTGTCGACCGAGTATGAATTAATCGCCGGAGAACGTCGTTGGCGAGCCTCACAGATTGCTGGTTTGACCCAGGTTCCAGCCCTTATTCGAACAGGGGACGAAAGTGATAAGCTGAAGCTGGAAATGGCGATTATTGAAAACCTACAACGTGAAGATTTAAATCCTGTCGATCGGGCCGTCGCTTTTTCTAAACTTTCTAATGAATTTGGTTTGAAACATGTTGATATTGCCAAGCGGGTTGGTAAAAGTCGCGAATATGTTTCTAACTCGATTCGAATCATGGGCTTACCGCAAGAAATGCTAGATGCGGTTGTTACGCGTAAAATAACTGAAGGTCACACCAAACCTCTCTTGATGTTGGTGGATTATCCCGAAGAGCAAGTTACTTTATTTAAAGAAATTTTATTAAAACACTTAACTGTTCGCGAGGCGGAAGCTAATGCTCGGCGGATCGCCTTTGATCGAGTGCGTAAAAAAGAACGAATGGTTGATCCGGGGATTATTGATATTGAACAACGTCTCACCGAAAAATATGGTACACGGGTCAAGGTAGAAAAACGCGACAATGACGGTGGTCGAGTAACCATCGACTTCTTCTCCAGTGATGATTTGGGAAAAATTTTACAAATGTTGGAAAATTCTCGCGAACTCAAAAATTTACCGGAAATACAGCCTGTTACCGGTGAATCTCTTCCTTCGGATATGGCAGGAGAGTTTCCTAATGCTGATGTTCCAACTGAACCAAAACAAGCTGACGAAGATTTGTATTTTGTAAAAAACTTCTCATTGTAAATATCCTGTCTTAGGTTGGAGGACTAGGCTCCGATTTGTTTTTGGTTTTTTTATTTTTAAGCGGAGCGAGCCTAACTATTTTGTGGATGCTCTCGGAAGCGCGAAGGCGCTGAGGGTGAACAAAAATCTAGTAAGATTTTATGTGTCTTCCACAAAAGGTTGGGCGAGCGACTTCTATTTTGTAAAGAATTTCTCAATATAGGTTTTAACCACACCTTTTTTCTCTGTTTGAGGCAGGGTATTTCTAATGTGTTTTTTAGCAAGAGAAGTTTTTACGTAGTCTAACCATTTCGCGGTTGGATGACTAGTTTTCTTTGTTTCAATTTTGACCGTACTTTTATTTTTTATTTCTGTATCGAGTGAGACAAATTTTCCATCCATCCAGGCTCCCGAAGTGTGGTCACCAATATCGGAGTGAATAGCATAAGCAAAATCTAACATCGTAGCCCCTTTTGGTAGTTCTACTACATCACCCTTGGGTGTGAAAACGAAAATACGATCTTGGATAAAATCGGTTTTTAAAGCATGTAAAAATTCGGAAGATTCCTTCACTTCTTTTTGCCATTCAATAAGTTCATGAATCCATTTCACACTTTTTGCCAGTTTCTTTTCGCCGCTAAGTTTTTTTGGTTTACCGGTCTCATCATAAAGAATGTGTGAAGCGGCTCCATATTCGGCTTCATGGTGCATTTCTTTAGACCGAATTTGAATTTCGACAATATTGCCTTCACCAGTAAAAACTGCGGTGTGAATACTTTGGTAACCATTAGGTTTTTCGTTGGCAATATAATCTTTTAGTTTGCCGGGGACGGGGCGCCAGAGGCCGTGGACAAGACCTAATACTTGATAACATTGCTCGGCCGATTCCACAATGACTCTTAAAGCCGAAATATCATAAATACTATCAATATTCATATTATTTCTCTTTAGTTTGGCGTAGAGGCTGTAAAGATACTTAATACGATAGTCGATAATAAAATTTTTGAATTTGTGTTCGGTTAGGGTTGTTTGTAGGGTACGATAAATTTTTTCAAGTCGTTTAATTGTTTCTCGTCCTTTAGTTTTACGTAAAGATACCACCGATTTATATTCAGCGGGATAAGCATAGGGAAAACTGGCATCTTCTAGGAGACCTTTCATTTTCCACATACCCAAACGGTTAGCTAGGGGGGCATAAATTTCTAGGGTTTCCAGAGCAATTCTTTTTTGTTTTTCTGGTTCGACGTATTGTAAGGTGCGGACATTGTGAAGACGATCAGCCAAACGAATGACAATGATTCTAATGTCTTCAGCCATCGCCACAAACAACTTACGCAAACTTTCCACATGACGAACGACACCTTTGTATTTTAGTTCTCCTAATTTTGTTACCCCGTCAACCATAAAGGCGACAGTTTTTCCAAAATCTTTTTCAATATCTTTTAAGGTAATTCCAGTATCTTCGACGGTGTCATGTAATAGCCCAGCCGCAATTGTTTCGGCATCAGCTCCAAAGCTGGCAAGAATAATTGCGACATTATAAGGGTGCACAATATATGGTTCACCAGATTTTCGTCTTTGATCCTCGTGGGCTTTTTGGGCAAAGAAAAAAGCTTTCGTGACTAGTTCACGGTCTTTTTCGGTCGGGTTTTTCATTAAAACCACAATATCTTTAGGCTCTAGGGGGGCCATAATATTCGCATTGTAACACTAAATATCTAATGCGGACAATCCTAAATTTAAAGCTCTAACCTCTAGATAAACCTAAATATTAAAAAATAAAGTTTTAAGATTTATTATTTAACTTATGCGGATTATGATTTGGACAATTTTTATCACTGCATCTTTCTGGGATAGTTTTTGGTCACAGATAATTTCTTCGCCGTCGCTCAGAAATTTCCGCTACCCCGGCTCGCGATTCGCCCTACTGGCCTCATATTGCTCCGCCCGACAAAAACTAGTAGCACACGCAACTCAGGTTGCGTGTTTCCTTTCTAATTTTTTAGTTTATGCGGATTATGATTTGGGCAATTTTTATCACTGCATCTTTCTGGGATAGTTTTTGTCCCATCTCCCACTTTAACTTTGGTATAGCGCCTCTGCTGTTTGGAATACATCAGATCAAATACTTTTCAAATGATAACTCTCTTTCTGGCGGGTATTTTGGAATTTGACGCAATTAAGAGAATACCAAAGTTAATGTTAGGACTGCGGAACGGGTGGGTTATCTATTTTATCTGGCCGGTGATTGGGGCATGTCTTGTCACTACAGCGGTCTGGTATCCGTTTAGTTCCTTGCATCATTAGATGAGTGCAGGGACCAGTTTCTCTCATATATCCACAAATTTTTCCGGTTGGTTTGGTTTTAATTATATTTTTACATTTTGGATAATTGGAACAGCCGTAAAAAACTCCAAATCGTCCACGTTTTTCTACCATGGTTCCAGCCTTACATTCTGGACACTCTACCCCTGTGTCGCCCGGGTTCGTTCCGTCAGCATTTTCAGATTTTCGAATATATTTACACTTTGGATAACGAGCGCAAGCGATAAATAAACCAAACCGTCCTTCTCGTTCGATGAGTTCACCCTCTCCACACTCTGGGCATTTTTCCCCAATCTCTTTTGGTGCTTCCATTTCCGTTCCGTCAATCTTTCGGGCTCCAATACAATCGGGAAATTTGGCACAACTGTAAAATTTACCTGAGCGAGCCAGTTTTACAATCATAGGACCACTACAGACTGGGCAAACTATTTCAGTTGGGGCCTGGCCAAGATCAGAAATTTTGGGAATATCTTTTTTAGAGTCTACTTCTTTTTTAAATGGACCGTAAAAATCTTTTAGTGTTTTTAGATAGCTGCGGTTACCACTGGCAATTTCATCTAGTTCGTTCTCCATTTCAGCGGTAAATTCATCACTAATATATTTTTCAAAATATTGTGATAAGAAGTCGCTGACCACTTCACCGGTTTCTGTAGGAACTAAAGCCCGCTGGTCTTTAACAACATAGCCACGACTGACAATGGTCTGAATGATGGCGGCGTAGGTACTTGGCCGGCCGATGCCTCTTTTTTCTAATTCTTTAACTAAACCAGCTTCACTGAAGCGTGCTGGTGGTTCAGTTTCTTTGCCAGTTGAGGTTATCTCTTCTAGCTTCAATTTATCACCAACCGCTATCTTTGGTAGTATTACATCTTCACTGGCCGATTTTGGGTCAGCTAAAAGCCAACCCGGAGACATAATTCGAGAACCGTTGGTACTAAAAATTGGTATTTTTTTGTTGTCGGCTTCAGCGTCTATTCTAGTGCGCATTATCAAAGCCTCAGCCATTTGGCTAGCGACGGCCCGGGACCAAATGAGTTCGTAAAGTTTCTGCTCTTGCGGACTTTGGCTGACCTTTAGTTTTTCCACGTGAGTTGGTCGGATTGCTTCGTGGGCTTCTTGAGCATTTTTACTTTTGGAGGAAAAACTTCGAGGTGTTGAAAGTTTTTCTCCAAATTTATTTTTTATCAAATTACCGATTTCACTCACAGCTAAAGCGCTTAGATTGGTACTATCGGTACGCATATAAGTAATATGACCGGCTTCATACAGTTTTTGGGCCAAGCGCATAGTGATCGATGGCGAGTAACCTAGGCGACTGGAAGCGACCTGTTGCAGGGTGGAAGTCGTGAAGGGTGGACGAGCGGAACGTTTTGTTTCTTTTTCTTCAATATTTGAGACTACCCATGAGGCTTTTTTACTACTCTCTACAATTTCTAATGCTTCTTTTTCTGTTTTTGGCTCTAGTTTGCAGGTGAAAGGAATCTTTGTTCCAGATATCTTGTCAGCACTCATGATGGAATTGATCACCCAGAAAGCTTCCGGTACAAAAGCCCGGATTTCTTTTTCTCGTTCTACAATCATACGGAGAGCGGGGGACTGTACTCGTCCAGCGGATAAACCGTAACGTAGTTTTTTCCAGATCAAACCAGAAAGATCATAGCCAAAGATCCGGTCCAAGACCCGCCGTGCCTCTTGAGCTTGTCGTAAGTCGTCATCTATTTTTCGGGGATGTTTGATGGCTTCCTGGACGGCTCCTTCGGTAATTTCATGAAAGACTACTCGTTCGGGATTTTTCAGATCAAGCGCTTCTTTGATATGCCAAGCAATGGCTTCACCTTCGCGATCGGGGTCAGTGGCTAGTAATATTTCACTCGCCTGTTTAGCTAAACTTTTTAGTTCACTAACGACTTTTTCTTTGCCGGGAGAAATTTCATAAAAGGGAACAAATCCCGCCGGGATATCAATCGCTTTTTTGCTGGATTTTGGTAGATCACGAATATGCCCAACCGAAGCGCGGACTGTATATTCATCGTTTAAATACTTACTGATTGTTTTGGCTTTGGCCGGGGATTCAACAATCAATAATTTAATTTTGTTTTTTATTTTAGACATTGGTGAAACCACAATATAGTACGGAAGCGGAATGTTGTCAAAAATACTTTTAATTTAACCTAATTTCTCCGCCAGTTTCTTTGATCACCCCTTTGATCTCTAAAATCATTAAAATCGAGTTTCCTTCACTGGTGCTTATTTGGGTTTGGCGGATGATTTCATCCCGTGACAGAGGCTCAGTTTTTAATAATTCAACAATTTTTTTCTCAGATGGAGAAAGGTCGTCAAACAATTTTTGTTGGTTATCTTCATTTGGATGCCCGACCTCCAAGTGAAGGGCTTCTAGAATATCAGTGCTGGTTAGAATTGGAGTGGCTCCTTGTTGAATAAGTTTATTTGTTCCACTTGAGCTGGGTGAAAAAATCGAGCCTGGTACCGCTAAAACATCTCGGTTATAGTCTAGAGCTAAGCGGGCAGTGATTAGGGTCCCAGATTTTTCAGTCGCCTCTATTATTAGGGTAGCCTGGGAAAGGCCTGCCATGAGACGGTTTCGTTTAGGGAAACTCCACACCGTTGGTCTTTCAGTTGGTTCAGATTCTGACAGGAGACAACCACCAGCGTCTAGTATTTTTGTGGCTAGTTGTCTATTAATAGAAGGATACAAGACTCGGTGGTCTAAACCGGAGCCAGGGATAGCTAAAGTCAGAAGTCCAGCCTTTAAAGCTGCTTGGTGGGCGATAGTGTCGATACCAAGCGCTAAACCAGAGACAATGACAATTGGGTAGCCGGCCAGACCAGCGATTAATTTTTCGCAGACATCTTTTCCGTAGGAGGAAAATTTACGGGAGCCAACGACCGCCAAAAAAATATATTTATTTGGATCAGGTAGATCTCCTTGCAGATAAAGACTGGTTGGCGGTTGGGGAATTTCTAGTAAAGCCTTGGGTATATCTTTTGAGGTCAATTTAATTATGGGGAGCATCTTAGTTAATTGATTTTAACATACTTAGGCTTTGCAATGCCAAATTTCAAATTATAAATGTCAAAAAAAATTAAACGAATAAACTAAGTCTTGGATTTTGATCTCAATTTGACATTTAAAATTTGACATTTGAAATTGTACTGTAACAAGAACTAGTATTTTCTTTTCCCTCAGTTCTTGTTATAGTATTTACACTATGTTAGACATAAAATTCATTAGGGAGAATAAGGAGTTGGTAGCGGACGCGGCTCGCAAGAAGTTGATCGATTTTTCTGTCGATGAACTTTTAGCTATTGACGACGAGCGAATCAAGACCCTTCAATTGGTTGAGGCCGCTCGGGCCAAACAAAACGAAGTCAGTAATCAGATTGTTTCGGCTGACCAGGTGACTAAAGAAAAATTGATCTACTCCATGAAGGAGGTGAAAGAGGAATTAAGTAAAGATGAGGAACTATTAAAAGAGGTGATGAAAAAGTGGCAAGCCCTAATGGTTAAGGTGCCAAACATTCCTGATATGTCAGTTCCCGAAGGAAAGGATGATAGTGAAAATGTTGAAATTTCCTCTTGGGGTGAAAAACCACAGTTTAAATTTACTCCAAAGAGTCATATTGATCTGATGCAAGATCAGCATATGGTAGATTTGGAGCGCGGAGCGAAAGTATCTGGTTTTCGTGGTTACTTTTTGAAAAACGACGCGGTTATGTTGTCTTTTGCTTTGTGGCAATATACGTTGGAGGTTTTGCAAAAGGATGGTTTTAAGCCAATGTTGGTCCCCGCCCTAGTTAGACCAGAACCATTTTACGGTACAGGTTACCTGCCTCAAGGAGAGGAAGATTTATATAAAACTCAAGATGGTGATTTTATGGCCGGAACAGCAGAGGTTGGTACGATGGGCTATTTGATGGGTGAGACTTTGGATAAAAAAGATTTGCCAAAACTTTGGGTCTCATTTTCTCCTTGTTATCGGCGTGAGGCTGGCAGTCATGGTAAAGATACGCGAGGCCTTATTCGTTTGCATGAATTTTATAAAGTTGAGCAAGTGATTCTTTGTGAAGCTGATCATGAAACAAGCGTGCGCTGGCATGAGGCTTTGCGCGAGAATGCGGAAAAAATTATGCAGGGCTTGGGTCTGCCTTATCATGTCGTGGTTAACTGCACTGGTGATTTGGGTCAGGGTCAGGTAAAAAAATATGACATTGAAGCTTGGGTCCCATCGGAAAATAAGTATCGCGAGACCCATTCTATTTCTTACTTTAATGATTTTCAAACTCGTCGGTTAAATTTGAAATATAAGGACGAAGAGGGGAAGACCCGTTTTGCCCACTCTTTAAACGGAACAGCTTTGGCTTCACCGCGTATCATTGTGCCTTTGATAGAACATTATCAAAATGAAGATGGTTCTATCACTATCCCTGAAGTCTTACGTAAGTACATGGGGAAAGACGTGATTCGTTAATTTCAAATTACAAATGTCAAAGGTCAAATGGAATCTAAATGCCAGGCATTCTAATTTGTAATTTTTAATTTGAAATTTGTAATTATTTTCTATGCCTGCTCCTAAAAAAATAACTAATAAGCCAACCAAAGAGGTTCTTAAACGTTCGGAAAACCTTAAGACCAAAAAAAGAGTTGGTAAAATAGTTATTTTTCTTGTTATTACGGGCATTATTCTCTCCGGCCTTATTTATTTGTTGTATCTGCCGGCCTTGTCTATTCGCTCTATTTTTATTCAGGGCAATGATATTTTAAATACTAAAGATATAGAGTCTTCAATCGAAGAAACTTTGGCGGGTAAGTATTTTTATTTTTTTCCTAAAAAGAGCATTTTAATTTATCCAGCAAAAACTATTAGTGAAAAATTAGAGCAGCAGTTCCCAAGAATTCTGTCTTTAGAAGTAGGGGTAGGTGATTACGATTCCTTGGTGGTTAATATTAAAGAACGGGATTCTGATGTTATTTGGTGTAAAGATGATAATTTACCTCACGACGTTTTGGGTCAGACGATAGAAGATGACAGTCTAAGTTCATCTAGCCCGAAACAAATATTTACTGAAAGAGAAAATCTTTCTTCTCAAAATTGTTATTTCTCCGATAATATGGGTTTTATTTTTGCTCCAGCTCCTTATTTTTCTAATAATGTCTTTTTGGAATTGTCTGGTTTTTTGGCTGATGAACCTTTGGCTACGAAACCGCTGCCTCTCTCTTCATACACCGTAGTCACTCATTTTGCTAAAAATCTAGCAAAAATATTTGCTAAAACAGACTATAATGAATATCGTTTAATTAAAATAGCAATACTTGATAATAACAATTATGAAGCCTTAATCGCTGATACCTCCGATCCTGATAACGGAAGGTGGAAAATTTTCTTTGATAATGACGACTCAGCGGAAGATTTGACCAGTAATTTGTTTACTATTTTAAATAGTGACCCTTTTAAAAAAGAGATGACTTTGAAAAAGGGAAAATTAGCTTCCATTGACTTGCGATATGGTAAGAAGGTTTTTTACCGATTTAAAGAATAGTATTGAACCACTAACCTCAAAGGTTTTTGTTGACTTTTTTTGTCTTCTGGTAAAAGTAGATTAGAAAGAGAGGTTTGTCATGTACTACTTTTTGGGGGCCTTATTTTTTCTCTTTATCTGGAAGTATCTGAAGGTTGGCGCTGGCGTCTCTACTCCGTCACCACAACCTCAACCAGCTAAAAACTATGATCCTTGGAGGAATGGTCATAGTACTTATGCTGTCAAATTTAGGACTCAACTTGAGGCTTGGGCTAAGACCTTGGGAACTTCCTATTTCAATTACGATGACCGTGAAGGTTGTCTTAAAATCTTCACCCATAAAGATGGTCTTGTTGCCAAAGTCAAGGTTACTGGCGAATTTGGTTGCGTAAGTGAGGTTGTTCTGACAGAAATGATTGTTTTGACTGACGAACAGCACAAGGCTTTTTTGGACATCTTTGCTCTAGAAGCCCAGCGACATTGCCAAGCTTATCGGGTACTTTTTTACCGAGTATCCTTGATAGATAAATGGGAACGTCCCCGATAAGGGCAAGACTCTTCGCCGACCTTAGTCCGAGGTCGGCTTTTTTTTGACTAAATAATTTATCTTGGATTTCCCTACCCATTTTTTATGTCTGTTATATAATAAAGACAATGAGATTGTTATCAATGCTTGTCCATTATGTATGGTGGCACTATACGACGGCCATTGTTGATTTAGTTCGTAATTATTTCAATTTGGCGGCTTTTTTGCGAAACTTTTTTTCTTTGAATCATCTGACGAAGAATTTGTTTACCCCCTGGCGGAGATTAGGCGAAGAGTACCCCAACGGTCATTTTGATATTGCGGCTTTTTTCTCGGCTCTGGTTGTTAATACTCTAATGCGAGTGGTTGGCTTCATTATTCGTCTTGTTATGATTGTTTTTGGTTTGGTCGTGCTTGTTCTTAGTCTGCTGGCATTTTTTGTGGTTTTAGTTGTCTGGCTATTTATTCCAGCGATTTTGGTGTTTTTGCTAATTTTTAGTTATCGTCTTTTAACAGCATGATAAAGTCTGATATCACTAAAAGTAAAATATATCCTGTCTTGGTTTTAGAGTCTGTCATTTCGGACCGAACTCTTCGTCGGGCGAGTAAATTTTTAGAAACATTGTTTTTAGGTTTTATCTTAGTTACCTTAGTCTGCTCTCTCATCATTGAGCGATTAAATATCCCCAACGCTCATGAATTAGCCAACTATCTAGAATTGAAATTTTTAGGCATTCTTGTTTTAAATTTTTCTCTGCTAATTATTGTTTTTCTGATTCGGTCTTATCTCCACTCTTCTTATTATTTTGAAAATATTGTTAATAATCGTTACCAAAGTAAAGATCTCTATACTTTTACCGTCGGTCGGATTTTATACCAAACGCCAAATGATGATTGGCTGCGTGGTTTCTTAATTTCTGAAGTTGGTCGAGAAATTATGTCTCGTTGTGGTGTTTCTCTTGATCAAATCAGTGCTTTTCTCAAAGATCGACCAGCTTCTCCATCGTCTCTCAATCTTTCAACCGATAAAATTCTAAAGTTACGCGACTTTGTTTCTCTGCTGTACACTGAAAATTCGGATTTTAGCCGTTTGCTTTATACAGTTGGCATTGGAGAATCTGACTTATCCAATATTGTTGATTGGGTGGTAAAGGGGATTGAGGATCGGGAAATGCGTGGTCGTTTTTGGCGTTTAGAAAATTTAGAGCGCTTAGGTTCTTTGGGTAAAAGTTGGTCATATGGTATTACTCCTAGGTTGGATCTCTATAGTCAGGATTTATTAGAACGACCAGAAGCTCAATTTTCGGCCTATGATGTGTCGTTTCGTGATAAGGAAGTTGGTCAATTGGAATCAGTCTTGTCTCGGGCTAGTGAATCCAATGTTCTTTTGATTGGAGAAACCGAACCAGTTCGGATGGATGTTTTATGGAATTTTGTGCGAAAAATTAAGCAGGGGGCTATTTTACCAAATTTGGAACACAAACGCGTTATTTTGTTTAATACCGCTACGTTTTTGGCTGGTTTTAAGGAGAGAGCTGATTTTGAAAATGAGTTAATTCGTGTTTTCAATGAGGCCGTTAAGGCTGGGGATGTTGTTTTAGTCTTTAATGATTTTTCGGCTTTTTTGGCTGGAGCGGAAAGTCTTCATTCCCAAGTTTTTAGTTTATTAGATCAGTATTTTTCTTCTTCCCGGCTTCAGATTATTGCGATGTCTGATACTGATAAGTTTCATCACTTGTTAGAAACCAGATCGGAAGTTATGGCTCGTTTTGAAAAAGTAATTATTCGAGACCTGACAGCTGATGAAGCCGTTATGACCTTACTGGAGGGGGTGGATCAGGTGGAAAGACAAACTGGTGTTCATTTTTCTTATCCAGCTCTAAAGCAAATTGTGGCCGGGGCTGATGCTTATCTTGGGGAAGGCTCTTTAACCGAAAAGGCGAAAGATTTGGTAGTGGAAATAGTACCTTGGGCCCTTAAAAACAATAAACCTCTTATTTTAACTGAGGATGTTTCGGCTTATCTGCAAAGTAAAACAAATATTCCGATGGGAGCGATTTCTGCCGCCGAAAAAGACATTTTATTGAATTTGGAAGATAATTTACAAAAAAGAATTGTTGGTCAGTTCCAAGCAGTAAGGGCGATTGTTGGGGCTATGAAAAGAGCTCGTGCCGGAGTTCAAAATCAAAAACGTCCACTCGGTTCTTTCCTTTTCTTGGGTCCCACTGGTGTTGGCAAAACAGAAACGGCTAAAGCTCTGGCTACTGCTTATTTTGGCGGAGAAGAAAAGTTGATGCGATTAGATATGACTGAATATCAAGAAGCCGATGCTTTGGGTAAATTGATTGGTTCCTTTAACGATGAGAAGCCTGGGGTTTTGTCTAATCTTATTCGGCAAAATGTTTTTGGTGTCTTGCTTCTTGATGAGTTTGAGAAAAGTAGTAAGGACGTTCAGAATCTATTTTTGCAAATTTTAGATGAAGGAGTGTTTTCTGATATGAATGGTAAGCGGGTAAATGCTCGTAATATTATTTTCATTGCCACCTCTAATGCTGGCTCGGAAATGATTTGGAATTTAGTGAAGTCTGGCCAGGATCCGGTGGCAGAGCGTGATGCGATTATCAACGAAATTGTAAGTACGGGGGTTTATAAGCCGGAACTACTTAACCGCTATGATGAAGTTATTATTTTTAACCCACTGTCGCCAGAGGATTTGCTTAAAATTTCTAGTTTAATGCTGAAGAAACTGGCCAAACGTCTTGAACAAAAAGGAATCAATTTTATGGTCAATGACTTTTTGTCGGCCAAAGTTAGTCGTGAGGGGGCTAATGAAATTTTTGGCGCCCGACCAATGAATCGTTATATCCAAGATAAAATAGAACAAGCGGTGGCTGACAAGATTATTTCTGGCGAACTAAAACCTGGTAATACTGTTGAATTCAAGGCCCCAGTCGGTGATAATGGTGGAGAATTTTCCATCGTGATATCTTAAAGAAAATATGCTAAAACGTCACTCCAACTTAAGTATTATTGCTCATACTTTGTGCGCTCTTCTTTTTGGTGTTGGGGTAGCTTATCTATCTTGGGGTGGAATTAGTACGGTTCTCTATAAGGGGACAAATGCAACTTCTAGTTTGGTTAAAAATATTACTACCAGTGTTATCTCTCAGGTTGCCAGTCTTGGGGTGGTAACCTATGAAAATAAAACTACGGAAGCTTCTACTATTTCAAATTCTGTCTTAGAAACTAAACCACCGGTTTATATTAAAGATGATAAAATAGAAATTCCGACTGAGGGAAAGTTTTTAACAGCAGACTTGTCTGCTATGGTCATTACTTTATATGAAAATGGGCGACAAATAGCTTCTTTGCCAATTAGTACGATTGGCCGTGGTGGTTCGGCTTGGGAAACTCCTCGTGGTCGTTATCAAATTGAGACTAAAGAGCGTACTCATTTTTCTTCCATTGGCAAAGTTTATATGCCATTTTCTATGCAGTTCAATGGAAATTACTTTATTCATGGTTGGACTTATTATCCCGATGGTACTCCTGTCTCCGCCGAATTTTCTGGTGGTTGTATTAAGTTAAAAACGGCCGATGCCGAAAAGATTTATAATTTTGTATCAATTGGGACACCAGTTTATGTTTTTAATAGTTTGAAAAACAATGAGACTGATAGCGCTCGCTATTTACCAAAAACAGCAATAAGGTTACCAGACGTTTCCGCCAAATCATTTTTGATTGCTGACGTTGATAGTGGAGAAATTTTGGCGGAAAAAAACCGCGAGGCTGTTTTGCCGGCGCGCCAAGTATCGCAACTCTTGTCTTCCTTGGTTACCCTCGATGCTATTCATTTTTTTAATGAGACCAGAGTTAAACCTGGTCAGATAACAGAATTTGGTTCAGCTACTTTGCTCTTGCCGGGGGAGAAGATTGTGGTCAAAGATCTGTTATATCCAATGTTGTTTGGAGACAATGGGGTGGCTGCCACTTCTTTAGCTACCGTAATGGGTAATAACACTTTTGTAACCAAAATGAATAAACGGGCGGAGTCTATTGGTCTTACTCAATCCGTTTTTACTGATCCGGCTGGATTAGACTTAGGTAACTTATCGTCGGCGACCGATTTGTTTAAACTAACCAGACATATTTATATTTTCAAAAATTATCTGTGGGGAATTACTCGTGAATTAGAAAAAACTTCTGGTCGCCATGTTTGGCATAACCAGAATGGTTTAAGTAATTTACCAGGCTTTTTGGGTGGTTTTCGTGGACAAACTGTCTCCGGAGAGGCGGCGGCGGTAGGATTATTTTCTGTTCCAATTGACAGTAAATCTTCTCGGGTGGTGGCGGTTACTCTTCTAGACAGCGCTGATGCTATTGGGGACTTAGCACGTCTGTCGGAGTATGCTCGATCTGGTTTTGTTTTTACTGAAATAGCAAAAGCCAAGACAAAAGATTCTGTTATCCCACCTATTCCAACTACTGTCTCAGCGAGCACCACTCTCACTACCCTGGTTTTTGTTGGTGACATTATGTTGGACCGTGGGGTAAAAAAATCTATTATTTCCAGTGGTGGAAATTTTAGTTATCCTTTTGCTAATTTGGACAAGGTAAAAAATAGCGATATTTTGTTTGGTAATTTGGAAGGACCGGTTTCTGATAAAGGGCGAAATGTTGGAAGTATTTATTCTTTTAGAATGGACCCTAAAGTTGTTTCGGTCTTACAAGATCAAGGGTTTGATGTTTTGTCTGTTGCCAATAATCATATTGGGGATTGGACCAGGCTAGCCTTTACCGATACTTTGGCAAATTTTTCTGACACAAAGGTAATGATCACTGGTGGCGGCTTAACTAAGTCGCTAGCTACCGAACCAAAAATTATTGAAAAAAATGGTGTTAAGTTTGGCTACCTAGGATTTTCTGATGTTGGACCAAAAGGTCTTGAAGCTGGGACTACTACTCCAGGAATTTTGCTGGCGGGGGATCCAACTGCTCCAGAGGTTATTAAAGCGGCCGCCGACCAATGTGACGTTTTGATTGTCGCTTATCATTTTGGCAATGAGTATGAAAAGAAGTCGAACTGGCGCCAAAGAGAATTAGCTCATATGGCGATTGATAACGGTGCTCGAGTGGTGGTGGGGACTCATCCTCATGTTGCTCAAGAGACAGAAAATTATCGTGGAGGAGTAATTATGTACAGCTTGGGTAATTTTATTTTTGATCAATATTTTTCCGCCGACACTATGTCTGGTCTAGCTGTGAAAATAACTTTTGATGGTAAAAATATTTCTAAAATAGAAGAGTTTAAAACTTCTTTGGATAAAAACTATCGGGTGAGCGTGGAGTAATTAATCTAGATTATTCAATGAATATGGAGAATTTGAAAATGTCTGAAGAGAAAAAAGAATGGTCATCCTCAGAAGTCGATCAATTTTATAGTGATCTTTTGGAACAAGCATTGGTATCTATTCCAGAGTCTGGCGCTGTAATGGTTCTTGGACCGATGTTTATAATTAGAGATCCTGAAGAAAACTTTTCATTATTTGAAGAAGCTCAGATGAAACTCAAGGAAGAAGGGATAGAAATTTTTAATCAGTTACCTTTAACAGATTATCGACTAAAAGATGCACCATTTAAATATGATAGAAAATTTGAATTGTTCTACAAGCCACTTATCCAATCTGGCAAGATAACGGCATGCTACTTACTTCCTGATTGGGAAAAATCAGAGGGGACAAGGGCAGAAATTGAATACGCTAAAGAGGTGGGTATACCAATTCATAAACTTTAATTAGTAATCCTGTAAATAAGGGTTATTTCAATTTTTGAGATTGGATTTTATCTAATTGACTTATTTATAATAGTGTGATATACTGAGATAAGTCGTTTGGTATTGAAAATCTACCAGAAAGGGGCTTAAATGCTTCTTTTTCTACAAATCGCCGTTTCAGTACTTTTCTTCCTGCAAAAGGTGGGGGTACTGGCAGGACTTCGTCTCGGGTGGTTGTTGGGGATGGTGGCGGCCATCCTCGGTGTTGGGTACTTCTTCGGTGCTAGTATGTATGTTTTTACTGCACTTGAGGTTGGTCTGACTATTCTAATGGGACAGGCTTGGTATTTTAGAGAAAAGAAGAACGAGAAGATTGAAAATGGGATACGGATTGTCACAATCGTAACCATGTTTATTCTCACTCTTTTCTCCTGCGCTGGTCGCCTGACTGTTTTTGAGCTACTGAGCTCTGTTGGGCTGCTTGGAGGAACCTATCTCCTGTCACATCAAAAACCAATGGCTGGTTGGCTGATCTCACTCGTTGCCCATTCCTTCGGGGCATATGTGGGATATGGCCATGGTCAGATGTTTTTTGCCGACATGCAGGTCGCCTCTCTTCTCGTCTCTTTGGTCGGAGTGATCAAAGAGCACCCCCGCTTCAGACGATGAGGCGGGTTTTTCTTTTCTTATTCTTTATTTTTTTGCCTTTTTCTTTGGTAATTGTTATCCTTCCTCTATGTCCAATTTTTGGCAAAAACTTAAAAAGCCGATTTTTACATTGGCACCGATGTATGATGTAACCGACAGTGCTTTTCGGCAGATCATCGCTAAATACGGAAAGCTCGACCGAAGTGCTGGAAGAGGCGGTCCGGATGTTTTTTTTACGGAATTTGTCTCGGTGGATGGACTCTGCTCAGAAAAAGGGCGAGAGAAACTTTTGCGTGAACTTTATTTTACTGAAAACGAACGACCAATTGTGGCCCAGGTGTTTGGTTCAAAACCAGAAAATTTTAAAACTGTTGCTAAGTTGGTCAGAGAGCTTGGCTTTGATGGAATGGATATAAATATGGGTTGTCCAGATCGAGCTGTAATGAAACAGGGAGCTGGAGCGTCATTAATTAAAACCCCAACCCTGGCTCAAGAAATAATTGCTGCGGCTAAAGAAGGGGCGGGCGATATGCCGGTTTCGGTAAAAAGCCGGATTGGTTATAATCAGATCCAAATTGAAGACTGGGCCAAAAATTTGATTGAAGCCAAACCAGCTGCTATTACTTTTCACCTACGAACAATGAAGGAACTTTCTCTGGTTCCCGCTCATTGGGATCAAATTCGTATTCCTGTAGAGCTTGCTAAGGGGACCGATATTTTGATTATGGGTAATGGGGATGTGAAAGATCTCGATGATGCTCAGTCGAAAATAGAAGAATATGGTGCGGACGGAGCGATGCTTGGTCGGGCGATTTTTGGTAACCCCTGGCTCTTTAGTGGAAAGAAAGATATTCCACTTGAAGAAAAACTTCGTGTTCTTTTGGAACACACTCAATTGTTTGAAAAATTATATTGCCCAGGTAAGATAAACAATAAACTTTTTAAGGGTCATACCAAAAATTTTGCCGTAATGAAAAAACATTTTAAAGCCTATGTTAAGGGGTTCGATGGCGCTCTCGATTTACGGGTAAAGCTAATGGAGACAAAAAATGCCGCTGAGGTTGAGCAGATAATTAAAGACTTTTTAGGCTAAATATTTTTTGCTATACTAGAGCCAATGACAGACCTTTCTCTCTATCGTAAATATCGGCCTGGGAAATGGGCGGAAGTAATTGGTCAAGATCATATTGTCTCCGTTTTAGAGGGGGCGATTAAGATGGGCAATATTGCTCATGCTTATCTTTTTTGTGGGACACGGGGGACTGGTAAAACCAGTGTGGCGCGTATTTTTGCTCAAGCGATTGGTACGACCGCTAACGATACTAGTGAGATCGATGCCGCTTCTAATACTGGTGTGGATGATGTTCGAGAATTAAGGGAAGCTACTCGCTCTCTCCCGTTTGAATCCAAATACAAGGTCTATATTATCGATGAGGTCCATATGTTATCTAAGGCTGCTTTTAATGCCTTACTTAAGACGCTGGAAGAACCGCCACAACATGTTATTTTTATTTTAGCCACCACTGAGCTTAATAAGTTGCCAGAAACTATCGTTTCTCGTTGTCAGACTTTTGTCTTTAAGAAACCAACGATTGAAACTCTGAAGAAAGTGGTGGAAAAAACCGCCAAGAAAGAAGGTTTTACTATTGACGATGGATCAGCAAATCTAGTTGCGATGCTGGGCGATGGATCGTTCCGCGATACATTGGGTATTTTGCAGAAAGTTTTTAGCTCTTCGGTTGACAAAAAAATCACCGCCGAAGAAGTGGGGATGATTACTGGTGCCCCAGATAGTCAGCATGTTTTTGATTTTATTACCGCTTTGTTATATAAAAAAGTAGACTTAGCTTTGACGGTGGTGGAAAAGGTGGTTGGGGAAAATAAAGATATTAAATTTTTCTTAAAAATGATTTTGGCTGATCTTCGTTTGGCTATGCTCTTACGTTTTGCTCCAGATTTAAAGATTTCTATTAAAGAAGAAGTTGGTGAAGATGAATTTAAAAAGATAGATGAATTATCTCGTCATGAACAGGCGGAGTATTTACCTGCTTTACTGAAAGAACTTCTTCTTACTTATGATGAAGTCGGAAAGACTTATTTGCCACATCTACCACTAGAACTAGCGGCGGTTAAAATTTCTCAAATGATTAAATCTTAATTTTTTCTGTTTTATCGTCATCTATTTTAAAACCGATAAATAATATCGGTTTTTTGAAAAACGGGGTATTGTGCTAGGATGGAAATGATTATGGAAAGAACTGACTCAGAATTGATTTCTGATTATCAGGCTGGAAATCAGTCTTCTTTTGATCTACTTGTTTCTCGCCATCTTAAATTAGTTTACTTATTTATTATGCGTTTGGTAGGAAATTCGGGGGAAGTGGAAGACCTGACCCAAGAAACTTTTGTTAAGGTTTGGAAGAATTTGGATAAATATGATCAGCGCCAAGATTTTAAAAATTGGATTTTGAAGATTGCCAAAAATACCACTTACGATTGGTTTAGAAAAAAGAAATCTGTAAATTTTTCTGATCTGACTCGCATGGATGAAGAGAAATTTGAGGATACCTTGCCCGATCCCGCTCTTTTGCCTGATGCCATTTTTGCCCAAAAAGAACTTGGTACTCATTTAACCAAGGCATTGGATATGATTGCTGTACCTGGACGTACGATCCTTGTTTTGCACTTGGAAGATGGGCTTACCTTTGAAGAAATTGCCAAAATTGTTGATCGACCGATGAATACCGTCAAAAGTCAGTATCGCCGTGCCCTCTTGTCTTTACGTGAATTTTTATTAAAAAATGCACCAAATTAGCCACTTATAACGTATTAAACAGTATGAGTAAGGAGTATAAAGACCTGTTTGCTTTTGATAAAAATCTGACTTTGCCGGAAGACCTTTTGTCGTCCGTTTTGGAGCGTGTTCGTTTCGAGCAAAAAAAATCGGCTCGGAGAGAGCTTATTTTTGTCGGTGGAGCCGCTGTTGGTTCTTTTGTTGGTTTGATACCAGCTTTCTCCTATTTTGTTTCTACTTTTATTGCTTCTAGTTTTTATCAATATACTTCTGTTATTCTCTCTGAAGGCATGGGAGCACTGACTTTTTGGAAAGAAATAGTTTTATCTTTAGCCGAATCTTTGCCAATTTTTTCTATTGTCATTTTTCTGGCCGTACTGGTGGTATTTCTATGGTCTCTTGCCCGCACGACTCGTGATGTCAAAACTGGATTTTTAACCGCTTAGTTATTAATTAATTTATTATGAATATTAAAGATATTGCTCAGTCGAAAACCTTACGTGGGGTTATTATTGGCTTAGTTATTTTTATTGGAATCAGTTTGGTATTTCAGTTGGGGGTTTTTGTTGGTTACAAAAAGGCGGAGTTCTCTGGTCGTTTTGGTGATAATTTTTCTCGATCTTTCGCTGGTGACCGCCGTGGTCCAGATATGATGGGTGGTTTTACTAAAGATATTTTTGTTGGTGGACACGGGGCGGTCGGTAAAATTGTTCGAATCAGTTTGCCAACTATCGTCGTGGCTGATCGGGAAAATATTGAAAAAATTATCTTAGTCAACGACGACACAGTTGTCAGAAGTTTTCGTAAAGATATCAAATCCGATATTTTGGCGGTTGGTGATTTTGTTGTTGTCCTAGGCTCACCTGATGATCGAGGACAGATCGTGTCTAAATTGATTCGCGTTATGCCGGAGCCGGGCTCTGGGTCGGGAGAAAAGTTTGCTAGTACCACCGTCAAATCAAATTAATTTTCTTTATGCCTATTCTAAAAATAAAAAACTGGATTTTTGGACATAAAAAAACAAGCGCCTTGGGAATAATTATTTTAGGCCTGGTCATTTACTGGTCTTATGGGAAAATATTTGCCGGAACCGCGGAAACAAAATATGTTATTGCGGCGGTTGAAAAAAGCACTATTGTTTCTTCGGTGACTGGTAGTGGGCAGGTGTCAGCTTCTAATCAAGTTGATTTAAAGAGTAATGTGGCTGGTAGCGTTGTTTATATTGGAACACAGGTTGGTGATCGTGTCCCCGCCGGAACGATAATTGCCCAAATTGATTCTGAAGATGCAGCCATTGCTCTGGAAAATGCCCAGATTGCCCTAAAAAAGTTAACAAAAATTGACCCCCTGGTTGTCACGCAAGCCGAGAATGCTTTGACTGATGCCGTCGTTTCTAATAAAAAAGCGTATGATGATGGTTTTAGTAATGTTACTAGTGCCTTTGTCGATCTGACTTCTATTTTGTCTGGTCTAGATAGTTTAGTTAATGGAGTCGGTGGAAGTGGTTTTTTGAATGATCAAAAATATTTAGCCAACGAGACAGAACGGGGTTATATGTCTCGATTGCAGAGTAGTTATTATGGAGCCAAGAATAGTTATGATAAAACTAATGCTCTATATAAAACAATTACTAGAAATAGTAGCGAAAGTGATATCAGATCTTTGGTTAGTAGTGTTTATGATGTTTCTAAAAAGGTTTCTCAGGCGATTAAAGATGGTCAAAGTGCGACTCTGTATATCAAAAATGAATATGGTAATACGAGTGAGGCCAGCTCGGCTCAGACCAGTCTAGATGGTTGGTTGTCAGAAATAAACACCGATTTACAGTCTCTTAGTTCTTCTTTAAACACGATTGATAGTAGTACCAGAACCGTTGCAGAAAAAAAAGCAACCCTGACTGATGTCAAAAGTGGAGCGGATCCGCTTGATGTTCGGTCTCAGGAATTAGCCGTTAGACAGAAACAATCAGCTTATGCAGATTCTTTTATTCGGGCGCCTTTTGCTGGAGTATTGGCTTCTCTTGAAATAAATCAAGGTGATGAACTTTCTAGTGGTACGACCGTGGGGGTTTTTATTACGGAAAATAAAGTAGCTAATATTTCTCTTAATGAGGTTGATGTGGCTAAAGTTAAGGTGGGACAAAAAGCTACCCTAACTTTTGATGCGATTGACGGGCTATCAATTACTGGTAAGGTGATCCAGGTTGATTTAGTCGGCACAGTTAGTCAGGGGGTCGTTTCTTATAATGTAAAAATTGGATTTGATACGCAAGATGACCGAGTAAAATCTGGAATGAGTACCAGTGTTTCAATTATTACTGACGTCAGACAAGATGTTGTTATTGTTCCAAGTAGTGCCATAAAAACTCAGAATGGTACTAGTTATGTTTTGTTGGTTGATAAGGGCGAGGCTGTTTCTTCGTCAACACAAGGGTCTTTACTTAATACTTTACCAACGGACCAAACAGTTGAAGTTGGTATTTCTGACGATACTTCAACGGAAATAATTTCTGGTTTGAATGAAGGTGACAAGATTGTTACCAAAACAATTACTTCTGCTATTACCGCCAAGTCTACCGCTCCTAGTATATTAAGCGCGACGGGTGCTAATCGTTCGGCAACTGGAGGAGCAGCGCGCGCCTTTGGACGCTAACATAGAAAGATAACCAATTATGATTGAGGTTAAAAATGTCACTAAAACTTATCAAACTGGATCGATTGAATTTCAGGCTTTAAAAGGGGTTTCTTTTAGTATCGCTGATGGTGAATTTGTCGCGATTATGGGACCTTCTGGCTCTGGAAAATCTACTTTAATGCATATTTTGGGAGCCTTAGACACCCCGACAACGGGGGAATATTATTTAGACCAAAAAGATGTCTCTACTCTAAGCGATGATCAGCTGGCAGACATTAGGCGAGATAAAATTGGTTTCGTTTTTCAGTCTTTCAACCTTTTGCCTCGAACCACCGTTTTGCGTAATGCCATGTTGCCACTTGTCTATGCTCGAGTCTCTAGAGATGAACGAGAAAAAATGGCTAAAAAGGCTTTATTGGCAGCCGGCATGGATGAGGCTCATTTTTTGCATTTATCTAATCAGTTGTCTGGGGGTCAGATTCAGCGGGTAGCAATTTCTCGGGCGTTAGTAAATAATCCCTCTTTAATTTTAGCTGATGAACCAACTGGTAATTTAGATACTGTCACCGGAAATATCGTCTTGGGAACTTTTCAAAAATTAAATAAAGAACTGGGTCGAACTATTATCTTAATTACTCATGAACCAGATGTTGCTGAACACGCTGATCGAATTATCCATATTAAAGATGGGTTGATTGTTAGCGACAAACGAGATCATCGAAAGCGTTTAATTTAAGTAATCATCATGCATCTTTTTGATATTCTTCATGAGACATATTCCGCGTTATTTTCGAATAAGGTTCGAACGGGTTTAACAATGTTAGGAATTGTGATTGGTATTAGTTCAGTCATCATTATGTTGGCCATTGGACAAGGGGCGCAAACTTCTATCCAATCTAGTATTCAATCGATTGGCTCTAACTTAATTATTGTTTCACCGGGAGCCCAACGTGGTCCAGGGGTGACGGTTAGTGCCGGTCGAGGTTCGGCTAAATCTCTTAAACTTTCTGATGCAGAAGCTATCTCTACCCAGGTCTCTTCTATTAAAGGAGTGGCTCCGGAGGTGACTGGGCGTTATCAACTTACTGCTCCTGGTCAAAATACCAATGCTCAGGTTTCGGGGACCGTTCCAGCTTACACATCAGTGAGAAATTTGCAGATCGCTTTGGGTGATTTTATCTCTGATCAAAACGTGAAAAGCGGCAGTAAGGTAGCTGTTCTTGGGCCCAATGTTCGGGATGATCTTTTTGGAGTAGATGCTGATGTTGTTGGTCAAACTATTCGAATAAATAAAATTGAATTTAAAATTATTGGGGTGACGGTGTCTAAGGGTAGTGGCGGTTTCGGTAGTGCGGATGATCAAGTTTTTATTCCGATTACTACCGCCCAACGTTATCTGTCGGGAGATGAATATGTTTCAACTATTAGTATTGCGGCCACTGATGCCGATTCCACAACAGTTGTCCAAGAGGACGTTACAACCCTTCTCCTCAGTCTTCATAAAATTAAAGACGGGGCTACTGCTGATTTCAATACAATCAATCAGTCTGATATTACTGCGGCTGCCACTAATATCACTCAGATTTTTACTATCCTTTTGGGTTCGGTAGCGGGGATCTCTTTGATTGTTGGAGGAATCGGGATTATGAATATGATGTTAACGACTGTGACTGAGCGTACGCGAGAAATCGGTCTACGAAAAGCCATTGGGGCGAAGAAAAAAGATATTAGTTTGCAGTTTTTAATTGAGGCGATAATGGTGACCTTTATTGGTGGAGTGGTTGGTGTTGTATTGGGATGGAGTGTGTCTATTGGAATAACCTATTTTGGTGTTTTGCAAACTCAAGTATCCTTATTCTCTATTTTGTTGGCTTTTGGAGTATCAGCTTTTATTGGTATCGTGTTTGGCTATTACCCAGCCCGACGAGCTGCTTCTCTTAATCCGATTGACGCCCTTCGTTATGAGTAGTCGATTATAAATTTAATAAAAAATAAATATATGAGTACCAAACAAATTATTTCTATTTCTGTTATCGTTTTATTAGTTGGTGGTTTATCTTTTTATAGTGGCCAGTCGTATGGTAAGAGTCAGGTTTCTTCTCGTGGGACAGGACAGTTTGGAACAATGGGAGCTAACAATCGGCCGGGTGGTACACGAATGATGACTGGTGGTGGTTTTGTGACTGGTGAAGTTTTATCTAAGGATACAAACAGTGTAACTGTAAAAATGCGTGACGGTAGTTCTAAGATTGTTTTCTACTCTGCCTCAACCGAAGTTCAGAAGTCGGTGACTGGAAGTGCTGATGATTTAGTTGTTGGTAAAAATGTTACTGTTACAGGGAAGGCTAATAGTGATGGTAGTATTACCGCTCAGTCTATCCAGTTACGAACGGCACCAGTTAACCGACCTCAGGATTAAACTGTTTCGGCTCACTAAAATATTATTTTGTTCTAATCTAAATGGCCTCCCCAGAAAGGGGCCATTTTGCTTAATTATGCTATGATAAAAAACATGAAGAATTTGGAGACTGGAGAAGATAATAAAAACAATAAATTTGACGTCATTGTTATTGGTGGCGGGGCTTCGGGAATGCTGGCTGCTGGCCGGGCGGCGGAGCGCGGCTTACGTGTTTTACTGTTGGAGAAGAATCGTTATTTAGGAGAAAAATTAAAAATTACTGGTGGGGGACGTTGCAACATTACCAATGCTGAATTTGATCGACAGATTATGTTGGCTAAATACGGTCCAGCGAAAGATTTTCTTTTTTCTCCCTTTGCGCAATTTGGCGTGCAGGATACTTTTGATTTTTTTACTAGTCGTGGTTTACCGCTAGTTGTGGAGGCACGGAAGCGGGCTTTTCCACAGACACAAAGAGCGTTGGATGTTTTTTTGACGCTAGAAAAATATATTCAAACTCATAAAGTGGTGGTAAAAACTAGTTCTCCCGTTTTTAAATTTATCAAAGATAATCAGGAGATTGTTGGAGTAAAAACGGCTGGTGGGGATTATTTTGCTAAGTCGTTTATTTTGGCCACCGGTGGTTTATCTCATCCAGAAACTGGCTCGACTGGTGATGGAATGAAGTGGCTTACTGATTTAGGTCATACTGTTCGTCCACCGTCCCCGACTACTGTGCCATTGGCAGTGGCGGAGGATTGGGTTAAAGATCTTTCGGGGGTCTCTTTGTCGTTTATGAAAATCAGCTTTTATGTTGATGATAAAAAGGTCCTATCTAAAACCGGAAAAATTCTTTTTACTCACTTTGGTTTATCGGGGCCACTAATTTTAAATTTGGCGGGTAAAGTAAAACCCTTCCTTGAACAGGGAATAGTGACCGCTAAGATTGATGCCTTTCCCCATACCGATTTAGGAGCGCTGGAAAAACAAATTGTAAAAATTTTTGATGCTAATAAAAATAAAGATTTAAAAAATATTTTTGACCAAATTGCTCCCGAGGGGACTGATAAGGCTATTTTACTGCTACTAACTGATATTCCGGCTGATTTGAAAGTTCATAGTATTACTAAAGAACAAAGAAAGGTAATTGTTCATTTACTAAAAGCTCTGCCTTTAACCATTACCGGCTTAATGGGCTACGATCGGGCAATTGTTTCTGATGGAGGAGTAGCTTTGACAGAGATAGATACTAAGACGATGAGTTCTAAAATCCACCCCAACTTATTTATTACTGGTGATTTACTTGATATCAATCGACAATCGGGAGGATTTAGTTTGCAATTGTGTTGGACTACCGGTTTTGTTGCCGGAAATTCTGTTTTAAAAGATTAAAAATAATTTATACACAGTTTGGAAATTTATTTTAGAAACAGTGGTGGTATACTATTACTGTGCGCACAATTACTAAGTAATAAAAAATACCATGTCCAAAGGAACCGGAATGAAGAAGGAAGTCAAAAAACCAAAAAAAGCTAAGAAAAAATAACTTCCTAAAAAAGCCCCGCGATAAGCGGGGTTTTTGTTTATTTTACTTCTTCAAGTAATATTTAAGGGTATAGAGCCAATCTTCGTCATTTTCTCCGTCAGACTCTTTTTGTTTTAGAAGCCATTCTAAATAGCCACGGTCTGTTTCCGCTACTTCGGCCAGAGTTTTTCCTGCATGTTTACCAAAATTTATTTTTTTAAATAAGGATGGAGTGCTAGAAATTTCTATCATTTTATTGATCGCTTCATCTTCACTTAGTCCCGTTTCTTTTATCTTTTGTAGTTGACGCCTAAAAATGGCGTAGAGGACATTTACATCTCCTTCGGCATCATGAGCATTGCCCTCCACTTCTAAATCAAGGAAATAACGCAGGAATTGAAGGTTATACTCAGGAATCACGGCGTCGGTATCAAGATGGCGAGCAACTCGGAGGGTGCAAATAAAGCGCGGGACCGTTAGACCTTCGGCAGTGAGCATGGCGATATCAAACTTGGCATTGTGGGCCACTAGAGTGCCTTCGGAGAGGAGTTTGCTTAGGTCCTGATACATCTGGCTCTCCTTAAATAACGGCTTATCAGCCACCATTTTATTGGTAATATGGGTAATACTCATCGACTTAACAGAGATCGGAACGGTCGGCTTAAAATACTCAGTTCTAATGCCGTCGGTGGTGCGATAACAGACTTGGCAGAGACGATCTTTGGCTAAGTCATTGCCAGTAGTTTCAGTGTCTAAGAAAATTAAGTTCATTGTGTAAAATTTAAAATATTAAACAATTTATATCATAGCGTTTTTTAATCAAAGATACTAATTAGTTTTTATCAACTTTAGTTTTTCCGTCCGCGAGAGTCTCTTTAATTCGGCTTCACGAGAGCGAGCTAAAGATAAGGAAGCTACCTCTTCGTAATATTTTAAAACTACTGGTCGGCGGATTTTAGTGTAGTGGGCACCGCTTTTAGCTGTGTTGTGTTCATGTAGACGTTTTTCTAAATTATTTGTACTACCGACATATAAAGTCTTGTCGGCACACTCTAAAATATATACAAAATATTCCATAGAGCTTATTATAACAAGCTTGTATTATTATGCTTATAATTGATAAATCCGGTAAAAATGTTATATTGTTTAGGTTGTTTTAATACCTTGCGGGATCGCCTGCCTGCGCAGGCGGGGCAGGCAAGTATAAAGTAATATAAATTTGCGGGATCGTCTAAAGGTAGGACAGAGGCCTTTGAAGCCTTTAATCGGGGTTCGATTCCCTGTCCCGCAGCCAAATCGGAGCTTTTTGCAAGCGAAGCGTTCCATTACAAAAAGGCTGCGATTTGCGTCGCGGTGTTTTGGAACGAAAACACAAGACGAGGAACACGTAAAATATGTATTCTGATTCAATTATAAGGAAAAAGGGAAAATTGCCAGGTAAAACAGTTGCTATTTTTGCGGGTATTCATGGTAATGAAAAAGTAGGTGTACTAACTCTCCAAAAGATAATAAAAGAGATTAAAATTATTTCGGGAACTGTTTATTTTGTTTTTGCTAATCCTCCAGCGATAAATAAAAATAAAAGAAGTCTAAACAAAAATCTTAACCGTCTTTTCAGTAGAGATGTTGAAGGAAGTGATTTTGAGAATAGACGCGCAAATGAGCTAATGGATATTTTAGATAAATGTGATGCTCTTCTGGATATCCACTCCTATAACAGTAAAAAAGGTGACCAGTTTGCCATCTCTGAAAAGAGAGGACATAAGATACTAGAAAATATGAATTTCCCGATAATAGGGAGTGGTTTTAGCAAGCTCGGTTTTGGTACAGATGGATATATGGAAAAACAAAATAAGATTGGTATATGTATCGAATGCGGGACGACAAATAGGTATAAGAATTTTCTTAATTTAGCAGAAAGTTCAGTTTATCAATTTTTATATTATTTCAACTGTATTGATAAAAAGGTCGAGTATTCAAAAGTTAAACAAAAATATGTACAGGTAAAAAGAATGCTTTACAAGAAGACTTCGCAATTTAAATTTACAAAGGAATATAAAGATTTCGAAATATTGCCGAATAAAACTCCTTTTGCTGTTGATGGGGAGATAAGATATATTGCCTCAAAGAATGAGTGTGTTTTATTCCCACGCCCTAATGTTAAGGTTGGAGAAGAGGTGGGTATCATTGGTGAGTTTGTAAACTAAAATTTATACTAGTAATATTTCGTTTTTTTTGGGTTTAATTACTTCCCAAAATTTTAAACCCCCGAAGCACATCCCAGCCTCGGGGGTTTCTCCTTTCTTTATTTTGGTATCTGAAAGAGTGCGATTCTTAGAGACATATGGGATATAATTTTTAGGTAAAAAGAGATTAATTGCCACTTGACATTTTATATTTTAAGTGTATAAATATCTTTAGATGGTTTGTCTAAGCAGGGGTGTGATTTGGTGTCGGCATTTTGGGCGTTTATGTGCTTAAAGTGCCGCTACCAAATGAGTTCGGTATTATACCGAACCGCTTATCACAAGTAAGTAATTATGGCGGTGACCAAACAAGGAGGCCGTTATGTCACGAGAAAAGGAAGTGACCTGCATTGAGATTGACTGCTCGCGTAGTATGAGTTGGACTCTCTCAGTACTCCCCAGCCCCCGCCGATGGTTTCGTAGCTACCCGTTTTATCTGAGGCAAATCAAGATGGAACTGGATGGCACTCGGGGCGAGCTCTTATTCGTCTTTGAGACGAAATATTACCGGTGGACTTGTTCTAATGAGGTGGCGCGTAGTATCGAGCCATTGGTGCAAGACTTGATGGAAGACGGGCTCTTCACCTATGTGAGCTCGTGGGGGTACGCGTCTAACGTGACTTTCAGCTTCAATGCTGTTAACGGTGAGAAATTCACTGAAACAGCAATGAAGAGGATGGTGCTACTGGTTAAGACCCTATTTGGTCGTGACGCAGTCAATCACATCTCGCCACCCCGTATCTTTCGTGTGACTCGTCGATGGGTGAACGGTTCCTGGATGGATTATGGGGACGTTGTCTGGTACAAGATGCGGAAGGTATTTCCAAGCGAAACCTTCTGATTCTCGTATAAGGAAACTGGCCCGCTAAGGCGAAAGCTGAGGCGGGCTCTTTTTTTTTGTCACTTTTTAGATGTTCGGGACGCGTTAGAATGGTATAATAAAAACACTGGAATGTCCTTTTTAAGTGTAAAAATCGCGTCGAAATTAGCAAATTTTGGCGGAGATAAATTTATATTAAGTGAGCTACTACTAAAAAAGCTACAATAAATATCGCTCGATTTGCAAAAAATTATTAAAATAGTACTATCTTACTCAGGCTATCTGGTTTTAGATAGGAAAAGTAAAACCATCTTTTGAATTAAGGAGGGGGTGTAATGCTTACACTGTATCTGATTCTCGTCGTTGTCATCTTGGGTCTCACTTGTGCGTGCAAGTACAAGTGTCCCAAATGTGGTTCTTTTTCCTCCGAGATCAAGACTCTTGAGTCTGGATCTTGGGGTGAGTGTGTTGGGGGTATTCTTTTTTCTGACCCCTACGTGCTGGTGAAAGAGGTTCGCATTTGCCGATGTTGTCAAAATCAAAGAGTCCTTTCGCAGACTACTCGGTCGGCGACTGACGCAGACGATCATTTGTTTGATCAACAACCAGAGTCTCATCAACCCTGATTGTTGTTACTATGTATGAAACTCTTAACCCCTTCTAAACCTTGCGATAACATCAAGAGGTTTTTTAATTTCAATATCTTCCAAAATTTAAACCCCCGAAGCTCATCCCTAGCTTCGGGGGTTTTCTCCTTTCTTTATTTTGGTATCTGAAAGAGCGCAATCCTTTCCCACTTTCCTCCTTCCTGTGGTTTTCGGTGGACCTCAATGGTCTCCATTGGAATGTTCATTTCCTGACGAAACATATTCTGCACTTCCGGCCAGATGCGATCGAAGACTCTGTGGGTCTTTTCGGCGACCGTGATATGTAGAGTATTGTCATCGTCATAGGGGCCATGCTCATATTCGGGTAGTCGTAGCAAGAGGTTAGTGATACCAGTCCAAAGATCAGCCACTACTCGGGTGGCGTGAACAGGTAAGACAATGAACTGCTTGCCGAAAGGAAATAGATGACTGACGGTGACCCGTGTCCTTTTGACTTGCAGAACCATGCTCTCGGTGAGATCCAGAATCTTTTCTTCGGCGATATTTTTGATCGGCCGATGAAAAGTAACATGGGGACCGAGGCTTGGTGGTGGCAGACCAGTTTTCTCTGCCATCTTCCTTGCTAGTTCCTCTAATTCCCCAAGATGGGGATTGGGAACGGCGAAGAGGACTAGATATTTATACATAATTCCTCCTTTGGGATAGTGTTGTCTGGTCTGATACTAGGGATTGGGGATAGATTTGTCAATCTGGTCAAGATTGTTAGTAAAAATTATCTAGTGTAGGATTAGATAAACAATATGGCTACTAAAAAACAATTAAAGAAAAATAATAAAGAAGAACCAATCGTAAATTTTCTCTATGAGTTGGGCACTTTGCGTAAAATCATGCGAGCGCATCGTCAAGTGTTTTTATCAGATGACTCTTCTGATAATATTGCTTCTCATTCTTATCGCGTCACAATGATTAGTTGGTTTTTAGCCAAAGCCGAGGGGGCTGATCTGTATAAAACAGTAATGATGAGTTTATTGCATGACATTGGAGAAGTCCGCACCAATGACCACAATTGGATTCATAAGAGATATCTTAAAATTTTTGATGAACAAATAATTGATGAACAACTAAACCCACTACCTTATCCCGATTTGAAAAATATTCTCACTGAGTATGAAAAAAGAGAAAGTTTGGAAGCTGTATTGGCTAAGGAGGCTGATGTGTTAGACCAAATTTTTCTTCTTCGTGAATATGAGTGGTCGGGACACAAAGAAGCAACTATTTGGCTTTATGGTAAGGGTAAAGCTACGGTAAATGCTCAGTTGCAGAAACTCAAAACAAAAACAGGTCGGCTAATGGGAGAGCAAATATATAAAACTAACCCCTCTGACTGGTGGAATGATATATGGACATCAAAAAATAGAAAATAATGAATAATAATTTTCTTAAAAGAGCGGTCGACCCTAAGCAGTATGATTTTTCAGATGTTTTTTGGGATAAAGAAATTAGTTTAAAATCTTCTCCAACAAGAGAATGGTTCTGGGAATATCTAAAACAAAATCAAAATTTTTGGCTGAACAAAGATGTTTTGGATATCGGATGTGGCACTGGTTGGTCTGTTGATTTATTTTTATCTAATGGCGCTAAGTCGGTTCAAGGATTTGATCCATCAGAAAAAAGTGTTCGACTGGCACACACATTACATCCAGATTTAAATATCCGTTTAGATAGTTTAGAGTCTTTTTCCTCGGAAATCGAATATGATTTTATTGTTTCTATTATGAGTTTCGGACATATCGAGAATGTTGAACACGCTTTTCAAAAAGTATTTACATTATTAAAACCAAAGGGACGTTTTTTGCTTTTTGTGCCAAATTATGATTATTTCAAAAAGCCCCGTTATAACTATCAAATAAAAGTAAGCGATATAAATGATGGTGAATATGTGGCTCAGATTCTCAGACCGCACTGGGGAACCATTGCTGAAATTGTGAGAAAAACTTCTGTGTATAAAACAATAGCCGAAATGGTCGGTTTTGGTTTAGTCATGGAGGATCAATTAAAACCGACTGAAAATTTGATAAAACGGTCTCCTTATTATGAGGAGACAAAAAATGATACCCTGGTTGATCTGTTTATTTTTAGAAAATAGCCTATACCAAATCCTTGTTTCCATTTTAAATTTTAGTGCTATAATTTAATTAAATTATCTCAGGGGTTTAATATTTATAAATATATGCAAAAAGCGGCTATTCCGGTCAATGAGGATGCCCGTATCTGCGCTGTCCAAGATTTAAAAATTTTGGACACTAAGACCGAAGAAAGGTTTGATCGCCTGACCAAAGAGGCCACGGTTAGATTTTCTGTTCCAATGTCCACCATTACGGTTGTCGATCGTAGTCGAGAGTGGTTTAAGTCGGAACAAGGAATCGGTAAGCGAGAGGGTCCACGTGATATTTCTTTTTGTGGACATGCTCTCTTAAGTCAGGATATTTTGATTATCGAAGATACTTCATTAGACTCACGTTTTGCCGATAACCCAATGGTGATTGGAGCACCGTTTGTCAGGTTCTACGCTGGTAAATCACTTTATGAGTATAAGAGTAATTTACCGGTTGGAGTTTTTTGTATTAAAGATATCAAACCAAAAAAAATGACGCCAGATGATATTAGTGATTTTTTGGAATTAGCTAAAAAAGCGGAAGTAGAACTAAATAAAGTGATTTAATAAGGTTAATGATTTTTAATAAAATATGGCAACTTTCGAAAGTGAACAACAACCTAAAGTTATTGAGCAAATAGATTTTCTACAACCAGAAGAACCCCCAAAGGTTCAAAAGATTTCTGGGATGGAAAATCCTGTTGTTGCCCCACAACAAACTTATTCACCAGAAAACACTTTTGTTTGTTCGGATTGTGAAAATGCTGACCGTAACTGTACCCGCTGTCATGGTCGGAATTATGGTTATTTCCCTAAGAATTAGTTTCATTTAAAAAATCTAAAAAATCTCAGATTTTCATCTGAGGTTTTTTTGTATTCTATTTTAATCCCAGTTCTTTTAGGAAGTTTTCTTTTTCTTGGCCGACAATTTCTCTAACTTGTCCATCCCGGAGATCATTTAATTTGATATTTATAATTCTAGTGCGTTTTAGGTCTAGGACCTGATAACCTAAAGCTGCACACATTCGGCGAATTTGGTGTTTTTTACCTTCGGTAATGGTTAGGAAAAATTCTGTTGGACTAATCTTCGATAGTTTACTTGGCTTAGTAGTAAAATCTTCCAATTTTAAGCTGGAAGTAATTGCCTTCTGAAACATTGGGGTCAATTTTTTGTCGACAGTTACCTGGTATTCTTTTTCGTGTTCGTTCTCTGACTCTAGTAAACGACCAGTAATTCGAGTGTCATTAGTGAGAATAATTAGACCATGGGATTCTTTATCTAAGCGCCCAATGGGAGTAAGGGGGTTTTTATGTTTTACCAAATCAGCAATAGATTTTTGTCCAGGTTCTGGATTGGTCACGATTCCAACAGGCTTATTAAAAGCCAAGTAAACATAAGCCGCCTCTTTTTGTGCAAGAGTTTTGTGATCGACAGTAACTGTATCTTCTTTGTTTACTCGGTCACCTAAAACAGCAATTTTGCCATTTAAAATCACTTTGCCGTCCGCAATCAATTTGTCGGCTTCTCGGCGAGAAGCTATTCCTTGTTTCGATAAATATTGATTTATCCGCATTGGATATGGATTTTTATCGTTTTTTTCGATCATTGGTATAGCATAACAGAAATTTTACCTTTGGCTAGATTGTGAAGAAAGCTGTTCTTGATATAATTGTCGGTATATGAACAAATTCGAACCTTTAAATCTTGAAACAGAGAGTGTGCCGACCGAAGAATTGCTCCCGATTTCCTTTATTACTAAGCTAAAAGACTCTCTCCGGGAAAGACTTGATCCGTCGGAGGGTCAGCAAGAGGATGCCGATCAGATGCGAGCCTTAATTGAGTTGAAACTTCAAGGTTTGAGAAATAATTATCCTGATTGGCAAGTTTATCAAACCTATTATGTTTTAAGTGGTCAGCCTGTACCAAAGAATATTTCTAAGGTTGATTTTCCTGACGACGACTCTATTATTGCCTTCATTGAAAGTCTCTAGTTGTTTTTTGGGTGATTTTTTAAAGCCGTTTTTTCTCGGTGTTTTTTATTTGTCTTTTGCAAATTGGGTGTATGATTAAATAAGGACTTGGTCTAATCGCTAATAGTTAATTTAAAAAAATATGAAAATTAAACATGTGGTTAGCTCTGACGTTATTACCATAAATCAAAATGCCACTTATCGGGAGGCGGCTAATATTTTGTATCACTCTAAAATTAGTGGGGCACCAGTCGTGGATAACGACGGTAATCTGGTGGGGATGCTTTCGGAGAAAGATTTGTTTAAAGTGCTTTACCCTTATGAATCAAGTTTTTCGACTAACCCGGAAATGTATTTAGATTTTGAAATGCGGGAAAATAAAATTGATGAAATTAAAGATCGTCCGATTAGGGAATATATGACGAAGCAAGTTTTTACAGTAAACAGTGAGACGCCCATTTTAAAGGCTGGAGGATTGATGTTGGCCAAAGGTATTCATCGTCTACCTGTTTTAGATGAAGGAAAGTTAGTTGGCATCGTCTCACGAGAAGATATTTTTGGTATAATTCTTAAGAATCATTTAAACCTAGAATAATTTATTTTAAAAATGACTGTTTTTTCGGAAAAAGTTTTAGCCGTGGTGAAAAATATTAAGGCTGGAAAGACCATGACTTATAAAGAGGTGGCGATTTTGGCGGGACGATCGGGAGCTTCGCGGGCGGTCGGAAATATTTTAAATAAAAATTATAATCCGCTTATACCTTGCCATCGAGTGATTCGGTCCGACGGAAGAGCGGGTGGATATAATCGGGGTCGTCGCAAGAAAATTAAAATTTTAGAGGCAGAAAAAGCTAATTTTAAAAAATAATTATTTTTATTATGACAATCGAAAATCCGGAAAAAATTACTAGTCTGGAAGATGTCTTATCGCCAGAGGATTATCAAAAATATCTAGAAATAAAAGATTTGGCCAGTCGTCAGTTTGCTGAAGCAGAGCAATCTGGGAAGAAGTTACAGATTTTTCAGCATTGGTCAGAGATGGCAAATAGATTGAGAAAAGATTACCCCGAGGCGCAAAGTTACGCACTTTTCCATGTTCTTCTCTTTAGTGGTGCCAGACTAGATGAAATTAAACACCTAGATTTTCCTGGGGATGATTCAATAGAAGCTTTTTTAAAGAAAAGTAATCTATAGTGTTATCAACAACCATTATTCCTTGATTGTTTTAGAAATAGGTGGTACTGTTTTTAGTGGATATTCTATCCACCCAGCCTTCTTTGGGAGGGGTACCATGCTGTTGGTGAAGATCGTGCTCGTTCTACTTCTTGTTTACCTCGTTTTGTCGGTGCTGTTTTGGCTGATCAACGAGGTTTGCAACCATCGCCATGCCAGCCATGGTTGCGTCTACTACTCTCGGAATCGGCGGTTCGACGAATTCGTTCGCCGTTGGTTTGGCTTGCTTTACTATATCGGCACCCAGTTGGCGTACTCACCCTTTTAGGGGGAAGATTGCGCCACTATTGATTGCCGCCACCCTTTGGGGAGGCGGCTTTTTTCTTAGGGTACCTTTATGTTATATTGTCTCAATGCCTGCGATAAATTTTAAAATTACCAAAAAAATTCCTGATCAACTCGGTCGGGCGGGGGTGATCACTACTCCTCACGGTGAAATAAATACGCCGGCTTTTGTGGTGGTGGGAACTAAAGCCACAGTTAAAGCTCTTACCCCGGAACAGGTGAAAGACTTGGGGGCAGAAGTGGTGCTGGCAAATACTTATCATCTATATTTAGAACCGGGTGATGACTTAATTGCTAAGGCGGGCGGTTTGCACAAAATGATGAACTGGTCTGGTCCAACGATGACTGATTCTGGTGGTTTTCAAGTTTTTTCTTTGGGAGCAGCTTTTGGTGAGGGGGGATTGAATAAATTTTTAACTGGGAATAAAGAGCCGATGAATCCCAAGACTATTGAGAGTGAGACCAACTCTATCTTAAGCTCTGGTGTGGTGAAACCCGCCTCCGCTCAAGAGAGCTACAGCGTGGTAAAAGAGGAAGTTGCTAAGCTTGCTAAGATCGATGAAGATGGTGTCACATTTCGTTCACACATTGACGGTAGTGAACATCGTCTGACACCAGAAAAGTCTATTGAAATTCAACATAACATTGGGGCTGATATTATTTTTGCTTTTGATGAGTGTACCGCTCCGACGGCGGATTGGAATTATCAAAAAGAGGCAATGGAGAGAACACATCGTTGGGCTCTTCGTTCGCTTAAAAAACACCAAGACTTGGGAGATGATAAACAAGCGCTCTTTGGCATTGTGCAGGGCGGAAGGTTTCAAGATCTACGTGAAGAAAGTGCGCGAATAATTGGAGGAATGGATTTTGCCGGTTTTGGTATTGGTGGTTCTTTTGAAAAAACTGACATGGATACCTCAGTTGGTTGGGTGAATAAAATTTTACCGGAAGACAAACCCCGTCATTTACTCGGTATTGGTGAACCGCTGGACATTTTGGGGGCGGTAGAAAACGGAGCCGATACTTTCGATTGTGTGGCACCGACGCGAATGGCCCGCAATGGATCTCTACTTACGAAGCAGGGGAGAATAAATATTCGCAATAGTCAGTATCGGGAAGATTTTTCACCGATTGAACAAGCTTGTGGTTGTTATACTTGTAAAAATTATACTAAAGCATATCTAGCCCATCTTTTTCGAGCTAATGAAATTTTGGCCTCCACCCTGTCTTCAATTCATAATCTTTATTTTATGGTTAATTTTTTGGAAGATATCCGTGAGTCGATTTTAGCTAACAATTTTCTATCTTTTAAAAAAGAATTTATTTCCACTTATTCACATTTGTCAGTGGTTGACTAGTTTCTATGAATCTGTTATAGTTTTAAAGGTACGACTGTTCCTTATCTATCTCCAAAGGAGTTCCCGCCGATGTGTCCGAAGTCAGAAACTAAAGTTCAGCAGAATCCCTCTCCGGAGGCTGCTAATCCTATCGGTTATCGGATGGTCGACGTGGACGGTAGGTGCTGCCGTGTCAGTATCTATCGGCCTTTTGTGCCGATTCCGTATCAGCAAATACTCTGTCGCCCCCGGCGTCCCCAGGTCGTGATGGAGTAATTACCTCTTGCTCCTGTTGATTTCTTTGCTCGTTCAGACGATCAAAGGGATATTCTTGTTTAACCCCAATACCTGCTGTTGTAGAGGGGTTTTTCTTTTGGAAGGGTTATTGATACTTGCTTTTATCTTGTATTGTGTTATAATCTAAGAAGATCAAAATCTCGCGTAGGCGAGTTTTATTATTTCCAAGGATGGTAGTGTTGTATGAATGTGCAATCCTTAATCTCCCGTCTCAGGGAGATCCAAAAGAACGGGAAACCGATGTGCTCGTTTCGGGCTCGGTTGGTGGCTGATTGGCTGATTTCAGCCAAAGAGGCCAGAGACATTACTTCGGAAGTCATTTCTTATGAAGATCTCCATTCCTTGGTTGGTCGCATGTTTGCGGCTATCTCCAGTCAGGTTTTGGAAATCGATATCAAATATCTTCCATTTGTGAAGTCTCACCGAGGAAATCCCTTACTCGATGAGGTTATCCATCAGGGTGAGATTCGTTTCCAGCTTGAGCTGGCAACCAGTATCTCGACTGATGTGGCGAAACATGCTCGTCGTTTGTACCTTACTCTCTGGGCACACTCCAGACACCAGTATCAGGATGTGGCCTAAGCTGATTTACATAGATCCCGCGCCGTTGTCAGATGGCGTGGGATTTCTTTTTGACATTTTTTATAATTGAGTTATAATTTAAAGAGAAATTCTATTCCCGAAGAGGTAGGTTATGACAATTTGCCCCGCTCCGGCTCCCGTTGCCCCCGTTACCACCTGGGGTACACCTCTCACTTTAGAGGAGAGGAAGATGGTCAGGTACCGGACTTCTATGGTGCCAAGACTTTTTTTCAGTAATGTACAAACCCGTCGAAAGAGGTTTATTCCTGTCTTTTTCCGGTTGGAAATTGGCGGGGTAGATTTTCAGTTACTCTTGCGGTTTCGGGACGGAATCCGCCCCCACTCTCTGCCGAAAGGGTTTACGGTTACGACTCAGGCTTTCGATGTCGTGCTTTATCGAAAGTGGAAACTATTTCGTCGTGATCGCGACTACGTGGAAGCCGATTATCCTTTCTTTATCCACGACGAACTCAAGTCTTTGATCGTGCGGATATGGAGGGGATATGACTATATTGACTACTGTGGTCAGTTGGTCGAGAGTGAGAAGTATGCTCACTTACCTCCGGGTTCCACTGTTCTTTCTCGCAGAGTTGCTCTAGAGCGACTGAAGAGGGTACGAAAAGTGGCGTGAGTCACGTCTTCGAAGAGGGGTTCCGATGAACCCCTCTTTTCTTTTGTCTAAAAATGTTTTATAATTTAAATCTATTTTTTTTGTATTTATGGCTAATTTTTCGTTGCAATCAAAATTTTCTCCTAAAGGTGATCAGCCGGAATCTATTAAAAAATTGGTGGCTGGTGTGAATAAGGGTCTGAAACATCAGACTCTCTTGGGTGTGACTGGCTCAGGAAAAACTTTTACGATGGCCAATGTGATTGCGCAAATTGATAAACCGACTTTGGTCATTGCTCACAATAAAACTTTAGCCGCTCAACTGGCTCAAGAATATAAAGATTTTTTTCCTAACAATGCGGTGCATTATTTTGTGTCTTATTACGATTACTACCAACCCGAAGCTTATATTTCTGCCACCGATACTTATATTGAAAAAGATGCGCAGATCAACGAAGAAATTGATCGTCTTCGTCATGCCAGTACTCAAGCCTTACTGACCAGGAAAGATGTGATTATTGTCGCCTCAGTTTCTTGCATCTATGGTTTGGGTAGTCCAGAGGATTATTTAAAAGAGCATTTAAAGTTGGCGGTGGGGGTAAAGATGACACGTACAGAACTTCTGACCGAATTAGTAAATATTTTTTACGAACGTACTAATGCCGATTTAGAGCTCGGAACTTTTCGGGCAATCGGTAATTCGGTGGAAATTATGCCACCAGGTGAAAAACAAATTTTTGATATTAAGCTATCTGGCGATCAAATTGAAGAAATAATTGAAATTGATCCGATTAGTCGAATGATTATTAAGAAACATGACAATATTTTTCTTTTTCCGGCCAAACATTTTATTACCAATGAAGACGATCGTAAACGGGCGATGAAAGCGATTAAGACTGAGCTTGACGCTCGCTTAAAAACTTTAGAAGATCGCGGAATGCTGTTGGAGGCCGAACGTTTAAAAAGGCGGACAACTTATGATTTGGCCATGATTGAGGAGGTTGGTTATTGCAGTGGGATTGAAAATTATTCACGTCATCTTTCTGGCCGGCCAGCTGGTGAGGCGCCAGAAACTCTTTTATCGTATTTCCCGCATAAAGCTGACGGGACTCCCGATTTTTTGACGGTCATAGATGAATCGCATGTCACTATTCCCCAAATTGGTGGAATGTTTGCTGGAGACGAAAGTCGTAAGAAAAATTTAGTAGAATATGGTTTTCGTTTGCCAAGTGCTTTGGATAATCGACCCTTGAAGTTTTATGAATTTGAAGAAAAGATTGGACAGGCTATTTATACCAGTGCGACACCGGGGGGTTATGAAAAAGAAAAATCAGAACAGGTGGTGGAGCAAATTATTCGTCCCACCGGTCTTGTTGATCCGGAATTGGAAATTAGACCAGTAGTGGAAACCCTAATCCCGAGGAATCGGGACGGGCAAGAAGGGAATTATCCTGGGCAGATTAAAGATTTTATCGCTGAGTCCCTTAAAGAAATAAAAAAAGGTAATCGGGTAATTGCGACCACTCTAACTAAAAAAATGGCGGAGGATCTCTCTGTCTATTTAAAGGAGCAGGGGGTAAAAGCAGAATACTTGCATAGTGAAATAAAAACTATGGAACGAATTAAAATTCTGACAGAATTTCGTCGCGGAACTTTTGATTGTTTAGTGGGAGTAAATCTATTACGCGAAGGTTTGGATTTACCCGAGCTTTCCTTTATTGGTATTTTAGACGCCGACAAAGAAGGATTTTTACGGTCCGAAGTTTCTTTGATTCAGACAATTGGTCGCGCCGCTCGCAATGTGAATGGGCGAGTGATTCTTTATGCTGATATGGTCACCGGGTCAATGCAGCGAGCAATTGAGGAGACTAATCGCCGGCGTAAAATTCAATTAGATTATAATAAGAAAAATAATATTACTCCACAGACGATTGTGAAAGAAATTAGAGATATTACCAAAAGTCTGGAGTCTGATCGGGATCGGGCGATTCATGATATTTTAGCTATTGAATTACAGACTACTGATTCTAAAAAAATTAATAAACTGATTAAGGACAAAAATAAACAAATGAGCTTGGCGGTTAAAGAGCTAGATTTTGAAACGGCTGCCATTTTGCGGGATGAGATAAAAGAATTAGAACGACGATTAATTAAATAACTGAAATATGTACGATTTGTCATCGGAAGAGGATAAATTAAGAAAGACCAGAGATCTGTCTGTTAAGGAGAGTGCCGCCACCGCGGTTATGAGTGGAGCGGCCGATTCATACGTTGCCCCCTTTGCTATCGAGTTGGGATCCAATAATTTTCAAATCGGTTTACTTACTAGTTTAAATGCCCTAGTTAGTCCGATTATTCAGATTTTCGGCAGTCGTTTGATGGAAAAATTTAATCGTCGAACAATTGCTTTCACTGCCATTGTATTGCAATCAACAGCCCTGTTGGGTTTTGTTTTGATTGGTCTAGCTTTCTTGTGGCAGCCCAGATTATTTTCTTGGCCAGTTATTTTTATTGTTGCTTATATTATTTATGGTCTATCGGGTTCGTTTGGTGGTCCGGCGTGGTTTTCGATGATTGGAGACGCGGTCCCAGAAAATATTCGGGGACGTTATTTTGCCCGTCGAAATCGAGTAGCAAATTATGTCAATATTGGAGTGACACTAACGGGGGCACTTTTTCTTTATTATCTTAAGGCTTCGGGCTATTTAATTGCTGGTTTTGTGACCCTTTTTGCGATCGCTAGTCTGGGACGTTTTTTAGCGGCCCTGCTTATTAAAAAGCATTATGCAGCTGATATTACCTTTGATAAAAGTTACTATTTTTCTTTTTGGCGGTTTATCCGTTTAGCGCCAACTAATAATTTTGGGAAATTTACAATTTATGTGGCCCTCACTAATCTCGCGGTAAACATTGCTAATCCATTTTTTGCGGTTTATATGTGGAAAAATTTAGCTCTTAATCCTGTTTGGTTTATGGCTGTTTCTATTTCGACCACATTCTATTCAGCTCTTTCTATGAAACCTTGGGGTAAATTTGCCGACAAATATGGTAATAAAGAATTGCTACGAATTAGTTGGATTTTGTTTGGTTTTGCTCCGCTTTTTTGGATTTTCTCTTCCCATCCGGTTTATTTAATTTTAGTTCCGCAGCTCTTGATGGGAGTAGGTTGGGCTGGTTTTGCTTTAGCTACCTCTAATTTTATTTATGACAATGTCACGTCTCCTCGTCGTGGTATCGTGGTGGCTTATTATAATTTAATTAATGGATTTGGGGTGTTTTTGGGGGCAACGGTAGGCGGGTTAATATCTCAATATCTATCTCTCTCGTTTATAAATATTTTATTTGTTCTATTTATCTTATCGGCGGTGTTGCGGGTGCTTGTTTCGATATTGTTCTTGCCTAAACTTAAAGAGGTCAGAAATGAAATACTACCAGCTGAATCCAACCCTCTTAAGTATTTTACGAAGATAAATTACCTACCTGACTATATGGGGCTTTGGCTTAGTTATCACCGAAAAAATCATCAAAAGAAAAGGGAATAGTCCTTGGAGTTTTACTCCTTTAAGTTATAATACGAGCTAGTTTGATCTGTTAGACAGTGGAGGTGTTTACTATGAACATTTTTAAGTTCTTTGTGTCCATAAAGGCCTGGTGTGTACGAAAGTACTATCACTATGGCTGTAAGTTCGGCTTTTATCACTGTAAAATTGGTCGTTCGCCTAAGGCGAAATCTGAGGACTCATCGTGAGATGGGTCCTTTCTTTTTTATTGTAATTACTGTTGATTAATGATTTAATCATGGAAGAAATTTCAAATTCACACTTTGTCTGGGGGGGGGTGACTTATGTCTGCAGCTTGGCCTATTGATCTCTTACGTCCTGAAGAGTATCAACGCCTTTTTGAGATCTTTCAGCCTGTCGGTGAATGCCCTGTTTGTCATGAGTCAGTTTTCCCGATTCCCATTTTGGAAAAGAGGGAGTTGCCGGCTACCGGTTGGGATGGGGTGGAAATGGAGGGTTGGCGTATGGTGGACGTCTACCCAGCTCCGTATCACGCCTGTCTTAGTTGCGGTGTTCTCTGTTTGCCAGCAGATAAACTGGAGGCACTAAGGGCTTTGCAGGTCGCCACCTCTTTTTACAATGAAAATCCCGAAAAGATTCCACCGCAGAATATTTCGGCATATCAGTAGGTGGCGGATCAGGGCTGACGGTTTACCGTTAGCCCTTTCTTTTTGCTTAATTTTGTATTATAATTTGAGTTAAATAAATTCGTAGTTAACCCCTAGGGTAAAACCTTAGGGCGTTTCGTGGTCTATTTAAATAACCTTATGAACGAAAAAACTATAAAAATTAAGGGGGCACGAACCCATAATCTTAAAAATATCGATCTAGAAATACCACGTGACAAAATGGTGGTTATTACGGGTTTGTCTGGTTCAGGCAAATCATCTTTGGCGTTTGATACTATTTTTGCTGAGGGTCAGCGTCGCTATGTGGAATCGTTGTCAGCTTATGCTCGGCAATTTTTAAAGCAAATGCAAAAGCCTGATGTGGATGAAATCACCGGTCTTTCACCGGCCATTTCTATTGATCAAAAATCGCGTTCCCAAAATCCTCGTTCGACCGTGGCGACTATTACCGAAATATATGATTATTTGCGCGTTTTGTATGCGCGGGTTGGACATCCATTTTGTCCGGTCTGTGGAACGGAAATTAAAAAACTTTCTAATGAGGAAATTGTTAATTTTACTAAGGCAAAAATTGCGGAAATTGAAAAAAATCCGGAATCGTCTGGGAAGATAATTGAAATTTATGCTCCGCTCGTGCGTGGGCGAAAAGGTGAGTACTATCAAATGCTTTATGATTTGCTTGATAAGGGTTACCGTGAAATCCTTTTGGATGGAGTACGAAAAAAACTACGTGAGCGGATTTTAATGGCCAAGACTACTAAGCATGATATTGATGTTTTAGTTGATGAGATTGGAGTCAAGGAACTTACTTTTAAAGTGGAAAAGGCTAAGAGTAAAATTGGTCAATCGGTGGGGAAGGCTCTTGGTGATTCCGCCAATGAACGTTTGTCAGAATCGATTGAGCGCGCCTTGGGTGAGTCAGAGGGTTTAGTCCGAATTAAAATTGGTAACAATAGTTTTTTAATGTCGTCTAAATTTGCTTGTCCAGTCGATGGTTTTTCTTTTCCGGAAATCGAACCTCGTTTGTTTTCTTTTAATTCTCCTTATGGTGCTTGTCCCACCTGTCATGGTTTGGGCACCAAACATTTGTTTAGTACTGACCCCTGTGAAGACTGTCAGGGGAAACGTCTTAGGACCGAAGCCCTTCATGTAAGAATCGGCGCGTCGCCTTCGTCTCAGACTTCGGCGGACCAGGGTAAAAATATTGTGGAGATTGCTCATTTGTCGATTACTCAGGCTAATGAGTTTTTTGCCAAAATTAAAATGACGGCTAAGGAAAAAGAAATTGTCTCGGTTGTTTTGCGTGAGATCGAGGCTCGTTTAAAATTTTTACTCGATGTTGGTCTTGATTATATTGCCCTGGATCGTCGAGCCGACACTCTCTCGGGTGGCGAAGCCCAGCGGATTCGTTTGGCCTCTCAGCTTGGTTCTCGCTTGGTGGGAACTCTGTATGTGTTAGATGAACCGACGATTGGCTTGCATCAGCGTGACAACGATAAATTGATTAAGACCCTAGAAGATCTACGTGATTTAGGCAACACAATTATTGTGGTAGAACACGACGAAGACACGATTTTGGCTTCGGATTTTTTGGTGGATATTGGGCCGGGGGCCGGAGTCCATGGTGGAAAGGTGGTTGTGTCCGATGAAACTCACAAACTTTTAACGGCCAAGAAAAATACTTTTAATTCTCTAACCGTTGATTATTTACGTGGTGAACGAGTGGTGGAGTTGCCGGAGAAGAGACGTTCTAATGATAAAGGAACACTGCGAGTTCGCGGTGGAAAAATATTTAATATTAAAGATTTGAATGTCGATATTCCTTTGGGGCGATTAGTGGCGGTGACTGGCGTGTCTGGTTCCGGAAAGTCTTCGTTGGTTTATGAAATATTGTATAAAAATTTACAGGGGCGGTTGGAACGTCGCTATCGGACAAATAAAATTGAAAATTGTAGTGAATTTACTGGAACAGAATATTTAAGTCGGGTGATTATGATTGATCAGTCCGCCATTGGTCGTACTCCGCGTTCAAACCCGGCGACCTATACGGGCGCTTGGACTTTTGTTCGCGATTTGTTTGCGTCTAGTGAAATGGCCCGGGTAAGAGGTTGGAAACCGTCACGTTTCTCTTTTAACGTGAAAGGGGGGCGATGTGAAGCTTGTCAGGGCAATGGGATGGTGGCGGTGGAAATGCACTTTTTACCGACCGTCTATGTGGAATGTGATATTTGCCATGGTCTTCGTTTCCAAAAAGAAACATTGGAAGTGAAATATAAAAATAAAAATATTTCTGATGTGCTTAATATGACCATTGAAGAAGCTCTCGCTTTCTTTAAAGATATTCCCCAAATCAATGACCGACTTAAAACTTTGAATGAAGTTGGTTTAGGCTATTTACGTCTTGGTCAATCGGCCACTACCCTGTCTGGTGGGGAAGCTCAGCGGGTAAAAATTTCGTCTGAACTGTATCGTCCGCACATAGAAAAGAGTATTTATATTTTAGATGAACCAACTGTCGGTTTACATTATGAAGATGTAAAAAACTTGGTAGATATTTTGCAGAAGCTAGTTTCCAAGGGCAATACGGTTTTGGTGATTGAACATAATATGGATGTGATTAAGAGCGCTGATTATCTAGTTGATATGGGTCCAGAAGGTGGAGATAGGGGTGGACAAATTGTCGCCAAAGGAACACCAGAAGAGGTGGTGAATAATTTTGATTCTCATACGGCGAAATATTTAAGGAGGGTGCTAAGAAAAAAATAAATAAAAAAGACCCCCGATTTGTGGTCAGGGGTGGAGGTCACTCCAAATGAATGAACCAGTTATTTAGGTGGTAGCTCGGCTAGGATTTCTTCGTGTTCCTTCCGTAGCCTCCAATTACCCAAAGCAGATATTTGAATGGTTGGGAGATGGTCCATCCAATACTGTATGGTGTCAAATAGACTACCCGGTCGAGCCAGTTTGAACCAGGTATTTGTCCTCGTTCATAACTGTCATTCAAAATCACCAGGAGGGTGAGTAGGATATCTACCGGCCAAAAAATGATAATGATTCCTGGAATGAGACCATTTTCCGTAGAGTCGTTTTGGGGACAATGGAAAATTGCTCGATTCCATCCCAAAACATGAAGACCCATGATTACCCACAAGATGATGTGGGTGAAAATCATTGGCCCCATGTAGATTTCCCACCACATACTATAAATTGACCAGAACATACCCGGGTCTCCTTTGGGAGAGAATGTGTTGTACTGCTTATCTGAGTTTTAGATTACACCTGTGAGACTTAAAGTCAACAAATAAAAACAAAATCCGCCGCAGCTGTTCGCTACGGCGGAGGTTTGGAGTTCTTTAAGGATTGAAATCCATGATTTTGCACTTCTCTCGATAGACGTGCACATTGACCCGTTAGGGTAAATCAGAATTCTTTTCCTTGGGGCTCCATCCCGCTTTTCCTCGTTCTGCCGATTCTGGGTCTTAGCTGTACCCCGTAATCTAAGCTCAGTGACCAGCTTAAGTTCCCTAACCCCGCCTAGTGGGGAAAATAGAGACGCTGATCTTCCCAGAACGAGGACGGCATCCAGACCAAAGAACATCTTTTGTGTGGCTTATTGAGGTTTTCACCTCTTAGGTAGACCACACGATCACCGGGATTTCAGTTTGGGCACCTTACCCTAGCACCCATTCCTATCCTTAGAGATGGCCTTTTTGACACCAGGCCTGATGAACCCCTAAGAAGCCTACAGCGATCATCTGCTAGTAGTATAGCATCTATTCAAAATAAGTCAAGTGATTTAAAGATATATAAAAATAGCGCCAGGAGGTCAGACCCCCTGGCGCTTAACAAGACTCGCGGATTCTATTTTTTGCTGGAGAACCCACTCAGTGTCCAACGAACATACCGAGACATGCTTTGGATTGGAGAACAGATCGTTTTCCAGATTTCTTCCCAACCCCCATGTTTCAGTCTAGAGGCTTGTCTGGGAATAAATCTTTTTAAAATCCAAAAAGTTGTGAACCCGAGTACTGCTAATGGCCACAAGACAGCTATCCCCATGGCCAGATCTAAGTCGTCTGGATCAGACGTGACCAGTTTGTGGAGGTGTCCATGCTTGATGAACATTCCCACAACCGCAAAACCAACTGGCAGGTGGGCAAAACCTGCCAGAATAGCCATTAGGTACCAGAGGGCAGTACTCATCATTTGTTCTCCTGAGTGGATGGTGTTCAAAGGTTATTGGAGTTTATGATCCGCCCATCGCCCATTTGACGTATTGGCCTAGCCAAACGAATGGACGGCTTAAGACGTAGCCGAGGACTCGGGTGGTTTTGGGGTGTCCGTCGTCGAGGTAGCTAACAAGCGCTACTCCCAGGAAGAAAATCAAAAGTAGTGGCCAGAACAGGCACATCCCAAAAAACTCCCCATCGCTTGTTGGCTTGATGATTGAGCCTAAAATCCAAATCAGAAATCGAACCACCAGGCTTCCAACGAAGAGCCAGATGACCAGTAGCAACAGTCCGATCAAGACTAGATTGGTGTGTGTCATTACCGTTTTCTCCGCCTTGTAGAATTGAAAGATCGTTTGTTTTGGAGTTTAGCAGTTTATTATTTTTTTATCAATTTCTGTTGAATTTTAGGCCACTTTCCCATATAGTTTCTTTATGAAGAGTGGAGCATTAAAACAATTCAACTTACCAGATAAACCAGGGGTTTATTTTTTTAAGCATGGGAAAAATATCCTTTATGTCGGCAAGGCTACTTCACTTAAAGATCGAGTACGGAGTTATTTTAATGTTGATCTAAATATTACGCGTGGACTCGGTATTGTTCAGATGGTTGAATTAGCTGATAGTATTTCTTTTATTGAAACAGACTCTGTTTTGGAGGCTTTGATTTTGGAGGCGGCTCAAATAAAAAAACATCGGCCGAAATATAATGTTAAAGAAAAAGATGATAAAAGTTTTAATTTTGTGGTAATTACTAAAGAAGCTTTTCCACGAGTACTTTTGGTTCGTGGAAAACAATTACGAGAAGATGAAGAATTGGCTAAGCAGATAAAATTTCAATTTGGTCCTTTTCCTCAGGGGAGTGAATTGAAAGAAGCTTTAAAAATAATTCGCAAAATATTTCCTTTTCGTGATAAATGCCTGCCTAAAGTTGGTAAACCTTGTTTCAATGCTCAAATCGGCTTATGTCCCGGGGTCTGTAGTGGGGCTGTTTCTGAACTGAACTATGCTCAAACAATAAAAAACCTAAAACGCTTATTTGAGGGTAAGAAAAAAGATATTATTAAGGACCTAGAAAAACAAATGAAGGTTTTGGCGGGAAAGCAGGAGTTCGAAAAGGCTGGGGAGATAAAGAAAAAGATATTTACCCTGGGCCACATTCAAGATATTTCTTTGATCAAATATCGCGACAATCGAGAGAGGATTGGCGCTTTTCGGATTGAAGCCTATGACATCGCTCATCTAGCGGGTAAAGACACTGTGGGAGTGATGGCAGTGGTTTTAGATGGTGAAATGGATAAAAGTTCATACCGAAAATTTACCATAAAGGGACGTGGTAAAGACGTTGCCAATGATATTGAAAATTTAAAAGAAATTTTATCACGTCGCTTTAACCATGATGAATGGACCCTGCCTCAGATTATTGTTTTAGATGGTGGTAAGGCTCAACTAAAAGCCGGACAAAATATTTTAACAACCCTGGGTTTAGATATTGCTGCGGTTAGTGTTGTGAAGGATGAATTTCATCGAGCACGGGAAATTTTAGGCGATAAAAAAATAATTCGCGAGCACGAAAGAGAAATAATTTTAGCTAACAGTGAGGCTCATCGTTTCGCCATACATTTCCACAGGCAAATTCGTGGACGGATGATATAATAAAATAAATTACGAACTACTGCTTACGAATAATTTTGGTTATTCTTAATTTTTATTTCGAATTTATCTTATGCCTGAAAATTATTCATTTAAGTTGGCAGCCAATGAATGGTTAATAAAGACCAGATGGTTGTATTTGTTTTTGTTGGCGCTAACTTCTCTTGGGATAAATTGGAGCAAACTTTCTGTTTTAAATTGGGCGAGTTTCACTTGGCTCAGTAATCCACTGCTGGTACTTTTTGTTTTGGCTTTTTTGGTCAACGCTTTACTGTATGTGGTTTCGCGAATGATTGATCTCGAGACTGCTCATCGTCACGTTTCCATCCTAAGTTTTCTCCAGGTTTCTTTTGAAATTGCGCTTATTTCGGCTCTTATTTATGACTTTTCTGGAAGTATTAGTGTCGTTCCTGCTTTGTTATTTATTCCCATTGTTGAGTCTATTATTTTATTTGGGAATGTTGGACCCTTGGTGGTATCTATTCTAACGGGAGTGGTTTTAAATTTGATTGTTATTTTGGCTAATGCTCAAGCCGTACCATTTTTGTTTGGTCAAATAAAAGATGCCTCCTTTGATACTCTAAAAATTACCACTATCTTTAGTTGGTCTTTAATTTTTTCCGCTATCTATTTGGTGGTGGGGGCGATTTCAGCCTATATCGCTAAACAAATCGCGCAACGTGAGAAACTTTTGCTCCTAGAAACAGAAAATAAAGAAGTGCAAATGAATGCTTTGAAAAATTTTAATCAGGTTTTGGCTAGTGACACCAGAGCTTTGAAAGCTAAAGATTTTGAGTTAGAAATGGCCAACCGGAGACTAGAAACCCTAGAAGAGGCCAAATCCAAATTTATTTCTGTGACCGCTCATCAATTACGAACACCATTGTCGGCTATTAAATGGACTTTTGATATGGTTTTGACTGGTGGATTGGGTCCGGTCACTCCTGAGCAGAAAGAATTTTTAAGTAAGGGGTTTGAGAGTACTCAGCGAATGATCCATATTGTTAACGACTTACTTCATGTGGATCAGATGGATGCCAATAAAATTGAACTTAATTTTGAAAAGGTTAATCTAAACTCACTGATTGAGAGTGTCAGTTTTGAATTTAATAATCAGGCGCAAAGTAAAGATATAAAATTGGATATAAAAGTTCCAGCTAAAGCCCTACCGGAAATTATGGGCGATCAGTCTAAATTGCGAATTGTCTTGGAAAACCTCTTAGATAACGCAGTTAAATATACACCCAAAGGTGGTCAGATTACTCTAACCGCTTCTGATGCTAAATTAAATTCGGCCCAAGCGATGATTGAAATTATTATTCAAGACTCTGGGATTGGGATCCCTGAATCTGAAAAATCTAAGATTTTTAGTAAGTTTTTCCGCGCGACTAATGCTATTCGCACGGAACCAGATGGTTCTGGTATCGGGCTCTTTATTTCTAAGGATATTATCGAAAAACATGGCGGGTCTTTGTGGTATGAAAGTAGCCCTAATAGTGGTTCAACTTTTTATGTCAGTTTGCCACTTAACCAGAAGGGTAAGTAGATCGTCTTGTTTTTGCTAGGATTGTTAAGTATAATATGGTGAATTATTTAGTAAGCTTTAATTTTGAAGGCTATGGCAGATCAAAAGAAAATTTTAATTGTAGAAGATGATGAATTTTTGCGTTCTTTAGCTGCAAAACGTCTAGAAAAAGAGGGCTATCAGGTGCTGGCGGCGACCGATGGTGATATTGGTTTGAAAATGGCCAAGACGGAAAATCCAGTAATTATTCTTCTTGATCTTTTGTTGCCTGGTCTTTCTGGATATGAAGTGTTGGAAAAATTGCGAGAAGAGGAAGAAACTAAAAAGACTCCGATTATTGTTTTTTCTAATTTAGGGCAAAAAGAAGATGTTGAGAAGGCCAAGGGTTTGGGGGCCAATGACTTTTTAATTAAAGCCAACTTTACTCTTGACGATGTGGTAGAAAAGATTAAAACGTACGTTGGTTAAATTTTATTTTTGATTCTAAGATAAATAAAAACGGGGGATTTATTCCTCTGTTTTTTGTTACTCGTCTTGTTTAAATTATATTTTTAGATTATTCTGATAAATAGATCTAGTGGGAAGGAGTATCTCTCATGATCGATTCTGAAGAGAGGATGCGTATTCCCAAGGGCTTGCGCATTACCAAGACTCTTGGGGAACATCCTCAGCCAGCAGACGACGGTGTTCGTCTTGATGCTGTGGCTTTCCGAGAAGCTTCGAGGAGGAGAGTCGGGTGTTGTCATCCGACCAGATTCATCGTTCTCCCTGATCGGAGCTGACTCACTCCTGTGTCGAATTTTACCCCACCCGTCGAAAGACAACGACGGGTGGGGATTTTGTTTGTAATTCAGGGTTAAATCTGGACCTATTTAGGTAGAAAAAAATTATTATAGATATACACAGTGGGACTTTGTTTTTTTGGGTGTTATAATTAAATCAATGTCTCAAATTCGAGTTGGAATTGTCCGTGGTGGACCTAGTTCAGAATATGAAGTCTCTTTAAAAACAGGAGGCAGTGTTTTGGCTAATTTACCAACTCATTACCATAAAGAAGATATCTTAATTACGAAGGATGGTGTTTGGCATTTGCGTGGCGAACCGATTGCTCGACAAAATTTGCCTAATTATATCGACGTCGCCTTTCTGTGTCTTCATGGAGAATATGGAGAGGATGGTCAGGTTCAGCGAATTTTAGAAACCGTTGGTCTACCTTACACGGGGTCGGGGAGTTTGGCTTCGGCTTTAGGTATGAATAAGTTGCATACAAAAAAATATTTATCAGCCCATGGCATTAAAATGCCTCGTCATATTCACGTTGTGGCTGGTGACAATCCAATTGAAAAAACCCATGAAGTGTTTTTAAAGTTTGCTCCGCCTTACATTGTTAAACCGACCGACCGGGGTTCATCTGTCGGCTTGTTTGTTGTAAAAAGCGTCCATGATTTGCCTCAGGCTATTTCTGCCTGTTTACAGATTTCAGATTCTGTCTTGGTGGAAGAATTTATTCGTGGTAGAGAGGCAACCTGTGGGGTGGTAGAAAAAATGCGTGGTCATGATATTTATCCTCTTTATCCCACTGAGATTGTTCCTCCCCCTAAGCAAACCTATGATTATGATGCTAAATATAATTCGGTCGAGACAAAAATTGTTTGTCCTGGACGCTTTGCTCCAGAAGAAAAGCATCAGATTGCCAGGCTGGCGGTTTTAGCTCACGAAAAACTTGGACTTAGACATTATTCTCGTTCTGATTTTATCGTTTCTCCTCGAGGAATCTATTATCTGGAAACAAATACTCTTCCCGGTTTAACAGACCATTCCCTTGTTCCTAAGGCGGTCTCGGCGGCGGGAATCAATTATGGCGATTTTTTAGATCACTTGATTAAGCTTGCTCTGGGTAAGATCTAAAATTGAGTTTTTTTATTACTTCTTGGATTTTAATTAGTCGACTGATATAATGTCTTTATGGAAGGCGTTTTAAAGTCGGATATTTTCTTTTTTATCACCTCACTCGTAGTAATTTTGATTGGGATTGGGTCAGTTATGGTTTTCTTTTATTTGGTTAATATTTTGCGTGACGTTAAAGATGTTTCGCGCACTGTCAAAGAGGAAACTAGGGGTATTGCCGAAGACCTTTCACAATTACGAACCAAAGTGAAAACTGGTGGCGTGGTGGTTGGGGTGCTGACTTTTTTCCGTCGCTTATTGTCACGCAGTAAAAAAGGTCGTAAACATAGTAAGGGTAATTAAAAAAATAATTTTAAATATAAATATTATGGCAAGTAAGAAAACAACAGGTGTTGGCGCCGCTGGGATGGTCGGGATTGCGGCTACTTTAGCTGCGGCGGTGGCAGGAGGCTATTTTCTTTATGGTAAAGATGGGGCCAAAAATCGCAAAAAGATAAAAAGTTGGATGTTAAAAGCTAAGGGTGAGGTTTTAGAACAAATGGAGAAGGGGAAAGAGATGACCGAAGAAACCTATCACAATGTTATTGATAAGGTGTCCCAAAAATATCAAGCGGTTAAGAATATTGATCCCACTGAATTGCAACAGATGACAAAAGAATTGAAGGGTCATTGGAAAAGTATCAAGAGCCAATTGTCCCCCAAGGCTAAAAGTAAAAAGAAAGTAGCTAAAAAGTAATAAAATAAATCAAAAATAGCCTAAATATGGGCTATTTTTGATTTATTTTATATCCCCAATTTTTTGCGTGCTTTTATTTTACTCATGTTATAATTGTGGACAGTAAGCTCGCTTCTTAGTGAACAGAGTTTATGCTTTTTATTATTAGTCGATTAAAATGACAGAAAGAAAAATTTTCTTACGGTTTTTGTTTTTTATTGCTATTTTTTTTATCAACAGTGGTCGTGTTTTTGCATCTCCTAATATTTTTGATATTTCGCCGACTTCGGGTAGCCGAATCAATGGTTTTACTAGTCTTACCTTTTCTACCACTGAGCTGAACGATGTTGGTTGTCAGATTGATGGTTTAAACTGGGGCAGACCCTGTGGCGCATCAAATTTTACTTCTATCCCTGGTTGGGGCAATGTTGAGGAGGGTACCGTCACTTTATTGATTAGTGGTACCGACCAAGAAGGAAATTCTTTCTCTACTACTACGACCTATCTTAAAGACACCCTGTTGCCAATTATTAATCTAATTGGTTCCAGTGAAGAGTCTGTGGTGGTGGGTACCACCTACACTGACCCTGGAGTCACTGCCTCTAACGAATTTGGAGTGGATTTAACTGCTGATGTTGTGGTTGGTGGAGACATTGTCGATATTAACACTCTCGGAGATTATACTATTACTTATAATGTAGCTGATTCACTTGGTGATCAGGCACTTGAGGTTCGTCGGATTGTTCATATTATTCCTTTTGCTGTCACTGGTTTGTCTGACGATTTTATTCCGACCAAAAATAAAACCTGGAGTTGGTCAGCCAATAAAGCCGATTCCACTTTTCGATTTTCCTTAGACCAAGATGTTTCTGGTGTCATCGATGGAGAATATTCCAGTCTAACAGGAACTAGTACTGAAAATTTAGCTGATGGAACTTATTATTTACATGTTCAAGCTAAAGATTTATCAGATAATGAGAGTTTAGTGACAACTGTTTCTGTCGTTATTGATAATACTCCTCCAGTTATTGATGTTCTTGGTTCTAATCCCCTGAACTTAGTTGTTGGTGAAAGCTTCACTGATCCTGGAGCCACTTCTACTGATTCAATTGACGGAAGTGTGATTACTACTTCTGCTGGCTCAGTTGATAGTAATACGGCTGGGACTTATACGATTACTTATTCCGCCACTGATCGGGCGGGTAATGATGCTAGTGGTAGTCGCACGATTGTTGTTAGTCCCGCTCCATCTCGCAGCGGAGGTGGTGGAGGAGGAGGGTCTAGTCGAGTTTCTACTTCTCAGGTAAATGTAGCTCCAACTAGCCCCGTTTCTTCTGGGATTGTGTTGGGCGCCTCCACTTTTAGATTTTTGAAAGACTTATCTTTTGGAATGAAAAATAATGATGTCAATGAGTTACAGTTACGCTTGATTAAAGAGGGATACCTAAAATCTTTGAACACTGGTTATTTTGGGTCGCAAACTTTATTGGCGGTCAAAACTTATCAAAAAAGACACCAATTGCCAGCAAGTGGGTTTTTTGGCCCAATGACTCGTGCTATGATAAATGGAGATAATCAGACTGAGCTCGATCAGACAAAAATAAATGCTCTCCTTGAGCAATTAAAATATTTTCAAACTTTGTTAGATAAGATTAAAAATAAATAACATGAAAATCACTAATATTTTCTCTCGGCTAGTGTTGTCGGCCTTCCTCTGCCTAATTGTTTTGGTGGCGGTAAAGGCTTCGGCCGAGACCGTCGTCATTATCAAAAATGTCAATTCTGTTAGTCGTCAAGTGGAGTTAACTAACATAGTTGAAACCGATGTAGACTTGTCTGGTTGGAAGCTTGATCAGCAAAATCTACCAGTTGGCGAGGCGAATCCTTTGATTAGTACCGATTTGTCTGGAACAATTTCTGCAATGAGTGACAGAAGTTTTGCGGTTGAGGGATTTGGTCCTGAGGGGGCTATCTTTTATCTTTATGATCAAGATAATAATCTGGTTATGAGTGCCACCCTGGCTTTGAATGAAGAAGTCCCAGTGATTTCTGGAGTTTCTCCTGTTTCAGGAAGTCGGGTGGGAAGTCTAACAACTTTAACTTTTTCCAGTAGTAAATTTAATGATCCCGGGTGTCAGGTGGATGGTTTAAACTGGGGTAGTCCTTGCCAAGGGTTGACCTTTATGGCGATTCCGGGTTGGGGCAATGTAGAAGAGGGACCATTTACCTTAACCATTAGAGATACTAATTCTGTTGGGGTAGAAGGTAGACTAGATATTAGCTATATCAAGGATGTAACTCCACCAACTCTTGTTAGTGCTACAGCTATTGATGCTACAACCATTAGCTTGAGCTTTAACGAATACCTAAAATCTCCTGTTTTGTCTTCAGATTTTATGGTTAGTGGTAATAGTGGTGATAATCCTGTTGTCTCGGCGACCGTTGTTGGTTCTGTTATTGTCTTAAAACTCCAAAACTCATTTTTAAGTACGGATAATATTTTATTAAACATTAATCCATTTAATCCAATTAGTATTAAAGATACTGTTGGTAATGAGTTTATTCCAGTTGAAACAATTTCAGTGGTTAACAATATTCCTGTTGTTGTGACTTCTCCAGCGGGACAGGGAAATTCATCTGGAGGGGGAGGAGGTAGCAGAACTACTGGTTATCTTAATTTAACTCTGGCTCCTGGCGGACAAGTTTTGGGTTTTGCCATCTTCCGCTTCAACAACAACTTATCCCAAGGACAAAAACATCCCGATGTGATGGAGTTACAAAAACGTTTGATTAGAGAAGGCTTTATGGCTTCCGCTAGCACAACTGATTATTTTGGACCAAAAACTTTAGCGGCCGTAAAGCTTTACCAGAAAAAAAATAAATTGCCAACCAACGGTTATGTTGGTCCAATGACTCGTTCAGTACTAAATGGTTGGTTTACAAAAAATCGTCCAGTGACTAATTTGGCCAATGTTAATCAGCAAGAATTAATTAGGTTACAAAACTTGCTAGAAATGTTGTTAAAGTTGATTAAAAAGTAGACATGTTTCCTGAATAAAATTTTATTCCTAACTGTTTTGACGAATAACCATTGTCATTTATGGATCTACAAAAAAAGATAAGAAATTTTTTCATCCCAACTCTGCAGAACCAACTAAGTCCTTATTCCTTAAGATATAAGACCTTGGTCTTTGTAGCGGTCCTGGCGGTGGCGATTGAGTTGTTGTTCTATGCTTACGTTAATACAGCCTTCAAGCAAAATCTTTTACTCGGTAATATTATTGACAGTATTCAAACGACAGTGGCCGATGTTTTGCCTCAAGTTATTGCTGATGAGACAAACAACAATCGTCTTGCCAACAATGAGCCGCCACTCAAAAATAATCTTTACCTAACGATGGCGGCTAGGCTGAAGGTGGATGATATGGTAAAGAAAGGGTATTTTTCTCATCAGGGGCCAGATGGGAGTATGGCTTGGAATTGGATGGATAAGGTTAATTATTCTTATTCCTATGCAGGAGAAAACTTAGCGGTGAATTTTTTTGACGCTCGTGACGTGGTTAGTGCTTGGATGAAATCTCCCACCCATCGAGAAAATATTTTAAGTCCTCATTTTACTGAAGTGGGGATTGCGGCTGCCCGTGGTGTTTGGGAGGGTAAAGAGACCGTCTTTGTTGTCCAAATGTTTGGTGCGCCTCCTGCTCCTGATAATATTTCTACTGGCTTGGCTAAAAATGCGACTCCGCCTAAGATTTATAAAAAACCAGCCGAGTCCTCTCCAGTTGCGGTTTCTACCTCTAGTGTTAGTACTTCAACGGCTGTTACTCATTTAGCTGTTGCTACCTCTACAGTTATGGCAACATCGGTAGTTAACGGTGCCATTATACCAGGCAAAAGTCTTACCACTGTTCAAAAATGGTTAGTATCACCTCGTCACTTGGCGAGAGATGCTTATATCGTTTTAATGATTTATATGTCTTTAGTCCTATTGATTCCAATGTTTATGATTTATCACCGTCATGTATCGGCTAGTCAATGGCTGAGGTTCAAAGAAATATTTATTTTGTTCCGTCGCCCAATCACCTCGGCTCTTGTTACCTTCATCTTCATTTCATTGGCAATGTACCTAAACTATGCCTGGGGTAAGGCTGGTTCCAGTGTCCATAATATGTTTATTGAGGTGGGGGTATCCAAACAAATATAATAGGAGTATTATATAAACAATGGTTAATTTAAAGTATCACTAATATGGCTAAAAAAATCTTAATTGTTGACGATGATCCAAATATTACCGATGTTTATTCGATGAAATTTGCGGCTGATGGATATACTGTCGAGGTGGCTCCTAATACTAAAGAAGGTGAGGGAAAGATTGCCGGGGGCTATATTCCTGATTTGATTTTGTTGGATATCATTATGCCGGGTGATAATGGAATTCAACTATTAGAACGTTTAGTTAAAAATCCTGTTTTAGCTAATACTAAAATTGTCATTTTCTCTAACTTAGATCAGCGAGCGGATATCGATGAAGAGATTGTAAAGAAGATTGCCGGTTACTATCTAAAGGTAAATATGATTCCTTCTGATATGTCTAAGAAAATTGCCGAGGTCTTGGCTGATTAAATTAAATAAAAAAAAATATTTTAGAAAACTGAAATCTCTTATAAAAAGATAACCCCCAGATTGCTCAGTGCCGTCTGGGGGTTTCATATTAGGACTCTTCATGGTCATGAAGCAGGGTTGATCTTTGGATTGCCCGTTGAATGGCGAGCCAAACTTCTTCCTTGCTGTCCTCGGAGTTTATCGAGTGGAAGTGTTGGGGTAGACGACCGCGCAGGTGGTCCAACATAGGTACGGTTTGAGTTTGATAGACTGCCCACCGTTTCTCCCATTTTTCGAGGGTGTCGTCTGAACGCCGCTCTTCTCCTTGTTTGCCTCGATTAAGGCACCTCATCTGTGAGGTCTCTTTCGAAATAACCAGAGAGAGAACGATTGGAGAAAGCATTCTTTCTCGATCAGAATACTCACAAATTCTCAATGCCTGAAGCACTGTTCGGGGACAGCCGTTTAGAATAACTGTTCCCTTGGTCTTTGCCACTTCATTGAAAACTTGCTCCAAAATGGTTTGGTCGGGTATTAAGCCCCCACTGCTCGCTAATTGGACCAAGTCGGGTATGCGTCGACATATGTCGCCAGTTCCGATGTAGTGTGAGCCCTTGGTCCAACTCACCAACTTCTTCTTCCCATGCTCATCTTTCCCGGCGCCGGGACCACCCTCCAAAATGACGAAGCGGCGCCCAATATTAATTATTGGCGGCGCCTCCACGGTTATCGCTGTAAAAGATTGCAATATCCTCCACCTCAACTTTCTGCAAAGATCGTGGGATATAAAATACGGTTATCACCGTATTAGTCCGTTCATTATTTTATCGTTTTTGAAAAAGTTGTCAAATTTTAATTAGTGAAAATATGGCTTAATGAAGGCGTATAATTAATAGTATGTGGTCACTAATAAAATAATTACCGTCTCTTGTCGTGGTCAGGAATATTTTACTCGCCGTCGCTCGTAAAATTTCACGAAGCCTCTCGGCACGATTTACTAATCGCCTGCCTCGTGGTTTTGTGTGCTCACAAAACATCATTCCGGCTTCCACATATTAAAAAAATCCGAAGCAGTTCGGATTTTTTTAATATGTGGACCCTAGGAGAATCGGACTCCTATCTCCCGGATGCAAACCGGGTGCTCTACCACTAAGCTAAGGGCCCCTAAAACATTTTTTACTAAAAATGTTCGGGCGATCATTTAAATTACTATTTAAATGATTTAGCCAAACATTTCTCTGAATACTACCTTAAAATGACTCTAAAATCAAAGAAGAATATTATTTTTTCTTCTCATTATAATGCTCTTTTAAAAAGAGAAATGGAAACCAGAGTATAAATAGAATGCTTTCTAATTCGAATTTCATTATCTGAATTTAGCAGAGGTAATCTTAAGAAGCAAATTATTTTATAGGGTTTATTTTGCTTTATTGATTATTTGAGTAAAATAAAGGCCCCTGATGATGTGTTATACCACCAAGGGCCTTCTGTGAAGTTAAATCATGGATCTGATTTGGATTATATGAGCAGATCTGCTCAGACGTCCATACCCACAATCAACTTCGATTTTGTCGCCGACTTCGATATGATCGAAAAGTTCCTTGTTGACTTTGGTGTAGATATCCACACTGTCAATTTTGAAACCAATTCGATACGATTCTTTGCGGCGCATCGGAACGAGAACTTTTCCGGTGTGAAGATAGATTATGCCAGCAGGGGACACATGCTTATCTTCAACCACCGTAATGACGGTTCTCCCCCGGTCTATTCCAACAGTATCAACCAGATCGAAGGCGAATAGCGCCAAACCTCCAAGCAGTGCGAGTGTTAACATCAGCACCGTTGCGGCTACAAATCGATCTAGTAGTGTCGAGTGGCGTGAAAAAACAGCAATCCAGAGATCATTCCACATGTCTTTAATCATGGTCAGACCCTCCCTTGTTTCTTTCGGAGATAGTTTGTGAATTTTCACCTTTTTAGATTATAGCAAATATTTCACTAATTGTCAAATATTCATCTTATAAAAAAGTTTTAGAAATTTACCCCCCTATTCAGGGTTTGATGCAATAATCTTTGCTCTGCTTTAGTGTAATTTTTTTTGTGACCCCACCAGGAGTCTTTCCTTACAGGAACAGTACAGCTTTCCCATTTGTTCGTTTATCTACTCACAAATATGGGAGAAGCTTTTCGACTTCCGGACGTAAGCAAAGCAGTTTGCTTACTTAAGTTCACTGAACAAAAATAGCAGCTATTACAGCTGCTATTTTTTACCAGTGGACCTACCGGGAGTTGAACCCGGACCTGTTCCATGCCATGGAACCGTTCTACCGCTATACTATAGGCCCTAAAAATAACAGTATTTACTATAACATATTTATTTAAATTTAAAAGTTTTTAGGGGATCTTTTCTTTTAACTTTTTTCTGTCCCAATAGTTTGGACGACCGTCCAAACTATTGGGACATTTTTAATTAGTAATTTGATAAAGTGTCGTAAATTTGTTAAATTTAACACTATGTTTAAAGAATTTTTAATGAAAAAGATGTTGAAGGCTAAGGGGGTGCCAGAGGATCAAATTGATATGGTTATGACTTTGGTGGAAAAAAATCCCGCTTTGTTCACTAAAATATCCGAAGAAATCCAAGCTAAAATAAAAGGTGGTCAGGATCAGATGCAGGCTAGTATGGAAGTGATGTCTAAGTATAAAGATGAGGTACAGAAGATAATGGCTGAGATAAAACAATAATTCTATGTCCTTAAGTATTGGCATTGTCGGGTTACCTAATGTCGGTAAATCCACCCTATTTAATGCGTTAACGCGCAAAAAAGTTCCGGCGGAGAATTATCCGTTTTGCACCATCGATCCATCGGTGGGTATTGTGGCTGTACCTGATGAACGAGTGGATATATTAAATGTTTTTTCTAAGTCGGCTAAGAAAATTCCCGCCGCCATTGAATTTGTGGATATTGCTGGTTTAGTCAAAGGAGCCGCCGAAGGCGAAGGTTTGGGTAACAAGTTTCTGTCTCATATTCGTGAGGTAGATGCTATCGCTGAAGTAGTTAGAATTTTCAAGGACGGAAATATTACTCATGTTTCCAATGAAGTAAATCCTATTGACGATATTGAGACTATCAATCTGGAGCTTATCTTGGCTGACTTACAAACTGTTTCAAAACGTTTGGCTAATCTCTCTCATGACACTAAGAGGGGAGATAAAAAGGCAATGTTGGAAAGTGAATTTACTGCTCGTCTCCAAAAAGTTTTAGAGGAGGGAAAGATGGCTTCTACGATAAAAGATGAATTAACTGATGATGAAAAAATATATTTTCACAATTTACATCTATTGTCCGGTAAGCCGATTTTATATGTATTGAATAAAAAAAGTGGAGCAGAACTGGTAGATACTGCACCCCTACTGAAATACTTAGCTGATTTAGGCGCCAATTACTGTTATGTTGATGCTCGAATTGAGCAGGAATTGTCTGATTTTGAAGGTGAAGAAAGAAAAATGTTTAAGGCTGAACTGGGGGCGACCGATGATGATGGAATTGATAAATTGATCACAGAAAGCTATAAGATGCTCGATCTAATTACTTTTTTAACAACAGGAGAGGATGAAACGCGGGCTTGGACTATTAAAAAAGGCTCGACGGCACCAGTAGCTGGGGGAGCGATTCATACAGATTTTACGGAAAAATTTATTAAAGCAGAAGTAGTTTTTTGGAAAGATTTAATTGAAGCTGGATCGTATGGTTCGGCTCGTGAAAAAGGTTTGGTTCGAACAGAAGGAAAAGAATACATAGTTAAAGATGGGGACGTTATAGAGTTTAAGATTTAAATTATTGACTTTTATCATATAAGTGATATAATTAAAAATAGATTGGAGTCAACTCACCATGGATAAAAACTCGAAATGGATGGCTATTTCGGGAATTACTGGACTATCATTCTTTTTGATCGCAAACTTTACGAATGTCTTCACGGGTTCAAGTGTTCTCGCGGGTTGTCTACAACTTTGTGTGAATGCATTTGTGTTCGTGACTTGGAAGAAATCATTCGTACAAAGTAGAGGGTTCAAAAAGTTTGTTGCATTCTTTGGAATTGTAGTGCCGTGTGTCATGGCAAGCATTACAATCTGGAGAGTGCTGATTCCAGCCATTCTTCGTCTAGATTAACCCCGCAAAATCTCAAAGTAGATTTGTGGGGTTTTTGTTTTTTAGTTTCTTATCTAAAATTTTGACAAATAGTATTATGGATAGTGATTAATTCCAATATTTAAAAAAACAGACCCCTTTGCTGAAGCATTGGGGTCTGAAGAAGGTTCAGTGGTGGTCATTTGGTGCCGAACACACGGTCTCCTGCATCTCCCAGACCAGGGAGAATGTAGGCCTGTTCGTTCAGTTTGCGATCAATGGTTGCAGCAATGATCTGAACAGAGGGATAAGTGCTTTGAATCTCCTTGATTCCCTCAGGCGCTGCGATAATGCAGAGGAAGGTGATTTTTTTGCACCCCCATTCTGCTACTTGCGAGATCGCGCTCTTGGCTGAGCCGCCGGTAGCCAGCATGATGTCGAAAATCAGCGAGTGATGATTATCGAGCACCCGTTCGACTGTCGGTTGTGGATAGTAGCGTTGGGGTTGGTGTCCATTGGCATCATCACGGAACATGCCGAGATGATACACTGGGGATTCTGGGAAGAGGATTCTTGCTGGTGGAATCATTTCCATTCCCGCACGCATGATTGGTATCAGGGCGATGTTTTCCGCTACCCGATACCCATCTGTCACCTCCAGAGGTGTTTCCACCTGTCCAGTTTGGATCTCGATATAGCGCAGAGCTTCGAAAAGTAACGGGACGCTGATTTCGCGGATCAGATGGGCAAAACGGTCAGAGGGCGTGTCTTTGTTTCGCAGTGCGGTCAGCATGAGTTGAATTGCCCTGTGCCCAGAGAGATTAATCACGCGATTCATTTTTCACGTGCTCCTTCCAAAAAATATAAAAACCTAAGTGGTTCCGTTTAAAACCCTAACATATAAGGGTAAGGGTTTCCAGTTTCATAAATCAAAAAATGAAGAATCTTCCTTTTTCCCTTATTTAAGATTATTATATTTAGTATATTAGCTAATTTAATTATATGGACCAACTAGACGGCATTAAGCCACGAAAAAACTTCAATGTTTTGAAATGGCTTCTAATTATTAGTATTGTTATTGTTTTGAACCTGTTTTTTAATTTTGCGATTATGTCGGTTTATCCGGCTCCTAAATATGAAGATTTTTGTAAAGCTGAACAGGTAAACGTTCAACCGGTCACTAAAGAAGCTTGTGTGGTCATTGGTGGGCAGTGGAATGAATCATCTTCGGTGGAAAAAGTTGTTCCTGAAAGAGCCAGTGAACCACAAAAACTCCAAACCAATAGTTATTGTGATACCTCTTTTACTTGTCGGAAAAACTTTGAAGACGCTAATAATACTTATCAAAGAAATGTTTTTGTTGCCCTGATTGTCTTAGGTGTTATTTCTCTGATTGGCGGATTTGTCTTGGCTTCTGTTTCTGTGGTTTCTCTTGGCCTCTCTTTTGGCGGTGTCTTATCCCTAGTAATTGCTTCAATGCGTTACTGGTCAGCGATGAATGAATATATTAGAGTGATCATTTTGGGAATTGCTCTGATTGTTCTGATCTGGATCGGCATGAAAAAATTTAAGGACTAGAGGTAATAAAGAATAGAGAATAAAGAATTTAGAATAAAAAAACCCGGAAGAACTCCTTCCGGGTTTTTTTGGTTAATTTTTATGTTCTATATTCTTTATTCTATGATCCTGTTTTATGTCTAGCCATACTGGTTTTTTTGTTGTAATATACAAGAATACTTTTTAACTTATTAAGTTTTATTTAACAGGATAAATGAAAAAATACGATCCAAAGAAGATTGAGGGTAAGTGGCAGAAGGTTTGGGATAAATCTGGCATTTACCAGGCTAAAGATTTTTCTAAAAAACCCAAGTGGTATTCTTTGATCGAGTTTCCTTATCCTTCTGGTGATGGTCTTCATACTGGCCATATTCGGAGTAATACCGCAATGGATATTATCTCGCGTAAACGGCGTATGGAGGGCTACAACGTCCTTTATCCTATTGGTTGGGATGCTTTTGGGTTACCAACAGAAAATTACGCTATTAAAACAGGTATCCATCCGGTGAAGGTAACGAAAAAAAATACTGATATTTTTCGTAAGCAACTTAAATCGGTAGGCTTTTCTTTTGACTGGAAACGCGAAATAAATACTAGTGATCCTAATTACTACAAATGGACTCAGTGGATTTTTTTGCAATTATTCAAAAAGGGGCTGGCTTATAAACAAAAAACTTTAATCAACTGGTGCCCAAAAGATAAGACTGGACTGGCTAATGAGGAGGTGGTCAATGGTTGTTGTGAACGCTGTGGAACCGAGGTGGTCAAAAAAGAAAAAGAACAGTGGATGTTGGCTATCACTAAATATGCGGATCGCCTTGATAAAGATTTAGATAAGGTGGACTATTTGCCCCAGATTAAAACCCAACAACGTAATTGGATTGGTCGCTCTGAAGGAGCGGAGATAAAATTCAAAATTCAAGAGGTAAAAGGCCAAAGTGAAGGTCAAAATAGAAAAGTTGAACACGAAATTTCGGTTTTTACTACTCGTGCTGATACGTTGTTTGGGGTAACTTATGTTGTTTTGGCGCCAGAACATGAATTGGTTAATAATTTAAAGTTGGAAATTAAAAATTGGGAAGAAGTAAGTAACTATATTAAAAAGGTTAGCAAGGAAAGTGACACCGAGCGCACAGCGGAAAATAGAGAGAAGACTGGTGTCAGGTTGGAGGGTATTACCGCCATTAATCCCGCCAATCAGGAAGAGGTACCGGTTTTTATTGCCGACTATGTTTTAGCTTCTTATGGCACAGGAGCGGTAATGGCTGTACCGGCCCACGATGAACGAGATTGGGCTTTTGCAAAAAAATATAATTTGCCAATTAAAGAAGTTATCATTCCAGAGCGAATTGATAAGAGAAATCCACCGGTGGCTGGCAAAAAAGAAGTCGAAAGACAAAATGTTCATGCCATTGTTTACAATCCGCAGACTAAAAAATACCTCTGTCTTAATTGGAAAAAATATAATTGGAAAACTTTCCCAATGGGGGGAGTGGAAAAGGGTGAAAATGTTGTGGAAGCAGCTAGGCGTGAAGTTTTGGAGGAGACTGGCTATTCCGATTTAAAACTTGTCAGAGTTCTTGGCGGACAGGTAAAAGCTGAATATTTTGCTGCTCATAAAGACCAAAATCGAGTGGCTTATACGAGTGCTGTTTATTTTGAATTAAAAAGTGAACAAAGAGAATCGGTGACTAAGACCGAAGAAGAGATGTATGATCTTGTGTGGTCGGATTGGAATGACATTACGGTTGACAAAATGACTCACGCGGAAATGGATGTCTGGTTGGAACGATTAGAAAATGAAGAGAGATCATTTACTGATTATGGTATTTTGATTAACTCTGGACAATTTAACAAACTTAGCAGTGAACAAGCTAAAAAAGAAATCACTAAATTTGTTAAAGGAAAAATTGTCACCAAGTATAAATTACGTGATTGGGTTTTTTCTCGTCAGCGTTATTGGGGTGAACCAATTCCTCTGGTTTATTGTGAAAAAGACGGATGGGTGGCGGTACCAGAAAAAGAACTGCCGGTTGTTTTACCTAATGTAAAAAATTATCAGCCGTCTGATGAGGGGGAATCCCCACTGTCTCGTGATAAAAAATGGGTAAATACCACCTGTCCAACTTGTGGCGGTAAGGCGACGAGAGAAACTGACACCATGCCAAACTGGGCCGGATCATCTTGGTATTCTTTGCGCTATATCGATCCAACTAATAAAAAGAGTTTGGCTGATGTGAAAAAATTAAAATATTGGCAACCAGTAGATTGGTATAATGGTGGAGCTGAACATATTACCCTACACCTCCTTTATTCTCGTTTTTGGAGTAAGTTTTTATATGATCTGGGTATGTCTCCAGCCGACGAACCTTATCTAAAAAGAACTACCCATGGGATGATTTTGGGGGCGGGAGGAATTAAAATGTCAAAATCTAAAGGTAATGTGGTAAATCCAGACACGACCGTAAAGACTTACGGGGCGGATACTCTGCGTGTTTATGAAATGTTTATGGGTCCTTTTGATCAGTCTATTGCTTGGAGTACTGAAAGTATTATTGGTTCTCGCCGATTTTTAGATAAGGTTTGGAATATTGGCCAAAAAACCACCAAAATTAAACCAACAGAGGAATTTGAGATTTTGACCAACAAAACAATTAAAAAGGTAGGGGAAGATATTGAGGTCATGGGTTTCAATACGGCCATTTCTGCGATGATGATGTGGGCTAACGAAGCTGACAAGCTGGACCAGGTTCCCATTTCTTCACTTTTGGATTTTCTCAAAGTTTTAGCTCCTTTTGCCCCTCATTTAGCCGAAGAGTTGTGGGCGAGTTTGGGTAACAAAAAAACCATTCACTTGGAAAAGTGGCCTATTTACGATGAAACTAAATTAAAAGATAAGACGGTAACAATTGTGGTGCAGATCAATGGTAAAGTTCGCGATTCTTTTGAAACAGAAGCGGGGATTAGTCAGTCAGACATGGAGGAAAAGGTCTTAGTAAGAGAGGTTGTAAAAAAATGGATGGAAGGTCAAACCGTTCGTAAAATCATCTATGTTCCAGATAAGTTAGTGAATATTGTTTTATAAGTGACCTCTGGTCTACGGGGTTGACCCCTGTAGTAGATTTTGACCAAAGGAGTCTTTCAAAATTCACTACGGGGTTGACTTATATTTCAAAAGATGATACAAATAGACTATCGTAAAATTAATCAAAAGAAGATTTAATACGTTTTATTTATCAATAAATTATTATGGCTAAAGAAAATTTGTCGTTTAAACCCAAGGATGCGATCAAAAAACTTTTGTCTCCTCTCTCTGATCGAGCAAGAGATATTATCACCAAACGCTACGGTCTGGGTAAAAACTCTGTCCGAATGACTCTAGAGGCTATTGGTGGTGAATATAAGATTACTCGCGAACGGGTTCGCCAGATTGAAAATTTTGCCATCAATACTATAAAAAAATCTGAACACTATCAAAAATCTGATCTCTATTTTAATGAAATAAAGACTTTGATGGATGATTTTGGTGGTGTGGTACATGAGTCAGAATTTTTAGAATCTATTTCTAAAGATAAGGCAACTCAGAATCATATCCATTTTATGTTGGTTCTCTCTGATGCCTTTTTTAAACTGCGAGAAGATGAAGAATTTCATCATCGCTGGACCACTAACCGTGAATTGGCCTCTAAGGTACACAACTCGATCAAGGACCTTTGCCAAAACTTTACGGAAAATGATTTAGTATCAGAACAAGAATTAATCACTCGTTTCTTGGGTGAATTAAAAGAAATTGTTGATGATGATAAGACCCGCGCTTTTGCTAAGAAATGGCTGGCGATTTCTAAAAATATTGGTCAAAATCCCTTGGGTGAGTGGGGGTTAGTAAAATCTCCAAATGTAAAAATGCGTGGTATTAGAGACTATGCTTACTTAGTCATTCGTCAAAATGGTTCACCAATGCACTTTGTTGAAGTGGCTAAAGCGATTTCCACTACTTTTGGTAAAAAGGCTCATCCCGCTACTTGCCACAATGAATTAATTAAAGATAAGCGTTTTGTTTTGGTTGGTCGCGGTCTTTATGCCTTGGCTGAGTGGGGATACACCAAAGGTATCGTCGCCGATGTTATTCGTACTCTACTAAAGAAAGAAGGACCACTAACTCGAGAAGAAATTGTTGGAAAAGTATTAAAGGAACGTCACGTTAAAGAAAATACTATTATTGTAAACCTTCAAAATCCAAAGTATTTCCGTAAGGAGAAGGGTGGGAAATATAGTATTGTTTAAAATCAAAATAGATAACTAAAAAAACGCTTACTGGCGTTTTTTTAGTTCTCCACATTTTTCAATTAAAATCTGTCGCTCTTTAAGTGAGAATGTTGTATTATTCTAAGTATCTATGACTCCCGACCTATTTTTCCAACACCCAGTATTTATTTTGTGGGTTTGGGCTTGGCGTACAATTTTGTGGTGGTATCCAGTGGTAGCCGTCTATGCCTTAGGTTATGTCTATATGGCTTATATTAGGGCCAACTGGATTAAAAATATTCCTTGGGTACTCTTAGAAATTAAGATGCCTAAAGAAATTTCCAAATCTCCTCAGGCTATGGAGGTGCTGTTTGCTCAAATGTATCAAACCGCCCCCAATTCTTTAATTGATATCTACATTAAAGGACGCACTCGTTCGTGGTTTTCATTAGAAATTGTTTCTATTGAAGGAAATATCCATTTTTACATTCGCACGGAAGCCAAATTTAAAAAATTAATTGAATCGGGAATTTATTCTCAATATCCCGGCGTAGAAGTTTATGAGGCTGATGACTATGTTTACAAAGTTCCTTATGGTGTTCCCGGAAGCGACTGGGAAATATTTGGAGTGGAATTTAAATTATCAAAACCCGATGCGTTTCCAATCAAGACTTATGTTGATTATGGTCTAGATAAAGACCCAAAAGAGGAATTTAAAATCGATCCACTAACCCAGGTGTTAGAATTTTTAGGTTCTATTGGTCAAGGAGAACAAATTTGGCTTCAAATACCTATGATGGCGGCACGTAATCGTTATCCTAAGCCTGGTACTTGGTTTGGAACCCAAAGTTGGCAGGACGTTGGTAAGGCGGAAATTAAAAAGCTTTCAGAGGCCGGTCAGAAGAAAGATGACCCTTATGGTGGAGTATTTAAATTAACTCCGGGAGAAATTGAGAAACTGAAGGCTGTTGAAAGGAGTTTGAGCAAATACGGCTTTGACTGTGGTTATCGTGGCATTTATTTAGCCAAAGGTGAATCATTTGATGGGGTAAATATTGGCCGATTGATTGGTAGTATCAAACAGTATGGTTCTGAAAATTTGAATGGTTTTAAACTAAATCTTAATACCAGTTTTGATTATCCTTGGCAAGATTTTCGGGGGATACGTTTGGCTAAAATGAAAAGGGACATCTTCAGAAATTATCGTCGTCGGGCTTATTTTTTCCCTCCCGCGAAATCTGTTCCTTTCGTTTTGAACACAGAAGAATTGGCAACCATTTTCCACTTCCCTGGATTAGTGGCTAATACTCCAACTCTTGACCGTATTAGTTCGAAGCGAGGTGAACCGCCTCCAAATTTGCCCGTGGCCTAAATTAATATTTTTTTCATGATTAAAAAAGAGGACCTAATAGCGCCCATAGTTAAACATTGTGATTGGGTTAAAGATAAATTAAATCATTATAAATTTTGGCGAGAGACTGGTCTGACAGTATTAGCTTTTTCTTTGTGGCTGTTGGGACTTTATGCTGTTTTTTGTTCGGCCCCCTTTGGTTTTCCTGAAGGGACGATAATGCGCGTGCATAAAAATACCAGTATCAGTCAGTTAAGTCTCTCTCTTTATGACAAAGAGATGATTCGTTCTCCTTTTGTTTTTAAAGTTTTAACAAGTCTTTTTGATTCAGGAAAAGTTTTTGCCGGCGACTATCGTTTTAAAGATAAAGAAAATGTTTTTACGTTAGCTCGTCGCTTTACCCGCGGAGAATTTGGAATCAATCCTACCAGAGTTACTATCTTAGAGGGATCTAGTTCCCGTGAAATTGCGACATTGTTAGATAAAAAATTACCTGTTTTCGAAAAAGATGCCTTTATCGCTTTAGCCGAGAAACAAGAGGGGCATCTTTTTCCTGATACTTACTTTATTAAGCCCTCTGATGACGAAGGCGACATTATCAAGTTGATGACCGATAATTTTGAGAAACAACTTAGCAAGATTAAGCTTGATGTTTTGGCCTCTAATCGCAGTTTTGATGATATTCTTACCATGGCTTCAATTATTGAATTAGAAACAAGAACACCAGAATCACGTCGAATGGTGTCTGGTATATTATGGAATCGGATTAAAAAAGATATGAAACTTCAGGTGGATGCAGTTTTTCCTTATATTATGAACAAATATAGTTTGCAGTTGACAATGAAAGATTTGCAAACCGATTCTCCTTATAACACTTATAAATATAAAGGATTGCCGCCAGGACCAGTTGGCAACCCAGGTTTAGACTCTATTAAAGCGGCTCTCAATCCAACCAAGACTTCTTACCTATATTATTTGTCAGACAAGCAAGGGAAGATGCATTATGCTGAAACCTATAAGGGACATATGGCGAACAGACGGAAATATTTAGGAATGTAGTTAAAAATTTACTCTTCTTTAGTAGACTTTAAATTATGTGAATAATGTTTTATACTTACTTTTCGCGACAGAATTTATTAAAGCCAAACTAAAATATTATTTAAACAAGTGAAAAAAAGAAACCTAGCTTTTATTGATTTAGAAACCACCGGCTTGGATGCCGACAAACATGAAATTATTGAAATTGGCTGTATTATTGCGCGCCAAGTAGAACGAGACGGACGAGGAAATGATTTGGAAGTTATAGAAGAATTTGATTTAAAAGTAAAACCAGAACATATTGAAACTTCGGACCCAGAGTCCCTTAAAATAAATGGTTATCATGAAATGGATTGGATGTTTGCCGTTTCTTTAGAACAGGCAATGAAAATGTTAGCTGAGAAAACCGATGGAGCGATGTTGGTCGCTCAAAATGTTGCCTTCGATTGGCTGTTTTTGGAAAAAGCTTTCGCTAAAACAGGGATAGAGAATAAAATGGATTTTCATCGGATAGACATTTTATCGATGGCCTATGGAAAACTTTATCATGATGACAGAGCTCAGAGATTTTCTTTACGAGCCCTGTGTGAATATTTTGATATTAAAAATGATCGAGCCCATTCCGCCTTAGCCGATATTCGGGCTGAATACGAGGTTTATAAAAAATTAATTGAGCTGTAAGTTTTTATAAAAGAAAGCCCGCGACGTCATTAGATGACGTCGCGGGCAACAAGAGACGTTGAACCCGAGGATTATTCGATTACAGAGATCATTCCACGCATATCATCCTTGGCAAGAACTGCATATGCCAATTTACGGATTGCCTTGATTGTTTGACCACCAAGGCCGATAACCTGTCCGACCTCCTCTCGGGCGACACGGATTTCATAGATGACGGTGTTGTTTGTTGACATCATATCCACGTCAACACGTTCTGGACTGTCCACGAGCAGGCGGACCCACAGAAGGATTGCTTCCTGTACCTGCTTTTCAGGAGGGATAGAAGATTCGGTAACCATTGGAGCACCTCTCAGCGGGAACGGGTTCGGTGTGTCGTATAAAGAACACAGCTTACTGTCTAAAATATTAACTAAATATTTTGATTTTGTCAAATTGACCTAAATAACGATATTTGACCATTTACTGAATAAGTTATATAATAGAAGCTGAATTCTTTAAGAATGGAGGTGGTAAATTTGCTTTACCTGTATACTTTGGCTGAGGCCTCTCGTCTTATTCGAGAAAAAGATCCTGAGGCTTTCCCTGATCAAAACTGTTTGATTGCTGGCCAAGTAGCGCCTTTGAATTACCTCTTATGGATGGTTAACACTGTGGCCGAAACAACAGATCGCGAGAAAGCGGCTCGCTTGGTCGGTTGGATCCTGGCTCATTTGGAGATACACGGTCTGCTGGATAAACAGACGAGCCATAATCTAGTCAAAAAAGATGTAGGAGCAAGCCCCTCGTCTTCCTGACTTTATGGGCCAAGGTTACTCGTGTGTAATCTTGGCCCACATTTTTTAATATATGAGTAATAAAATTACTAAAAAAGTTTTTGTTGGCATGTCTGGAGGAGTTGATTCTTCTGTTTCGGCGGCTTTGTTGCAAGAGCAAGGTTATGAAGTAATAGGAGTATTTATCAAGGCCTGGGAGCCAGAAGGTTTTGATTGTGGTTGGCGTGAAGAGCGGAGGGATACTATGAGAGTAGCTGCTCATCTAAAAATCCCCTTTGTCACCCTTGATCTTGGTAAAGAATACAAAGAATCTGTGGTGGATTATATGGTGGCTGAATATAAAGCTGGGCGAACACCTAATCCAGATGTGATGTGCAATAAAGCAATTAAATTTGGTGCCTTCTTTAAAAGAGCCGTGTCTTTAGGGGCTGACTATGTGGCGATGGGACACTATGCACAGATACAAAAAGCCAAATGTCAAAAGTCAAATGTCAAAAGCACAGAAGAAAAATATGAAATGCTTGCCGGAATAGACAAAAACAAAGATCAAACTTATTTTCTCTGGACCTTAGGACAAGAGCAACTTAGTCACACCCTTTTTCCGGTTGGGCATTTAGAAAAAACTGAGGTAAGAAAGTTAGCGGAAAAGTTTAAATTACCAAACAAAACCAAAAAAGACAGCCAGGGGATTTGTTTTGTTGGTCAACTTGATTTAAAAGAGTTTTTAAAAGAATTTATCGAAGAGAAAGATGGTGATGTTTTAGATATGGAAGGAAATGTGGTGGGCAAACATCGCGGTGTTTTGTTTTACACTCTAGGAGAGCGTCATGGTTTTGAAATATTTAAGAAAACACCAAATGAATCACCTTTATATGTTATTTCTAAAGACTTAAAAAATAACACTATTACTGTTTCAGACAGCCCTTTTTCGAAAGATGATGATAAGGAAGTGCCAATAGAGTCGGTAAATTGGGTATCTGGTCAAACTCCCGATTTATCAAAAAAATATCAAGCCCGTATTCGTTATCGCCAACCACTCCAAGAATGTCAGATTAGAGAAATTACTCCAAATAAATTTCAGGTGGTATTTGACCAACCACAAGCCTCGATTTCTTCTGGTCAGTCGGTCGTTATCTATGATGGTGAAATTTGTCTAGGTGGTGGAGTGATAAGTTAATTAAAAATTACGAATTACTAATTATAAATTAATCATCACTTTGAGCTCGAACCTCAAAGTGATGATTTTTGCTTTTGAGGCTGAATTTGATAGTATAATTAATACTTGTCCCGTTAAAAATAGACTTGTGGATTTAAGGTGGGCAAAACAAATAGTGGTAATTAACTGTGTGTTTCGATGAGATTATATTAGAAAATAAATTTTTAATGGGATGCAATCACACGAGATCAGAGAACGATTTTTAAAATTTTTTGAAAAAAGGGGACATGCCATAATTCCTTCAGCTTCTTTGGTGCCAGAAAATGATCCCTCCACCCTTTTTAATACCGCTGGGATGCAACCCCTCGTTCCTTATCTTTTAGGTACGCCACATCCGAAGGGTGTTCGTTTGGTAGACTGTCAAAAATGTGTCCGGACAGGTGATATTGACGATGTTGGTGATAATCGTCACCTTACTTTTTTTGAAATGTTGGGCAATTGGAGTCTGGGAGACTATTTTAAACAAGAAGCAATTAATTGGAGCTTGGAATTTTTAACTAATAAAGAAGAAGGCTTAGGACTTGATATAAACCGTTTTTATGTAACTGTTTTTAAGGGCCTGCCTGCGCAGGCAGGTGAGAATGGTATACCGCGTGATGAAGAAGCCATTACTGTTTGGAAAGAAGCTTTTGCTAAATTTAATATTACAGCCGAAGTCGCTGGAGAAGATGAACAGGTTGGTGGAAATATTAGAATTATTCCATTAGGTGTTGATGATAACTTCTGGATTGCTGGTGCCACTGGCCCCTGCGGTGGAGACACCGAAATGTTTTATGACACTCGCCCAGAAGAGGGTCCACTAGCTGGCAAATTTGGTGATTTGGTAGATTCCTACCGACTGATTGAGGTTTGGAATGATGTTTTTATGGAGTTCAATAAAACCGCCGATGGTAAATATGAACCCTTAGCCAAAAAGAATGTTGATACTGGTATGGGTTTGGAACGCACAACCGCCGTGGTCAATGGCCATGCCACTGTTTTCGATACCGACCTCTTTACCCCTGTTTTGTCAAAAATATCAGAACTAGCAAAAAACGATGACGATCGAGCCGGGAGAATTGTCGCTGACCATCTCCGCACTGCTATTTTTATGATCGCCGACGGAGTAATCCCATCGAACACTGATCGTGGTTATGTTTTGCGTCGTCTGCTCAGACGAGCCATTCGCTATTCCGATGTTTTAGGTATGCCTGCAGGCTCTTTGATTACTCTACTTGATATTATCATCACCAAATACACTGATGTTTACGATAATTTGTTGTCACAAAAAGAAAACATTAAAGAAGAAATCTCTAAGGAGGAAAGTAAATTTAGACAAACTCTCGATAAAGGTTTGAAAGAAATTTCAAAACTTCTAGACAAACAAGAAAAAATTTCCGGTCTCGATGCTTTTAATCTCTATCAAAGTTATGGTTTCCCCATTGAAGTAACAAAAGAAATCGCTCGGGAGAAAAATCTCACTGTCGATGAAACAGAATTCAATGACCAGATGAAAAAACATCAAGAGTTGTCTAAATCAGGTTCTGAAGAAAGATTTAAAGGTGGTTTAGGTGGCTCCAGTCAGCAAATTGTGAAGTATCATACCGCTACCCACTTGCTCCAGCAGGCCCTAGTTGACGTCCTGGGCCCCGAAATTGCCCAAAAGGGTAGTAATATTACTGATGAACGCCTCCGCTTCGATTTTGCTTGGCCAGCTAAAATGACCGATGAAGAAAAAGCTCAAGTGGAAAAGATTGTGAATGAAAAAATTGAGGCCAGTTTACCAGTGAATAAAGTTATCCTTCCCAAAGACGAAGCCGAGAAAACCGGAGCTCGACATTTGTTCAATGAAAAATATGGCGATGAGGTCAGTATTTATTTTATCGGTGATTCTTTAGATACTGCTTACTCTAAAGAATTTTGTGGTGGACCCCACGTAACCAACACCAACACTCTTGGTCATTTTAAAATTGCCAAAGAGGAAGCGGTGGCGGCGGGAGTCAGAAGAATTAAGGCGATATTGGAATAAAATTATGAAAAAACAAATTGTTGTCATTCATGGCGGAACAACCTTCGACACATATGAGGAATACTTAGATTATTTAAATTCATGCAAGATAACCCTAGAAAGAATTAACTATAAAGACTGGAAGGATTTCTTAGTATCAAATTTACCTGATTTTGAAGTGATCTATCCTAAAATGCCAAATTCTAAAAATGCCCATTATTTAGAGTGGAAAATTTGGTTTGAAAAGTTGCTTCCACTGCTACGGGACGATGTCACCCTGATCGGTCATTCTCTGGGAGGTATTTTCTTGGCTAAATATCTAACAGAAAATAACTTTCCAATTAGAATCGCTTCAATTCATTTAGTTGCTGCTCCTTATGATACCGAGTTCTGCAAAGAATCCTTGGGAGATTTTGCCCTCTCTGGAAAAGTGGGTAAATTATCTATATACACAGATAGTCTATTTCTCTATCAAAGTAAAGATGATCCTGAGGTTCCCTATGGTGATGTTGAAAATTATAAAAAAGATATTCCAGATGCTATCCTGACTACTTTTGAAGATCGAGGGCATTTTATTCAAAAAGACTTTCCTGAATTATTGGAAAATATTAAAAAATCTTCTGAATAAAATGATTTTTTCAAGTTTACTAAAAGAATTAGATAAATTAAATTTACCTAAGGATAAATACGCCGTTACTTCGTCAGGACCACTGGCTATTCGTGGTATTCGCGAAGCCAAGGATATTGATTTGGTGGTTACTGAAGATTTGTGGAAAAAATTAAGTGAAGAATATCCAGTAAATGAAAAACCGATTTGTGACACAATAAATCTTGGCAACATTGAGGTCCTGGGTAATTTTCGCGGAGAGAATATTTTTTCAGCCAACGAACAGATTATTAAAGCTGATATTATAGATGGTCACAGGTTTGTAAATTTAGATATGATTATTTCTTTTAAAAAAGCCCTCGGACGAGAGAAGGATTTGGTTGATCTAAAATTGATTCAAGATTATCTATTGACTAATAATTAAAGCAATATTGGGACAAAAAACACTCTTAATAAATAACTTGAAAATTTAAATTGTTAGCGATAAGGTATAATTAGCATAGACAGTTCATCAAATAGAAAGTGGGGTGTCGCCAAATGATTTTTATGACGTCTGGTCAGGAAGAAGACAGAGGAGCTCTTGCCGAGTCTGAAGAAGGGAAAGAGGATATCCCAGCGGAGTTATGGGGTGGGATAGGACCGATAGAGATAGTCGTATTCTATAATGGAAAGAAGTTTGTCCAAAAAACGACAATTGCCGAGATGGCAATGTACGAAGCCTTAAAGCGTCTCGCCCCAGATTGGTGTCCTTACCCACACAGGGTTGACATGAGGACCCGTCAGGTGATGGCCTGGTTGATCACCGACACTGAACTTCGAGTAAGTCTGGGTGGACCAGACTTTGTGGATGCCTACACTCGCGACTTTCTCTACCTCTAGCCCAGTTTTCTTGGTTGGAAATTGCCCATCACTCATCTAGAGCGATGGGCTTTCTTTTTTAAAAAATATTAACTTAAAGTTATTCCCACTTTTTATTTACACCACAAACTTGTCTCGTGGTATAATCAGAAGTAATTATGTCCTTCTGGAACCTTTTTGGAATTAAAAGAAATTCTGTGTTGGCTATTATTGATATTGGTAGCTCTCAAGTCAGCGGAGCGCTTGTGTTGGTTTCAAAAAATAGATCTGGACATAAAAATCATCAAATTGTTTTTAATACAAAAGTAGAAATTAGTGTCGATGGTGAATTAGATTTCGACCGCTTTGACTTTGAGATCATCAAGGCTATTAAAATGGTCACCCACAAACTGGTCCGAAGTGGCTTTACTCAACCGGAAAAATTTGTGTGTTTTCTTGCTTCCACCTTCCTTGTTTCCCAAACAAAGGTGATAAATTTTTCTCAAGACAAGCAATTTGTTTTTACCCAAAAAATCCTTGAGGGTATTACCAAGCGTGAGGCAGAAGACTTTCGTGCTCGAAACGAAAAAGGTGATCAATTTCAGATTATTGAAAACAAGGTAATGCAAATCAAGTTGGACGGTTATGAGGTGGCTAAGCCTTTTGATAAAAAAATAACAAAACTTAGCTTGGCGCAATTTTTAAGTGGTAGCCCAGTTAGCCAATTAAACAAAATAAGAAGTGCTATCGGTAGTCAGAGTCACAGTGAAAAAATAAGTTTTCATTCTTATAATTTTGCCGCTTTTTCCACTCTAAGAGACCTTTTGGCGGGTAAGAAAAATTTTATTGCTGTTGATATTGGGGGAGAATTAACCGATGTTTCTCTATGTATGGACGGTGTTTTGCTAGAAAACTTGTCCTTTCCTTATGGCCTAAATGCTATTATTAGAGATACGGCTCGTTCCCAACAGACCTTTCGAGCTGAAGCTAAATCCCAACTAGCTTTATATTCCGAAGGAAGACTGCAGTCACGAGCGAAAAATATTTTTGAGCAATCTTTAGCTGTTTCTCGGCAAAAATGGACAAGTTTAATGGCTGAGGCTTTATCTTTAATGATGGAAACTTCTGTGATTCCTGACCAAATTATTTTGACGGGCGACACTATTGCTAATCAAGTATTTGTAAATTGGTTAAAGGAGGGGGATTTCAAAAAATATATGTTGTCCAATAATCCATTTAAGGTATCATATATAGATCATTCCCGTTTATCTGATTTAGCGACCAGATCGAAGACGATAAAAGATACCTATTTGGTTTTTGAATCAATGTTTTTAGAAAAAATTAATAATTAAATTTTTAAAACAATTACAAAAATATGGATGAAGTTCGTAAAAAAAGTCTAAGTGAAGTTCTCCCTAAAAAGGGGCTAGACCTTGCCGGACAAAAATCTAATCCTACCCGACGGCAAAAAATAGACTTAGGTGACGAACCGCTATCATCTGAGTCAACAACAAAAAGGGGTGCCACCAAAAAATATTACGAAACTACTCGAGTTAAAACACCAAGACTGTCTTTTTTTGTTTGGTTTTGTATTGCCTTAATTTTGATTGTTGGTGGATATTTTTTATCTACCGTTTTCGCTTCAGTCACCGTTAAAATAACCCCTCGTCACCTAACATCCAATGTTGCTGGAACATACACTGCCAGCCGGGCTCCGGCTGAGGGAATCGAATTTTCCGTAATTAAATTAGAAGAAACTGCCACCAAGTCTGTTCCCGCTTCTGGGCAATCAAAAGTTGAAACAAAAGCTGTTGGCACAGTGGTGATCACTAATAATTTCAGCACAGCCTCACAAAAATTGGTTGCCGGAACAAGATTAGAAACGAAAAATGGTTTAATTTTTAAATTAGATAATACCGTAACAGTTCCCGGACAAACTAAAAAAGGAACAACAGTCACTCCTGGAGCGATTTTGGCTAAAGTGACCGCCTCGGAGGCTGGAGAAGATTACAATGTTGGCCAAGCCAGCTTAAAAATTGTCGGTTTTAAAGGTACTCCTCGTTATGATAAGTTTACCGTTCAAACAAGAACAAATCTTGAGGGGGGTAAGCAGGGTGTAATCAGTGTTGTAAAACCCGAAGATCGTGCCAAGGCTTTGGCGGGCTTAGAGGCAGAATTAAAAGATAAGGTAGCAAAAAAAGCTCGTCTCCAAATTCCAAAAGATTTTATTATTTGGAACGATGGGGTAATAACCTCTCTTACTGATGAAATAAAAAATGATAGTGCTAGTTCTTCTAACGTCATCTTATCGGCAAAAGTAACCATGATTGCGATTTTGTTTAACGTCAAAAATGTTAGCGAGTATTTTGCCGAAAAAGAGCTTAAGGATGAGTCGGTAACCGGAATCAGAATCTTCAACATTGAATCCTTAAAATTTACTCTAAAAGATAAAGATAAATTTGATTTTGAAAAAACCGATAAGATTAATTTCACTCTCGATGGCGAGGCTAATCTAGTCTGGCCAGTGGATAGTGCTAGCCTTAAATCCAAACTATTAAACACCTCAATCAAAGAAAAAGATAAGGTTTTTGCTAGTTTTCCGTCGGTCTATCGGGCCGAAGCCGTAGTCCGTCCACCCTGGGTCTTGTCCTTTCCTAACAATCAAGATAAAATTAATATTAAGCTAATCATTGAATAAAGATTGGAGAGCCTAAAAACCCTAAGATTTTCATAGTTTTACCTATTGAGGTCCATATTTTTAAAGTGGACTATTGTTGGGGTTGACTCTCTTAGAGTATTTTGTTAATATGTTTCAGGTAAATAAGTAATGGAAAAAACCGGTCAAAATCAAGGGTCTTCAACAAAAGAAGGCGAGATCGCTGTTGGAACAATAACAGAGGCTTTGCCTAATACTTTGTTTAGAGTTGCCCTTACTGATGAGAAGGAAATCTTGGCTTATTTATCTGGAAAAATGCGTTTACACAGGATTCGCGTCCTGATTGGAGACAAGGTTGAGATGGTCCTCGATCCTTACGGAGGAAGAGGGCGAATCACTCGCCGATTATAATAATAAGCTTAAGTACAACAGTCATTAAATAGAGTGACGTTGGAATTTTTTTTAACTAATGAAAATCCGTTCAACAATAGAAAAGCGATGTACCCAATGCAAAATGGTCAAACGTCGGGGACATCTCTATATTATTTGTAAAAATAAGCCTCGTCACAAACAAAAACAGGCTTAGTTTTTAATTAACTTTTAATTTTTAACCCTTAATTTAATAAAATGCGCATCTCTGGTATCACTCTTCCAAATAAAAGAATCGAATATGCCCTAACGGCAGTTTACGGCATTGGGATTGCTCGTTCCAAAAAAATAGTAGCTGATGCCGGAATTCCTTTGGGTAAAAAACCAGATGAGTTGTCTACCGACGAAGAAAACAGTATTCGTCGCGTCGTAGAGCAATTTAAGATTGAGGGAGATTTAAAGCGCGAGGTTAGTGCTAACATTAAGCGCCTAAAAGACATTGGATCTTATCGTGGCTCACGTCACGCCAAAGGATTGCCTAGTCGAGGACAACGAACCAAGACTAATTCCCGAACTCGCCGTGGTAATACCCGCAAGACTATGGGTTCTGGTCGCAAGAAAGTAGAGAAGAAGTAATCCTAATTCATATATAAATCAACATGGGAAAGAAACGAATAATCAAAGCAGGTACAGGAGACACTGGTTCACAAGCCAAGACTGCTTCACGTGGAGCCAAACGCCGAATCGAACACGGCACCTTGTATATTAACTCCAGTTACAACAACACCACCATGCTTTTGACCGATGAAAAGGGTAATGCTGCCATGTGGTCTTCTTCTGGTTCTCTTGGTTTCAAGGGGGCAAAGAAGGGTACTCCTTTTGCGGCTGGTAAAGTAGCTGAACAATTAGCCGACAAAGCAATTGCCGCTGGATTGAAGGAGATTGATATTGTCGTTAAAGGTGTTGGTTCTGGTCGGGAATCTTCCATCCGTTCGTTTATTTCCAAAGGAGTGGCTATCGCGACTATTAAAGACGAAACCCCAGTTCCATTCAACGGACCAAAACCAAAGAAACCACGACGCGTTTAAAAATAATTTTCAATTAAAAAAATATGAGAGTTGGACCAAAATACAAAATCGCCCGCCGATTAGGAGACCGAATTTTCCCCAAGACACAGGGGACTAAGTTTACTGTGTCTGGTACAGAAAAAAAGAGTCACAGCAAAAAAGGCAAGCGAACAATGAGTGAGTACGGTCTCCAGCTTATTGAAAAACAAAAAGCCAAATATACCTACGGTACTTCCGAAAAGCAGTTTTCCAACTATGTAAAAAAGACTCGCACCATGAAAAATGATTTACCGGCTGCTAATCTTTACCGCGCCCTAGAATCTCGTTTGGATAACGTGGTCTTCCGTATGGGGTTGGTAAATTCCCGCGCTTTTGCTCGCCAAGCAGTTTCCCACGGTCACATCACTATCAAAGGACGTAAGGTAACTATTCCTTCTTGTGAAATCCATGTTGGAGATGTTATTGGAATCCGCCCAGGGAGTAAGGATAATGGAATTTTTCGTGATTTAGCTGAAAAGATGAAAAACCACACCGCCCCAAATTGGCTGTTGGTAGATCCTCTTAAGTACGAAGCGACTGTTCAAGGCTTACCATCATACAAAGATAAAGAGCCAAACTTGAATTTCGAAGCAATCTTGGAATTCTATAGTCGCGTATAAAATTACAAATAAAAAGTCGCAGATATTTATTTAAATTTATTATTAGCTTTAGCTTCACCATTGCAACATGCCAGATTTTAATATCATTTTGCCTTCAAAACCGGTGGTAATAACAGAAAGTGAAACTTCCGGTGTTTATGAAATTGAAGGTTTGTATCCTGGCTATGGCCATACTTTAGGCAATTCATTACGAAGAATTATTCTTTCGTCTTTGCCTGGTTTCGCCATTACCTCTGTCAAAATCGACGGAGTAAACCACGAATTCTCCACCATCGACGGAGTAAAGGAAGATGTCATTACAATGATCCTAAACTTGAAGAAAGTACGTTTTCAAGTTACAGGTGATGAACCACAAACGGTAAATCTAACCATTAAAGACGCCAAAGAAGTTTTGGCTGGCGACATTAAAACCTCTGGAGGAGTAGAGGTTGCCAACAAAGATTTGTATCTCTGCACTGTTACCGGAAAAACAAACCTAAACATTGAGATGACTCTAGAAAAAGGTTTGGGCTATGTACCAAAAGAAGTCTTAAGTAAAGATAAAGTAGAAATTGGCACCATTGTCATGGACGCTATTTTTACTCCAATTCGTCGCGTTAGTTACGAAGTAGAACACATGCGTGTTGGCAATCGTACCGATTACAACAAATTAAGAATTGCCATTGAAACCGATGGTTCCTTAACTGCTCGTGAGGCTCTTGAGAAGTCTATTGAAATCATGATTCATCAACTAAAAGCGATTATTGGTTTTAAAGAAGAAATCATTGAATCTGCTCAAATAGATGATAGTGAAGAGGCTTATGAAAGCGACGTTACTGCTGGAAATGATGCCAAACAAGAGGATATTCTTAAGACTCGTATCGAGGACCTAAACCTCTCGGTTCGAACCCAAAAAGCCCTTTCTGCTGCTTCCATCAGAACTATTGGTGGGTTGACTAAGAAGAAAGAAGATGATTTACTATCTATCGCAGGCTTGGGTCAAAAGGGTGTCGAAGAAATCAAAAAAGCCTTAAGTAATTTTGGTATTAATCTTAAATAGAGATAAACATACAAATATACGAATTTTACAAATCTACGAATGGCTACGAATGAATACATAGAGAAACGCATTTATTCGCAGCCATTCGTACCATTCGCATCATTTGTAGATTAGCATATTAACTTTTATGAAACACCATTCAAAAATCAGAAAATTAGGACGAACAAAAAGTGTCAGAAAAGCCCTGATCCGATCATTGGCCGAGGCTTTGATTTTGAGTGGTAAAATCAAAACAACCGAAGCTAAAGCCAAAGAATTACGACCTTTTATTGAAAAACTTATCACCAAAGGTAAAAAGGGTGATTTAGCCGCCCGCCGAGTCGCTATTTCTCGCTTAATTGGTGTGGAATTGGTCGCTAAATTGTTTAATGAGATTGCCCCTAAGTTTACTGATCGCAACGGCGGTTACACTCGTATTATAAAATTACCGGCCCGCGGTGGAGACGGCAGTAAGATGGCGATTATTGAATTTGTTGCATAAAAATTATGACTACCAGAGAATATACAATTGATGCAGAAGGAAGAACACTAGGTCGGGTTGCCTCCGAGGTAGCCACCTTACTTTGTGGCAAAGATTCTCCTGATTATGCTCGCAACTTAGTTAGTGATGTAAAAGTATCGGTCACTAATATTTCTAAAATTAAAGTCATCAATAATAAATTAGAGTCTCGTTATCACAAGCACTACACTGGTAATCCTGGCGGTTTACGTGTCCAAACCAACGCCCAAATTGTTGCTAAAAAGGGATACAGTGAATTATTGCGCTTGGCGGTACATGGAATGTTGCCAGACAACAAATTGAAACCACTTATGCTTAAGAATTTAATTATTTCAGAATAAAATGGCAACTACTACCGAAAAAAATCGCTATATTGAAGCCGTTGGACGTCGCAAGACCTCTACTGCTCGAGTTCGTTTAACCAAGAGTACCAAAGATACTTTTGAAGTGAACGGTAAGACAATGAAAGAATACTTTCCAACCGCTGAAATGCAGTCGACCGTCGTTGAAGCTTTAAAGAAAACAAACCTAGAGGGAGTATTCGCTATTACTGCTAAGATTGTTGGTGGGGGAATTCACTCTCAAGCCGAAGCTTTACGCTTAGGTATTGCCCGCGCTTTGCAAACCAACGAACCAGAACTTCGCAAACCATTAAAAGTAGAAGGATTGCTTAGTCGCGACCCACGCGCCAAAGAGCGGCGCAAATTCGGTCTCAAAAAGGCCCGCAAGAGTCCTCAGTGGAGTAAACGTTAAAAATTAAAACCCCTAAATGGGGTTTTAATTTTTAAGAAAAGTTATATAATTTATTATGATTTTGGGAACCTAATATAATTAGTAAAACATCGCCTCATGAATACTCAAACATATAATGAGATTGGTAGAGAAGTAGGAACAGAACTAAATAATTTTTTTGAACAATTTTGTGTTAAATATCCTGAATACCAAACCATAAAGAATGACTATTTAAGAAAAAAGACTCACTTAAACGGTCTTCAGTTTTATGCCGGTTTTATAAGTGGGAAAAGTAAAAATTGGGAAAATCACATCGAAGTTCCTATTGCTATAGAAATGGTGATGATTTGGGCTTACAAAACTAATCGCATTTTAGATAAAAAGCAAGATGTTTGGGCTAAGGAGGAAAATTTGAAAAATACTGCACTAGAACACGATTTGATGCTCGCTTGTATTTATAGTCTTTTAGAATCATATTCTCAAAAAAAAATCAGTAAAAATGAAAGGATAAAAGATATAATTGGTCATTGTTTATCTCGCCTAGCTTATGGTTTTTGGATCGAACGAAGCATAAGTGTAAAGTATACAAAACTTGAAGAAATTCTTATTGACTGGGATCTTAAACATGTCGATAGAAATATAAATTTTAACCTCGTGTACGATTATGCTTCTATTGTGGGTTATGCTATTTCAAGCGGCGACTTTTCAATAATTGATAAATATGAAAGAGAATTTGACCCACAGGAACGATTTTCCAATGCGGGACAGATAATCAATGATCTTGGTGATTTCGGAAACGACATTGATAAACATGTGAAAGTATATCAGGACCTATTTTCTGACATCCGAAATGGAATTATTACTTTTCCCGTACATACACTTATAGGAGAAAAATTAGTTTTAAGAGCTTTAAAAATGCCCAACCTTACACGGACAAAATTTTGGCAGTGGAGGATGAGGAGGTTGATTGCAAGTAAGAACGTCAGTGCGGATGTTCTTCGCATTTCCGAAAAAGCTTATTATGCTCATAAAAATTTTTTTGAAAAGCATATCCCAAATTTGAACCCGCTCCTTTTGAGAACTTACGGTATGCTTATCAACAACAAATATTTTAACCAAAATATTATTAAAGAAGAAGGCAGTGTACTTAGGAGTCGCGTGGTGCTTTGCAGTAATTTGGGAAAGACATTGGGAAATTACGATAAACTAGCAGCTCATAAGGAAGGTAAACTGCATAAAGCTTTTTCCATCCTTGTGTTTAATAAAAAGGGAGAACTTTTGATTCAGAAAAGGGCTGAGGGCAAATATCATTCGGGTGGTTTATGGGCAAACACTTGCTGTAGTCATTATATGGAATCAGAAAGTGTGGAAGTAACAATTCATAGACGTCTTGAAGAAGAAATGGGATTTGATTGTGATTTGAAGAAAAGATTCAGTTTTGTTTACAATCTCGATGTTGGAAATGGGATGAGAGAACATGAATTTGATACGGTTTTTGAGGGTGAGTACAACGGAGAAATAAACCCCAACCCCGATGAAGTTAGTGATGTGAAATGGATTTCAATCAAAGAACTGAGAAAGGATATTACCACGTATCCAGAAAAATATGCAGAATGGTTTAAAAAAATAATTGAGAGAATGAACGGATCAAAGGCCTACTTTACCAAAAACATGAATCAAAATTAAATAGTTTCTGACATTAAGGGGCTTTGTTCGTTATAGAATAAATCAATGAATGATCTCGCTAAACTTCTGAAGGAAACCAAATCTCTAGCTAATCCAATTCATGCCAAAACTCTGTCTTGGTTTTTTAAAACTGGAAAAGGGGACTATGGTGAGGGTGATAAATTTCTAGGCTTGAAAGTTCCTGTTTGCCGAACGGTGGCTAAAAAATATATTTCTTTAGATTGGACTGATTTAGACAAACTTATCAGATCAAAATATCACGAGGAGCGTTTGATTGCCTTGCTTATTTTGGTGGAAAAATATTCTAGAGCTACAGAAACTGAAAAAACTAAAATCTATAAGTTTTATCTAGCTCACACTAAGTGGATTGACAACTGGGATTTAGTTGATCTTTCTGCCCCTAAAATTGTCGGGGTCTATTTATTTAATCAAGATAAGAGACCTTCCACGCTATTTAAACTGGCAAAGTCGAAAAACCTTTGGGAGAAACGAATTGCTATTGTAGGAAGCTACTATTTTATTAAACAACATCATTATCAAACAACTCTAGATCTAGCTGAAATTCTTCTTAGGGATAAACACGACCTAATTCACAAAGCCGTTGGCTGGATGTTGCGCGAGGTCGGCAAAGAATCCATTACCACCCTCACACCATTTCTAAAAAAACATTACCAAAAGATGCCCCGCACCATGTTGCGTTATTCTATTGAAAAATTTCCAGAAGAAGTTAGACAGGCTTATCTTGCTGGAACTATTTAACTTTTAAAGACAGTGTGCTAGTCTATATAAAGCTTAAATGTTCTTAAGCGTGATCTATTCCAACGTGATGATGGAGGTTACTATGGTTACACTGGCAGACGGTACGGCGTGGTACAAGGTCGGAGACAATTGGTTCGAGGTGAACCCCACCGAAGAAGCCCTGAGCGGCTTCAAACCTTCCGGCTGGTACGGATCCAGGCCTGGTCATCGTGAGATGAACTACATCACCAATTAACGCTCCTTCGGCGAATCGTGCCGCCAATCGTCCTAGACGATTGGCGGCATTCTTGATTCTCAAACCCTAAAAGGGTAAGCTATTAGTATCTATGAATATTACCACCCCAAAAGATCATCTTTATCAATTAGATATACCAAGAAAAATGAACAAGAAAAACGTCATTATTTTAACTGTGGTAATTGTTGTTTTAATTGTAGTTGGTTACTTTTTTGGTAATCAAAAAATTGCTCTGGCTCCCGCTACGAATTTAAAAAATAATTCTAAGGTAGCAACCGATAAGGCTGTCGTTACCACTTCATCATCTAAGATTACAATAGCAAATCAAATTCCCGGAGAGGTTGTGTTAGTAAGTGAGGTAATGATGAATGAAAATGGTTGGGTAGCCGTACATGACGATGTCGACGGTAAACCAGGTAACATTTTAGGCGCCTACTTCTTGAACGCTGGTACTTATAAAAATCAAATGGTCCCGCTTTTGCGTGGAGTAACCGATGACCATTCCTATCTAGTAGTAATTCACAAAGACGACGGAGACAAAGTTTTTGACTATAAAATAGATACTCCTGTCACTAATACTAAGGGGGAAGTGGAGACCGCCAGCTTCAATGTCGTAGCCGAAAGCCCTCGGGGAGAATAGTTAAACTTCTAAGTTTTTAAAAAGGTCGGGCATTTTGACCGTTGTTTTTTAAACTGGACACTTGTTGTTGATTTTTTATTTTTATGTATTATAATTGGATATATAGTTATAAAATAAATTATTGGTTTTGACAACTAGACCAGTCCTTAACTATTTTTTAAAATATCTTTTGTATTTAATTACCAACCTTTATAACTCAAGCAAAAAATGCCAAAAGATGACTTAAATAATGATCGTGAGTTTGAGGAAATCCCAGAAGAAGTATTTATGGACGATGACGATGGAACGGCTTCTTCGGAAAAAATAAAAAAAATAAAAGCTGAATTAAAAGCCTGCCAAAAAGAAAAACAAGAATACCTCACTGGCTGGCAAAGAGCCAAAGCCGACTACTTGAACCTTAAAAAAGAAGAAGAGAGCCGAAGATCTGACATTCATAAATATGCCAAAGCTGATGTTTTAAATGATTTGATTCGCTTAGCCGACAGTTTCGAAATGGCCTTTGCCAACAAAACAGCTTGGGAAAATGTTCCGGAAAATTGGCGAAAAGGGGTGGAGTATATTCATAGTCAATTGCTAATTGTTTTCCGAGATCACGGATTAGAAGAAATCAATCCATTGGGCGAAATATCCGACCCGGCCCGCGATGAAAGTGTTGGAATTATTGAATCAGAAAATCCTGAGGACGAAAATAAGGTCATGGAAGTCGTTAAAAAGGGTTACCGTCTAAACGACAAAATAATTAGACCAGCACAAGTTCGAATCGGAGCATACCGATTCGAAAAATCGAAATCCTAAGCACGAAATTCTAAACAATATCAAAATTATAATGAACAAAATTCAAAACAAAAGTATTTCATTTAAAACATTAAGATTTTGAGATTTGAATTTGTTTCGGATTTCGATATTCGAATTTAATATTAACAACAAAAATTATTAATTAAATTAACAAAAAACATATGGCAAAAATTCTTGGTATTGATTTAGGGACAACAAACTCCGCAATGGCTTATGTAGAAGGTGGTGAGCCAAAAATTGTGGAAAACAGTGAAGGTAATCGCACCACACCATCAATTGTGGCCATTTCTAAGGCGGGTGAGCGCTTGGTGGGCCTTTTGGCAAAGCGTCAGGCTATCACCAACCCGCAAAACACCATCTATGGCGTCAAACGCATGATGGGGCACTCTTTCAACGATCCCAACGTTCAAAAAGATAAAGATTCTGTTCCTTTTGCAATTGAAGCCTCTGAAGACGGCGGGGTAAAAGTAAAAATTTCTGATAAATCTTATCGTCCCGAAGAAATCTCGGCGATGATTCTTCAAAAACTGAAGCATGATGCCGAAGCTAAGTTGGGTGAAAAAATAGAAGAAGCGGTAATTACCGTTCCGGCCTATTTCGACGACTCTCAACGCAAAGCTACTAAAGATGCGGGTGAAATTGCCGGTTTCAAAGTTCGTCGTATTATCAACGAACCAACCGCCGCCGCTTTAGCTTACGGTTTCAACAAGAAAAAAGATGAAAAAATTGCCGTCTACGACTTTGGTGGCGGAACCTTTGATATTTCCATTTTGGAAATCACTGGTGGCTCCGACGGTGAGCAATCGATCGAAGTAAAAGCGACCGATGGTGACTCACACATGGGCGGTGAAGATATCGACCAAGATATTATTCACTTTATTGGTGACAAATTCTCTAAAGAAAACGGTATCGATATTCTAAAAGATGAATTAGCTCTACAACGACTAAAAGAAGCCGCCGAAAAAGCTAAACACGAATTGTCTACTGTCTTAGAAACCGAAATAAATATTCCTTTTATCACTTCCAACCAAGACGGTCCAAAACACCTCTTGATCAAATTTACCCGCGCTGAATTAGAAAACTTAGCTAACAAATATATCGAACGCTCTATCGAAATCAGTAAACGAGCTGTCGATGCTTCTGGATTTAAAATCGGTGATATAAATGAAGTGATTTTAGTTGGTGGTCAAACTCGTATGCCAGCTATCCAAGAAGCGGTTAAAAAACTGTTTGGCAAAGAACCAAATCGCTCCATCAACCCCGATGAAGTAGTTGCTATCGGCGCTGCGATTCAAGGAGGTATTTTCCAAGGAGATGTAAAAGATGTTTTGCTTTTGGATGTCACCCCATTGTCTTTGGGTATCGAAACTTATGGCGGTATTGCCACCAAACTGCTGGAAAAAAATACCACCATCCCAACCACTCGCTCTCAAGTCTTTTCCACCGCGGCCGATAACCAGACATCCGTCGAAATTCACATCGTCCAGGGTGAACGCGAAATGGCTGCCGACAACAAAACTCTAGGTCGGTTTATTCTAGACGGCATTCCACCTTCACCTCGTGGCTTACCACAAATTGAAGTCTCTTTTGACTTGGATGCTAATGGAATTCTGTCTGTCAAAGCTAAGGACAAGCAGACAAACAAAGAACAATCGATTCGTATTGAGGCTAAGACTAGTCTTTCAAAAGAAGATATCGAGCGAATGAAAAAAGATGCCGAACTTCACGCTGATGAAGATAAAAAGAAAAAAGAAATGGTAGAAATTCGCATTGGAGCTGATCAAATGATTTATACCGCCGAAAAATCACTCAAAGATGCTGAGGGCAAAATTTCTGACGAATTGAAGAATGCCGTTCAAGCTAAAATTGACGAAGTGAAAAAAGTGAAAGACGGCGAGGATCAAGAAGCAATTAAAAAGGCTTCCAGTGAACTATCGTCCGAAATGATGAAGATTGGCGAAGAAATGCAGAAACAGGCTCAAGCCAACCCAGAGTCCAAACCAGAAGGTGAAGCCAAATCAGATGAAGGTAAAGACAAGCCAGAAGAAGGCACCGTGCACGAGGCAGAAGTGAAATAGTTAAACATACAAATATACGAATTATACTAATCTACGAATGGCTACGAATTCGTCATTCCTTGAGTACGTAAAGTAAAATAAAAAACATTTGTAATCATTCGTATTATTCGCATCATTCGCTGATTGGTATATTTATTTATGAAAAATTACTACGAAATCCTTGGACTACAGAAAGGTGCTTCCAAAGAGGAGGTTAAAAAGGCTTTCCATAAATTGGCGCACCAATATCACCCCGACAAAAAAGGGGGAAATGAGGCCAAATTCAAAGAAATCAACGAAGCCTACCAAATCCTCTCCGACGACCAGAAACGTGCCCAGTATGACAATTTTGGGTCTTACAACGGCTCTGCTGGGGCTGGTGGAGGCTTTAATGCTGGCGGTTTTGACTTTTCCGGTTTTACCGGTGGCAATGGCCAGGGTTTTGAGTTTGATTTAGGTGATATCTTTGGTGACATTTTTGGTGGTCGAGGAGGTGCTCGCGGTCAAAAACGCGGTCGGGATATTTCGGTAGATATTCAAATTTCATTTGCCGACGCCATCTTCGGAATTGAACGAAAAATTGCAATTAATAAAATTAGTAGCTGTGACACCTGTACTGGTACTGGCGCCGAACCGCATACCTCACTAAAAACTTGTCCAACTTGTAAGGGTGAAGGGGCAATCAGAGAAAACAAACGCACTATGTTTGGAACTTTTGCTTCCACTCGCGAATGTATTACCTGCCACGGTCAAGGACAAATCCCTGAGAAAAAATGTCACACTTGTGGTGGTGACGGAGTACTTAAGAAAAATGAAGAAATCAAAGTCACTATTCCAGCCGGAATTGAAAGCGGCCAAATGATCAGACTTTCTGGTCGGGGCGAAGCGATTCCTCATGGCTTACCAGGTGATTTGTATGTAAAAATTTATGTCGAAAGAGACGCTGTTTTCCATCGCAACAATCAAAATATTGAGATGGATCTGGAAATCAAACTGACAGAAGGACTATTGGGCGGTGAGAGGGAGATAAAAACACTAGACGGCAATTTAAAACTGAAAATTCCGGCTGGCATTTCTTCTGGCGAAATTTTACGTGTTCGGGATAAGGGTGTCCCTAGTCGGGGAGGCAAACGCGGAGATTTAATGATAAAAGTAATTATCAAAACTCCCGCCAAACTTTCCAAACAAGCCAGAAAATTAATCGATGAATTAAAGGAAGAGGGGTTATAAAGATTATGATAGGTTAAGATTTATTGACATTTTTTTATTTTAATATATAAAATAAGTAGATAGTTTCTATCTCATCTCGTTGTTTATCCAACGACATGATTAAGAGGTTAAAGGTGAAACCATGAAGCAGGAACATGCAAATGGGAAAACCTTCAAGCCTGACGATCGGGGTAGGGGGGTAGACGAAGATGGATTCGCCGTCTCCTCGGTAACCTTCATCACGAACATCAGAACCTGTGTTTCAGTGAACACGGGCGGAGAGATGATTCGTGTAAGGGGAACCAACGACAAAACCCTGAATGAACTGTCATTCACCCGCGAAGAGTGGGCAGCGTTCATTGCTGGTGTCAAACTCGGCGAGTTCGACATTTGAACCACACCCCAAAAACCCCACAGTTTGACTCAAAAGGCTGTGGGGTTTACTTTATATATATGAAAATTAAAAGTGCCACAAAGAAAGGAAGTTTACTTTATGCAGACTTAAGCCAACCAACCAAAGGCAATTCACAACTACTCATACCAATGAGTGGCTTTTCTGGTGGTTTGGACTTTGAGTTATTTAAATGTATAAAAGAAAAATTTCCAGATGATCATACCGACACTCTAACTATTAATTTTTGTGATGAGGAAAATAAAAAAGATTATCCCCACACCATGAAAACGGAGGATTATTCATTAGGCATCTATTCACGAGAATTAAAAAATATCATTGATTTATTTATTAAAAAATATTCAAATATAGTGTTAATTGGCCACAGTTTCGGCGCAATCATTGGTATAAAATTTTTGACCAAATATCCTAAGTATCAGAAAAAAATAAACCTTGTTATCTGGGACCCCAGTCTCCTCCCTTGGGGAATTAAAACTACTGAAGAGAACTTTGCGTTTGATAAAAAAAATAAACTATACAAATTTAATTTTGCTGATTTTTATATCAATAAAAAATTTTATAAGGAACTCGCAAAATTTGATTCCGTAAAATACTTCGGTAAAATTAAGACGCCCACACTAATAGTCGCTGCAGAAAACAGCGCAGATAAAGATTCAAAAAAATATTTATCTCATTCTCTAGATAAAAAAAATTCCAAGTTAGTCATACTTAAAAACACCGACCATTTCTTTACTGGAAGCAAAACTCGAAAAATCCTCTTAAAAGAAACAGCTGATTTTATAAAAAGTTCGCAAACCTATTAACAAATTGAAATAAGGGGGGTTATAAAAAATATTAATATTGACAAAATAGTAATACGAAGTTACTATCTGAAATAGACGTTCTTTAGAACGGTTCATTTTTAAGGAAGGTGAGGGACTATGTTGGAGACTGAGGATCAGATCGCATTACGCGATCGTGTCAGAATTATACGATCTCTCGATTTGGAACCAATCAAGTATAAGTTGGTTCACTCGGAAGATAAAACCATAACCAGAGAAGAAGCGGATCTTTTGGAGACAAGATACAAGGATTTCCTTGTTCTTTGCCTCAAATATCCCGACACCAAGATCGTCCCAGATCGTGGTGTTGACAATTTCTGGCACACACATATCCTGGACACACGGAAATATGCGGAAGACTGTCAATGTGCTTTCGGACGCTTTCTCCACCACTTCCCCTATTTCGGAATGATGGGTGATGAAGACGCCGCAAACCTGCAGGACGCTTTCACTGAAACCCGGCGCCTGCTCGCAGAAGAATTTGGTGGACAATATCTGGACCACCAACAAGAATCCAGATCATCCGACTGTGATGCCCAGCAATGTGATCCGTCTGAGTGTCACAACTTCGCCAGTGCACGCCCAAGACCAACCTTTGCGGCCGCTTAAAGCCGCAACAATCAAACCCTGCCAATTTTGAAAGGAACTTTGGCAGGGTTTTTTATTTACCGTGAAATTCAAGATTTGGCAAAGATTCACAATTTTTCACAAATCTATTCATCCAATCAATAGACATTTCAGACGATTGTTGTTTTTGTTCACTAAGATAATGATCGCCCCCCTCAAAAATCACGAGTCGATAAGGTACTTTATTTTTATATAGTTCTTCCGCCATTCTAATGGAATCCAGTGGATTTACTCGCCAATCAGCAGTACCGTGCATTAATAGAATTGGTACATTTTTCGGTAACTTATCAGCCCAATAAAGAACTGAGCGTTTTTTTAATTCCTCTTCGTTCCCACCAAACATTTTAATATAATGATCTTCCATTTCAGGACGAAACTCTTTTTTAGTCAACAAATCTGTTGTACCAGCAACAATAACAGCGGCCTTTATCCAGTCAGTTCGAGCTAAAGCCAAATAGGTCATCATTCCACCTCGACTTGCTCCATACATACCGATCCGCGACGCATCAGCTCGAGAATATTTTTTAAGAATAGGGTACAAATTTAAAACATCTTCAATATCAGTTCCTCCCATTTCATCAACACCTTCTCCTCCAGCATTTCCAGAATATTGACTAAAAATTGTAATATATCCAGCCTTAGCAAAAAGACTCAGACGTAAAAACAAGTGGCCAATCTTAATGGAGCCAAAATCCCCAGACCCACCTCGATTGTAAATAACGCAAGGTAGATTTTCTCCTTCTTTAGGTTCGACAATATATCCGACAACCCTATGTCCTTGTGATAAATAAACCATTCGATAGACATTAATTAGTTTAGAGTTTTTTTCGGCCTCTAACACATAATCTGAACCTATTTTATCTTTTAGCTCCTGATCTAAAATTATTGATTTAACATCAACAATTCCATCTATGGACTTTAAAATATCTATATTATCTTCCTTCATCTTTTCATTATAACACATAAAACTACAATGATTAATACTGGTGTTAATACTTATTTTAGAATGATGTTTGAAAAAAGCTGGATATATTTGACATATACACCAATATATGCTATCATTAGAATAGAGTCTTAAACAGACCAAGTATTGAAAATCTACAAGGAGGTGCGGGATGAGTAATCTGCTTATCGCTCTCGCTATTACTCTGATCATCTTCGTCCTGTTCCTCCTATCGAGGAATTGGCGGCGAGTCGTCCAGATCGTGGCCGGCTGGGGTCTCTATGGAGCCCTGAACTGGTTCTATGACAATCCGTTCTGGTTGCTTATTCAGAACCATTTCGGAGTTGTCGTCGGTTCAGCCATGCTAACTGTTGGTGCATTCCTAATCAATTTCTGTGTCCTTCATTGGTATCAGAAGAAGGGAGTGGACTGGCTCGGAGTAGGAGTTCTCGAAGAAATCAAGGAAAAAGGACATGCTTGGGCAGAAAAGCTTTGCAACCACAGTCAGTGGTATGTGAAGATTCCTGCCTACATTCCTGCCAAGTTCTTTCAAGTCCTCGTCTGGGGGCTGAAGAAGAATGATGTATTGGCCTTTGTATTTCTTTCAGTCACACAGGATTCCTTTATCACCACCGCTTTCCTTCGTCACGGACGATTTGGAAAGTTGAGTAGCTGGGATTATGTTATCTTCTCACTGAGCACTATCGTGAGTTGCGTAGTGCACAGCGTGTGGATGGCCACTATCCTGAGCCTGATCAAGGCAATCCTGTTGAAGATGAGCTGAGTACGGGGTGGAGACGATGTGTCGTCTCCACCCCATTTTTTTATAATTGAATTGTTAATCTAACAAAGGTATAATTATTAACACAAAAATAATCTTCTTACGAACAAAGAAACTTTATGACAATAGAGGATTTATACACCCCGCTGGAAGAAGCAAGGGAAGAAATAAAACGTCGGTGGGCTGATAAAGATTTAGAAAAAAAAGTACACGAATTTTTAAAGGGGAAAATCCCCGAAGTTTTTTTGAGTGAGCCAAGGGCGGTTTCTACTACCCATGTGGCCACGCCAAACTGGGCTCTTTTGCAATTTAAAAACGAAGCTAAAGAAGTGGGTCTAAGACCTTTAATTTTTGAATATCTCGAAGACGTCTTTGTCACTACAAATTTCGACAAAGCCTCTTTGGCCCGAATGGTTTTTTACCATGGCAAAGATGATCATGGCGACATGATGACCTCCAGTCGTCACGCCATTGACCTTACCGGCAAACACGAAAAAAAGAAATTGAAAGAAATAGATACTCTATGGGGTGAAAATTTAGTTGATTTTCACCATAAAGTTTTTGGTGAATATTGTCCGGAAATTGAAATTTACGATGGTTCTCATCATTATCACTCAATGGGTAGTTGCGCTAAGGAGTATTATCCATATATCTTAGCCCTCTATCTTAGAAATGGCATCTTATTTGAAAACTATTTAGCCAACAACCGCGAAAAGAAATTTTTAGAAGAAATCCTTTTTCCAGCATTTCAATTTGTGTATGAAAAATTTGGTATCAAACCTTTAATCGTCCCAATTACTCCTCAAAATGAAGCCGATAATAAATATTGGTGGTGCTACCCAGAGTTTGTGAAGACTAGATTACCAAAACCAAAAACCGATTAATGTCTTAAAAAACAACACCGGTGGATATCCCACGGTGTTGTTTTTTAAATAAGATGTTACAATATTCTCAATAACTATATGGACAAAAAATCTAAGATTTTATTATATTGTGTAGGTATCGCCTTTATCGCCTCAATTGGCACATCTTTTTATAAATACGTAATTACTAAAAATTACCAAATTTTTGCTGAAATCCCTTGTGATCCAACTTTAGATAATTGTTTTGTGCGAGAAGAAGAGGATGGCACAGTTAGTCACCTTTTTAAATTAAGTCGCCAAGCTTCTAATATTCCTCTTTGCGACCCAAATAAAGAGGAAAACTGCCAGGCTTTAACTTGCCAGCCAAACGAAAAAAATTGCACAATATCCAGTTGTTCTAAAGAAGAGTTACAAGAAGGAGAGAGTTGCTCGAGATAGAATAATTATTATGGATCTGTCATTTTTATATAAAATAAAAAAATTTTTTACAAAAAAAGAAAAACCCTTTGAAATAAAAGACACGGGTAAATATGGCAACGGCTGTTTTGCAACGAGAGATATAAAGAAAGGGGAAACTATTACATTTTTCAACGGAGAAGTTATTACTTTTGAAGAAACAGAAAAAAGAATAGTTACAGGGGATGAAAACAGGACAGACTCCTTTCAGGTTGATCTAGAGATGGATATGGATTTGAACGAAGAAAGCAGGTCTTTTAATCATAGCTGTAATCCAAATGCTGGTTTTAGAGGTTTTAGTGAGATGATTGCCCTTAGAGATATTAACAGGGGGGAAGAAATAACATACGATTATTCAGCTACGGTTGGTCCAAATATCCCAAAAACTTTATGGGAAATGCCTTGTTTCTGTAAATCAAATAACTGCAGGAAAATTATAGGTAATGTATTAACTATTCCAAAAGACCAACTTGATCAATATGTAGAAGCTGGCACTCTTCAAGATTATATAAAAAAAGAGCTCGAAATAATCAAAAAAAATAATGGAATTTTACCCAAATATAAAGAAATTAAACCTCTATAAAATAATTTAAATCAATATGGGAGAGAATTTAGTTACACATCTTGGTCACTGCATAACAGCCGCTTCAGAATTAGTTGGTGGTAATTTAAGTTTAGTTTATTATTCACACATACCCACAGTAGCCATAACATTGTTAATGGGTATATTTGTTCTTAGGGCAAGTAAGGGAAGTCTGCAGTCAAAAATATTCTTTTCGTTTTGTGTAGTATTTTCCCTTTGGGTAGTAGCAAATTTTGTAGCCTGGATTGGGACGAGTAGTGTGTGGATCAGTTTTTTTTGGTCTCTATTGGGATTATCGGATATCATATTTTATGTACTAGGTCTATATTTCTTCTATGTTTTTGTAGAAAATAAAGACACCACCTTTCGTTTAAAAATTATACTAAGTGCAATTTTAATTCCATTTCTGATCCTTGCGCCAACAAAACTTAATCTACCAGGTTTTGACTATACAAACTGCGCGGCAATAGATACTTCATTTTTAGGATATCTATTCTACGCCAAAATGTTTATTGCTGGATGGTTAATAGTTTTATCAATATATAAATATAAAAAATCTCAAAAGTCTGAGCGTCCAAAAATAATTCTACTGTCTATCGGGTTGGCTCTTTTCTTCTTATCATTCTTCGTCACTGGTTATATTGCCGACACCTATCTCCGTTATGATATCGAACTTTACGGTCTATACGCCATGACGGCTTTTATGGGTATCTTGGCGTATTTAATAGTCAAATATAAGGCTTTTGATATTAAGTTACTTGGAGCTCAAGCTCTGGTTTACTCTTTAATTATCTTACTTGGAGCGCAATTCCTCTTTATCAAAAGTCAGATAAACATGGTCCTAACCGGAATAGCTCTTTTCTTAACAATAATTTTTGGTTACTACCTCATTCTCGGAATCAAAAAAGAAATTGCGCAGAAAGAAGAAATTCAAAGATTGGCAACTAGTTTAGCAAGATCAAATGACCAATTAGTTGTCGCCAATGAAAAATTGAAAGAATTAGATAAGCAAAAAACCGAATTCGTATCTTTGGCCTCGCACCAGTTGCGTAGCCCACTGACTGCGATCAAGGGTTATTCATCCATGATTTTGGAGGGTTCATTTGGAAAAATAAATGAGAAAGCCAAGGAGGCGGTTGGGCGAGTATTTGAATCCAGTCAAAAATTGGTTTTAGTCATTGAAGACTTCTTAAACATTACGCGCATTGAACTCGGCCGAATGAAATATGATGTTTCGGAATTTAGTTTCAACAAATTGGTCACCAGTGTCATTGGCGAACAAAAACCAAACGTCGAGCGACGGGGTCTAGCCATTAGCTATGAAGAGGATGCACCAGAATACAAAGTTTTTGCTGACTTCGGTAAAATCAGTCAGGTTATCTCAAATATTGTCGACAATGCCGTAAAATATTCTAAAGAGGGAAGTATCGCTGTTAAGGTGGTTGGGATTACCGACGGAAAAGATAAGAAGGTTCGTCTATCCGTCAAAGATACTGGGGTCGGAATTGAGCCACAAGTTTTACCTCATTTATTCCAAAAATTCGTCCGCGCCTACGATGCTGGCAAAACCAATATTATTGGTACTGGGCTCGGCTTATTCGTAGCTAAGCAAATTGTCGACTCTCATCCTGGAGGCAAGATCTGGGCCGAATCTGAGGGCAAAAACAAGGGTTCTACTTTCTTTGTCGAACTCTCTCTCTCGACAGGCGTAGCCCCAGTCCTAACTCCACCACCCGCCGACCCTGCTGTGGCTGAACCAGCCTCATCTTCTGCAACCACCACCGAACCCCCAATCCCACAACCCACCGCCGGCGATTTATCGTAAAAATCACAGAATAAAAGTTAACTAACCAGATTATATAGGCTATTGACAGAAAACAGAATCTTCAATAGAGTTAAATTAATGCTATTGGATGCCTATAAAAAAATGTTCTTTATACGAACAGTGGAAGAACAAATAGCCGCTTATTACCTTAAGAATAAAATAGCAAGCCTCATTCATTTCTGTATTGGTCAGGAAGCGATAGCTGTGGGCGTCTGTAATGCACTACAGAAAGATGACCGTGTTATAGGAAATCATCGATCACACGGACATTACCTAGCCAAAGGAGGAAATCTTAAAAAGATGGTCTGTGAATTGTTGGGAAGGGGATACGGTTCGTCGAATGGTAAGGGTGGATCTATGCACCTAATTGACACATCGGTTAATTTTATTGGATCGACGCCAATTCTTTCGAGCGCGGTGCCTCTCTCTTGCGGTAGTGCCTTTGAACAAAAATACCACAAAAGTGATGCGGTAACGGTCGTATTCTTGGGTGACGGCGCCTTTGAGGAGGGGGGTGTCTATGAATCTCTAAATCTTGCGGCTCTTTTTAATCTACCAATACTTTTTGTTGTTGAAAATAATCTCAGATCAATTAATACACGCCTTTCGGAACGGCGATCCTCGGACCATAATATTGAAAATATCGTTACTGGCTTTGGAGTACGATACATAAAAGCTGATGGAAATGATTATTTAGACGTGACAATAAAAACTGGAAATCTTATAACTGGGGTACGAGCGGGCAAACCTGCTCTTATTGAATGTATGACATACCGTCACTTAGCACATAGTGGGCCAGATTTTGAAGAGGAAACTCGTGAAGAAGATACCGTAGAACGGCGGAAGGAAAAAGATTCGGTAGCAAAGATGAGACGAGAAAATCTAGCTTCAGGAATTTCAGAAGAGGAAATTATTGCTGCGGAAAATGATATTAAAAGAGCTGTTGCCGATGCTATTCTGTACGCTGAACAGGCACCATTCCCAAAAAAAGAAAGTTTATATACGGATCTTTATGTCTAATAGAATTATCAAATACACCGAAGCAATTAAGGAAGCCACTGACCAAATAATGGAGATAGATAAGGATGTTGTTGTCCTTGGTCTAGAAGTCTCATATAAAAACGGTGCGGACGGAACAACCGCTGGCCTTAAGGAAAAATATCCCAACCGAATAATTGAAACACCTCAATCAGAAAATGCTGTAACAGGAATGGCTGTTGGGGCAGCTATAACGGGTCTTCATCCTATTGTGCATCACGGCAGAGTTGAGTTTGCGATCTTTGCGGCCGATCAGATATTTACACAGGCGGCGAAGTGGAATTATATGTTCGGCGGCGGTCAACCGGTTCCTGTTGTATTTAGGATCAATATTGGTCGACAATGGGGTCAGGGCCCACAACACACTCAAGCACTCTATCCGCTTTTTGGTAATGCACTTGGCCTTAAGGTTGTGATCCCCTCTACTCCGCGTATGGCGAAGGGTTTACTTATCTCTGCAGTTCGAGACAAAAATCCCGTTGTTATTTTGGAACCGCGATGGCTTTTCTCTTTAAAACAAGATGTCCCAATTGAACCCTATGATAAACCTCTAGATAAAGGGGTCGTGGTTAAAGAGGGGGCAGATCTTACGATTGTTTCTTACGGAGATGGTCTGATTGCAGCTTATGAAGCTTTAGATCTGATTAACAACCATATTGACGTAGAACTTATAGATCTTGTCTCTATAAATCCTATAGATTATGTAACTGTCTTAAAATCAGTTAAAAAAACTGGCCGGCTTATCACAATTGATACCACCAATCACGCTTTTAGTGTTGGCTCGGAGGTTATAGCAAATATTTCAGAGCAGCAGCTATCGTTAAAGAAAGCTCCAGTTGCACTTTCCTGTCCCGATGTTCCGGTACCTACTTCAACAATACTCACTGAATCTTACTATCCAACAAAAATAGATATAGCAAATGCTGCGTTACTCCTTATGGGTAAGCCAACCATAAATCGCGAATTAACTTTTGAAGAACTACACCTTGGCCCTAATTTTGTTATTAAATAGTTATGATATTTTATAATAGCAAACAAAAGATTATAAGAAATAAAAATCTTCCCAAATCCGTACGATCTGTAGTACGTATGTATCCACCTAACCAGGTCAATAGATTATTTTATGGCGGACTCCCTCATCTAGGCAACACTCTTTTGAACTCTTGGAAATCGACCGCGATACAAGAAGCAGCGAAGACATATGAGGACTACAGTCTTTCTTCAAACCTTCTTATAAAAGGTTTTAAAGATCCTACTGCGGACAAGGTAAGACTAGGAATTGGAAGTCCTGCGCGTTTCAAACCTTTTGACAAGTGTATTACTGGAATAGAACATGCCTTGGGAAATAGGATCCTTTCTGACTACCAATTAGCTGCAGGATATAGTGAGGACAAAGGACCAATCATAAAATATTTTAAAGTTACTCATGATTTAGAAATCACAGAGAATAATATTATTTTCACTCATTCAAGCACTCAGGCGCTTTCTCTTGTTATGGAGGCAATACTTGACTATGGGGATGCGGTCATTATGACAGCTCCCAATTATGGACTTTTTGCCTTTATACCGGAGAGAATTGGGGGCGAAGTTAGGCTTTTACCGCTTACCAGCCTTAATAATTGGAAGATTAACCCGAAAGAACTTAAACAGCTCATTGTTAATACAAATGATGAACTTAAGCGGGATTATGACATGAATCGTGGGAAATATATTTTCAGGCGTTCTGGTATACCGCCAAGAGTTTCGGCTTTTCTTAATTTAAATCCGCACAACCCGACGGGTGTTGTGTATAGTGCAAAGGATAGATTGTTGTTGACAGAAATTTCCAATGTTTGCAATCGGGCTGGCGTATTTATTATTGATGATTTGGCTTATTTTGGCCTAGAGTTCGACAGAAATTCCACTGCCTTGCCCGTTTGTAGCTTGGAGGATAATTTTAATAATACAATAACAATGTATTCTCTTTCTAAATCTTATGGGTTAGCTGGCTTAAGATCAGGTATAATCATAGCTAACGAGGTGATTATCTCCCTGATAAGAGATAAAATATTTCAAAGTTTGGATTCATTGTCTTTATTGCAATCGGCCGCTATGAGCGCAATTTTCTTAACGGAAAATAATGCTATTTTTGAAAGAGAGAAGTATTTTACCGATATTACCAGAAAATATTATGAAAGATATATCTTTACAAAAGCCGTTATTATGGGAGTTGATAAAATTAATAATGAAGAAAAAATACTACTAGACAAAATCATTAAGAATAACAAGCTGAATTTTAATATAAAAAAATCTATGAGCGGCATCAAAGATGTTAGTATCGCTCTTGAACCGCAGTCTGGTTTTTTTATAATTTTGGATTTAAGCAAAATACTCGGAAAATCATATAAAGGATTCAAGATAGTTGATGATGTAACTTTGTTAAAATTTTTGTATACATCAAGCAATATTAAATTATTGACCGGCAGAGCATTTTGTTGGCCTAACCAAAGCCAGCTTACTGCCAGGGTAACTATCGCGTTTGATAAATATGAAGATTTATTGAAATCTTTTTTACGCCTCAAATCATCTATAGAGCTATTAGTATGAAAATATATATTGCATCATCAGAAGAGCATGTGGGAAAAATTAAAGAAGATATTTATATTCGCGACGCTTATAGAGATAAGGGATTTTTTTGTGAAATCTTTACACTGGAAGACATCATAAGGATATCAAAACCATCTGATGTGGTAATTTTAAAAAGCATCTGGGGGTATCATTTACATTACCGAGAATTTCTAAAGAAAATATCAATACTCAAAGAAAAGAAGATTAAATTAATAAACGGCTATGAATTTATTTTTTGGAATATTGATAAGTATAAATACTTATCCGAATTAAAACATCTAAACGTGGTCCCAACAGTGCTTCTTAATTTCAAAAGTGCCGAGACTGCATCTGAGATTAGAAATAAAATATCGCAGGCAAATAAAAAGTTGAATACAGATACCTTAGTTATTAAACCTTGTATTTCAGAAAGCGGTTATTTAACTTTTAAATACGATAAAACTAAAAACAATAAGGCTACTATTGCAATGCTGAAAAAGAATAAACATTTTAACTTTGTCGCGCAGCCTTACCGGCCGGATGTCTTGACGGGAGAGCTGTCTGTAATCATAATTAACGGCATACCCTTGTATGGCATCAAGAGATTCTCAGGAATTTTCACTGAAAAGAAAGACTTGGAGTATATTGATCAACAAAAAATTCCTAAACAAATTACGGATCAAGTGAGACTATTACTTAATTTTTTTGTTAATAAATTTAAGTCTTTGCCAAAAATTTGTAGAGTGGATTTTGTAAAACATGACTTAAAGTATGAACTTTTGGAAATTGAGTTGATTGACCCTGATTTATTTTTTAGATTTCTTCCAGAGAGGGTATTACATAAATGTCTGGCAGGACTTATTGGTATTTAGAAAAGATAAATTTTATGCATAATCATAAATTTATTGAAATCAAAAATTATAAGCCCGCAATTAATAAATGATAAATCTTATGAAAAAAAAAGTATCAGAAATAAAAAATGAATCAGATACTTCTTCGGACGTGAAAAAACAAATTTTTAGAAAAGGAGTTTCTGCTCTGATCTTAAATAAGAATCAGGAAGTTCTCTTGGTTAATCTCAGATCATTCGAGACTAAATTTTATGCTGTTCCGGGGGGAGGGATAGAAGCGGGTGAAACGTTAGACGATGCGGCTTACAGGGAAATCAAGGAGGAATTAGGTATTTCTAAAAAACTTCTTGAGTCAGTTGGTATGTCTACTAGTCCAATTAAGCTCTTATTTAAAACAGGGAAACTTAAAAGGGATGGGGTTGAATATGATGGCATGGAGAGATTCTTTTTTGGGTTTCACTTTTTAGGAAAAGATGACTACATAACCCTGCAATCCGATGAAATAAGAGGTTATAAATGGGTTACATTTAGTAACCTCAAAGATCATCTTCTTTTCGAAAATCAACTAGAGGATACTACTGAAAAATTACTAGAATTATTCCCCCATTTGAAGAGATGAAGATATTATTTTATGGATTATAAAGCTCCCCTTAATAAACCAACCCTTCTTTTTGTTGAGGAGTATGAGAGTACCCTATCTAGAAGTGTCATCTCGAACCAGACAATCACATTAGTTTTATTGCGATTTAAGCAAAATATGTTATTTAGTCAGGAACACTTGGATAGGAGCTCTCATGTTCCCTGCTTTGTTTTCGACAAAACGAAGCCGATAGAAAGTGAAACAAAGAAATTTAAAAAATTCTGTCGAGAAAGTGGGATTGTGGTTAATTATTTCTATAATGACTCTGAATATAACCAGGAGGTGATTCAGAAATTTGCCTCGCTGCTTGAATTTCCGGGTGCGCTGAATGAATATCAGGCCCGCTGTGTAAGAGATAAGGCCGTAATGAAAGATAAATTGCAAGAACTTGGATATCGGACAATGTCTTATCAAGAGCTGGGTTCTGTTGATGATGCGTTGGACTTTGCTGAAAAAAATGGCGGTTTTCCTTTTATTGTTAAGTGGCGCAGAGGACTTTCATCTAAAGAAGTATACCGGATTGAAAGCAGGGGGCAATTAGAAGCCCTTCAGCTTGATTATTCTACCGGGCGATTCATTGCAGAAACATATTGCCCATACTTGATCTGGAGTTTTGATTCACTAGTACAAGATGGGAAAGTTGTGGGAACTTTTCTTACTTGGCTTCCATACACCAATCTTAGCTTCGCAGAAAAGAAGGAGAAGTTCGCTCAAATCACAGTTGCAGAACAGCCGAAGAGTATTAGATTTGATGGAAGAAAAATAACTCAGGATATTATTAATGGGATTGGCTTGGAAAATGGATACATAGAAGTCGAAGTGTTTGTTGATCCTTACGGGTCCCCTACAGTGTGCGAAATTGCGTGGCGAACCCCCGGAGAGCACATGTTGTCAAATCAAAGCCTAGCCTTTGGAGTAGATGTCTGCTCTTTATTAGTCGATATTATGGTTGGCAAAAAAATCCAACCGCTTCCTCTAAATGGTCGACAGTGCGTCGGTGATATGTTTTTACCACTGACCAGTGGTACTGTCACTCAAATTTCTTCCTATGAGGATATAAGCGGTCTCGATGGAGTAATCAATGGCGACGTTGTGTATAAACAAGGAGATGTTATCGAGTCAAAAAGACAATATACGAGTTGTGCCGGCTGGGTCCAAATCATCGGACAAAGTGCGGATGAGGTCTTAAATAGGATGTTAAGGGTATATGAGAAGTTTAAAATTGAAACGACCTAAGCAACTTAGTTCCATCTGAGACCAGCACTATGAAAAAAGTACAATAAAACCAAGTATGAAAAAATTCAATAAAATAGCTATTATTGATACAGTTAAAATTGCTGAGGAGGCAAAGGAGCAAATACAGCTTTACTCAAGTGAACCGGTTATTTATCCTGACCACGACACAAAAGATGAGAAGGAAATTTCTCAGAGAATTAATGACGCAGATGCTGCGTTGGGAAATTGGCATTCAAAAATAAATGCTTCAATCTTAAAACATACTCCAAATCTTAAATATATTGGAATTTGTGGAACAAGTTTAGCGAATATTGATCTTGAGGCGATAAGAAAACATAACATAGTTATCAAAAACGTCACAGATTATGGCGATCAAAGTACGGCTGAATATATTTTTGCGCAACTACTCAATCTCTTTAGGGGGTTCGGTAAACACATGTGGAGAACCGAACCTAGTGAGCTTTACACAAAAACAATTGGAATCGTCGGTCTAGGAGCAACAGGGCAGCAAGTTGCCGGGATGGCTTTGGGATTTAAAATGAAAGTTTTATATTACAGTAAAACCAGAAAGGCGGAGTGGGAGAAGAAAGGAGTTCAATATTTTCCCATTGATGATTTACTAAGGAAGAGCGATATCATATCTATGCACGTTCCTAAAAATACTAAGATTATTGGAAAAGATGAATTGGAAAAAATCGGTAATGGCAAAATTATAACCGATACTTGCTTAGGAAACATTTATAAAGATATTGATGCAGTCCGACTGTGGCTTGGAAATGAAAATAATTTTTTAATAAGAGATCATCATCCTGAAATAAAAGAAAAACTCGGTGATTTGAGTAGATTTATATACACAGATGCAATAGCCGGAATAACAGCAGATACCCGAGAAAGGCTAGGTGCGAAGGTTATAGATAATATCAAAGCCTATCTAAAAGACAATTAACTCGTGCTGAAAGTGTGGGCCACAACTTAGAACTAAAAATACCCAAGCAAGAATCTGCTTGGGTATCATAGCATGCGGAAGACCCCAACGTCTTTTTCCGCTTCCATCATGTTCCTAGATCGATGAATGATATTTTGATAATATCTGACACCATCGATCATAAGGGGTTTTCTCCCGCCGAATTTAAAGCGTATACTTTCGGGGGAGCAATCGACAGGATCAAGTTCTGTGCCTGTGATTCGAAGAAGCGTACTAATAGCGTTTTTCCCAACTACAAGCCCTGCTTCAACGAGTCCATCCACAAGAGGTTTGAAAATTGCATCTCTGTACCTCTCAGGCAGGTCAGAATAAATGATTTCCAATGCCCAACGTGGCATCTCAAGACTCTTGCTACCTGAGATAGTTAGGCCACCAGCCTCGATCATTGCTCTGACTTCTTCACGAAATACCAAACCATGGGGCTTGATAATGTAAAAACTAGTTTCCAGAGTACTGTCCATGAACCCAGCTCCTATTTAAAAAACTGAGTTGTGCTTGTTTTAAACACAAACTACATCCTTTCTTTTTTATATACCATATTTCACATATTGTCAATATTACACCTAAAGCACACCTGGAGTAGTTTGAGAAAAAATACTCACACTAACTTAAAGTAATCCAAGCTTGTTTTTATGAAACTTTCAGTGTCAGACTGTTTTAGCCAGATATTTTTGATTTCCTGTAATTTACCTTTTAGGTCGGGATAGAAAAGTAATTCTTCTGCTCCAATCGCTTTTTGGATTGACGGTAAATTTAGAAAAATCACATTAAATATCTCCGACAACTCCCAAAGCTTGTCGTCATTTCTAATTCCTAATTTCTCACAAAAATCATAAAAGGCAAAGTGGGTTAATTCATGGGCAATAACCTCTTTTCGCATATCATATGAACGCTTGTAATAGACCTGGAAGCTCTTAGTTTCTAGATAGCGTGGGTTGCAGTTAAAAATAGACAAGTAACAAGTATAGTTTTCTTTACTATAATCTTTGCCAAAATATTTTTTAAGTTCAAAAAATAGCGGCTCTTTTATTTCATTGAAACAATTTCCAGTATCTTCTAAAACTTTCTCTAATTCATCCTTTTTTGCAATATAAAAATCATCTATGTACTCTACATGATTTTCTTTCTTAATATTTGGATGATCATCACGTATTTTTTTACCAAAATCTGCACCACCAATAACAGCATCACAAAAAGCCAAATATACTTCTTTATCTAATTTTTTATTTAATTCTATTTCCATATTTAAAAGATAACATCAAAAAGTTCAGTATTAGAAACTTCTGACCCATAAGTAACTGCCTTCATCCTATTTTCTATCGCGAAATGACAATTTAAACCGCTGTCGTCTATAACCAAAATATCTTCTGGAGCAATAGCGGGGTTTAATTTTTGTGTTTCTTGGATGGCAAATTGCCAAAAGGCGTCGTCTGGCTTGGCCACCCCGGCTTCGGACGAGTTTATCACCAAGTCTGGCAAATCGGCTATTTGATATTTTTCCATTAACACACCGAGGGCACTGGAGTTATTTGTCGTATAAACAATCAATTTGCCAGCCTGTTTCGCCTTTAATAAAAGATCATACAGAGCATTGTTTCTACTCTCTGAATCAAATAATTCAGAACAGTATTTATTCCAAATTTCCCCAGATACACCTTTTTCTTTTAAGAAATCATCAATTTCTTTATCTGTTCTATCTTTAGTCTGTAAGTATTTAAAAATTTCACCCACAAGCTCTTTCTTGAGTCCAAATTCTTTTTCATATTTTTCTTTTATCGCTGATGTATTATTTACAACAAGCACACCACCAATATCAACAAATAAAACTTTAATGGACATAGTTATTATAATTCACAAAATCTTCTTAAACATATTCAGAGAGATTTTAATTAGGAATAAAGCTATGGGCATTATAGATTAAGGACCATTTGATTACAACACAGAATATAGTAGACTGGAATTACTATGGAAAAAAGAGTCAGGGCTGTAATTATTCAGAATGGTTCTGTTCTACTGATTCATCGGGTCAAACCAGACCGAGAATACTGGGTTTTCCCCGGAGGCGGCCTTAAGAAAACCGATGCTACACCTCAGGATGGCCTGAAACGTGAGTGTCTAGAGGAGCTCGGAGTTACTATTGAGGTCGGAGATCTCTTTAAGGAAGAGATATATGATTTTTCTCTCGAAAAACAGATTGAGCTCTTCTATCTCTGCAGGATTACTGGTGGGAAAATTGGAACTGGCACTGGTCCAGAGTTTACCCGTGATCCGGGGCAATCTGGTACCTACGAACCTCAATGGATCTTAATCAGCGATCTCAACAGCAAGAATGTCCAGCCGACCACAATAAGAAATATGGTGGTAAGTGTAAGTTCATAAAAATAATTAACATGAAAAAAATATATCCAAAAAAATTACAGGCGGGTGATGAGATAAGAATAGTTGCTCCCTCACATTCTATATCAATTATTTCAGAGGCAAACCGTGAAATCGCTAATAAACGTCTTTCTGATTTAGGCTTTAAAGTAACGTTTGGTAAAAACGTAGAAGAAAGTGATGAATTTCATTCTTCATCCATTAAATCTCGGGTCGCAGACTTACACAAAGCCTTTTTGGATAAAAAGGTAAAAGGAATCTTTACTGTCATTGGCGGATTTAACTGTAATCAGCTTTTAAAATATATTGATTGGAAAATAATCAAAAACAATCCTAAAGTATTTATTGGATATTCAGACACAACTGCGTTACAAAATGCCATTTTTGCCAAAACTGGTTTAATTACATATTCTGGACCCGCCTGGTCTACCTTTGGTCAAAAACTACATTTCGATTACACACTAGACTATTTCAAGAAATGCTTAATGTCTGACGAGGTCGTTGAAATTAAGCCGGCTAAAGAATGGAGCGACGACGCTTGGTATAAAGATCAAGATAATCGAGTATTGATAAAAAATGACGGCTGGCTCATCATAAATAAAGGGCAAGCTTCGGGAACAATCCTGGGAGCTAATCTTTGTACCTTAAACCTACTCCAAGGAACAGAGTATTTCCCAAATTTAAAAGATTCAGTTTTGTTCATAGAAGATGATGAAGAATCGAAGTCTGGAAATTTTGACCGAGACTTACAATCTCTCATTCACCAGCCATCATTCAAAGGGGTAAAAGGAATTGTAATCGGACGATTCCAAAATGCGAGTAAAATGACGAACGATAAGTTGATAAAAATAATAAAAACCAAAGCCGAATTAAAAAATATTCCCGTAATTACCAATGTGGATTTTGGTCACACCAGCCCAATCATCACTTTCCCAATTGGTGGAGAGGTAAAGATCGATACTAAAAAGAAGAGTATTGTAATTACCAAACACTAAAAATGGATAGGAATCTGATATATTTAGCCGGTGGAGGAGGGGAACAGCAAACCTTTTTATTTGATGATGTTTATCTAAAAAGCCTACCTAAAAACGGCAAAATTTTATATTTACCAATTGCTCTTCGTGGTCATAAATTATATGAAGATGCTCCGAAGTGGCTCAGGGACTTAATAAATTCACACAACCGACAAGATATAGAGATTGAAACATGGACAGAAATAGAAAATAAAAACTTTTCTGATTTACAAGATTTTGACAGTATCTTCATTGGTGGTGGAAACACTTGGAGTTTACTCAAAGAAATCAGAGAATCTGACTTTGATAAACTACTTATAGAATTTCTGGCGACAAGAGGATCAATTTATGGAGGCAGTGCTGGAGCAATTATTTTGGGTAAAAAAATTACTAGCCCAGATGAAAATGAAGTTGAATGGAAAGATGACAACGGCCTTGACCTGCTGGGAGATTATTCGGTCTTCTGCCATTACAAAACTGATCAAGAAAATGAGTGTCAAAAATGGTCTGAGGACAATAAACTACCAGTAATCTGCCTATCGGAAGAAACAGGAAGTGTGTTTGATGAAGGAAGGTTTGAAATTATTGGAGATGGGCAAGGAATGATAATTAAAACAACATAATTATTTATTTTTTCCCAAATACTCGGCGAGCTTAGACCAAGTATCTAATTTTTCACTCCAGAAATTTAACATTTCTTCATCAGAAATCTCAGTCGCAATTTGAGAAAAACCTTCAGGAATAAAAACTTGATTAATAGGGGAATATCCCACTGGTCCCACAGAAAGAGGCATTTTACCAAAAGCGGACGAACAAAAAACAACCGGCTCTTGTCCGGGAACACAATAAGCTAAACTACTGCGCACCTCAATTTTTCGATTTTCTTTTCCAGACATTAGGAGCAAGTAATCTTCCGCCGATAACCAATTATTAGTGAATTTAATAAATGGTCCCGGAAAGCCATTTAGGGCTTCAATGTAATAGCCAGCATCTTCCACAATTACAGGAGCGTTTAATTCATTAGCCGCTAGTTTAGCCGAGAAAGCGGAAATCTCATTCACATCAGTAGATTGAATCTCGTGAAGGTTCTCAATGTTTTTATGAGTGAGATTTATTCCAAAAGCACCAAGTGCCTTTTGGGCAACTTCAAATTTTCGACTGTTGCTGGTGACAAAAATTAAATCAGCCATGTTTTTATCTCTATTATGAAAGACGTATAAATTCTAATAAATTAGGCATATAATATCATTTAATTAGTGAAACATAAACCAAGTATGGAAACTTTTGAACAAAAAGAGGGTGAGCCAACAAAATTAGACTTTGAATTTAGCGTCAAGCAAGATACCGACCGAATAAAAAACACCCTACAAAAAGCGGGGTGGTATCAAAAAAATGGTTATAAACCCAAGATGCCAAAAGACCTTTCATTAGAAGAAATGGGGGACTTATCTGAAGAAGAAGTTAAAAAAATAATTGCTGATGAATTTGATGGGGAGGAATATAAATCAATTATTAGTAAGATTGAAGAAGACTGGGAAAAATTTGAACCACAACTACGCATTGGATTAGCTAATTTGGGAATAGACATAGACACTCGGTATCAAATAATGTTAACAAGATACGGGACCGGCGGGAGTTATAATAATAATTGGAATCCTAAGGGGGTGACAGTAAACATTGCCGAAAAACAAGAAGTTTCTGTTATTGCAATAATCTGTCATGAAATAGTCCACCTATGTATTCAGGATTTGATTGAAAAATATAACGTGTCGCACTGGTCAAAAGAGCATATTGTAGATTTGATAATAAAAAGTATTTTTGCAGATGAAAGGATGCAGAAAATCGATCCAATCCTTGCATCCCAAATTGACGAAATATTTGGAAGAGATAAAACAAATATAGAGGATATAATTAAAAAAGTTGGTAATTTAAAACAATGAAAATAATAGTCGGATCGGTTAGTGACCGGAAAATTAAAACAGTGGAGAAGGTGGTCAGGCAACTGGTTGGCGAATCTAGCGACCTCAACGTTTGTGGCTATGCCGCAAATTCTGGTGTTCCCAATACTCCTTATGACAAACAAACATACACTGGAGCCCATAATCGATCCAAGGAAAGCCGATTAGGAGCCGGAGAAGCCGATTATTATATTGGGCTAGAAAGTGGTCTAGTAGAGCGTTATGGTCATTTATACGAAGAGGCTTGGGCTTGTATAATAGACAAAAACGGTCAAGATTTTTTTGGTTATTCTAGTGGTCTAAAAGTACCAGACTATGTTTTAAAAAGAATGAAAGAATGTGAGTTAGAACATTGTGATGTAATGTATGAGCTAGAAAAAGAAAATAATAAACTTCGCAACAGTGACACCTGGCATAGTTATTCTGGTGGACTAATATTGCGAGAGATCAGTTTAGAAGAAGCTGTCCGCAATGCATTTATCCAGATCATCGCTCCGGAGAATAGTTTCTATCAAAAATAAGAGATATAAACTCTTTTTTATTTCGCCCATCGGAGAGATAGAACCAACAAAAAAAAATGATTTGACATTTGAATCAACAATGGTATAGTTATTTGCGGACAATTCTTATTTTGACGAGGAGGTGCCTGAAGATGAAACACCTAAGCCGTGCAGAAAAAGAAGCCTTGATATTGACAGATGTAAGGAATGCACTAAGGTTTTTTCCTGTGGATCGTATCCCATCGCTAACTGACGTACAGGAGAAAATCCTCTGGCTCGACGATGAATACACCAAGGCCAACATTTCTCTGCCGGTACGGGTAGACGGGGAAGAGACCACTATTTTCATTCCCTTCGACTTCTCCTTCGACAATGGCAACGGACTAAGGATGACTCTAATTCTGCCAAATCACCCCCAAAAGGGTTTGAGGCGGAAATTTACCATGGAAACGGACAGCATGCCGATCGAGAAAGAGGAGAAAACAAAACAAGAGCCGGTAGTTGTGACAAACGGTCATGAAGAGCAGGAGCAATTGTGAAGTTCATGCTCTAAAAAACATTGGGGCCCCCACAGCAAATCAACAGGGGGCCTTTTCTTTTACCGATAGAGATGAATATGATAAAGTACTTTTGGAAAGGAGTAACCGATCATGGCCAGAAGACGACGTGGCTTCAATACAAAAAGATCAAAGCGTGCCAATGAAAGGATTCACGCCAAACGTCGAGCTTGGGAACGTTACAAGTTGGTCCTTACCAACCAATCTGAAGGAGATACAAGAACAAATTTCTGCCCAAACAGATGCCCAGCTAATACAGCGAGTGTCCAGAAGAGTTGCCCGCTGGAGGATTGTTTATCAGAAAATGTTGATAGATGTAATCTATGATATAAAAAGAAGTACCATTGTAACTTTTCTATATCCTGATTAAGGTCCAGTGAGGAGTCCGGTGAGATAACATCTCCCGGGCTCTTTTTTAACAAAAAAAACAATGGACAACATAATGCCTTTCTAAAAAAAGACTAATATAGTATGATAATTTCATTATGGCAAATAATAAAAAAATCCTTTTATCAGGAGTAAAACCAACTGGCCGACCACATATCGGTAATTATTTTGGTGCCATGAAACAGTTTGTCGAGATGCAAAATGACTACAAAGCCTATGTCATGATTGCTGACTATCACGCCCTGACAACCTTGCAAAACGCGACTGAAATGAGCCGGGGGATTTTAGATTTAGCCATAGATTATTTAGCTATTGGACTAGATCCTAAACAAGTCACTCTTTTTAAACAGTCTGATGTTTTAGAACACATGGAACTCGGTTGGATTTTTAACTGTATTACTACCGTCCCATATCTATCACGCGCTCATGCCTATAAAGATGCAACAGCTAAAGGACAAGAAGTGTCGGTGGGGACTTTTGACTATCCAATGCTGATGGCCGCCGATATTTTGCTTTACGATGCCGATGTAGTACCAGTCGGTAAGGACCAAAAACAACACGTGGAATATGCTCGTGATACCGCTGAAAAATTTAATCGGCTATTTGGCGAGACTTTTAAACTACCAGAACCCCTGATTTTAGCTGAGGTAGAAACCGTGCCCGGCAATGATGGACGAAAAATGTCTAAAAGCTATGGCAATCACTTGCCACTATTTTCCGAAGACGAAGAAATTAAGAAATTTGTGATGAGCATTAAAACAGATTCAAAGGGAATAGACGAACCGAAAAATCCCGATGAAGATTTGGTCTTTGCTCTACATAAACTGGTCTCTAAAGACGAATTAGAGGTCTTGAGGGAGCGTTATGAGAAGGGTGGCATTGGACACAAAGAGAGTAAAGATATTTTGATCGCCAATCTCATTAAATTTATTTCACCTCTCCGCATTAAGCGCGCCGAGATTGCCGACAATTACGAGCAAGTTTTGCAAATTCTAAAAAATGGCGCAAACGAGGCGCATGAAGTGACAAAACTAAAAATGGCAGATGTGAGAAAAAAAATTGGAGTGGAGATATAAAAATATGGAAAAGAGGTGCAACAATGTTGCCTACATAGACGGAGCAAATCTTCACAATGGAATAAAGAGCCTTTATTGGGAATTTGATTATGGGCGTTTCAGGATATGGCTTCGTGAAAAATATAAAGTCAGTCAGGCATATATTTTTCTCGGACTAATGCCGAAATATAAAGATTTATACACCCGTCTACAAGAACAAGGATATACTCTAATTTTCAAAGAGGTTATTTATGATGACAATGGAAAAGCAAAAGGTAATTGTGATGCAGATATTGTAGTCCAAGCAATGCAAGATGCATATGAAAATAAATTTGACAATTCGGTACTCGTATCAAGTGACGGAGATTATTCTCCGTTGGTAAAGTTTCTACTTTCAAGAGAAAAAATTGAGACAATAATATCACCATATGAAACCAAAAAGTGTTCAGTTCTACTAAAAAGAACGGGTGTAAAAATAGCCTATATTGCAGACCAAGAATCAATTTTAAAACTTAGCAAATAAAAGAAAAAGCCCCCGATGTGGACGGAACCACATAGGGGTCTTTTTCGTAAGGATGTTTGTATATTAACAGGTTTTTACAAAAAAAACAAGAGTTGTCCACAGGGGCTAAATAACCCATAACTTAAGGTATTTTCTGGGCGTTTTCAATTTGACAGCAAATGAAACTATATATATGATTAGAATCAAGAGTGCTTTAGTGGAGATGGGATTAACGACCCCGACATATCATCACTAGAGAAGCAGGGTGGCACCACGGGAAATTAGAATCTCGTCCTTGCATCGCAACATATTAGTTGCGGGGCAAGGACGAGATTTTTTTCGTTTCATCAACAAAACAGTTTGCCCCCATCTTGCGACGGGGGCGAGGCCTAAGCCATATGTACCAACATAATATAATAAATTAAAAGTCAAACTAAATATAAAATTATGAATAGAATATATATCAACAAATTAGGTGAGCATATCGGCGAAGAAGTAAAAATTGCCGGTTGGGTAGACGTGAGACGAGATCAGGGAAAAATGATTTTCTTTGATTTTCGTGATGTAACAGGGAAAGTGCAGGGGGTAATCTTACCAAACGCCACCGAAGCCCATGAAGTCGGGGAAAAGTTACGCTCGGAATGGGTAGTGGAGGTTGTAGGACAAGTTAACGCCAGACCAGAAAAAAACATTCAGGCCGAAAAAATGAATGGGAACATTGAGCTAGAAATAAAGAGGATTAAAGTTCTTAACGAATCTCAAACACCACCAATCGACTTGTCGACCGACGGGAAAGAAATTGGTGAAGAAGTGCGCTTAAAATATCGCTATTTAGACTTGCGCCGATCTCGCTTACAGAAAAATATAAAATTGCGCCACAAGATTGTAAAAATGATCCGTGATTTTTTGGATGAAAATAATTTTAGTGAAATAGAAACGCCGATCCTAACAAAATCTACTCCCGAAGGTGCTCGTGACTATGTTGTACCATCCCGTCTTTACCAAGGGAAATTTTACGCTCTACCACAATCACCTCAACAATATAAACAGTTATTGATGGTCGGGGGGATGGAAAAATATTTCCAAATTGCTCGCTGTTTTCGTGACGAAGACACTCGTGGTGACCGCCAACCAGAGTTTACTCAGCTTGATATCGAAATGTCTTTTGTTGAACAAGAAGATGTGATGGCGCTCAATGAGAAACTATTGATTGAAATTGTCACCAAACTAGCCCCCGAGAAAAAAATTCAAACAGTGCCATTTCCTCGCATTACTTACAAGGAGGCAATGGAAAAATATGGAACAGATCGACCAGACTTAAGAGAGGATAAAAATGACCCAGATTTGCTCGCTTTTTGTTGGGTAATTGATTTTCCTTTCTTTGAAAAAACAGAGACAGGAGGCTGGACATTCACTCACAATCCCTTTTCTCGACCAAAACCAGAACACGAAGAAGCCTTAATGAATAAAGAAAATATTGAGGGTATTTTAACCACGCAATATGACATTGCTCTAAATGGTTTTGAAATTGGTGGCGGTTCTATCCGTAATCATAAACCCGAGGCACTAAAAAAAGTCTTCGAAATAATGGGTTATGCCGAAGACAGAATTAAAAATAATTTTGGACACATGCTAGACGCCCTGGCTTTTGGCGCTCCTCCTCACGGAGGCATTGCTTGGGGATTGGACCGCTTTATTACCTTACTAACAAATGAACCAAACATTCGTGAGGTGATTGCTTTCCCAAAGACAGGGGAGGGGAAAGATCTAATGATGGAGGCCCCAGCAGAAATTGAAGAAAAACAACTGAAAGAATTGCATATAAAAATATAAATATTTTTTACACCACTCAAAATTACCGGGTGGTGTTTTTTAATATAGCTTGACTTAATCCAGAGATTCAGGTATCTTACAAAGTCGGGGTGGACACTACCAATAGTCGAGACCAAACAGGCTGTTGAGCAACAATGTTTCTCAAAACCAATACCTAGTGTATCACCCCGACCACCTCTTTAGGTGGTTTTTTCTTTGGTTAAATTATCGGCAAATGGTAAAATATGATCCATGGAAGAAACCAATGATTTCAGACTTAAAATGACTAATTTTGAAGGTCCCTTGGATCTTCTTCTGTCGCTAATAGAGAAGAAAAAACTTCATATTAGTGATATTACTCTGGCTCAAGTTACCGATGACTATATTGCCTTCATTCGCAGTGGTCAAAATATTTCTATAGAAAATATGGCGAATTTTATTTTAGTTGCCTCCACCCTTATTTTAATAAAATCATATTCTTTGATTTCCACTCTTTCAATTACGGAAGAAGAGAAAGAAAATATTGAGGACCTGGAAAACCGTTTAAAGACCTACCAGCGAATTAAAGAACTGGCTGTCTACATTAAAGATTTATTTGGAAAACAAATTATCTGGTCAAGAGAAACAGTAAAAAACTATGAGCCCGTTTTTGCCCCAACCGGCGAATTAACTAAAGACAATCTTCACTCAGCAATTCAGTCGGTAATAGCCAGTCTACCGAAAAAAGAGGCTCTACCAAAAGTGACTGTCCAAAAAGTAATGAGTCTGGAAGAGGTAATTACAAATTTAACTGGGCGAATCCAGAAAGCTTTCAAAATGCGTTTTAGTGATTATGTTAAAGAAAACCGCCACGAAAAAGTGAATGTCATTGTGAGTTTCTTAGGAATGTTAGAATTAGTAAAACAGGGGATTATTGACGTAAAACAAAATCTTCACTTTGAAGATATAGAGATGGAAAGCAGTAATCTTGGTGTGCCCCGATATTAATGTCAAATTGCAAATTACAAATGAAAAATTCCAAGTATTTCATATTTAAATTTAATAAAATAACAAAATGACTTTAGACGCACAAATAGAAGCAATATTGTTTTTCAAGGGCGAACCAATGGCCTTAAAAAAACTGGCAGAAATTTTAGCAGTTCATGAAGATACGCTTGGGGAAGCGATTGGTATTTTAGAAGAAAAATTGACTGGCAGAGGACTGACACTGATCAAAAATGATGGGGAAATTATGTTAGGAACAGCAAAGGAGGCCAGTGAAATAATAGAAACCATTAAAAAAGATGAACTTTCCAGAGATTTAGGGAAGGCGGGAGTAGAAACCTTATCAATTATTCTTTACCAGGGACCAATTTCTCGTCCCGACATTGATTACATTAGGGGAGTTAACTCGAGCTTTATTTTACGCAATCTGATGGTCCGAGGTTTAGTGGAGAGGGTATCAAATCCAAATGACTCACGGGGGTTTTTATACAAACCAACTTTTGATCTTTTATCTCACCTGGGCATTTCTTCGATTGAAGAGTTGCCAGAATTTGAAACGATGAAAACAAAAGTTGAGGCTTTTGTAGAACAAACAGAAAATGATGAGTCCCTTAAAAAGTCCTAACTGACAACCAAGTAACAATGTCCAAACGACCTAAACAAAATATACTTTTTCGAATCTTTCAATTAGGCGCGATTACTGTGGTGGCCTATATTTTGATTGCTGGCGGTTTGGACATAAAAACTAACATAAAAAAACATCAATCTGCCTCAACCCTTTCAACTGAGGTTGCCACCACCTCATTTCCCATTTCAGCCACCAGGGAAATTGAACCTTTTACTTTTTTAAACCTCAGTGCTAAAGCAGCAATTGTTTACGACATAAAAGAAGATAAAATTATTTTTTCCCAAGAAAAAGATACCCTTCTACCCATCGCCTCAATCACCAAACTAATGACTATTTATGCGGCTTCGAAAATTTTAACTCCTGAGAGTAAGATTACTATCACCCAGGAAGACCTTAATTTAGACGAAAACTCGGGCTTAGTGATTAATGAAAGTTGGGATTTTAAAAATTTAGTACCCTTCACCTTAATATCGTCATCCAACGCTGGAGCCAATGCTATCGCCCGCGAAGCCCAAAACCAAGCTCAAACAAATTTTGTCTCTTTAATGAACGAAACAGCTAAAGAAATTGGTTTACAAAATACTTTTTTCCGTAACCCAACCGGCTTAGATTTAGAGTCTCACACAATTAGTGGGGCCCAAAGTACTGTTCAAGATGTTGCTTATCTATATACCTACCTCTTAAACAACAAACCAGAATTGTTAGATAAAACAAACCAGGGGAGCGCCTCATTTACCTCCTTAGATGGTATTACTCACAACATTGCAAACACTAATCAGATTATTCATCTCATTCCAAGAATCATTTCATCAAAAACAGGAACAACTCAAACCGCCGGAGAAAATTTAGCGATTATTTTTAATCCTCTAAAAGATCACCCGGTTGTAATTGTTTTGTTGGGGGGAGGAAATAATACTCGCTTTGTTGATGTTCAAAAATTGATCACAGATACCAGTCGAGTTTTAAACAAGAAAAACTAAAAGAACCTAAGATGGCTTATACCTTGGTCTTTTTACCAGATTATCGTATAATTTAAAACAATGTATATAAACGTTTTAAAGGTTTTTACTCCAGCCGCCTTGGCCTTTTTTATCGGTCTTTTGTTGGCTCCAATCCTGACGGATTTTCTTTATAAACATAAGTGTTGGAAGAAAAAAGCGGGGAAAGTTGACCCCTCTGGTAAAGAAACTCCAATCTTCAACAGTCTACACAAAGATAAAGATACTGGTACCCCTCGAATGGGTGGAGTGTTAATTTGGGTGAGTGTTTTATGTACCATTGCGGTAATTTATTTTTTAACGATAATATTTCCCGGTGACGAATTTTTTGTAAAACTAAACTTTCTCTCGCGCGCTCAAACGTGGCTACCTCTCTTTACCTTAATTGTTGGATCAATTGTTGGGCTAATCGATGACATCTTACAAATATCTGGTGAAGCTGACGGAAAAGCCGGTTTGCCATTTTGGAAACGAATGTTTGCAGTAATTGGTATTGGACTTATTGGCGGTCTCTGGTTTTATAGCCGTCTAGGAATGACCAGTACCTATATTCCATTTTGGGGACCATTAGAGCTTGGGATTTTCATTGTGCCATTTTTCATCTTAGTCATGTTTAGCCTCTTTTCCAGTAGTGTCATCGATGGGCTAGACGGGCTATCAGGCGGAGTGATGGCAATTATTTTTTCGGCTTATGCTGGAATTGCCTATTTCCAAAACAGAATCGACTTGGCTGCCTTCTGTGTCGTAGTAACAGGAGGAATATTAGCTTTCTTGTGGTACAACATTCCACCAGCTCGATTTTATATGTCAGAAACTGGGATATTGGGTCTGACCACCACTCTTACCGTAATTGCTTTCTTAACTGATTCGGTCGTCATCTTACCAATCATTGCTTTTCCTCTGTTTATCACCTCACTGTCGGTAGTGATCCAATTAACTTCCAAAAAATTCCGAAACGGGAAAAAAGTTTTTAAAGTTGCGCCCCTTCATCATCACTTTGAAGCCATCGGCTGGCCCGCTTATAAGGTAGTTATGCGTTATTGGGTTATTGGTATTATTATGGCCATTATTGGCATGGTAGTAGCTTTAATTGGCTAATAAAAGCCAATTAAAGCAATTGGTAATTAAAAATTAATAATTACAAATTGAATTCAAAAAAAATTTTTACATTTCTAATTTTTAATTTCTAATTAATGAACAAACCGCGAGCTAATAAAATTTTCTTTTTTATTGTTTTAGTCCTCCTGAGTGTTGGTTTTGTAATTTTTTTTTCTGCTTCCCAAAGTCTTCTTAGCCGCTCAAGTGGAGCCGATTTTGGGATGGTTTCAATAAAACAATTTATTATCCTCCTAGTAGGCTTAGTGGGGTTAATTATTACCTCAAATATTTCTTACAAAAAATACCAAAGAATTGCTTTTTGGTTTTTCCTGAGCTCTATTATTTTAAATATCTTAGTTTTCTTACCTAAAATAGGTTTCGGGGCCGGAGGAGCCAAACGCTGGCTTGATTTAGGTTATTTTTCTTTCCAACCATCAGAATTTATGAAGTTTGGTTTTATTGCTTATGCGGCCTATTGGCTAGCCAATGAGAAAGAAAAAATTCATTCTTTTACTAAAGGAATTTTACCTTTCTTAGCGATCCTAGCCATCCCAACGATTATCTTAATTAAAGAACCAGACACGGGTACCTTTTTAGTGCTATTTTCCGCGGCTGGAGCGATGCTCATTGCCGCCGGAGCCAGATGGAAGCATTTTTTAATCTTAATTTTGGGTCTAACTTTAGCCATCGGAATTTTAGCTTGGTATAAACCCTATGTTCGTGATCGGATAGAAACATTTGTTAATCCCTCCCAAGATATGAGGGGATCCAGTTGGCAGATAAATCAATCACTCATCGCAATTGGGTCGGGGGGCATAAATGGCCGAGGCTTTGGACAAAGTATTCAAAAATTTAACTTTTTACCAGAAGCGATTGGTGACTCTATTTTTGCTGTTTTATCAGAAGAATTCGGTCTAATTGGCTCCAGTATAATTGTTATTTTATATTTGTTATTTTCACTTTGGGGTCTCCGGATTGCCGGAAAAACAACCGATCAGTTTGGTAGACTACTAGCCTTAGGAATTGTTATACTTATTAGTGCTCAAGCCTTTATCAATATATCGGCAATGGTAGGTCTAATTCCACTAACAGGGGTACCATTAACCTTTATTAGTCACGGGGGAAGTGCTTTAATTATTGCCCTTTTGGAAGTGGGAATTGTGTTAAATATTTCGAGACATAAGACTGGTTAATAAATTAAAATTTTAAATTTTATCTCATGAAAATTTTATTTGCCGGAGGTATGACGGGGGGACATTTTTTCCCAATTATCGCCATTGCCGAGGAAGTTAAAATCTTATCGGAGGAACAAAAATTGGTCATGCCAAAGATGTATTTCATGTCTAACGATCCGTATAATGCCAAATCTCTATTTGAACACAACATTAGATATGTTAGGGTGCCAGCGGGAAAAATCCGTCGCTATGCCTCAATTCTAAATTTTTTGGATTGGTTTAAAACTGGTTACGGCGTCATTATGGCAACCATAAAAATGTTTTTTATTTTCCCTGATGTTGTCTTTGGTAAGGGGGGCTACGCCAGTTTTCCCGCCTTATTTGCCGCCAGAATCTTAGGTATCCCAGTCATCATTCACGATTCCGATTCTATCCCCGGACGCGTAAATCTTTGGGCGGGAAAATTTGCTCAACTGGTTGCCCTGTCTTATCCAGAAGCCGTAAAATATTTTAAACCAGAAAAAACCGCGGTCACGGGCAACCCAATTCGTCGGGAAATTTTAACTCCAATAAAAACCGGCGCTTTTGAATATTTGAACCTTGATCAATCAGTGCCCGTAGTCTTTATTGTGGGGGGATCATTGGGAGCCGCTCGAATAAACGACACCATGTTAACTATCCTACCCAAACTTTTAGATCGTTATCAGGTGATCCACCAGGTTGGAGCTAAAAATCTAGATGAATGTCAGAAAAGATCAAGTATTATTTTAGAAAAAAATCCTCACAAAGACCGCTATAAATTATTTGATTTTCTAAATGATACTGCTTTACGCATGGCGGCCGGTGCCACCTCTTTGATTGTCTCAAGAGCTGGTTCCACTATTTTTGAAATCGCTAACTGGGGTCTACCATCGATCATTATCCCCATCCCCGAATCTATCAGTCACGACCAAACACAAAATGCTTATACTTACGCCCGTTCCGGAGCAACGGTGGTAATTGAAGAAGACAATCTCTCGCCATCGGTTCTATTAGCGGAAATTACTCGCCTAATGGAAAACCAAAATTTGCGAGTAGAGATGGCGGTAGCGGCAAAAAAATATGCTAACCCCGATGCTGGTCGAACGATTGCCCAGGGTTTGATTGATGTCTGTCTGTCACACGAGCAGTAATTTTATGTTATTTAACTTTTTCAAACCAAAATCAAAAAAAGTGGTGACCAGATTTGCCCCCAGCCCAACAGGGCTGTTGCATGCGGGAAATTATCGAACCGCTATTTTTAGTTATCTTTATGCTCGACATTTAGGTGGTAAATTTGTTCTCCGGATAGAAGATACCGATCGAGAACGTTCCAAAAAAGAATATGCAGACAATATTCTGGAAAGCTTAGATTGGCTTGGCTTAGATTATGACAATCCTCAAAATACGCCTAAGCAATCTGAACGAGGAGAATTGTATAAAAAATATTTACAAAAATTAATCAATGAAGATAAAGCCTACATCTCTAAAGAAGAAATAAAAAAAGAAGGTGATAGGGCTGAAGTAATTCGTTTTCGTAATCCAAATAAGGTTGTTTCTTTTCACGATTTAATTCGGGGAGAAATTAGCATGAACACCACTGATCTTGGTGACTTTGTGATTGCTAAAAGTATTGATGAGCCAGTTTTTCATATTGCCGTCGTAGTGGATGATTATGATATGGGGATCACTCATGTAGTAAGAGGTGAGGATCATATTTCAAATACCCCAAGACAAATACTAATCCAAGAAGCCATCGGAGCACCAACCCCAGAATACGCCCATTTGCCACTTGTACTTTCGCCAGACAGAACAAAGTTGTCTAAACGGAAAGGAGCATTGGCCCTGACAGAATATCGTGACCAAGGATATTTACCCGAAGCTATTTTAAATTACATCACTCTTCTGGGATGGAATCCGGGGACTGAGCAAGAGATATTGTCAAAAGAAGAATTAATCACAAAATTTGATTTAGTCAAGGTCCAAAAAGGTGCCGCCATATTAGATGTCGTCAAACTTAATTGGCTTAATCGTGAATACCTCCGAATGTTGTCACAAGAAGAATTTATTCTAAAAGCCGAGCCATTTTTGGCTGAAATAAAAAAACAACCAACTTATTCAACTGAGAGATTTAAGCAAATTATTCCACTGATACTGGAACGTATTTATACCCTTGGTGATATCCAAAAAATGTTTGAAGAAGGAGAAATTCAATATTTTTTCGAACAACCAAATTATAAAAAAGAGCTACTTAAAAATACAACCTTCTTAACAGAAACTATCGACTTACTCAAAAATATACCGGCCGACCAATTTACCGCAGAAAATATTAAATCTGCCATTTGGGATTTTGCGACAGACAAAGGTAGGGGAGAAGTCTTGTGGCCAATGCGAATCGCCCTCTCTGGTAAAGAGAAATCTCCTGATCCTTTTACCCTAGCCAGCACCCTTGGTAAAGATGAGACAATCGCACGCTTAACCTATGCTCAAAACCTCTAAATTAATCATCGCAATAGGAACATTGATACTGGTGGCTGTCTCAGCCTCTTTTGGTTTCGCTGCTTCAGTGGAAGAACTCCAACAAAAAAGTTCTGGCCTCAGTGATCAAATAAAAAAACTAGACGAGGAAATAAAAACAATCAGTAAGCAACTTTTAACAACGGGAACTGAGAAAAAAACTCTTAGTAATGAATTAGCAAAAATAGAAACCACCCGTAAAAAACTGGTGGCAGAATTATCTTTGACTGGTAAGAAAATAGAGCAAGCCAACCAAAACATTGTCCAGATTCAAAGCGACATTGGAGTTAAACTGCACGACATTGAGCAAAACAAAACTTCTATTTCTGAGGCAGTACGTAATCTAAGACAAAAAGAGACCAGCAATTTTTTTGAAATTATTTTTGGCAACACGAGGCTATCAGATTTTATTACCCAAGTAGAAAGTTTAGACGCTCTACAGGCCAACCTAGAAGACCAGGTTCAGGCTCTAAAACAAAATAAAGATATTTTAGAAATAAAAAAGACCGCCAAAGAAACCGAGAAAAAAACTCTCACCGGTCTTAAAGAACAACTATCCGGACAGAAACAGGTGACGGAAGAAATTAAAAAAGAGAAAAACCAACTTTTGGCTGATACACAAAATAAAGAATCTAACTATCAAAAGATGTTGGCGGATCGCATCCAAAAAAGAAAGGATGTAGAAGCAGAAATTGCTAACATCGAGCAACAGATCAAAATTGCTATTGATCCAAGCTTATTGCCTCAGACTGGTTCGGGTTTAATATGGCCACTCTCTAAAGTAATCGTTACTCAATCTTTTGGTAATACAGCTTTTTCTCGCTCAGCCCTGGGGGCCGTGTATAACGGCAAAGGACACAATGGAATTGACTTAGGAACACCGGTTGGCACTTCGGTAATGTCCGCTTCCAATGGAAAAGTAATAGGGGTGGGCGATACTGATATCACCTGCAAAGGAGCATCTTATGGAAAATGGGTACTAATTGAACACACCAACGGACTTTCTACCCTTTACGGCCACCTATCGGTGATTAAAGTATCGGAGGGTCAAAATGTAACGGCTGGACAAATAATCGCCTTCAGTGGAAACACTGGTTATTCGACTGGACCACATTTGCATTTCACGGTTTACGCCAGCCAAGGAGTAAAAGTCAGTTCTCTTCAAAGTAAGGCTTGCGGTGGCACCTACCGACTACCAATTGCTTCTTACAACAGTTACTTAAATCCGCTAAACTATCTACCAGCTAGATAAATTTCTTTTAAGTGAAGACTCATAATAACTTGTCCACTTTTAGGAAGGAGGAAGGTAAATTATAATATAAACAATATGCGATCTAATAAAAATAGCGGGTTCATTAAACTCATTCTCCTAATCATTGTAGTCATCTTATTGTTGAGTTATTTCGGGGTCAGTCTCCGTCAGATTGCCGACTCGCAAACAGGCAAGGAGAATTTCGGCTTCGTGAAAGAGATCGGGCTCAAAATTTGGGACTTTTGTGTCTCCATCTGGCATCAATATTTAGAGGAAAAGGTAATGTTTGTCTGGAACGACATAATCATCAAATATGGTTGGAATTTTGTGACCGAAACGTTTGACAAAATACGTAAATAGTGTTATTGTGATATTTCAATAATATCCTTATTTTTAAACATATTTTAACTATTTTTAGCCTCCAAACAACCCTAAATTTACCACATTTTGATTGACTTTTGGGGTCCATTATGCTAAGCTAATCTCAGTGTTAAGGAAAGGTGAATAGGTTATTAGCGACTATCTGATGTTAAATTCAGATAGCCTTTTTCTTAAAAAGTCGCCTTGGCACCAAAACGAGCCTTTGAGCAATCTCAGGCTCTCCACATTTAATTTAGAGCTTTTAAGCGGGGACTAGAGGATAGCACTAAGGCCATCCAATAGACTTCGCTTTCAAACTTATACTTAAAACCCTACAAATAGGTCTCGCAAGCCTCATAGCCGTATCTAACACTGCATCTATACCAACCGATACCCTAAAGACTCCCGAACCAATTTCCGGAAAAGTCGTCGCTGAAGCCAAGGCTTACAACGACAAAAACAACTCTTCAGATTCCCAAGATCAAACAAAGACGACTAACGTCATCATTGAAATGATCAAGGAAACTAGTGAAAAATATGGGGTAGATGATCAACTCGCTGTAGAAATTGCTCGCTGCGAAAGTGGCCTAAGACAATACAGCAATGATGGTACTATTGTTCGCGGAAAGGTTAATCCTAAAGACGTCGGTGTCTTTCAAATCAACGAAGACTACCACTTACGTCAAAGCCAAGAACAAGGTCACGATATTTACACCACTCGTGGAAATATTGAGTACGCCATCCTTTTGATTAAAAAGTCTGGTAACAAACCTTGGTCCGCTAGTCGCCCATGTTGGGGCAACCAGGTGGCAATGAAATAAGATACGCTAAACCTCGATAATCTTCTTCAAACTGAAGGAGACAACTATCAGAGACAATCCAAAAAGGCGCCCCACTGCGGGCGCCTTTTTAATTTATTTTTGTAAGGTGGTTTTTAGTAATATTTACTGCTAGTCTATGATAATAGGGTGCCATCGTAGCACTTTTAACTTTTTTATGTCTTTCTACGCGCCTAGAGAAAATCGCACTCCGAACCCCGATCAAATTATTGACCTTCATGGTTTTACCACTAGCGAAGCCAGGGTCATTATTGACGAACTTTTAACGGAAACTGATATCTATCACGTTCGTCTAATTGTTGGGCGCGGGAAAAACAGTATCAACGGCCCAATTTTACCAAACTTTGTTAAAACCTATTTGAAATCTAAAAATATCTATTTTGAACAATCAAGAACAAAAGATGGGGGAGAGGGATCATTGGAGGTGTTTTTTGAATAAAAAAATATCGTAGCATTGACCAGAGATATAACAATGTGTTAGGTTCTAATCAGACGAGACAAACTCAAAAAGGAGTAGGACATGAACAGGCTAACTACAGAGCCGACATTGTCAGGCTATGAAGTGCTAAGGGCGGTCATGGTAAACATCATCACCAAATGTGAGTCGAAGCAAATCTCCTTCGTTGGACGGCCAGTGTACGTGGAGGTAGCCGATGACAGTGATTCAATCAAGAATAACAAGGGTTTCATGGTCTACATCACTGCTCATCTGATAAAAACACCAAATGGAACAAGTTGGCTGTTAGCCAATTCCATAGGGAATCAAGGCTATCCAGCCTCCCTCTATCGGTCTGACTTAATGATTGTGCCAATATCGGACGTTCCCGACACAGGATGCTCCCTGATTCTATCTAATTGGGCAAGAGAGATAATGGTTAAAAACCAATATTTCTCACAATCTCCCCTGATGATTTTCAGTGGACGAGAGATTTGGGTAAAACCTGAGGGAACGTTTACTGCCGAGATGCTGGACTACTTCAAACAAAACAGCTTCTTGACCAAGGGGGTGGAGGTGAGAAGAGGGTCTATCTGCCAACACGAAGTAAGGCACGATCCTGAGATGATCACAGGACTAACCGAAGCTCTGATGAGGTGTATGACCAAATAGACACTGATCCAGATCTTTATTGCTTACGCCAACGGGGCTCACCCGTTGGCATTTTTTTATAAAAAATATTTATTTGTTATAATAATCTCAGAAAGGTAGGTAATACCATGAGAAGTAAGCTTCCAGTTTGTTTAATCCCACCACTAAAAACCTCCTCTTACCAAGGAGAGATGCGAGGACGGAAGGTTGGGGCCGAAGTGGAAATCTTTCGAGAGGATACGAATGAATTTATTGGCTTAATTAAGCATGTTCCACAAACCGGCTATGCCTTGAATTTTGGTCCAGGCTGGTGGCATGTTTTCTACCAAATCTGGACACCTGACCACGAGGAAAATATTCTCAACCAAAAGCTTCTTCTACAGGAAGCGACAAATCTGCGAGGCATATATCCCAACGGTTAGAATTCCGCCAAGACAAGTACCCAGTCCTGGCGGACTCTTTTTTTAATTTCTAATTAAATCAATATTTAGTTTTAGTTACTTTTATATGTTAAACTTTTTGTCTATATGAAATTACTTTGGAACTACATTAAAGAATACCGTGGGGCATTATTCTTGACGCTTTTTTTGGCCGCTATCAACCAGTCATTCGCTCTACTTGATCCACAAATCGCTCGAGTGATTGTCGACAAGTATGCCATGCATCCCGAAAACTACAGCCAGAGTGGCTTTATTCAGGGTGTCTTGCTTTTACTCCTTGGGGCAATTGGAGTAGCCTTTATTTCGCGGGTGGCTAAGAGTTTTCAAGATTTTTACGTTAACACGATTACCCAGCGAGTTTCAACCAAACTCTACGCCCACAGTGTCAGTCATTCCTTTTCCTTACCTTTTGCCGCTTTTGAAGATCAACGTTCCGGAGAGCTTTTACAAAAACTCCAAAAAGCCCGGACCGATAGCCAGACCCTAATCATGAGTTTGGTGAATACGGTTTTCTTATCTCTGGTCGGGATAATTTTTGTTGTCATCTATGCCTTTACGGTCCATTGGGCAATTGGGACCCTATACCTCCTACTGATTCCCACTTTAAGTGGTTTTAATATCGTTATCACGCGAAAGATAAAGGCTATCCAAACTAATATTATTAGAGAAACTTCGGGTTTAGCTGGCTCAACCACAGAAACTCTCCGCAACGTGGAGCTGGTAAAAAGTCTGGGACTAGAGGAGCAAGAAATCACTCGTCTCAACGACGTAAATGAAAAAATCTTAAACTTGGAATTAAAGAAAATTAAACTGGTAAGAACTCTGAGTTTCATCCAAGGCACCTTCATCAACGCCATGCGTTCATTATTACTACTAACAATGTTGGTATTAATTTTCTACGGTAAATTGTCGGTGGGAGAATATTTCACTTTACTTATCTACTCCTTTTTTATTTTTAATCCGTTATCAGATTTTGGTAATGTCTCAACCCAATATCAAGAAACTAAAGCGAGTATGGAACAGCTAAATAGTATTTTATCCATTCCGTCAGAAGAAAAGAATCTAAAACCAACAAAACTAGAGACGATTCAGTCATTGGACTTTGAACAAGTTGGTTTCCGTTATGACTCAAGTGAGGAAGACACCCTAAAAAGAGTCAATGTCAAAATTAAACGCGGGGAAACAGTCGCCTTTGTTGGTCCATCGGGGGCGGGAAAATCGACCCTAATTAAACTTTTAGCTGGACTCTATCAACCAACTACTGGTCAATTAAAAATAAACAACACAAACATTGCCGATCTTGACCGAATGGATCTCCGCAAACGAATTGGTTTAGTCTCGCAAGAAACCCAACTTTTTGCTGGCACCATTAAGGAAAATCTTTTATTCGTAAATCCGACTGCCAGCGATGAAGAATGTTTAACCGCCCTCAAACAAGCCTCGGCACTAACAATTGTGGAACGAGGGGACAAAGGCTTAGACAGTAAAATTGGTGAAGGGGGAATTAAAATTTCTGGAGGCGAAAAACAGCGTCTAGCCATTGCTCGAGCACTCTTACGCAAACCGGAAATGATTATTTTTGATGAAGCTACTTCGAGTTTAGACTCTATTACCGAGAAAGCGATCACCCAAACAATCAAAGAAATTATTGTTTCCAGGCCAGAGACAATTTCTATTATGATTGCCCACCGCCTGTCAACCATTGCTCACGCGGACAGAATTTATGTTTTAGAAAAAGGAAAAATTATTGAAGAGGGAAGTCATCAAGATCTCCTAGCTCACAATGGTTTATACAGTGCTCTTTGGCGGGAACAAGGAGCGGTCTAGTATCAGTAAATTATTTTGCGACATTAAAAGAGTCAATTTGACATTATGAATATAATGTTATATTTTATTTAAGGATAAATTCATCCACCAACTCTATATTCCAAAAATAATTAGGAGTAAGTTGCCATGTTGATTTTAGTGGTTAAAGATGAAACAAAACAAACGGCTGAACTGATCATCAAGCTCCTACAAGGACTTTCAAACAACGATCATTCTGCCCATCAACCACCTTTGGAAATAATTAACTTCTCCGCTCCGATTATTCCGTTGAAATTATCGGAGCAAGAAGAAATTCCAAAAAGAACCGGTCAACAATTTTGTCCACCTCCAAAGAACAGCCGTCGTCAGACAGCAAAAGATGGACAACTGTTTATGCGGAGACCCAATCTGCGTCAGATGATGAGGAGTAAGGGTGGTGCTCGTCGCTAGCCGAACAAGTGCCAAGTCCGAACTCTCTAGAATTCAAACCGCCGCCAGTTTTTGACTGGTCCGGCGGTTTTCTTTTACCCAATGAGGCTCCTTAAAGCAATCGATGGCTTATTATATAGGTTTAAGACGACCAAGTTATCATCTTAAAGACAAACTTTCGTCCTGGGGCATTTTAGAGCCTCGTAGCTATAATATGGCTTAACAGAGCCATATTATAGGTAATATACCCATATATTAGAGCCCAAAACCTACATTTTGGGCTCATTCACAAATAAGGGTTTTTTGAATACAGACAAGACAGAGGAAAAAGAGAATTAATTGGAAATATTTTTTTATTTTTGAAAAAATACAGATTAGTAGACGGAGGAGTGAGAAAAAATTATTTTTTTAAAAAATAATAAATACAGAAGAGAGGAGTCGCAAAAGGCCTCGTCCGACATATTTCAAATGATCGGACGATGTTGGATTTTGACGACACACGCCCCAGGCGTAGTGTCGCAAAATCTATGTTGTGCGACGTATCATTAAGTTATCCACAGTTAGCTAAAACCGGTCCCCCTAGACAATCCAACCCTTACGTCGTAAAAAAATTTCTACAAAAAAAATGTTCTTTTCTCTCTTAATAATTAGAAAGAAAATTTCATTGCTAAAAAATAAATAATTCGTTTAATAAAAAGTTACCAATAGGATAGTAGGACCTAATACCCCCCTACTCTAATAAAAAGGCCCTCCCTATTTTCTTATTGACATATATTAAAGAATATGTTATCATAAAAGAGGATCCAATCCAGTTCACAATCTTCTCGCAGGAGCGGAAATAAAGATGGCAAAGAAATTGCGCAGTACCAAACCTTGCTTGGCTATTGTCGGTCAAGCAACACTCAACGGGGCCTCTGGACATCATCATGAGACAACAGCTAGTAGCCCAATAATTATTAGTCGTCGTCGGACAACTGATAATGATGGACTTCAAGGAAGTTGTGCTCGTGCTCCGATGGCTGGGTACATCAGAAGACATCTGGCGACCACATACTTTCAGACTCACACTCCACCGCGAGTTAAGGCCGAACCAGTAAGCGAGAGATCGGATGGAAAGATCCGACCACGCTTCTTGCTCACCCCTATCGTAGGTGGGAAATAACCAACACTGAAGGTAGCGACAAAAAGCCCGCACAAGAAATTGTGTGGGCTATCTTTTTACTTAAAAATTTTTTACAAAAAAAAGGCCGCGGCCTTCTACCTAACGATAGGCAAAAGACAGCGGCACAAACTACTAGGCAGCAGCAGTCACACGATGGTCAGCTCGCGAATAAATTGCATCACCAATCATCATGTATCCCGGTCCCAAGGAGAATGGTTTTTGAGATATCTCACCCTTTCCAAAGACGGGGTACCAGACGTCGTCCGTCTTGGAATCTACGACCAAGCGGAAATTTCCGACTTCCGGCGACTCGACCTCCATCACTCCGAGTCCTTCGGAGTATGAGATGATGGTCAGCTTATCCAACTCTCGGTGATCCCCGGGGTCACGCACCCAAATAAAGGATCCAGGAGAAAATTTAGACATCTTCATTTACCTCAAGGTTCTTTGTAGATTCTCTGACGAAACAGACAGAGAAATAGCCTCTTTAAATATAGCATAAATATATATTTTGTCAATAAGACTAAGGGTTAACTGGACAGTTGCCCGCTCTAGTATAACCAGCCAACTCCGCGGCGGCAGCAGTTGTAAAATACCGACGATTCTCACTCTTAATTGTCTTACTTCCCCCACACCACGGATAGTAGTATTTTGTCCCCTTTTGCGAGGCCACAATACGAGTATCAGCCGAGGTCTCATCTTCAATAATCTGGATACTAGCTGGTGTAGATGAAGATCCCTGACTAATGGTAACTGGGGTCCGGATTCTCTCTAAGTAAGACAACCGGCCTAGACCGTAGGAGAGGGTTGAAGACAAAATAACCAAAAAAGCAATAAAAAGGTCTTTTTCATGACCCACAATCCACTCTTTTATTTGGTTAAATCTTTGAAACATAGACTAAGGAGGGCTTGACCCTGTTAGAAGCAGGTCACCCCAGAGTGACCGTAGCACCGCTCTACTCTGCGGGGTGGCTTCTAACGGGGTTGATTTTTTACCATATATACATTATAATAACCCAGTCTTTAATTAGTATAAATATTATAACACTATGGCACATAGAAAAGCAGGAGGTACTGCCAAAAACCTAAACGACTCAAATCCAAAATATCTCGGCACTAAACTATATGCCGGTGAAAAAGCCAATCCAGGTTCTATTATTGTGCGCCAGCGCGGAACCAAAATTCTAGCCGGAACCAATGTTAAAATTGGCAAGGATCACACCTTATATTCCACCAAAGAAGGGATTGTCGCCTTCACCTCTAAACGCAAGACAGGCTTCAATGGCCAAACCAAGCGTTTCAAAGTTGCTAACGTTGGATAAATAAAAAAACAAAAAATACCACTGAATAATATTCAGTGGTATTTTTTTATAAAAAAAAGAACACCGCACAAACTTAGCGATGTTCAATATGGAGACCTGGTTCAAGAGCAAGACAAAATTCTGCCAACAAACGACGATGGCAAAAACTTGCCGATTCTTCAATACACAAGACTGTTACATCTCCAACCAAGGCCCGAGTGGAGAGCCATAATGCCCAACCAAACTTAGGAGCCTGAGAAATCTCGTCAAGATACCGCCGATGGAAATCATCCCAATGCATACCCCGTTTATAATAGTCCCCGATAAGTTTTGGGGACGGGGCCAACATAGGAAGATGAAGACGGTAGTTATCTGGCCTGATTCTGATGTCCTGAGTGATTCCGTCATTTAAGGTATGACGACTCATAACCGAAATCCGAAACCCATCTGACAAATCAGGTCTCGACAAAATACAGCGAGTAAATAAAGCCATGGAGATCAATCCCCTTTTTGTTTAGTAAGTCTTTATAAATAATAACCAGGGGGACAGATAAGTCAAATCAAATCTAACTCTTAACAATTAGCTTAAACTGAGATTTTTTACCATCTACCTTAATTAAAATATCATGCTCCCCAATCGACTTAATTGCTTTATTTTCAATCCAAGCTGGATCAATTTTGAGACCAGATTTTTTTTCTAACTCATCGGCCAATTCTTTCATATTAATGGCAGCAAAAAGATGCCCTTCTGGATTAGCTTTAGCGGTCATAGTGATAACAACATCACTTAAACTCTTCAAACCTTTCGAGAGAAGATCAGCACGTATTTCTGCCGCTTTGGAAACATTTTCCATCTCAGCCTTCATTTTTCCCAAATTCTCTGGGGTAGCCGGCAAAGCCGACCCTCTGGCGATCAAACCATTGCGAGCAAAACCATCGTTTACCTCTTTAACTTGGTACTTCCGCCCAACATTTTTAATATCTCTTAGTAAAATAACTTTCATGAATACACTCTATCTTTTTTAAAGTGAAAGGTCAAAAAAACTAAAAAACAAGACTCTGCTGTTTTATATTAGAAATAAATTCTGATTTAAGTAACTGTTCCCAAGGTAAAAACAACGGCGACGGTAAGTGGTCAAAATCAAACCAGTTCTGTTCGATATACTTATCTGGTTCCATAATCTTGGCCTCCCCACTCAGATAATCAGATAACATCCAGATAGTCACATAATGTTTATTTTCTTCTTTAAAATAATCATTAGTCACAGCCCCAAAACGAAGATTTTTAATTTTTAAACCGGTTTCTTCAAAAACTTCTCTCTCGGCTGTGTCCATAAAAGACTCTCCAAATTCTAAGTGTCCACCCGGCACTGACCAAGAACCCTCCCCATGAGAACCCATTCTTTTCCCCATCAAAAATTTACCATCACGAAAAATAAATACACCGATACCAACCCGAACATTTCTTTCCATATTTTTATTTCAATAATTCTACTGCCTTATCAAATTGAGTGTCTTTAATTGGTAAAGTGGTCGTAGCCGTAAGGGTGGGAAGTTTTACTACATAGTCTGGATCCAAACCATTTTGAGACAAAGATTTACCTTTAGGAGTGAGCCAACGAGCAATAGTCACCTTGAGCGAAGAATCCTCAGTAATCGGAATTAGTTCTTGAACAGAACCCTTACCAAAAGTTTTTTCACCCACCAACTTTGCCACCCCATATTCAGACAGGGCTCCCGCCAAAATTTCCGAAGCCGAAGCACTCCCCTTATCAACCAAAACAACCATGTTTAAATTCTTGTTTTTAAAGATATCATAACCAGCACTGCGGTAAACTCGCTCAGCCTTATCGATTCCAGAACTTTCACGCACTACCGCCTTTCCGGCCGGCAAGAACCAACTAGCCATATCAACGGCCGCATCCAAGTAGCCGCCTGGATTCCCCCTGAGATCTAAAATGAGTTTATTAGAACCAGATTTGGTAAATTCTCCAATTGCTTTGCGGAACAATTCTGCCGATTGAGCGGAAAAATTGTATAAGTTAATGACAAAAATTTTATCATTAGAATTTTTACCATTAACAATTTTTGTATCAATTGTCGGGATAGTAATGACCGCTCTTGTAACCTTAATATCAACTGGCTCTTTATCTTTCTCATGCAAAATGGTTAAAGTCACACTCGTCCCCTCTGGTCCTCGGATTTTATCAATTGCCGCTTCTAATGTCAGATTAAGAGTTGAAAGTCCATCAATCTTTAGCACTTTGTCGCCAGCCACAATGCCAGCTTTCTTAGCAGGAGAATTGGGAAGCGGAGCAATAACCGTTGGGATATTGTCTTTGGAGCCAATCTCCATCCCTACCCCACTAAAGTTACCTCGGATATCTTCTTCGAATTTGGTTTTTTCCTGAGGTGGCATAAAAACAGTATAAGGATCACCCAGAGAAGCCACCATTCCCGAAATCGCCCCCCACACCCGATCTTGATCAGTAGCCTTTTTGGTTGAAGTGGAATTTATGGCCGCTGTACCATTGACATAGCGTTCGTTTAAAGTTTGCCAAGTTAGCCAAAATGGTGAGAAGTCCACATTTTGAACTTTACCTTTTTCAGTATTAAAAACATTAGATAGTAAGAAAAACTTATCAGGCGTACAAGTCGCCCCCGCACAAGGAGCCACGTTTACCAAACTAGCATAAGTATTATCCATTTTAACAGCCTGATGACCGCCCAAATACCACCCCGAAAGAAAAGAGACAGAAACAGAAAGCACCATCAGAGCAACAAACAAGGTTTTGGAAAATTTAATATACATAATTCAGTAAAAATTATTTTTTAGAGGTTTATAGTTAGTCATATTATCGCAAAATATCCCCTTGTGGTCAATCTACGATGACAGTATAATTAAAGGGTTTTAAATGATAATTTTACCAAGGTTAGATTAGCTAATTATGATTAAACAATTTAAATACAATAACATCACTTGGGTTGATCTAACCTCCCCGACCGCTGAAGAAATTGGGGCCATTTCCAAAGAATTTAACATCCATCCTGTCGCCGCCGGAGAACTCCGCGACGTTAGCCGCCGCTCAAAAGTCGATATTTATGATGAATTTATTTATTTAGTTCTCCATCTGCCAAACCACACTAACTCTTTAGACGTTGATACCAACGACGGACACGATGCAATTGAAATAGATTTTATCGTGGGGAAAGATTTTTTAGTGACCACTAGCTATGAAAATATCGACTCCATGCAAGAGTTCGGCAAAATGCTCGAGGCCAGTAATCTACTGGCAAAAAGTAAAAAAGAAACCCATGCCGGTTATCTCTTCTACTACATCATTAAGCACCTCTATCAATCACTTGAAAAAAATTTAGAGTTTATCACTTCTAATCTAAAAAAAGCGGAAACCAAAATTTTTAATGGTAATGAAAAAGAGATGGTAATGGTTTTGGCGAGAATCAATAAAAAATTATTAGATTTCCGAGGAACTTTAAAATCTCATCAGGGGGTTTTAACCTCGTTAGAAACGGCTGGTAAAGACTTTTTTGGTGAAAAATTTAATTTCCATCTTCAAGCAATTTCTAGTGAATTTGGCAAGGTTTGGTATGCTCTCGAAAACAGTCGGGAATTTTTCAACGAACTCAGACAAACAAATGAATCCCTCCTTCAAATAAAAACCAATGAATCAACAAAAACCTTTACCATGCTAGCCTTTATCACCTTCCCTCTCACTCTACTCGTAACAATCTTCGGTCTCCGAGCCGACGGAACACCACTAATAGACCTCCCTTATGGCTTTTGGTATATCTCCGGCCTAGTAGTTGCATTAGTGTTCTTTATTCTGGCATACTACAAACACAAACGATGGATGTAACCCAGATAAAACTCTACAATACTCTATCTCGAAATAAAGAAGATTTTGAGCCTATAAAACCAGGAGAAGTAGGTTTGTATTCTTGTGGACCAACTGTTTATCTCTATCCACATATTGGTAATATGCGGGCTTATGTTTTTTCCGATCTCCTGAGAAGAATGTTTGAGTACAATGACTTTACAGTAAAACAAATAATTAATATTACGGATGTTGGTCACTTAGTTGGTGATGAAAGCGAAGGCGAAGATAAAGTGGAAAAAGAAGCGCGGGCCGAAAATAAAACCGCTCAAGAAATTGCCGATTTTTATCTGCAGGCTTTTATGACCGATTTAGCTAGTTTAAATATTAAAACCACCGACACTATTTTCCCACGCGCTACCCAACATATTGCCGAACAAATAGAATTAATAAAAAAACTAGAAGAAAAAGGTTTCACCTATCAAACCTCGGATGGAATATATTTCAATACCGCGAGATATCCTAAATATATCGAACTCGCTCAGCTAGATTTAGAGGGACAAAAAGAAGGAGCTCGAGTAGAAATAAATTCCGAAAAAATTAATCCCACCGACTTTGCTCTATGGAAGTTTTCTAAACCAACCGAACAAAGACAACAAGAATGGCCATCACCTTGGGGGGTGGGTTTTCCAGGCTGGCACATAGAATGCTCTGCCATGAGTATGAAATATCTTGGTAACCATTTTGATATTCATACCGGCGGTATCGATCATATCCCTGTTCACCACACCAATGAACGTGCCCAGTCTGAATGTAGTACTGGCGAGGACTATGTAAATTATTGGATGCATGTAAATTTTATTTCTGTTGACGGAGAAAAAATGGCAAAATCTCTCGGCAACATTTACCGTCTAGAAGATTTAAACAAAAAAGGTTTCTCCGCCATGGCTTATCGCTACCTACTCATGACTGCCAACTATCGAAAGACTCTAAATTTTACTTGGGAAGCTTTAGAAGGTGCCAGTAATGCCTACAAAAAATTAATCAACGTTCTGTCTAATTTAAAGAACAGTTCGGAAGAAAAAACAGGAATAATTATTCCAGAATACAGAGAAGAATTTCTTAAATGTATCAATGATGACCTTAACACAGCCGAAGCCTTGGCGGTGATTTGGAAACTGTTGGGCAGTAATGAGGCTAAAGATGAAGATAAGCTTGCCACCATCTTAGACTTTGATCGTTTTCTTGGTTTAGATTTACTTTCAGCGATTGACCAAACAAATATCGAGATACCAGTCGAAGTCCAGGAATTAGCCAACCAAAGAGAAGAGGCCCGCCGAGATAAAGATTATTCTCGCTCCGACGAGCTCAGACAAGAAATAGGACGACTAGGCTATGGAGTGGAAGACAGTGAAAACGGCCCTAAAATAAGAAAAATTTAGTCTTGTAAACTTAATATCCCCAGGTTCTCCCCTAAATAGCATTTCCCCAGTACTTGGGCGTTTTTTAGGCTATGGTACAATTAAGTCCATGCCCCAGGAAATTGCTAAATTAGTAAAAAGCCCCCTCCGTGTCCCCCCTCACGACACCGAAGCCGAACAAGCTTTTTTGGGTTCTATCATGTTGAAACCCTACAGCTTAAACGAGGTTGGTGAGACGGTAAAACCAGAAGATTTTTATTCTGAAAAGCATCGAATTATCTATAAAGCGATGTTGTCGTTGTTTGATAAAAATGAACCAATCGACTTAGTTTCTGTCACTTCAGTCTTAAAGGAAAATAAAAATCTTGATCGTGTTGGTGGCTCTAGTTATATCGTTGAACTAACGAATCTTGTTCCTTCCGCTTCTAATCTTCCTCACTACACAAACATTGTCGCTAAAAAAGCATCGTTGCGACGACTAATCGATTCAGCCGAAAAAATCTTAGAACTAGGTTACGACGAAAAAGAAGAAATTGATGCCACTTATGATAAAGCGGAGCGTCTAGTCTTTGGCCTGGCCAGCGTCTCCAAGAAAAACTACCGACCGATTAAAGACGAACTAATCGACGCTTGGGAAAGATTTGATAAATTGCGCGAGACCGATTCGGGTGTACGCGGTGTCCCCTCTGGTTTTCGTGATCTAGATAATAAGCTTTCTGGTTTCCAAAAATCTGATCTGATTATCTTAGCGGCCCGTCCATCAGTCGGAAAAACAACTTTTGCCATGGATATTGCCAGGAACATTGCCGTGGTCCAAAACACGCCGGTCTTAATTTTTTCTCTAGAAATGAGTTCCCAACAATTAGTTGATCGTATGCTGGCCGCCCAGTCGGGCGTTGACTCTTGGAAATTACGCACCGGTAAAATAAGTTCCGATGAAGAATTTGCTATGCTCCGTGACGGAATGGACGTCCTATCTCGGGCTCCAATCTTTATCGATGATGAGTCTTCCAACAATATCACTAAAATGAAGAGTGTGGCTCGTAAAGTAAAAAGTGAACATAAACTGGGCTTGATTATTGTAGATTACTTACAGTTGATGGTTCCTCGCCGAGAGTCGGACTCAATGGTCCAGATGGTGACAGAAATTTCTCGTTCCCTCAAAGGCTTAGCCCGAGAATTAGACGTCCCAGTCATTGCCCTGTCACAGCTTTCCCGCGCCGTCGAACAACGTGGTGGTAAACCCAGATTATCTGACTTGCGTGACTCTGGCTCCATTGAACAAGACGCCGATGTGGTAATGTTTATACACCGAGAAGACAAAAATAATGACGATTCTCCACGCAAGAATATTGCCGAAATTTTAATCGAAAAACACCGTAATGGACCAACTGGGATGATTGAACTAGTTTTCGACGAACAACGTGTCTGTTTTACCACAATTGAAAAATCTGATTTTGGAGGATTCTAGCGCCGAAGGCGCAATTACAAATTACAAATTACAAATTTCAAATTTCAAATGAAAATTCAGAGATGTTGATACTCATTTGAAATTTGACATTTTTAATTTGAAATTTAATATATGCCCGACGATATCATTAACAAACTGGCTGAAATATTCACCCGCTTCCCTGGAGTCGGACCAAAACAGGCCCGACGTTTTGTCTATTTTTTACTCAGTCAACAGCAGGGCTCACTAAATAACCTAGCGCAATTAGTTGGCGAATTAAAAAAAGACATTCACCAGTGTGAAATTTGCACCCGATTTTTTATCCTTAATCGAGGCCGTTCCGCCTTGTGTGAAATTTGTTCAGATACAGCCCGAGATCAAAGCACTGTCATGATCGTGGAGAAAGATATCGATCTTAACAATATCCGTAAACTAGGGGTCTACAACGGACAATACGCTGTCTTGGGTGGCCTTTTGCCGATCTTAGAAAAAAATCCTAGTAGCCGAATCAGACAAGAAGCCCTCATAAAAAATATTGAACAAAAAGTTAAAGCGGGTGTATTAAAAGAAATAATTATTGCTATTTCCGTTACCCGTGAGGGCGATAACACCGCTGAATATTTAAAACAACTTTTACAACCATACAGCGACCAAGGAATTAAAGTTACTCTTCTTGGACGAGGACTGTCTTCTGGTACCGAAATTGAGTATACCGATTCTGATACAATTAAAAATGCTTTAATCAATAGACATTAAAAAAACCGCGGAGCGCGGTTTTTTTAATTTTAGTTAATAGATTCAATTTTTACTTTAGTGAAGGGTTGGCGGTGACCAGAAATTTTCTTGTGACGAACTTTGGCTTTGTAGTGAATGACAGAAACTTTTTTACCTAAACCCTCGTCTACTACTTCAGCAGTAACCTTGGCTCCAGCAACCATAGGAGCACCAATTTTAACGTCTCCATCGCGGTCGACGAGCAAAACCTCAGAAAAGGTAACCTTGTTCCCCTTTGGCGATTCAGCCAATTTTTCAATCGAAAGAACATCTCCTTCAGAGACTTTATACTGCTTGCCACCAGTTTTGATGATTGCGAATGTCATAGTTAGTACATTTTTACATAAAATAAGCAAAAACGCAAGCCTAGGCAAAAAAAAGCCCCGGCCTCGCGTTTATAGCGATCCGGGGCAAACTTCAGTGAGAATTAAGCCAAAAGCTCAGCCGCCTTTTCAGACAGTTTTGAGCGAACACTGCGTTCAAAGGTCAGATGTCCAAAACTCGGATCACCCTTGAAACGCTCAGTCAAAAATACCAGGCCGTTGTTCCGGGAATCCAAAAAACGATTATCAATCTGAGTTGGATCCCCTGTTACGAAGATTCTGGAGTTCTCCCCCGCCCTTGTCACCGTGGAGCGCATTTCATGAGGGGTCAGATTCTGCCCTTCATCGATGACAATGACTGCGTTGTCAAAGGTACAGCCACGAATATGACTAATGGGTTTGATCTCCAAGAAATCGTGATTGAGGTAGCCCTGAATAGTCGCCCGAGCCTGGTCAGTGCTCGTATTGGTGTAAGCCTTTACGATCTTGACCATATTCTCGATAACTGGCCTCATCCAAGGGGAAAACTTCTCTTCTACCCCACCGGGCAACATACCGAGAGCTGGTCCCAAATCGATATGAGGGCGAAAAACCATAATCCGGAATTCATCAACATCCCGGGTACTGGCATAAGCACCAAGCAAAGCCAGAAAGGTTTTACCACTCCCCGTCCGTCCGGAAAAAGTTGCCAGTTCTACTTCCTGACTACTAGCCAGTCCGTAGGCCAGCCTCTGCTCATTGTTCTTAAGGGGAATCTTCCCATTGGGATGACCGTATAGCAAATGGCCGTTTCCATCAGAGATCAACTTGATTTCCCCCTGATGGTGGATACCGCAAGCAAAATGACCACCCAAAGAGATAGTCACACACTGATTCGGAAACAGCGCTGGCTTAGGAATAAACTCACCCAAACCAGATACTGTAATCCGGTTCTTCTCCTTCATCTCCTTAAGAAGCTCCGTGCTGGGAGTAGGGACAGTAATATCCCGTCGACCAGAATAGAACTCATTCAGGTTAGTAATCATTGTGTCATTCTGGTAACCTTCGGCTTTGATGCCACAGGTCCTCGTAATAACACGCAGATTACTATCCTGCGACAACACAAAAACCTGACGATTGGGGTTTTTCTTCCTGGCCTTGATTGCGGCGAGAATAACTCGCGCATCGTTGTTGCGTTCAATCCCATCAGGAAGCAGTCCCCACTCATCAGGTTTGATGAAGTCAAAGAAAAGAGTACCTCCAGATTTTGTGGAAACTCCATGAACAATCGAATTCGGATTGAGATCGTTGTTGGTGAGTTCTTCGATGCAGGCAATTGCCTCCCGAGCACTATAGCCGACATTTCCATCCTGCTTTTTCAGACCGTCAAGTTCATTGAGGTCTGACATGGGTATAATAATGATATTATCCCCCAAACGTTCAACGATCATCGGCTGATAGATCATCGCACTCGTATCCAACACGAACACCTTCTGCTCTTTCCGTCGAGAAACCATAGTAGCACCATCCTTTTGTCCTAGAATTTTTCAAACATTAACGGTTCTTCTTTGACTATAAGAAAATATACCAAGAAAGTAAAGCTTATTCTTCCATCACTGGCTTATCTAAAACCAGGGGGTCAATCAGGCCACCCGTATCAGAAATCCGTAAAACATCCTTATCAATCTTCTTAAGTTCTTTATAACCCGTATTGTAGTGATTTATGGTTGTATTTAAGGAGTTTCCCAGCTTCTTATAGTAGTCATCATAGGCCATAATATGCTTGCCTAGCTCCTCTACCCGCGATCTAATCTCTTTAGCCGACTCCTCAATCTTGAGAGCTCTGAGGCCCTGTAAAACCGTCTGGAGATAAGCCAAAAATGAGGTTGGCGAGACAATAATAACGTGTTTGTCTTTGAAGGCATACTCCACTAAATCGCGCGTGTTGACCTTGACCGCACCCACCTGAGAAACAAGAAGATCATAATAAATGGCCTCATGAGGAATAAACATAAAGGCAAAGTCCATGGTGTCTTCTTCAGGCTTTACATATTTTGCCGTTTCATCGATGCGTAATTTCAGATCCGATCGAAAAGCTTTTTCTAATATTTCTTTTTGCACCGGATCACGCTCTTCCACAATTCGATTATAATTTTCTAAAGAAAACTTGGAGTCAATCGGAATTATTTTATCTTTTACATGAACAACGGCATCGACAATGGTTCCATCTTTAAACGGATACTGCATTTCATAACTACCAACCGGCAAGACATTTTTTAACAAGGTCTCCAAATAATATTCACCCAAAATCCCCCGCTGTTTTGGGTTCTTTAAAACATCTTGAAGAGACTGAAGTTGGTCAGTAAAATTCATTACTTGTTTATTGGTTTCCTCGAGTTTAACTAATTTGGCAGTGACTTCTTGAGACAATCTGGTAAATTCGGAAAATTGCTGACGACTGGAGTCGTTATTTAATTTATTTGTCTCACTCATGCGAAAATCAAGAGTCTTGGTCAAATTCTCAATCTGGTTTTGCAACAACATTAAAGATTGATTATCCCCTGCTCCCGGAGCTTTTTGTTTGTCTTGTAGTTTTAAAAGAATAAAGGCAATTACACCCCCACCCGCTAAAAAAGCGATGATTAAAATAAAAATTTGTTGAAAAGTCATATGTTTATTTTAACAGAAAAGGAAGAACAAACAAAAAAAGAAGCCCCGCACACTCTTTCGAGCGGCGAGGCAAAATCATGACCCTAAGCACGACGCAGGGTCTGACGATCTTTCCTTAAGATGTTCTCTTTTTTCCGTTCCAACTGACTGATACGTTTACTAAGCTTGAGGCGGAGACTGTTCGAAGGAGACTCGTCTTGAGCCAGCTTCTTCAAAACCGGCAGAGACAGGATCCGGCAACCTTCACGGTAAAGGCCCATCCAGGAGTTGTAAGCTCTGTCGATCTCAGACTGACTCGCCGTCGGAGAATCCTTCAACTCCAGATACTTGGCACGAGCTTGAGAAATGCGTTCCAGCAAAGAGCCTTTGGTCTTTGACGCACGATACATAATAACCACTCCGCGGGAAATAAAATGAGGTGAACAGTGGTGTTCTATTAAATATCAAAGCATAAAAAAATTAACGACACAAGAGCATATCCTAAAATTAGACTATTTAAATTAACAAACAGAAAAACTAAAAAATTGTCAGACAAAAAAATAAAGCCGGCGAACACTTGAAATGCTCTCCGGCTTATTCTTCATTGCCCAACAGCGAACTAATGCCGATGGCGTTACCGTTTAGAATCCAACGCAGCCCAGTTGATAGGGGGAGGTGGTTCCCGGTGTGACCTTCTACGACGAGAAGTGGGGGTTCGATGAACGCAGGCGGGACTTCCCTTGTAACCATCAGTGATCATCTGTCGGCGAACCACATCCATCGCCATCTCAACAGCGCCAGGCATCGCAGCCAACTTGACCTGACGCTCAAGACGCCTTACCTCTGCCTCCTGTTGGGCCCGAAGCATAGCTTCATTCCGATCAATCAGATCGCACTGGTATGCGAGGAGTGCAAGCTCTTCCTCATCCTGGATGCACCACTCCAAAGCCGGCGGGTACTTTCCCTTCCGTTGGAAAGGGAGACCGGGACAGAAAGTGACAATCTGGCCAATCTGGGGATTCACGAGATCTTTATCCCCATAACCCCGAACCCGATGGAGAACCTCGCCACGGACAACCCAGGGGATGGTCTGGTCACTCACATGGAAAAAATGTAACCACCCTCCCTCATCCTCTCCGAATCCATATCCCTTCTGAGGATTCCAGAAGGTAATGATGGCATTCAGTCGTGTCTGTTTCATCTTTCGATTCCTTCCATATGGTGATTTTTCAACTCTTCTTTTATTATACATCTAAACACATCTTATGTCAAGTGTCTAAAATCCCCCTAAAACAAGCTAATCAATGGACTAGAGGTAAAATGAATGTTATATTATCTTTGTCTATTTAAGAGGACCTATCGTCCCTGCCTGCGCAGGCGGGTAACGGTTAGAAAAATCAATAAGTCATGCCTTATGTATACCTAATAAAAAGTTTACAGAGTAACTGGATTTATGTTGGTTCAACCGTAGATATTGCAAGGAGATTAGATCAACATAACAAGGGGCAAGTTCGTTCGACAAAAAATCGTAAACCATATGTACTTGTTTATTCAGAAAGATTCGAGACAATCGGACAAGCTAGGCAAAGAGAAAAACTCATAAAAGATAAAAGGATTTTGAAAGAAAAAATAATAAAATTGGCCCTATCGTCTAACGGTTAGGACATCGCCTTCTCAAGGCGGTAATCCGGGTTCGATTCCCGGTAGGGTCACAAAAATAAAAAGCTCCTTGATGGGCTTTTTATTTTTGTGATCCTAAGCAAAGTATCTGCACACTTTGCGTCCGGGAATCGAAAAGGCTGAATTTATCGCAGCGAGCTTTTTTAAGCGAAGTGAGATATGAAGCCTGTACCGTCCATGTAATGGAAGATTCTCGGTTAACATTTTTGACGAAAAATAAAATATTGTGGCTCACATAGATTTGACGCTTAGCGTACGATCGCTGTTTCTATAAGAAAAGATTCCGGATAAAAATTTATTTCCGTCAAATATAACTTTTCAATACAATCTCCAAATGTAATGATCTACTAACCTTTGCGCGAACTTATTTTGAACCATACTGGACAAAGTAAATATCATGTGATATATTGCAATTTAGTAGTTTGAGGCAAGGACATCCAACGTAAGGAGAAAAGTATGGAGATACTTTTGGTATTCGAGCTGAGTCTTGCAGACGAGGCCCTGAGGGAGTCCGCAAAGAGGGCGGGAATCGCAGATCTCTCGCCATACGCTAGAGAATATCGCTGTAAGATTGAGAGAAGTTTCCTTCCGCCAATCAGTGAAGACTACTGGTTCAGGTTTGGAGACGCCTACTTCACAACACGACTTATTCAAGACACCGACGGAGAGATCATGATCTTTGTCGATTGTCGTGATTTTGAGGGTGGATTCTCAAGTCTCGTCAAGGCACTTGAAACTTACTGGACCGACTAACGGTAGTATCTTCTTGTGGCGCCCTGGATCTTATCTGGAGCGCCACTTTTTTTGTATACAAACTTAATAGTCTGAACCTTATCTAACCACCACACTCAAATTTTTAATGATAGATCTAATAGGACCTAGATTAGATAAAATTTCTGAAGTCCACACACTTGGCTCACAAAAAACAAAAACCCCGCAACTGTTTAGTCGCGGGGTCAAAAGAAAAAAGAGAGATCAGCCTTTGGTGGTTTTTTTCTTCTCCGACTCTTTCTCGTTCGGGACACCAAACAAAGAAAGGAGGAAGAGAGCCAAGCCTACAGCCACCCCCTGCTCGATACCTTCCCTGATCTCCTTCCTGGTCTTATCCAGATTCTCAGGAGAAAGAGCACTGTCGAGCTTGTTCACAACAGGTTCCATGGTCTTCCTCCAGAACCTCCGGAGAGAAAACGATACGAGAACAACAAGAATTGTCCCCGGAAACAGCGCATTCCAGAAGACAAACTGAAAACTGGTCATGGTTGGATACCATCCTTTGATTCATGAGCTGAATGTGAAAAACCTTATCTTCTCTTATGATAGCATATTTTAAGATATTTGTCAATATGTCTAAAACTCTTGACAAATATCTTTAATCTGATATACTACTTCTAGATGTATTAGATACCGAAGGAGGATACGAACGTGCTCCGCATGATTCGCGCTGGTCCGGGAAACCGTACCACGTTCTCCATTACTGTGTTCACCGGCCGACGGTAGTCCACCAAGGGGCTGCCGAACCATCGTCGGACAAAGGAGAGTCATTCCAAGAAGTGTGTCTTTAAGCGCCGAAGAGTTGTGGCGCCGCGACAAAAGTACTCTTGGCCATCGGGACCTTCGTCACCACTAAGACGAACCACTACATATCCCGAAGGGACAGCGGCTGGGTAGCACCTGGTCAAGGAATATTTTCCAAAACGCAAACGTCCCGAAAGGCGGCCGGATAGCTAACAACTATCGCCCGCCTTTTTCTTTTGCAAAAAAAATAAAACAAAAAACTAGCGCTTCAGTCCTAAATAAAGCTCTGCTTTATCGGACAAGCCACTCATCCTCCTGGCGAACAACTAACTCTTTTCTTTTTTCCGGTTCGGCCATAATCGCTACCACCGCTTTTTCCATTCTCATCGATTGAGAACCTTTTAGTAAAATAATATCCCCCACTCCAATAATGGTTTTTAAATAATCACCAGCTTCAGTCGAGGAATTAAAATGAAAAATTTTATCTTGGTTAAAACCACTGGCCAAAGCGTTTTCATAAGTAAACTTTGACCTAACTCCAACAGTTATTAAAATATCTACGACTTCGGACGCCGAAACACCAATTTGCTTATGAGCCTCAGCGGTATAACTTCCCAACTCCATCATATCACCCAACACCGCAATCTTGCGACCAACCGTTTCGATTTGCCCTAAAAATTTAAGAGCTGCTTCGACAGCCACCGGAGAAGAATTGTAAGTATCATCTAAAATAGTGGAATTATTCATCCCTGGCACAATATGCAAACGTCCTGGTGGAGTATCGTGCTGAGCCAGAGCCTCAATTCCCTTAACAAGGTTAACCCCCAGTTCTGTACCAGTGGCAATAGCCGCCAAAATAGGATAAATCAAATGAGAACCTACCGCTCCAGGAACACGGACTGGGACATTGTTTCCCCCACTATCTATCTTAAAAGCCAGACCGGCTGGAACAGAAATACCATTACGTTCTTCGTACATGATATGATCATTACTGGCCCTAACCATGGCTTCCGAACTAAAACCATACAAAACCACCCTGGCTTTAATTTTTTCCCGACGAGACATAATATTAGGGTCATCAGCATTTAAAACAACTAAACCGGCTGGTTTGACTGACAAAGGTAGGGACATTTTTTCATCAATCACCTCCTCCTTGGATTTAAAAAATTCGATATGAACGGGAACATCGGGCAAACGCGAAACAATCGCCACATCAAAATTTATTTTTTTGGCAACGGTTTTAATATCACCTGGACGGTCAGCCCCGACTTCCAAGACTAACCACTCAGGATAATTTTCTTTAAAAAGGATAAGAATAAGTCCACGATAGATATTTTCCAACCAACCAAAAAAACTTCCCCAAGCGGTCTTACATCCGATAACGGTTAGAGGAAGACCAAATTCACTATTATAGCTTTTTTCACTTTTACGTATTTTATACTGAGTCGCCAAAACCGCCGCCACCGCCTCTTTAGTGGACGTCTTGCCGACATTGCCAGTCACCCCGACAATTTTTGGTTTGTATTTTTTAATAATTAAACGCGCTTCCCAATTTAAAATTAGAACTATAATTTTTTTAAGGATATTTTTTAGCATATTAGTTAAATTAGAAATACGAAACTCGAAACACGAAACAATATTTAAAATTTTAAATATAAAAAATTAAACAATACTTGGCTGACATTTTCTCATAATCGCACTAAGTATCTTCATTAATTCGTCAGCCTCTACAATTAATTTATCCCGACAAACGAAATCTCGAGGGTTAGGATCAGATAGTTTAAGCCAATAACCTGTTTCTTTTGCCTCTTTTCTGGAGATCTTGATTCTCATTAGAAAATCCTTCTTACTCAATGCTTCATTAGCTTCGATATAGTTTGCACCTACAGAACCAGATGATCTTATCGCCTGCTTTCCGTATTCTATATTATGAACATTTCTTGGCAACCCCTTAAAATATATTGCCACTGCCCTAGCAAATTTTAAAGTTCTCTCTTCCAGATCATAGATATGTTGTTTGTTATTTTGAATTTGTGGCATTTGTGCTTTTTTCGAATTTCATGCTTCGTATTTCGAAATTAAAATCTTATCTATCTGGTGGAATATTGTAGTAATTAATCAAAAACTTGGTCATATTCATAAACGGCTCAGTCAGGGTTTCCGAGGCATATTGGACGTTTTTTGGGTATTTAATATAGAGGAAGACCAGAAAACGAGGACTATAAGCTGGGAAATAACCAAAGAAAGAATGGAGATAGCGATCAGCATAATACTTTTTGGTACTAGGATCGACCATTTGGGCCGTTCCTGTTTTAGCGGCTACCGTCATAAAGGGCAACTTAGCCTTACCGTTGGCCAGTTTGGTATCAACTACTTCCACCAACATCCGAGAAATTTCCTCACTGGTACTTTTCTTCAACACCTGGCGAACCACTTCTGGCTTTATGACCGTCCGTAAGCCTGTTTGATAACGAATTTCTTTAACAATATGAGGACGAATTAACAACCCCCCATTACCTAAAGTGGACAGGGCGCGAGTAATCTCAATCGGAGAAACGGAAATTCCTTGGCCAAAAGAAGCGGTCGCAAATTCAATATCTTGATTATTGTTTAGGGTGCTAACTAAACCGGTCGCCTCGTCAGGCAAATCGATACCAGTTTTTTCGCCCAAGCCATAGTTCAAGAAATAGCGACGAAAGTTTTCTTTCCCCATTTGTTGCATCGCAAAAGTTGCCCCAGTATTGAGAGATTGATTTAAAACCTCCTGCATAGACACTACTCCACGCGCTTTGCCGTCATAATTATAGATAGTCTTTTTGTTTAAAGTCAGACTACCTTTGTCATTGTAGGTGGTCTTGGCAGTCACCGCTCCCGAATCGAGCGCCGCCGCCATGGTCAAAGCTTTGACGATTGAACCCATTTCGTAAATATTTTCCACCATTGGATTAGACAAAATCTCAAGATTTGTTTGTTTTTCTCCCGGATTAAAGTTTGGCAAAGACGCCATCGCCACAATTTCCCCCGTCGAAGGATCAATGACAATACCACCAATAGAATCGGCTCGATATTTATCTTTGGCCTTGACTAAGGTGGTCTCTAGATAGTTTTCAACCGTGGGTTCAATGGTTAATACGATATTGCCTTCGGCTCGTAGATTAGTACTAGACGTAGCATTCTTACCTAAACCGCGATATATTTCAGCAAAAAAGTTTACGAACGATTGTTTGTTAGAGCGCGTTAAAATATCATTATAGGATTTTTCTAAACCATAACGACCAGTATATTCGTCACCCTTATAACCCATAAAACCGATAACATGAGAAGCGGTTGAACTCGCAGGATAGTAGCGCCACCGCTCTTTCGCCACCAAAACATCCTTCAACTTTAAATCGGTGATACTATTGGCGATTGATTCATCCACACGATTAGCAACTTCTTCATAGGGATCATTTTTCTTTTCCGCTTTTACCAAAAATTGATCAAAATCAAAACTACTACCAAATTTTTCAAAAACCGAAGCTAACTTCTGTCCCGTCGTCGTCGCACTAAGCATAATCTTAGGATTTACCGCAATAGTAAATCCCTGTTTAGTGGTCGCGGCCGAAACCAAGATCCCATCTTTGGTTGTAAAAAAAATATCTCCCCGATTAAAAATCCCAGCCGAAGGACGCAGATATTGTCGATCGGCCATATCCTTATAATACTGACTCTTTACCACCTGCAAAAAAAATAATCTTGTTAAAATTAAGACAGAAAACAAAACGATAAAAATCGCCAGAAGTCTAATTCGCGAAGAAGGTTTAGAGCTCATTGCTGACTAAAGACAAAGTTACCGTTTTGTTAGCCGAAACCGCATAACTTTGGGTAGCGGAGACATCTTTAAAGCCCAAAGAATGAGCATAATCGGGAGTAATTTCCCGTCCTGAAAGGCTAAGATACTCGGCCTCAAGAGAAGCAACCGCTGTACCAATTTGACCAATTTTTTCTTGAGCCTGGTTACGAGCCACAATATTAAACAAAGATTGTTGGGCTAGATACAAATAAAGGCCGAAAAATAAAATAGCAACAACAAAAAACCCATAGAACATTCTCTTTTCCAGATTTCCTAATGTTGTCATTTTAATAGTCATCGAATTCATGTGTTTATAAAATTAAAGTGATTAATAATTAAATTTTTTTGATAACTCTAAGTTGAGCACTACGAGAACGAGGGTTAGCTAAAACTTCTTCTCGATTAGGCTTCGCTGCTTTTTTAGTAATCAGTACACCTTCCCCTAATTCTTTTTTGTCTCGCATAAACTCTTTAATAATCCTGGACTCTAAACTATGAAAACTAATAACCCCCAACCGTCCACCTGAGGCAAGAACCTCCCAAGCCCCATTCAAACCTTCTTTTAAAGCACCTAACTCATCGTTCACAGTCATTCGGAGAGCTTGGAAAGTCTTAGTCGCAAAATGAATCCTTTTTTTGGTATACCAGACAGGAACTGCCTGTCTAATAATTTCCACCAATTGGAGAGTTGTCTTAATTTCTCCCTCTTTCCTAGCTTCAACAATTCCCTTGGCGATTTGGCGAGAAAAAGTTTCTTCTCCGTAGGCATAAATAACATCAGCTAAATTATTTTCATCCCAATCGTTGACCATATCACGAGCATTGAAAGCTAGAGAATCGGTCTTTGTTTGAAAACTCATATTGAGCGGTTCATCAGTCTTGAAAGAAAAACCGCGACCGGAATTTTCAATCTGATCAGACGAAAATCCAATATCCAACAAAATTCCATCAACCTTCTCAATTCCCGCTTCCTTTATTAAACTCGTTAAGTGACGAAAATTTCCGTTGAGTAAAATAACTTTAGCAGGAGAACTTTTTAGATTTTGTTCGGCAAAAGATAAGGCTTTTCCGTCTTGATCAATACCAATTAAGGTTCCAGTTGATCCTAGTCGTTCTGCGATTTCTTTAGCGTGACCACCATGATTAATGGTTCCATCGATAAAAGTTTCTCCTTTTTGGGGATTTAGATTATCTAACACCTCTTGTAAAAGAACAGGAATATGCATCTCAATTAAAAATTACAAATGTCAAAGGTCAAATGGGAATTTAAATGCATTTTCATTTGTAATTTGACATTTCTAATTGTTTTTGAGGCTTTGACTAAAAAACACCTATTTCTCCCAGTTTTTCTGCCAAAGCATCGGCCTGCTTTTCGATTCGTTCAGAATATTCTTTCCAGCGTTTTTCATCCCAAATTTCTACTCGGTCATTGATTCCCACCACTACCACCTTACTCTTTAGACCAGCGAAATCTTTTAAAAAATCAGGAACCAGGATACGTCCCATTGAATCTATCTCCGACTCCACTGCTCCACCAAAGATAAAACGATTGAAACTTCTGGCATCAGCCTGACCGTGCGATAAAGTATCCAACTTCTCGGTAAACTTATGCCAAGCAGCAATCGGATACATAAACAAACAGTTATCCAAACCTCGAGTCACCACAACTTTCTTCCCCAACTCCTTACGAAAAGAGGCCGGGACGGCAATTCTTTTTTTTACATCAATTGTGTGTCGATATTCGCCGATAAGCATAAAATTTGATGACTGATTACAAGAGACGAATTACGAATAAGTCTTTCAACTTTTGGACTTAGTCGTAATTCGTAATTTGTAACCCTTTATCTGTAAAACAAATTTTCTCGCAAAAAATTTGTTCTGGTGTCAGCTTTTTATTAAAAAATCTGATCACCCACTATTTACCACTACGTATATATTATAAACCACAACTACCCACACAACAACCAAAGTTATCCACATTTCATAATGAAAATAACCCTTAAAATAAGGCTATTTTCATGACTGACGGTAATTATCTTTTTTATTTTTAAAATTTAAAAAACCGCTAAAGCGGTTTTTTAAATTTGACTTTTGACAATTAAAATTTGGAATTATCCCTTTATTCTTTAGGTCTCATTAGAGGGAAAATTTGCGTTTCACGGATTGGCTTATCCATCAGAAAACTGAACAATCTTTCTGAGATTCCAAAACCAAAAGTTGGAGGCATACCGTGCTCGAGTGCCTCGACAAAATCTTGATCATTCATTTGAGCCTCCTCATCACCCGCTTCCCGTAATTTAGATTGGCTAGCAAAACGATTTGCTTGATCAACTGGATCATTTAACTCACTAAAACCCTTACCCAGTTCCGAACCCGCTAAAATAATTTGGAATCGTTCAACACAATCTTTTTTATCAGCATTTTGTTTAGCTAAGGGTTCCATCACTAATGGAACGTTGATAAGAAACCCAGGACCAGCAATTTGCTTACGACAATACTTCCACAAATTATCGATACCACGATTCAAATTAAACCCTTTTTTATCATAATCCACCCCTAATTCTTTTAGTTTATTCTCAACTTCAAGTAAGGAGGTAGAAAAAACATCAATACCGGTTTTTTCTTTAATCACTGAAGCATAGTCATATTCCTCCCATTCTTTAGACAAATCCACTTCAAAACCTTTAATCGAAAAAATTTGTGTTCCAAAAGTTTTCTGAGCCACTTCCCGATATAACTCAGTCACTAAATCCATACCCTGACGATAATCAGCGTAGGCTTGATAAAACTCAATTTGCGTATAATCTTGAGCATGTTCCGCATCCATCCCCTCATTCCTAAAAATTCGGCCAATCTCAAATACTTTTGGCAAACCAGCCACCATCAAGCGCTTTAGCCACAACTCAGGAGAAATTCTGAGATAAACATCTAAATCTAGAGCATTGTGATGGGTCACAAAAGGCTTAGCTTCAGCTCCCCCAACAGTATTTTCTAAAATAGGAGTCTCTACCTCTAAAAAACCACGTTCCAACAAAAAATTTCTCATGGTTTGCCAAAACTTCGAACGTTTTTCTACCATTTCCCGAACCTCACTATTGGTCAAAATATCTAAATAACGACGACGAAAACGCTCTTCTTCATCAGTCAATCCGTGCCATTTTTCAGGTAATGGACGCAAGCTCTTTGACAGCATGGTCCAGTTTTCAGCCTTAATAGTTTTTTCCCCCCGAGAAGAGGTAAAAAGACTCCCACTAACTGAAATAAAATCGCCCAAATCTGCCACCTCGCCAAAAAGAGTGAACGCTTTTTCATCCATCTCATCGCGCTTAAAAAGAACCTGAAACGATCCAGTGCCATCAAAAAGAGTTGCAAAAACTATTGCCCCCTGACCACGAATAGACATAATTCGTCCAGCCAAAGACAAACTTTTCCCTTCCGCTTCCAATTTAGAAAAATCCGCGACCACTTGAGATAAAGAATAATCCCTGACTGTTTGAGCCGGATAAGGATTAATCCCTTTATTTTTCAAGATTTCTAATTTATGCAATCTCTCCTGTCTGATTTCCTCTAAAGAGGCCATGATCTTTAAATTTAAAAAATAATAAGAGACTATAAAAAACGGGAAAATAGATTTACTTGATATCCACGATTGTGTAAGAAACATTTCCCTTGGGAGTAACCACTACTACCTTATCTCCTTTGTTTTTACCCAAAACCGCACTACCAATCGGCGACTGAAAAGAAATTTTTCCAGACAACATATCAGCTTCTTCTGATCCTACTACCATATAAGTTGTCTCGGCTCCACCCTCTTTTTTAACAACAATAGTAGAGCCAATCTCCACACTATGACCATGCTGTTTGCTGGTCACAATCACAACATCCTTTAACATTTCTGATAAAGTTTTAATCCGATCTTCAATGTCAGCCTGCTGTTCGCGCGCTTCATGATATTCGGCATTTTCCGACAAATCCCCTAAAGACTTGGCATAATCTAAACGCTCAGCCACCTCTTTACGATCGACGGTTTTAAGCTTAGTAAGTTCTAACTTAAGTTTCTCCAACTTCTCCTGACTTAAGTATTCTTTTTGTGTATCCATATGGGGAGATTATAACCTATTTTTGCCTTATACGCAACCAGTCTTACCTAGCATATTCTGGCAAATTGGCCCCAATCCAATCAAACATTGTGCGCATTACAAACACCCCGCCAATAGTGTTATGCCTGGCACCTTTTTCCATCGCCACCGCAAAAGCATATCGCGGATGATCGAATGGCCAAAAACCAATTACCCAAGAGTTGACCCGCTCCTTAGAAACCCCAAGCTCAGCTGTTCCAGTTTTGGCACCGACCATTACCGATGAAGTATTGAGGCCTTTGGCTGTACCTTCTTTAACGGCCAACTGCATGCCATCGTGAACAATATCAAAATAAGATTTATTAATTGGTAACTTTTGTCCAATAGGAATAGTACTGGTGGCCTGTTTCAAAATAGTCGGTCTAACCAATGTTCCATAATTAGCAATAGCCGCCGCCACTCGAGCCATTTGCAGTGGAGTAACAGTGACACCATATTGACCAATGGACGTATGATAAGTATCACCAATTCTCCAAGCTTCTCCATCGAAATTTTCCGCTTTCCAAGCCGGACTAGGAATAATTCCCTCGGCTTCATTTTCTAACTCCACTCCAGTTACCTGACCAAGGCCAAACATCTTGGAGTATTTTTCGATATTAGCGATTCCGATACCTTTTTGGTCTTTATAACCACCACCTAATTGATAAAAATACTCGTTTGACGAAACCGCCAAGGCCCAACGCATATCCACCCAACCATGAGCTTTCCAGTCTTTGAAAATAGTTTTTTCTTTTGGATTATAAGGATTAGGAATAACTAAAGCCCCAGTACTTAAAATCTGTTTACGTGGGTCAATTGTCTTTTCACTTAAAGCCGCCAAGGCCATAATAGGCTTAAAAATAGAACCTGGAGTATATAGACCACCAACAACTCGATTTAAAAATGGCTTATTAGAATTAGTAAGAAAATTCTGAATCGCTTTAGAATCCGAACGGCTAGTCATAATATTGGAATCATATTCTGGGTAACTGACCATCGAAAGCACTTCGCCAGTATTAATATCTAAAATAACTCCAGCTCCGCCAAAGAAATCACGATCAATAACAGTCTGTTTGATAGTTTGAAAAAACTTCGTCTGTAGACGAGAATCAATAGATAAATGTATCGCTTGACCACTTTGAGGTTGTTTTAAACTATAATCGGAAATAACATCACCCCGAACATTAACCTCTTCGACTCTCACCCCCTTTTGACCCGATAGCAAATCATTGAAAACTTTTTCCGCTCCAGACCGACCGATCTGTTCTTTTTCGGCAAAAGTAGTAGTGGCCATAACCTCTTTCTCGGTTGGATAACCTAAATACCCTAAGACATGAGAAAAACCGGGCTCATTGATATAAACTCTCTCGGGTTTATTCCAAGCCAACTCCACTAAATTACGATCATAGATAATTCCCCGTGAGGGCATAATAACGGTATGACGTAGACTATTGTTTTTACTGCGTTCAGCATAACGATCACCTTCAAAGGCTTGTAAATAACCGATTCTCAGTAAAAAACAAACACCAATAAAAAGAAAAACTAGCCCTGAGATAAAGATAGCGGTTTTCGAAATTGGTTTTTCGATTCGGCCCTCAAACTGATTAGTATCAAGAGCGGGCAGGTTGCTGTCATCTAAAAAAATCTCATCGGGATCAATATAATAATTTTTTATTTTTCGGCGCATAGAAATAGAACTAATGTTGCGGAACAATAAAGTTATCCCTTAATCCTTCAACGATCAAATAGACAACAGAGAAAGCAACAGTAAAAGTAAACTGGGTATCAAGCCAACCCAAAGGCAACCCAATCATTAAATCATACAATAAAAAAATAAATATCACTTCCCAATAATTACTAAAAATAAATAGGCCAATTAAAGCCAAACTAACAATGGCCCACCAAGGGAAAAAAGGTAGAAGACAGAACAGTAATAGAGTATAGAAAATTCTTAAGCCCATTTATTTTTTCTGGTTAGAAAAAAGCTGAACCCACTCCAACTCAAACATATTATAAGGGCTACGAAAAATTATCTTTTGAAATGGATCATTAACATTTTTAATAACATTGGCCACATAACCCAAGGTATAGTTTCCAACAATCGAAGTTTTGACCCGGTCGCCGACCTTAATATTTACTCCACGAGGAACCGTTAAAGAAAAGTTACCCGCCCCCAGACCCTCAGCAATACTAGGGACAGCCGTCTCCCCCACCGTAACTGGAATTTTCACCCCACCAGTTGAGTATAATTTTATTTTGGAGTAATGATCAGTAACCAATTCAATCTGACCCAGGACAATTTCCGAGTCAGCAAAAATCAATTGTCCTAAGTAAATATCAGGCAAGGCTTCCTTACCGATATCAATAATAATTTCATCATAGGGCAAATGATTGGGTTTTAAAATAACTCGACCAAAAATACTTTTCTGAGAGGCGTCTTCAATTGTTCTTAAACCACGTAGCTTACTGTTTTCCGCTTGCAATTCATTAACTCTTAAGCCTAAAGATCTCAACGTCGCATTATCAATTTTAAGTTTTTTGTTTTCAGCCAATAAGGTTCTTTGGGTTTTTAGACTATCAGACAAATTTTGGCTAATTTGACCAGATATTTTTAAATAAGGATACACAATAAAGGTTGAAAGATTAACCAAAAAAGATGATCCCCAAAAATAGACAACGAGGACTAAAAAAGCGAAGAAGGCTGGTTTTTTCCAGCCCGTCTTTTTTGTTTGTGAAAAATTGTAATCTCTATCGCGGAGGTAATTCATCCTCGTTATCAATTAAAATCTCCCGAAAATTATTAATATTTTCCAAAATAACTCCTGCTCCGCGAATCACGGCAGTCCCAGGCTCGTCATCAAGATGAATCGGCATTTGGATTTCCCGCTCAAGTAAATCTCGTAATCCTCTAATCTGAGAACCGCCCCCTACCAAAACGATACCTCGACGCATAATATCCGATACCACCTCTGGTGGAGTGGCCTCTAATACTTCTTTTATAGCATCGACTAGGGTGGCGATTGAATGAGTAATAGCTTCACGAATATCAGCATCGGTAATAATTACTTCACGGGGTAACCCAGTCACTAAATCACGACCACGAATAGTGGCCTCTCTTGGTTCACCATCTTTACAAACAGAACCAATTAAAATTTTTACATCTTCGGCGGTTTTTTCACCCAACAATATTTTAAACTCATCGCGAACATAAGACATTATATCCTGGTTCAACTTGTCGCCAGCGATATATAAATTTTTAGACTTAACAATCCCCCCCAAAGACACCACCGCAATATCGGTGGAACCACCACCAATATCAATAATCATACTGCCAACTGGATCGTGTACCGGCAAACGAATTCCTAAAGCCGCCGCCATGGGCACCTCGACAATGTGGACAAAGCGGGCTCCGGCGTTGCGGACCGCATCACGCACAGCTCGACGTTCAACATTGGTTAT
>CAZEAY010000001.1:274183-394723 GCA_964510655.1 uncultured Candidatus Saccharibacteria bacterium
CGGGACAGAGACTACCACCCGCGGACGAAACAGGCTCTTGCCGGCCACCTCTCCAGCTCGCTTAAGAAAATAGGTTAGCATTTCCTCAGCCACTTCAAAATTGGAAATTACCCCACTAGTTAGAGGTTTAATAGCTTCAATGTGAGCGGGTGTCCGACCGACCATCTGTTTAGCATCAACCCCCACCGCCACCACTCGTCCAGTTTTTTGGTTTACCGCCACCATCGAGGGCTCAGTTAAAACAATTCCCTGTCCTTTAATATAAATAAGGGTATTGGAAGTACCTAAATCAATCCCGATGTCGCTCGAGAATATTTTGTAAAATCTTTCCAGCATTTTTTAAATTACACTAACTCAAACTACTCAAAAAATCTATTTCAGAAATTTTTTGTATCTCACCAGTTTTACGATCCTTAACCTCAATCACCCCCTCTTCCAAAGTCTTAGGGCTAATAATTAAGCGTTTGGGAATTCCAATCAAATCAGCATCAGCAAATTTCTCTCCAGCAGACGTGTCACGATCATCAACCAAAACCTCTAAACCTCTTTCCTCCAACTTGACGGTTAAATTATCAATCATTTGACGAACCGCCTCATCTTTATAACCAATACCAATAATATGGATATCAAAAGGAGAAATTTCTTTTGGCCAAATAATCCCCCGTTCATCGGACAAGGTCTCAACAACGGTGCCAATTACCCGTCCTGGTCCAATACCGTAACAACCCATGACCACAGGTTTCTTTTCTCCCAATTCATCAGTATATTCCAAACCTAAAGGAGCAGAGTATTTTGTTCCCAGCTTAAAGATATTTCCAACCTCAACTGATTTGGCCTCTACCAAATCATCTTTAGATAAATCTAATTCTTTCAACACCTCGTCGGTATAGACCTCTTTATTTACCGCCATTTTTTGTTTTTTGGAAACAAAAATGCTGTCTTCTCCAGCCTCACTAATTGTCTGAAATTCGTGGCTATATTTAGAAAAAGATCCTCCGCTAGCAAAGGTTACATAGGTCAAATCACCCAAACCAGCTCGGCGAAAAATGTTTAAATAGGCTTCGGTTACTCGGTCGTAGTAGGCATCTAAATCAGCCTGAGAGGAGTGGAAAGAATAAAGATCTTTCATTAAAAATTCGCGACCGCGCATAATACCGCTCTTCGCCCGATCTTCATTACGGAATTTGGTTTGTAACTGATAAGCAGCAACGGGTAAATCACGATAAGAAGAAATATGATCGCGCATCAAATTAGTAATTGGCTCTTCATGTGACCAAGCTAATTCCAATTCACCGCCATTTTTTAATTCTGTTTTAAAAGCAACATCCAAACCAAAGCGATCGGTTTTTTTCCACAAATCAGGATTTTGTAAAGCAGTTAAAGAAACTTCTTGTCCCCCGACGGCATTTATTTCTTCGCGAATAATTTTATTTATCTTATTTAAAACACGCAAGCCTAATGGTAAATAAGAATAGACACCAGCTAGTTCTTTATGAACAAAGCCTGCCCGGATAAGTAATTTCGCGTTTTTAGAGACCTCATCTTTAGGGTCATCCCGCCGAGTTTTAGTAAACAATTTAGATTGGAACATATGGCTTAATCTTACTCTAAAAAAGGGGCTCGGTCAAAAAACCCTAGCCTTGACACTAAGCCTCTGGATAAGCTCTAAAATAGACGCCAAATATCACGATAAGTAAGAAGAACCATCAACCCTAAAAGAATAAAAAAACCAAGAGAATTTGCTGTGTTTACAAACTTCGGACTTAGCGGTTTACGTCTAATGGCTTCAATTGAGAGAAATAAAATTCGCCCGCCATCGAGAGCCGGAAAGGGTAATAAATTTATTACCGCTAAATTTAGAGAAATTACAGCCATCAAATTTAAGACGTAGGAAAAACCAAGCGATAAACTGCTACCCACGACTCCAACTAGCCCAACCGGACCAGTGACCGAAGCTAGGACAGCCGTGTCTCCATGGAAAATACCAGTCAAAAGCAACCACAGAGCCGTAACAATAGACCAACTAACCAAGACGGTCAGTCGTAAACCTTGCCACAGAGCAGAAAGGAACGGTAGTTTCAAAATACCAATTTCATCCATAGAAATACCGATCACCGCCTGATTTCCAGACAGACCAATCTTAGGAGTAACTAAAACCTCTTTCGGAGTAGTGTCAGAATTTTTAGCGGAACCACTTAAATACCCAACTCCAATTTTCTCTCCCGGATGATCGGCGACAAATTTTTGAATAGAGGTAATTGTTGGATAAGAAATCTTATTAACACCATCGGTCATATAAGTAATAATTTCTCCCCCCTTAAAACCAGCCAAACTAGCCGGCGAATCTTTCAAGACATCAATGACAACCAACTGAGTTTTTTCTAACTGATAACCCTCAGGAACACCAGCCCGGGAAGTGGGTAAACCAATCCACAGACCGAATGATAAAATTACCCAAGCAAGTAAAACATTGAAAAAGACACCAGCGGCCAGAACAATGGCTTGAATATGACGAGGGCGATCAGATAAAGCACGACCTCGATCAGCTTCAGCCAAGGGATCATCCTCTTCAGTTTGAGCATTTTCACCTAAGATTTTTACAAACCCCCCAAAAGGAATCCAATTGATAGAGTAAGTGGTTTCACCTTTCTGCCAACCCCACAAACGAGGCGGAAAACCAAAACCAAATTCTTCGACTTTGGCCCCAGCTTTTTTGGCAGCCAAAAAATGTCCGAGTTCATGGACAAGGACTAATACCGCTAAAATTATAAAAAAAATTAAAATGGTCATAAATTTAATTAAAAATTTTAAATGTCAAAAGTCAAATACCAACTAAATTTCATTTGAAATTTTCAATTTGGCATTTAAAACTATCTTTACCCTAAAATCTCTTTTTTCTTTTTCTCTACTAGTTCATCAAAAGAAGCATTGCCAACATCAATCATTTTCTGCAAATCATCTTTTAAACGAAATTTTTCATCCTCCGAAATCTCTCCTACTTTCTCTTTATCCTGGATATCATTCCAAAAACGCTCACGTTCCTTGCGTAAAGAAATTCTCGCTTCTTCTTGTTTCTCGCCAATAATTTTTAGTAAAGCCTTACGACGATCTTCAGTTAAATCTGGAAAAATAACGCGCAAACCAACTTGATCAGGAGCTGTAGACAAACCTAAGTTAGCCTGAGCAATAGCACTCTCGATAGACTTCACGTGGGACTTATCCCACGGCGTAACCCTAAGGCTTTTAGCGTCTTCGACACTAATTGACGCAATAAATTTGATTGGCGTACGAGAACCGTAATTATCAACCATAACATTATCCAACAAGATTGGGGTGGCTTTGCCGGTGCGAACGCCAGAAAATTCCTTCGTCAACCACTCTTCAATTTCACCAATTTTAAGTTTTAAGGGAGATAAATTATAAGCCATAAAAAATTAAATCTTTATTGTAATTCGACATATTTTAACACAATTAAACCCTTGGGACAACCAATGACAGATGTTCCAAAATCACTCGATGAGAAGACCCACGTTGTCCCGCCTGGCTGATAGCCTTAACCAAAACAGCCGCAACTAACTTATCATTGCCAGAAACCTTGGGCCAGTAAACAGACAATAAACAGTTTAACCAATCTGACACAAAAGTAGAGACATTTTCCTCCTCTTTTAAAACCTCTTTAATAATTTCCAAACGCACAGCAATATCCGATTTTAACCAGTTTTTAACTGAATCCTGAAGCTTGCCATCAAATAAGTCACTTTCTTGCTTAATTACCTGACAGCGAGAAATGATAGTCGGAAGATACTCTTCTAATCGTTTGGTAACAATAAAAAAATGAGTATCAGAGGAAGGCTCTTCTAATAATTTAAGTAAAGAATTCTGAGCCTGGAAGGAAATTGTCTCCGGGGCTAAAATTAACACTTTAACCGGAAAGGATACTGGTCGATGAGAACTAAATTGTTTTAAATCACGACTTTCATCCATTCCCCAACTAACAGATTCTCTCACACTAAAGTCTGGATTATTGACAGAAATAAAATCAGATCCCAAACGCTCGCTTAAGTATATTTTCAAATCAACCAAGATTTTTTTGGGTTCACCAACAACTAAATAAGCGTGGTGGAGTTTTGGCACAGTCGGAATAAACGACAAATGATTCATTTGAATATTATAGAAATAATTAGCACAAAAAAGAACTAATCACGAACCTCGAAATTATTGTTTAGTAATAATACTTTTCTTGTAGGTTTCCAAATGATTAAGAGCGATACCAGTTCCTTTGGCCACACAATAAAGAGCTTCATTGGCTAAAATAGCTTTCACCCCCGTTCGACGAAAAATCAATTCTGGCAAATTACGTAATTGAGAAGTTCCTCCCGTCATAACAATTCCCTGATCAATGATGTCTGCCGATAATTCTGGTGGTGTTTCCTGAAAGACAACCTTAATGGCTTTCACAATTTCTCTTAACTCATTGTCGATTGCTTTAACTATTTCATTAGTTTTTACTTCCACGGAACGAGGTAGTCCAGTCATAAAATCACGTCCCTTAATCATAAAGGCTAATTCATCTTCAATCGGAATGGCTGAGCCAATGGAAATTTTTACTTCCTCAGCAGTACGATCACCAATACCCAAATTAAAAGTTTTTTTAATATAATCAGCAATCGCTTGATCAATTTTATTACCAGCGTGTTTTACCGAAGTGGAAGCCACAATCCCTCCCAGGGAAATAACAGCCACATCAGTTGTTCCTCCTCCAATATCCACAACCATATAACCCTTGGCTTCATAAATAGGAATACCGGCTCCAATCGCTGCCAAAATAGGCTCTTTCACCACATAGGCATTTTTAGCCCCCGCCTTCATCGTGGCCTCAATTACCGCCCGACGCTCAGTTGAAGTGACTCCGGCCGGAACCGAGACCATAACATCAGGCTTGATAAAATTCCACGGACCAAGCGCTTTACCAATATAATACTTAAGCATTGCTTCAGTTACTCGATAATCAGCAATCACCCCATCCTTCATTGGGCGATAAGCAATAATATTGTCGGGTGTTTTACCAACCATTAGTTTGGCTTCCATCCCCACCGCGACCACCCGATTATCCAATTCGGACACCGCGACCACCGAAGGTTCATTTAACACAATCCCCTTCCCAGGCACAAAAACCAGCGTGTTTGCCGTTCCAAGATCAATTCCTAATTTTGTAATGAAAAAACCCATAAAACTGAGCTTATTTTAGACAGTTAAAACCTGAATAAAGTAATTAAATTCTTTCAATGTCAACCCCAATGCCCGCTAGCCTTCCTTCAATATTCTCATAACCGCGATCGATATAATAGGCATTATGTACTATCGATTGCCCATCCGCAACAATGGACGCCAGTAAGTAAGCCAAACCCGCTCTGAGATCAGGACTCTCCATCTCCCGAGCCTTAAGAGGGGTTTTGCCATAAATAATTGCTCGGTGAGCATCTAAAACTTTTACCTTTGCCCCCATAAAAGCCAGGGTTTCCAAATAACCCAACCGGCCTTCATAAATTGTTTCAAAAATAAAACTTTCCCCTTCCGCCTGAGTCAACAAAATAGACATCGGAGCTTGTAAGTCTGTTACAAAGCCAGGGTACTCATGAGTTTTTATTTCTAAAGCGTTAATTTTTTTCTGATCGGAAGAATTTGTAATTCTAATTTTATTTTTACCAACTTCAATATTTACTCCGGCCGACTGTAAAGCATTAGTCAAAGACTCAATATGTTCTGGAATACAATTTTTTACCGTCAGATCCTTAGCGCACAAAGCTCCTAAAATAACAAAACTACCGGCTTCAATTCGATCAGGAATTGTTCGGTAAATTTTACCCTTACCACGCAAGAGGCCTCCACCAATAATTGTAATAGTAGAAGTACCAAGACCAGAAATTTTGGCCCCACATTCATTTAAAAAATTACCAAGGCTCGCGATTTCCGGCTCCAAAGCACAGTTTTTTAGCACAGTTTTCCCCTCGGCTAAAACCGCCGACATAATCATCGTCTCAGTCCCAGTTGGACTTTGTAAACGGAAAAAATTATTGGTACCCTGAAGTTTCTTACTCTTTGTCTTAAGATGATAAATATCATTAACAAGCTTAATTTCAGCCCCCAATTTTTCAAAGCCGGTTAAAAAAACATCAATTGGTCTTTTGCCGATAACACAACCACCAGGATAAGGAAAAGAAACTTTACCAAAACGGGCCAACAAGGGGCCAGTAAAAACAATTGAGGATCTCATTCTTTTAGAAATATCAACCGAAATATTAGTCCGATTTATTCCTGAAGTATCAATTTTAAAAGTGTCAGTTTTTATTTTTGACACCTTGGCCCCCAATTCAGTCAAAACCTCAAAGGCTCTTTTGACGTCTTCAATATCGGGAACATTGGTTACCGTCACTTCATCTTTAAAAAGAATCGAGGCAGCCAAAACCTTTAAAATAGCATTTTTGGCACCCTTAATAGCAATTTCCCCCACTAAAGTCTTTTTTCCCGCCAAACCACGAACCCGAAAACTATCTTTTTTATCCATTTTTAGGTGATTAGAAAATGATAACGCCTTAATATAAGGTATTTGCTTTATATTGTACTGACAGAACCGAGATCTTTCAATATTTTATAATTACCACCACAACAGAAGACAACTGTAAACAAAACCATCCCAAACACGGTTTGAGTAAAGATAAAAAATATAAATTAAATAACAATGTCGGCGGTCCAAACCCCCTTCTTTAAATCGGTGACCGGAGATTTATAAATCCGGGCATAACTACCATCGGGCTGTTTATGGTCAATAGTTAAATAGTAAACACCAGGTCTTACCAATAAATAAAACCGCCCTACCATATCAGCAACAACCTTTTTTATTTCTTGATCAAGATCGGCGTAATAAATTTTCACAATCGCAAAAGAAATCGGTTCACCATTTTGATTTTTAATTGTCACCACTTTATGTTTTTGTTTCCAGTAATGACCCCCAACCGTAATAGCCAAATAGATCACCGGGACTAAAATATTCAAAATACTAGGATAAAAAATTAAGTAGAAAAGCGACATTAGGAAACCAGCTCGATAGACCCATTTAATAATTCTTGATCTAAAGAGTTCTCTAGTCGTGTGTAATTTAAAATAATTACCTTTACTTTTAACAAACTCATTCCAATCAAAATCTAAGGGGTCTAAGGGAATACTCTTATTAACAACTTCGCCAGCTAAAACATGAAAAGGTGCGCCAAAATACAAATTATCGTACATTTCATCATGTGTCTGACCATAAAGGCGACTGGAGGGAAATTGATAATGTGTCTTGTTGGCCTTCAAAGAGTACTCACCATCAAGAAGAGAGAAACCATAACGACCGTCGATATCAGTAATCGCCGTAGCAATTTCTTCTTGATTAGCCAAAACAGTAACATAAGCGGGATCAATTGGCCTCTTGGTAACAGAATCATAAACTGTCCCCCAGGGCTTATTCTTCTTCTTTAAACCAAGTAGCCCAAACAATGCCCCCATCTGACGTAACAACAAGAGGTAAATATCAGAAAAAGAAGCCACATTGCCAGACGCAAAAAGTAACTGAAATATTCCCGCTGTGACTCCCCCAGTAACCGCCACTGGTCCAGCAATTTGTTTAACAAATTTTTCTGCCCCTACCCCCAAGAGCCCCAGACTCCCAACAATCGCTAATTGTCCAGTGTATTTTTTAATCGTCTGATCTTGGTAATTTATCAAATAAATAGATACTCCATATTCCCCATCTTCTGGCATCGCCCCAACAGTAGCCTCATAAGCGGTCTTGGTGGCATTTATCTTCATCAAAAAGGAAAAGCTTTGATTAGGATTTTTAATACTATACAAAGTTACCCCGATTGTTTTTAAAACTTCCGGCATTTTGTAATAATCAACAGAAATAGTGAATGGTTTATTCCCTTTTATTTTTAGATAACTATTCTCAAAAAATGGTTTGGTCTTTTCTCCGGCCTGTTTGAAAACAAATAAAATTGCTGGAGCTGTGGAGGAAGAGATAGTGACCGTGGGTGATCCTGCCACAGGAAGATTTTCAAACGGCGAAACCGGCCCACTGCCGATTAGGACATCGGAACCACCACCGCCGCCACCACCAGGATTATCGGGATTATTGTTATTTGGCTCACAGTTAACGATACAGGGAACATCTGGATTACCAGGTGGAGGTTCGACAACCGTTGATTGATCATCTTTATAACTAGTTAGGGCCCCAGAAGAATACAATCCGTTCACACTTTTCACCACCGCCAAATAGTAATAGGTAGTACCAGCCGTAATAGAATTATCATTTACAGATTGACCGGCACCAGTATAAATAACCTCACCATCAGTTGGCCCGGTCGGAATTCTACCCGCCGACTTAACAATAATTACCGAAGAAAATTGTGCAAAATTAGGAAGGGACCAAGTTAGACGCGCCCCGGAACCATTTTTTTGTGCCGTAAAATTTGTAACATTAGGAATATTGGACTGATACTGACAACTATTATTACTAACAGTAGCATTGGCATTATAGTTAGTTGCCAATGGATCCATACAACCAGACACGGGGGTTTCTCCTCCGCCGCTACTAGAATAAGAGCAACTTCCATCATCAAAAGTAGCCGAAGAATTATAATTGTTTGCTAATGGATCAGTACAACCACCAACCGAAGAAGAACAAATATTGTTTGGACAAGTAACACTAACATCAACTTGAACTCCGTCAGATAAAGTGGAAGGAAACTGTCCACTAGAAAAAACTAAAACAGGAAAAATAATTACCCCTAAAAAAACAAGAACTTTATGAATATTATGTTTTGTCTTAAATAAGTTCACAATTTTTTATTAAAGAGTTACCGCCGTAACGGTAATGTTGGCACTATAGGTACCACTCTGCTGAGTTTTACTAGATCCAACTTGTGCCTTAAATTTGATCGTAGTAGATCCTCCAGTGGGATAATTAGGGGAAGTACTGCGGGAAATCACCTGATTAGTTGTCGAAAAACCAGTCCAACATGCATCAGCCGTGTCTAACACCCCAACATTGCAACTGACTCCATTATCTAAAAACTTATCAAGAATATCATCTCCTTCTGGCGAAAAACCAAACCGAGATTCCGTCGCTGGAGTATTCCAAGAATAATCAGGGGAACTAAAACTTGGAGTATAATCAGCAAAAGAATTGGCTCCAGAAGTTAGGGCAGGTGAGGTATCGGCTTTGACAGATAACTCATAACCAGCCGGATTATCAGTTTGAACCTGCCAAGTCGATGACCCATTTGAAGTTCCCCCACTTACTCCACTAATCGCAGCTGACATTGTTGGATTAGCGGGAGAAGTAATTGCTAAATAAATATCCAAGGGCATCGCCTGGTATCCACCATTCATAATCATAGTTGTGCTGGAGTAAATACCAGAACCAATCTCCCCTAAGGTGTCTTGTATTTTATAACTAGTGGAAGTAGCATAACCGCCGCCAAAATTTACACTATCGCTCTGTAAAATATAATTGGAACTACTAGCGACATAGCTTTGGACAAGCGAAGAAGTGGCGCCAAAAAAAACACAGATGATTAAAATTTTAAACCAATTTAAATTTGCCATTTTTTAATTTTGCGGATAGTTTTATAAACAACAAAAGAAATCCCAGCAAAAACTAACAGCCCAAGAATTAACGGCAAGGGAATAACTAGAAACTTAAGATCGATAGTCGTGGCATGAGCCGTAGTATAACCGTGATTCAAAACAAGGCTAGCCGTAAAATAGCCAAACAGAGGCAAGTGATTCCAATTAACTAATCTGGTTCTAATAGAATCTGAAAAAACAAACCAGGGTTCAATTGGCAAACGATCGACAATTTGCCCGCGCCAATTTTTAATTTCAATTACCCCATAAGGATTTAAATAAATATTACCCTTATTCTCAAAAGAAACTCGAAAATCAACTGGCGAACGAGTCCACACAACTTTACGACCAGAAGAGAGGCTAAAATCAGTTACCTCCCCTTTTTCTTCAACATTTCCCTTGACCCGTAAAAAAATCAAGGATCCGGCACGCGAAGAAATATTGGGGCCTTTGTTTGTACTAGTTTTGGCCACCGAGACAAAAACTCCACCATACAAACCTCCAGGTTTAACCTTGGCAGGCAGAGAAATAAGCATCGGAACCACTTTTGTCTCTCCATTGGCCACCCTAATGTGGTCATTTTCAACAATAATATAATTACGAATAGAATAAGGACCTAAACCTTGTCCGTAATATTTAATTATTTCACCATCCACATTAGAACCAGAAATATCCTCAATGTTTATCACAAAATCAGCATCACGACCAAGTTTATTAGTAATATAAATATTCCTAATAACACTCTCTCCTGCCCCCAACCTCACTTCATGTTTGGTCGGTGACAAAACGAAAGCTTCTTTAACTTGATCGTACTGAGCTTCGGCAATCCGTGGACTAAACCCAACAAAAAAAACAACAAAAATAAATAAACCAGTCAGTATTGTTTTTTTATTGTGGCTTATAAACATAATTATTTTTTAACCGGAGTAATAACAAAAAAGTATTTTTCACCAACACGGTCACGGAAAATCGGCTGAATAACCCCAGTCTCACCCACCTGGTCAAAGTTTACCAATATTCGGTCTGAGAAAGAGTCTTGCATCTTTTTCACATTATTTAAATCGATTGTAGTCGAGCCTGTTTGCTTCAAAAGAACAATACCAGAATCAGTATAAAGAGAGTCGACATTGCCTGGTTTAATTGTGGCAGTATCTCCACCCCGTAACTCCTGTAAAATTTCCTGTTTCAACTGTTCACGAGCCGATAAATCAGATACATCACCAGCGCCACCAACACCAGATATCTGACTAAAAAATTTATGCCAAGACAAAGAGGCACTATCAACCAAGGAGTCTTTGAAATTTATCATAGAAACAATACCCTGATTAAATAAATCTCTAATCGGAAGCACTTGGCTATTGTAAAAAGAAAAAATCGCGGTAATAAAACTTGTTTGATATAACCAATTCAAAAAAGAGGAACTGGCAATAGATTCTGATTTAACAGAAGCTAGCGTCTCATTACCTGTCGCAATAGCTGAGGCGGTGACCGTGGTTATTTTTTTATTAGCCAACAGAAGATTATCGAGAACAGCAACCTTAGAACTCGTGAAGGCCTGTCCCAAAAAATTCTTGATTGTATTTTGACACAGAAGCAAATTAGCTTGAGACAATTTAAGTCCCTCGCTCGCTCCAGAAAGCAGTAGAGAGCTCGTTTCTTCGAGACCCAAAATAACTCCCGGAAAGATATTCCGAGTGGTTTGGTCTAAAACAATTTCCTTGCCACGAGAAACAGAAAGTGACACTTTTTCAATTTTTTCGTGAAAGTAATCAAAAGAAAAAGCTTGGGCAGTAAAAAAAACGGCCAGCAAAAAAACAGTTGCTGAAAAATAAGCCCCAATATCAGTTAGCTGATTTTTTTTACTGGGAACGGAAATAGTTTCTGCATCCCACCCTCTGGGTGGTGATTGTGATGGGAATAAAGACATACCGAATTTAACCTTAATTATACTACAAAACACCAGGAACCGCCCCCGTTTCCCTAGGAGAAAAATGTGGATAAATACTAAAGATTTTGTATACTGGAAGAGACATGAAAATCGTAACAGTCACCCCCATCAATAAGGGTATTTTCAAAGAGGAATTGACTTATTTTAGCACCCTAGAAATTTCCGCGGGAGCGATTGTTTCTATCCCGGTCAAAAACAGAGTCGTCGATGCTTTAGTTTTAGACACACAAGACGCCTCCACAAAAAAATCTGAAATAAAATCTTCCGATTTTTCATTAAAAAAAATTATCAAAATAAAAACAGATAATCTGTTTTTGCCAGCCTTCTTAACAGCAAGCCAGAAAACAGCTGATTACTTTGCTACCACTCTTGGACAGACGATTAAAGCCACCCTACCCCAAATAATTATTGAAAATTTGACCGCCCATAAAAAAAATACGCAGATAGAAGACGCTGTAGACAATCAAGACCCTAACCGACCCGTAAAACAGAATAAATTTATTTTACAAGATGATGACGAAGAGAGGCTGTCTTACCACAAAAGCTGGATCAGAGAATCTTTTGCTAAAAAGCATTCAGTGTTAATTTGTCTGCCTAACACACTAGAGGCCACAAAATTTTCTCAAGCTTTTGGCGCAGGCATATCAGATTATACAATCCCCCTACACACCGAACTTTCCAAAAAATCTCTTTTGGCAAACTGGCACAAAGCCACCACCGAAGAACATCCTTTGCTAATTATTACCACCGGTAATTTTCTTTCTCTTCCCAGACAGGATATTAAAACTATTATTATTGAAAAAGAAAGTCATAGTAGTTATAAAAACATAACCAGACCATTGATCGATTACCGTAAAATGGCTGAATATCTAGCCGAGGCCCTAGATGCAAAACTAATTTTAGGCGATTTAATTCTACGAGCGGAAACAGTTTTTAAAGCCGAGCGAGGCGATTATGCTCACTTGGGAAGTCAAAAATATCGTTCCGTTTCGGGAGCCACCCAAATGGTTTTAGACAGTCGTAACCACGATACGGGTGACAAAAATATTTATGCAATAGGAGACGATCTGCGTGAGCAAATAACTGAGGCGATAAAAAACCGAGAAAAAATAATTATTTATAGTGGCAGAAAAGGACTTACTCAATCAACAATCTGTAATGATTGCGGGCAGATTGTTCACTGTCGGCAATGCAAAAGCCCCTTAGTTTTACACAAAAATAATGCCCAGAAAAAATATATTTACTTATGTCACAAATGTGGTGAATACCAAGAAGTGAGCGACAAATGCCCAAACTGTGAAAGTTGGAGGCTATCCTTCTTAGGAATTGGCTTAGATAAAATTGAAGAAGAAATAAATAAACTTCTACCAGAAATACCAACCTTTAAAATAGAGGCGGATAATACCAAACCTAACAAACGTCAGGAGTTAATTAGAAAATTCTATGAGACAAAAGGAAGTGCCCTATTATTAGGAACAGATTTACTCTTACCATACCTTAATGAAAAAGTTCCTAATGTGGTTGTAGCCGCCATCGACGGAATTTTTTCCCTTCCCGACTTTAAAATTAGTGAGAAAATACTCAACACCCTACTGCACTTAAGACAATATGCAAATAAAAATTTCATCATCCAAACACGTAATCCTGAAGAAAAAGTGTTCCGCTATACCACCGAAGGAAATTTGATTGATTTTTATCGCGAGGAAATTGAAGAAAGAATGAAATTCGGCTACCCGCCATTTAAGGTTTTAATAAAAATATCACGAGAAGGACAACCAGCCCAAGTAACCGAAGAAATGGCTAAATTAGAGAGTCTTCTTGTTGACTACAACCCAATTATTTTTCCCGCCTTTATTTCCGAAATTAAGGGTAAATACCGAATGCATGCTCTAATAAAGATCCCTGCCGCTAACTGGGTAGACAATAGATTACTGACAAAAATAAAAGAATTGGGCCCAGAATTTATCGTTGATATTGAGCCAGAAAGCATTCTTTAGACCTTGCAATGGTGGTGTTTTTTGTGTTATGCTAATAAAAACATGACTGAAATTATCCAAGAAGGAAACAAGGTTCTCCGTCAGACCGCCAAAGATTACCCGATTTCTGAAATCGGTAGTTCTCATTTGAAAAAAATTATTGAAAACATGAACCGCGCTCTAGACGCCGAAGATGACGGAGTAGCAATTGCCGCCCCACAAATTGGGGAATCTTGGCGAATTTTTATTGTCTCAGGAAAAATTTTACCGAAAAAGTTGGGCAAACCCCAAACGAATCAAGTTTTCATTAATCCGGTTATAAAAAAATTATCAAAAAATAAGGTGGCGATGGAAGAGGGCTGTCTATCTGTGCGCTGGATTTACGGCAAAACAAAAAGAGCCGACAAAGCGATGGTGGAAGCTTACAATGAAAAGGGTCACAAATTCGCCAGACAAGGTTCCGGTCTTTTAGCTCAAGTTTTTCAACATGAGACAGATCATCTAAATGGCGTTCTGTTTATTGATAAAGCCAGTCATTTAGTAAGGATCGAGCCAGATAAACAGACAAAATAATGTTAGAAAACAGTAAATTTGTTTTCTTTGGCACCGATGAATTCTCTGTCAAAGTTTTGGACACTCTAAAAAAACAGGGTTTTTATCCGTCACTAATAGTAACCGTTCCTGATCAACCAAAAGGAAGAAAACTAATTCTCACTCCACCACCAGCCAAACTTTGGGCCGAAGAAAATAATATCCCTTTAGTCCAGCCTGCCTCATTAAAGAATTTTGACTTGAGTGCTCATTTGACCTTTAACCTTTCTAATTTGGAATTTTCTTTAGTGGCCTCTTATGGAAAAATAATTCCCCAAGCAATATTAGAACTCCCCACCAAAGGCACCTTAAACATTCATCCATCTCTTTTACCGAATTATCGTGGAGCAACACCACTAGAAAGCGCTATTTTAGCTGGTGACAAAAAAACTGGGGTAACCATAATTATCTTGGACGCTCAAATGGATCACGGTCCGATATTAGCCCAAAAAGAAATTTCCCTAGAAAATTGGTCTCCTTTCTATGAAGAACTTCGAGATAAATTAGCTCTAGAAGGAGCTAATTTATTACTAGATTATTTACCATCTTGGCTAACTGGCAAAATAAAACCAGGAGAACAAGATCACAACAAAGCAACTTTTACCAAAAAAATATCCAAAGAAGATGGATTGATCAATTTTGACGATCAGGCAGATCTTAATTTTCGTAAAATTAGAGCCCTAACACCTTGGCCAGGAACCTATTTCTTTATTAAAAGAAATGGGCAGGATTTCCGAGTAGTAATAAAACAAGCCCACCTAGAAAATGGCGAACTAGTAATCGATCGGGTTATTCCCGAAGGGAAAAAGGAAATGGAATGGGAAAGTTTTAAAAAGGGATACCTAAAATAATTATAAATTTCAAATTAAAAGTTATAAATTAACCAATAAAAAACATCTCGCCAACGGCGAGATGTTTTTTATTGGTTCCCCTTTTCTATATTCTTTATTCTTAATTCTACCTTCTTTCCTCTACTTAACTTCAACAGAATTTATAACCATATCTGAGAGTGGATGGTCCCGTTCATTAACTGGGGTGCCTTCAATTTTATCCACTACTTCCATTCCTCCCGCTACCCGACCAAAAGCCGTATAGTAACCCTGTAGCTGCATTGGCTCTTTGGCTGTCATAATAAAAAATTGCGAACCATTGGTGTTGGGCCCAGAATTAGCCATTGCAATCACTCCTCTTTCTAATCTAAGGTCATTTTGCTCATCGTCAAATTTATAACCCGGTCCACCCGTCCCATGAAGACTCCAGTCTTTATTCTTGGACAATGGATCCCCTCCTTGAATCATAAAACCTTTAATTACCCGATGAAACAAAATACCATTATAAAAATCAGACTTGGCTAATTTAACAAAATTAGCGACGGTGTTAGGAGCCTTATCAGGGTACAATTCTAAAATAATATCTCCCTGATTTGTCTTCATCGTAATCAAAACTTTTTCGGTAGTAGTACTCATGACTTGATTATTATTAACAGCTTTATCGGTTGGTGTAAATAATGAATTAGACACTCCAAAAGAATCAGAGACTATTTTGTTCTCTTTGGGATAAAAATAAATACCAGCCATAATGGCTACCACAATTATCAAAAACAAGATAACCACTGGCCAAATACTATTATTTTGCTCATTCATAAAATTAACACAAACTTAAATTAGTAATTTATGAATTATATAATACTCCTCCCAAACTACAAAATGGACAATATTAACTCCGGCGAAAACCGCGCAAGATACCCTTTAACAAACGACCACCTCTTTTCAATAGAGTATTTTTCTTTTTGTTCATAGTCTTTATAGCCTCCGCCAAATTATCTTTAGCCACATCGATAGCTGAATATAAGTCACTCTCTTCGGCCTCTACTCGCAAAGACTGTCCTGGTAAATTTAAATTTATCTCAGCCCGGAAAAAATCACCCAATTTATGGTGTTGAGTTGTTTTTCCAATCTCAACAGTAAAAACAACAGAATCCCTGTCGTGAGACAAAAACCTTTCCAGACTACCTACTTTTTCAAAGACATAATCATGAAGAGCCCCAGTCAATTCCATTCCCGTCGCTTTAATATTGATGTTCATAATATTATTTATGAATTAGCTATTAAAAATATCTGACCAATCTATTGATTTAATAACAATACTCTCAACCAATATCATTACTCTAATAATACACCATCTAGAGATGATTAAGTACAGAAAACTTAATCACTGACGTTGATAATCTTGCTCTGCCCACGATGTCCAGTAACAATTCTCAGTGAATTTTCTGGGACACGCAAAAAGGCCGAAAGGACAGCCAAAATACGACGATTGGCAGCGTTCCTTTCCGCCTTTTCTTTTACCTCAATCTTAAAGTGATCTTTTTTTATCTGGGTTATTTTTTCTTTTTTGGACCCCGGTAAAGCAGTCACTTTTACATACATAACTATATTATACTACTCTTCAAACGATCATCCAAAAACTAAACCTTTTCGGCCATAATCATATTCGTAGTACCAGACTCACCAAAAGGAATACCAGCAATAATTACCACCAAATCGCCCTTTTTAGCTAAACCATGGTTTAACATTATATCCTTGGCTTTTACCGCCACCCGGGAGAGTGAAGTAAACTCACTACAAAGAATTGGGTAACAGCCGTAACTAAGAGCAAGCTGATTATATGTTTTTTCTTCTGGGGTTAAGACAACGACAGGTTTATGAGGTCGATAGCGAGAAACCATTCGAGCAGTAAAACCACTCTTAGACAAAGCAACGATCGCCGACGCCCCTATTTCATGAGAGCGAGCCACTGCGGCCGAACTAAAAGAATCAGTGATCGTCTTTGGGGTCAAATAAGAATTCTGCAACACAGCTCGATGATTTAGCTCCCGTTCAACCCTCACCGCAACTCGGGCCATAACCTCAATCGCCTCAATTGGAAATTTACCTAAAGTGGTTTCTTCTGACAACATAACAGCGTCGGTCCCATCATAAATAGCATTAGCAACATCATTAACCTCCGCTCGAGTAGGAACTGGTGAATTAATCATCGATTCCAACATTTGAGTGGCCGTAATAACTGGCTTGCCCAATTTATTGCATTTTTCAATAATCCTCTTTTGGGCCACCGGAACCTCCTCAGCGGGAACTTCAATGGCTAAATCTCCACGCGCCACCATAACCCCATCGGCGGCTGAGATAATTTCATCTAAATTTTCCAAAGCCTCCTCTGTTTCAATTTTAGCAATGATACTAATTTTTGACTTGTGCTTATCTAAGATTTTTCGCAAATCTAAAATATCAGAAGCACGACGAACAAAAGAGATCGCCATAAAGTCAACATTGTTTTTAACCCCAAACAGAATATCAGACTTATCTTTATCAGTTAGTGAACTAATTGATAAATAAGCTCCGGGGACATTTACCCCCCGTCGCCCCTTAGTTTCTCCCCCAACTAAAATTTCACAATTAATGTCATTACCCTTAATTGATTTTACAACAAGCTTTTTCTTTCCATCATCGAGGAAAATAATGCCGCCAGGTTTTACTTCTTGCGGTAACTTTTCATAATTTACATAAGCTTTGTGTTCATCGCCAACCACCTTATCGGTAGTTAAAACAAATTTTTCTCCGACCTTCAAAGTTACTCTTTCTTGATAAAATTCACCAATTCTAATTTTGGGACCAGATAAATCTTGCAAGATAGCAACTGGTACTTTTAATTTTTTAGAAATTTTTCTTGTTCGATCAACTCGAGCTTGATGTTCGGCAAAATCACCGTGAGAAAAATTTAAACGGGTCACATTTACCCCCGCCTGAAATAATTTAGTTAAAACAGCCTCACTTTCTGTCGCGGGGCCAATCGTAGCAACAATTTTAGTCTTTTTCTTATACATAAATAATCCTCTTTAGTTAAAACTTAATAATAATCCAAAAAATTAAATAGCCCTCGTCATCACGAAGGTTGTCTATTTGAAACTAGACGCCAATACTCACTACTTTAACACAACTTACAATTTTAGACAAATAAGCCCAAATAATATAGCTATTCTAGGGGTTTTTCCTCAAAATAACCCTCAATAATAAGACGATAATAACTAAAGAGATAGCGTAAAGTAAGAAGCCGTGAAAACGCTCAATAAATGCCAAAACTTGATGGAGTCTGTTTCGGAAAAAGAACCCAATATACATAAAAAACCCAGTATAAATACCCGTAATCAGGAGTTCATAAAGTAAAAATTTTCTCCATTTGATTTTTAGAGAGCCGGCAATCACCGGTCCCAAAAAACGAAAACCAATAAAAAGACGAAGTAAAATCAGAGTCTTGCCAATATTTTGCTCCATTAACTTTTCATATCTAAGAAAAACATCTTCTTTTATTTTTTTCTTAAATTTAAGAAAATGATGGCTCTCTTTAACACTTAACCAGTAAAAAATATTATCACCAATCAAAATACCCAAAACGGCAGAAAAATACACTAGCCAAAAGTTGAATTTACCTAAACCCGACAAATAACCGAAGACGATAAAAACCCCCTCATCTGGAATAGGAAAAAAATAACCAAAAGAACCAAAATATCCAATAATACCGAGATAGGAGAAATGACTAAGATATTTGATTAAACCGGCGGTAGTATAAAGCATGATTATTTATATTTTAAAACTTTTTAGTCCATCGCAACTGGCGAGGCGAGCAACTTCTATTCATATCGCAACGAATCAATAGGATTCTTAATTGCCGCCTTTCGGGCTGGATAGATACCAAAAATGACACCAGTTAGAGTAGAGACCGATACCGCCAGTAAAATAGCCGACCAAGGTAAAGCAAAAGACCAAGCGATCGTGGTAAATTTTATCATAATTAGATAAGTCAAACCAGTCAAAGTAGCTCCAATAATTATTCCAATGACTCCCCCAAAAAAAGTTAGAATAACAGACTCAATCAAAAACTGCTCCATGATATCACGATTCGAGGCGCCAATTGCTTTACGTAGACCGATTTCTTTTGTCCGCTCGATAACCGAGACGAGCATAATATTCATAATCCCTATTCCCCCCACCACTAATGAAATCGAAGCAATAGCCGTCAGAAAAATAGTTAAAATAGTAGTAATATTACCCAACAAGGACAGAGCATCTTGTTGGGTTCTAATCGTAAAATCATCTTTAGCGGGATCGATAATTTTATGATTTTGCCGTAAAATAGTTTCAATCCGATTTTTCGCAAAATCGACATCGTAATTATCTTTAGTTTGGATCACAATCATATTGTAATAATTAATCCCTAACATGATCTTTTGGGCTACTGTTACGGGCACATAAATAGAGTCATCTTGATCAACACCCATTGGCCCAACCCCCTCTTTACCCAAAACCCCAACAACTCGAAAATTTATATCCTTTAACTTAAACAATTTACCAACTGGATTTCGATCACCAAAGAGATCCTCTGCAATCTTTGAACCAATTACGGCTACCCGATTTGATGAGTCGACATCGGCCTTAGTAAAAGCATAACCATTAACCGGTACTAGATTACGAATAACAAAAAAATTATCAGCTACCCCTTCGTAAGTAACATTTTTATCATTAATATCCGTTCCCGCCTTAGCCACCCCACGAACCTCTGGAGTCACCATCTCCACTGAGGCCTCTTGTTTAATAGAATAAATATCAGAAGCCGTCAGGGTTTTTATCACCACTCCCAAAGTACTAGCTGGAGCAGCTGTCCGCGAACCACCTGAACCGCCAGGAATCACAAAGATTAGATTGGAACCAACCCCTTTGACTTGGTTTAAAATAAAATCTTGAGCCGACTGACCAATAGACATCAAAAGAATAACAGAAGCAATTCCAATAATTATTCCCAGCATCGTCAACGCTGATCTCATTTTTGAGTGTCTTAACCCGGCGACAGCTGTTTTAATTGAGTCTTTTAGTCTCATGGTTATTATTTAAAAAATTGTTCCTTACTATTGCGTCTAGCAGTAACAACTTCGTCACTTTCAATTTGTCCATCACGCAGTTTTATTAGTCGATTAGCAAATTGAGCAGTATAAGTTTCGTGGGTGACCAAAATTACCGTTCGACCAGACTCATTTAATTTTTTGAATATCTCCATCACTTGGGCCCCAGAAGCAGAGTCAAGATTGCCGGTTGGCTCATCAGCAAAAATAATATCGGGATTATTTACCAAGGCCCGAGCAATCGCCACTCGCTGTTTTTGACCTCCAGACAATTTGCCCGCTTCCATGTTTATTTTTTCCTTCAAACCCACCGCCATCACCGCTTCCTCCACCATCGCCCGCCGATTAACCGGTAAGACTTTAGAGTAGATAAGTGGCAACTCAACATTTTCATAAACAGACGAAGAAGGCAATAAATTAAAAGCCTGAAAAACAAAACCCATATTCTCATTACGGATACGGGCCAAATCCCTGTCAGACAAATCATCCATCCGATGTCCTAAAAAAGAAAAACTGCCTCCTGTTGGACGATCCAAGAAGCTTAAGATATGCATTAGAGTAGATTTACCAGAGCCCGACGGACCCATAATTGCAACAAATTCCCCCTTTTTTATCGAAAAGGAAACTCCCGTCAAAGCCGGGGTAAGAGTACCATCATCACCATAAACCTTCTTTAGGTCTTTGACTTCTATCATTTTTTAATTCAACACCAGACTATTTTTTAAGGCCAACGTTTAGAACCTCATCTCCTTCCGCTACTCCCGATAAAATTTCTACTCGGCCATCTTGGCTACGAATTCCGATTTTTACTGCCACTTGTTCAGTTTTGTTATTGCCAATATTTTTTTCCACAAATGAGCCTTTATCATTTTCAATAATAGAATATTGGGGCAAAATTAACACATTATCTTTTCTAACCGTTTCAATAGTCAAATTAGCTGTTAACCCACTCTTCAAACGGGTGTCATTTTTACCAAAACCAACTTTAATTTTATAATTCACCACCCCATCAACCACTGTTTCGGCTGGCTCAATATAGGTTACACTACCATCCCAGACTTCACCCGCATAAGCATCAAGAGTAATAGTAACTTTATTTCCTAAAGCTAATTTACCAACATCCACTTCTGGCACATTAGCCGTAATCTCAAATGAACCATCAGACATCACCGTAACCACATTCACTCCTGGCGTAGCGGTTTCCCCAACTTTCGCGTCCTGGCGAGTCACCAAACCGCTAATTGGCGCAATAATCATGTTTTTAGAAATTTGAGCCTTAATTTGAGAAACTTGAGCTTGGGCTTGCTCAACTTCAGATTCTCCGATCGACAATTCTTCAGGAGTAGAGACTGTCAAATCTAATTTATTTTGAGCCACCAAAACCGCCTGTCTCGCGGCCTGCAAATTGGAAACAGCCAAATTTATTTGCGCCCGAGCCGAAGAAACATTTGACCGATAACCACTTAAAACACTGGCTGTAATATCAGAATCCGGAGTCTGGGCATTAATCGCTTGAGAAATTTTATCTAGATAAACACGAGTTTTTACTAAATTGGCCAAATCTAAATTATATTCCTTTTCCAAATCAGAGGTGGCAGACAAAACGCTAATTCTTGCATTCCAAGCCACCAGCCGTTCTTCTAAATCACGACGAGAAAAAGATAGGTCAATGAGTTCATCGCTAGTCACACCATCTAAATTATAATAAGCATTGGTCGTTCGAGGATTATCGAAAAAGATATCAGTTAAATTACGAACGGCATCATCATTTTTAGTGTAAGCATCGGTCAAAGATTGAACGAGGGCAGTCCGTGCATTTCGTAAATCATTCTCTGCTCCTAACAGCTCAGAGCTGGGGGTATTTTGATTACCAGATAAAGTACTTTTTCTTAATTCCGACAGCTTAGCTTCTTTCGCCTTAACATTAGCCAAAGCTTGTTCTAATTGAGCATACAAGTCACCAGAATCCAAAGAGGCTAACGTCTGTCCAATCGTAACCCGATCTCCGACCTTGACTGGAGCTGATGAGACTCGCCCAGCTCGGTCAAAAGACATTTCAATATTTTCCGAAGATTCTGTTTTGCCGGTAATAACAACCTCTTGAGTAATAGTACCCTTAACGACCTTCACCGTATCACTAGCCTGATCAGGACGGGTAAACCAAAAAATGCTCCCACCCAAGATGATTATAACGGTAGACCAAACAATAATTAATTTAGTAGTAAGATATTTTTTTAACATGAGCTAATTATGCCAATAATCAAAATAAAAAGCAAAAATTGTTTATTTTTGCTTTTTATAAATTAAATTATAGATCAGAGTTACTCTATCTCAAATCTCACTGTCACAACTGAAGAAACTTCATTAGATCCAGCATTCAGACTACTAACGGAAACCGGGGCTGTCGCCATCATCGCCCCACCAAATTCCATTCGGCTGTCATAGGCCTTAGGAGCAAAATTATTATTTTCATCAATTGAGATTATCCTCCCCACCTTAAACCCACCGGCTTTCGCAATGACCTCCGCCTGAGCTAAAGCTTTTTTAATCGCTAAAGATTTGGCTTCTGTTGTCAAAGAAGTAGCGTCATCGACAGTAAAGTTTAATTGTGAGACATTGTTTGCTCCGGCGGCAACCACTCCCGACAAAATCTTATCAACTTTAGCTAAGTCACGAATCTTAACCGAATCGGTCTGTGATAAGGTGTAACCAATAATTTCTGATGGACGACAAGGAACACTATTACCAACCGAGCTAGCCGGACAAGAAAAATATTGATAGCGAGGTTCTAGATTATAAGCGATCGTTTCTACATCCTTAGCCTCTACTCCCTGAGTCTTTAGAACTCCTTGGATTTTTGCAGTTAAATCATCGCTCTGCTTCTTAATTTGAGCAATATCTTTCCCCCCTTGAATCAACACACTATAAGAAAATTGCGCAATATCATTTTTCGCAGTTGCTTTACCCTCACCAGTCACCGCAAAAGTCCGGTAAGATCCTGGTTGGATCATCTTAGAATAAGCACTGGTATAAACAAAAGCTGAGTAAGCAAAAATAACAATAACTACAATAGATACGTACCCAAGATAATTTTTTATTTTCTGATCCATAAATTTAAATCTAAAATAACTAATAAAGATATCTCTCGCCATTTTCTTTAAGATTACTCCCAAAGAATGGCATTTTTATGATAATAATCCTATCATAAGGTAGCTAAAATATTAACTACATTTTTAGCTCCCACCTCAACAAAGCCGCCACTAAGCTTTATTTCTTGTATTTTATTAGCTTTGTTGACGATCTTAATTATACCACTTTTTAGGACCGAAATTAAAGGTCGATGATTATCCATAATGGTAATCTCACCGGACACAGTCTTAAGGTTTAATGATAAAATTTGATCTTCAAATTTTATCCCTTTTAGGGTGTATATTTTTAGCAACATAAAATTTTATTCAATTACATCCTGCAAACTCCCCTTCATATAAAAGAAATCTTCTTCTTTATCATCATATTTTCCCCTTAAAATATCCTCAAAATCTTGAATGGTTTTCTCTAGTGGAACAAAGGCCCCTTCTCGTCCGGTAAAAGTTTCTGCCACAAAGAAAGGTTGTGATAAAAATTTCTGCATCTTGCGGGCTCGACTAACGGTGAGTTTATCGTTTTCTGATAATTCTTCCATTCCCAAGATGGCAATAATATCTTGAAGCTCCTTATAGCGCTGAAGAATTTGTTGAACCTGTCGAGCCACATCATAATGGCGAAGGCCAACAATCTTAGGATCAAGCGCGGTAGAAGAAGAAGCCAACGGATCAACGGCCGGATAAATACCCATTTCCGAAATGGCGCGAGAAAGAACAATCGTCGAATCTAAATGAGCAAAAGTGGCAGCGGGAGCTGGATCAGTAATATCATCAGCTGGAACATAAATTGCTTGGACTGAGGTAACGGAACCATTTTTTGTCGAGGTGATTCTTTCCTGAAGTAATCCCATTTCCGAAGCCAAGGTCGGCTGATAGCCAACCGCCGACGGAACACGCCCTAACAAGGTAGAAACCTCAGAACCAGCCTGGGAAAAACGAAAGATGTTATCAATAAACAAAAGGGTATCTTTTCTTTCTTCATCACGAAAATATTCCGCCATCGTCAAAGCAGACAAGGCCACTCTCAACCGAACCCCAGGCACCTCATTCATCTGACCAAAAACTAAGGCCGTCTTATCAATAACTCCGGACTCAATCATCTCGTTATACAAATCATTACCCTCCCGACTACGCTCCCCGACACCAGCAAAAACAGAAAAGCCCCCAGATTCTTCCGCCACATTTCTAATCAACTCCATCAACAGAACAGTTTTACCAACTCCCGCCCCACCAAAAAGCCCAATTTTCCCACCCTTAATAAATGGGGCGAGTAAATCAATAACCTTAATTCCGGTGGCAAAAACCTCAATCTCGGTCGCCAATTCATCCAATTTTGGAGCAGGACGATGAATAGGCCAATTTTTTTCAAATTTTACATCTTGATGTTTTTGGTCCAAAGGCTGACCCAAAACATTAAAGATTTTACCTAAAACTTCTTGTCCAACTGGAACCTTAATAGGTTCACCGGTATCTAAAACCTCCATCCCACGAGATAGACCATCCGTTGTACCTAAAGAAATCGCCCGCAATTTACCATCCTCCAAATGTTTAGCCACCTCTAACACGAGCTCCTCATTTCCAATTTTTACTCTAAGAGCGTTATTTAATTCTGGTAAACCAAGCTCTTCACTAAATTCAACGTCAACCACCGGACCAATGACTTGAATAATTTTACCGATTTTATTTTTCATATTTTTTATATTAAAATTTTTCATTATTCCAAAGTCATAATAGTCGTCGTAATCTCCGCTAATTCTCTAGTGATACCAACTTGTCGTGCCTTGTTATACTCCATGGTTAGAGACTCACCCAATTCAATGGCATTGTCTGAGGCGGTTTTCATTGCCACTCGTCTGGCGGAGTGTTCTGACGCCTTAGCTTCCAAGAATAAATGGTAAATTTGCATCTCTACCAAATGTGGTAACAAACTATCAAGCACTTCGCTCGGAGAAGGCTCTAAAATATATTCAATTGATTCCTTTTCTTTTCCAACTAAATAATTATTTTTCTCATGAGCGTAACGTCCGGTCTCTGGCACGATCTGATCAATAGTTTCCTTAATTTTATCTACTGACAATGGTAAAACCTGGCGCACAAGAGGATCCTGTTTAAGGGCCGTCAAAAAATGCGTGGAAATAGTTACCACCCGATCCCATTTTTTTAGTAAAAAGCCATCAACTAAAACCTTAGACAATTCAGCCAGTTGTTCAGGGGTATTGATATCTAACGCATTATCAAAATATTCCACTACCTCATATTTTTTACGACCAACATAATTAAGAGATTTTTTACCCACCGCCAAGACAAGATAACGGTGATCGGGTCTATCACTCAAGTGATCATGAGAAAAAAATTGATCAGCCAACTTAAACACTTGACCATTAAATGAGCCAGCTAACCCACGATCAGAAGAAATAATAACCACTAAAGTCTTAGCTATTTTTCTCTCAACTAACAAGCCCGTTATTGGCAGAATATTAGCACAGTGAGACAATACCCTTCTCAGAAGACTTAGAGCCTCATACGAATAAGGACGAGAATTTAAAGCTGTTTCTTGAGCTCGTCGCATCTTAGTAGCCGCCACCACCTCCATCGCTTTGGTAATTTGACCAACATTTTTTACTGCCTTTAATCTTGTTTTAGTTGTCTGCAGAGATTCCATAGTTTATGATTTTATTTTTTATCACTAGCAAACATCCGCTTAAATTCCCCAAGAGCGGTTTTAATTTTTTCCTCATTTTCTAAAGACAGATCACCGGTTCGAGAAATATCGGTCAAAATATCACTGTTCATTTTGACGACATAAGAAATAAATTCTTTTTCGAAAATAACAATTTTTTCTTTTGGCACATCATCAAGCTGGCCACTAATCGCAACATAAAGAATCAAAACTTGAGATTCAAAGCTCATCGGTTCAAGGTCCATTTGTTTCAAGACTTCCATCAACATTTGACCACGTTCAATTTTACTTTTAGTTAAATCGTCTAAATCTGAAGCAAACTGAACAAAAGCCTGAAGTTCACGAAACTGGGCTAATTCCAAACGTAAACGACTAGCCACTTTCTTCATGGCTTTAGTCTGAGCCGAAGAACCAACTCGCGAAACCGATAACCCAACATTTACGGCCGGTCTAAACCCTTGAAAAAACAAGTTGGACTCCAAATAAATTTGCCCATCAGTAATAGAAATTACATTGGTTGGAATATAAGCTGAAACATCACCAAGTTGAGTCTCAATAATGGGCAAAGCGGTAATCGATCCACCGCCATACTCTTTTGATCTCTTGGCGGCTCGTTCCAGTAAGCGAGAATGTAGGTAAAAGACATCACCCGGATAAGCCTCGCGACCAGGAGGGCGACGCAAAAGCAGAGACAGCTGACGATACGCATTGGCATGCTTGGATAAATCATCATAAATAATCAAAACATCCCGACCTTGATCCATAAAATACTCACCAATTGCGACGCCAGCAAACGGAGCCAAATACTGTAAAGAAGCCGGACTAGAAGCCGGGGCATTTACAATAATGGTATATTTTAAGGCATCATTTTTCTCTAAAGTTCGAACAAATTGTGCCACTTTAGAATTTTTTTGACCGATCGCAACGTAAATACAAACAACGGGTTCACGTCCCAGATCATTTTTTTGATTAATAATTGTATCCAAAGCAATTGCGGTTTTCCCAGTCTGACGATCACCAATAATCAGTTCACGTTGTCCTCGTCCAATCGGAATCATCGCATCAATTGCCTTGATCCCGGTATGAAGAGGGGTTCTCACCGACTCACGCATAACTACCGATGGAGCAATTTTTTCTAGTAGGTAATTTTTGGTTTTACTCTGGTCACTATATAAAGCCCCCTTACCATCTTGAGGATTACCTAAGGAATCAATCACGCGTCCAACAATCTCATCGCCAACGGGAAGAGACATAACCTGACCAGTTTTCTTAACTCGATCTCCCACTTTAAGCGAGGCCGCATCGGCTAAAATAATGGCTCCAATAAAATTTTCTTCAAGATTAAAAACTAAAGCCGGAATATCTCCCCCAATCGTCTCAACATACAAAAGTTCTTGGGAAAGAGCCCCGGTTAAACCGGAAACTTTGGCAATACCGTCACCCCACTCTGTAACCATCCCAACTTCACGAAATTGATCTTCGGTATTAGCCCCCTTAATTTCTTTTTTTAACTTTTCTATTATTTCGTATGACATTTATCTGCCAAAATTTTTACCAATAAAATTTTTCGACATTTATATATTCTTAACATTTAATATCTTTATCAAAACTTAGGCAGATAAAATCATTTAAAAATATTATTCAACCGCCGTGATAAACTAAGATCTAATTCCGTACTGCCATTTATAGTGATTCGTACTCCTGCCACCAAAGTAGGATTGATTTTCTGCCGAAAGACATCCTGAGCCCCAAACTGTGACTTAAGTCTTAAATTCTCAGATTCTGGTAAAACCCTAGCTGTTTCCAACAAAACCACCCGCCCACCAGCTTTAGCCACCAAAATATTTTCCAAATGTTCCGTAATCTTATCTAGATAAACCAAGTCCCCATTTTTAGCCAGTAAGGCTTTAAAATTATTCACAATCAAATCCTGTTCGAGATCAGTAGATTGTGCTATTACCGCACTCAGGGCTTTGGCATAAATAAATGGAGAATATTTCATAAATCCGCTAAATTTTATCTTTAATTAGATTGACCGCTTGAGTAATCAGTTTTTTATCTACCTCCAGAGGGTCAATTGCTACCGCTTGCGAGATCGCCTCTTTAACAATTTGAGCGGCCTCGCGAGAAAGATTATCTAATTCTTCAGTTCTTCGCCTTAAAGACACCTGTTCAGCCTCCTTTAAAATATTTTCGCCTTTTTCTATGGCTAAGGAAACAATTTCTTGTCCACGAGCATTAGCCTTAGCCTCGGCTCCACCCACAATCTTCATCGCGACAATATCAGCTTCACGCAATTTTTCTTCCTTAAGAGACTCAGCTTCACGCAATTTTTCTTCAGCCAATTCTGCTCCCGAAATACCAAATTCGATTTTTTTTCTTCGCTCCTCAATAGCTTTCATTAGGGGTTTATAAACAAATAGGGTTAAAACCACTAATAGCACGACAAAATTTACCGCCTGAGCGATCAGCATTGGTAAATTAATCCCCAACTGTCCAAAAAGATCCCCCATAATAAAAATTAAACAAATTTAATAATCAAAGAAACAACCAAAGCATAAATAGCAATCGCTTCAGCAAAAGCGAGAGCCAAAATCATGGCAGTCTGAACTTTTGAAGTGGCTTCCGGATTACGACCAATTGCCTCAGTCGCCTTAGAACCAATCAAACCAATAGCGATCGCTGGGGCAATCGTACCAATCGCCATAATGAGAGCTACGGCAATCAATTTAATACTGTTTACATCCATAAATTTTTATCTAAAAACTTATTAATAATTATCTCGACTTATTTTATAAAAATTACCAATCAATTTTTTTCATATTTATTTCATTAATGAGTAATTTTTAATTGGGGTTCATGTTCAGCATGATCAGTCACCGACATAGCAATAAAAACCAATACTAGCATACTAAAGATGAAGGCTTGGATAAAACCCACAAATACTTCCAAGAATAAAAACGGTAACGGAATAGCATAAGGAGCCAAAAAACCAACAATGCCCAACAAAACTTCTCCAGCAAAAACATTACCGAAAAGCCGAAAAGAAAAAGAGATAATTTTAACAAACTCCGATAACAATTCAAGCAGGCCGACAAAAGTATAGATAGGATTTTTTAAGGTAAAAAACTTATTGGCATATTTTTTGAGACCTAAGGCTAAAATACCAAAAGCTTGAATAAACAACATCGAGATTGTCGCCAGAGCAATCGTAAAATTTAAATCTGCCCCCGGCGCACGAAATAGAGGGATAAATTTTATTCCCCCCCCCATCTCACCAGCCTCCTGAATCATTAGCGAACCTACTCCTGGCAAAAGACCTAACCAATTAGACAGCAAGATAAACAAGAAGACGGTGGCGACGACGGGAAAATATTTTTCCGACTTAGAACGATCTCCCAGTAAACCATCCATTAAGCCCAGCAACTGCTCCAACATTAGCTCAAAAATACTTTGCAATTTCCCGGGAATAAGAGCGATTTTATTTTTTAAATCAAAGGCAATGGCAATTAAAATAATAAAAGAAATGGTCGATAACAAATATGAATTTGTTAGAACAAATTGTCCAAAATGTAAAATAGGTTCAGCTTTAATAGAAATTTCTGGCATACTTTCAATTACAAAAAATAAAACGCCTAATTTAGGTGTATCGATGTTAGGCAAAAAACAAATACGCCCAACAAAAACACCCCCATTGTATTACAAAGAGAAAAAGTCTTCTAGACTTTACAAAAAAAGCTATTGTGTTAGAGAAAAGACTCTAAAATAAGACTATTTTCTAAGGATTAACCAGGTACGCCACAAGTTAACCAAAACAAGGAGACCACCCACAATGAGCAGCGGCCAAAGATACTTCAAAGTTTCAATCAGAAAAGATAAAGACGCTAGTTCAAATAAAATAGTATAAATCAAGAAAAGACTAACAAAATAAGCAATTGAAGTTAATTGTTCACGAAACAATATATTAATTCTTTTTTTATTTTTCACCCTAATCATTTTTTTAATTAAACCAGATAAAGCCAGAAAAATAAAGCAATCAATATACGGTAAACACCAAACAAAATAAAATTATGCTGACGAACAAATCTTAACAAAAATTTGATCGCCACTAAAGCCACCAAAAAAGAAACAGTAAAGCCAATCGATAAAACCTTAAATTCTGCCAAGGAAAAGGCTTGATAATTTTTTAGCAAATCCAAACCGGTCGCCGCCGCCATTGTCGGTACCGCCAACAAAAAGGAAAATTCCACAATCGTTCGGCGCTTAAGCCCTAGCCATAAACCACCAATAATAGTGGCCGCCGAACGTGAAACTCCTGGGACAATAGCGATCGATTGAAATAATCCAATCAGCAACGCTTGGATATTGGTAATTTGTTCTAGCTCGTTAACTTCAAGCTTAGTCACCTGATCAGCCGTCTTTCTTTCCCGCCACCACTCAAAGAAAATGATAAAAAGACCACCCAAAAACAGAGACCAGACAACGACCGTAAAGCTACCCAAAAAATAAGTCTTAATTATTTTATATAAAGCCAGACCAATAGTTGCCGTTGGTAAAAAGGCAACAAAGAGTTTCTTTAACATCTCCAGACGCCACAATTCTTTCCAGTATAAAACCACTACTGCCAAAATCGCTCCCAGTTGAATAATAATCTCAAAACTTTTTAAAAAATCGGACTGGTTAATTTTTAATATCTGTGAGGCCAAAATCAAGTGCCCAGTCGAAGAAATCGGTAAAAACTCGGTAATTCCTTCGACAATCCCTAAAATAATTGCATGAAGAATGGTCATCTTATTTAAGATCAACAATATTTATCAACTGGCCTTCAGTAAAACCCTTAATATTTTCAATTGTCGTATTAATAATCCGCTCAATCGCTTCTTGAGTATTAAAGGCATTATGGGGGGTGATAATTACCCGTGGATGATCAATCAGATAATGATTCTCTAAAATTGTTTTTAAACTTTCTTCACTAGGGTGAGCATTATTTAATAAAGACAACTCATCAATCAAAAAGTTTTCTTCTTCTAAAACATCTAGGCCGGCGCCAGCTAAATTACCATCTTGCAAACCCCTGATCAACGCCGAGGTATCCACCAGTCCCCCGCGAGCCGTATTGATCAAGTAAGAACCTTTTTTAATCTTACCGACATTTTCTAAATTAATTAAGTGATGAGTGGCTGGCATATAGGGGGCATGGAGAGAAATAACATCAGAATTGGCTAAAAGTTCATCCAACTCAACATACTTAACACCAAAATCCTTGATCGCCTGTTCATTGGGAAATTTATCATAAGCCAAAATATTCATTTCAAAACCGCGAGCTATCCGTGCCGAATGTATTCCAATTCGTCCCAAGCCCACAATTCCAATCGTCTTACCTTTCAAGTCAAAACCTTTCAGACCAGCGGGAGAAAATTTTCCTCCCTGTTCAATTTGTTTATAGGATTCGTAGATTTTGCGCGACAAACACAAGAGAAGAGCAAAAGCTTGTTCAGCGACCGTATTTTCCCCATAACTTGGAACGTTGGACACCTTAATTCCCCGCCTTGAGGCTTCTGCTAGATCGATATGATCAAAACCGGTTGAGCGCGTGGCAATAAATTTTAATTTAGGGAAACGATCCATTTCCGCCGGACCGATTTTTGTATTTACAAAAATAGAAATAACCTCTGCTTCATCATCACGAAGATCTGGATTATCCTCTAATCGATTCGGTAGAAATTTCACCTCTACGCCCGTAAGTCTTGAACTGACATATTCTTCCTCCCACTTTTCTGCTTGGAAATAAATTATTTTCATTTTTTTCAATTAAAATTATGTTTAAATTATAGCAAACACAAACTCAAACAAAAAGCGGGTCTTCCCCGCTTTTTGTTTGAGAAATATTAGTTTACTGAGCTGGTTTAGCAACCCGCCCAAATTTTGAATAAATTTTTTTCGGACAAGCGTTTTGCTATACCTTAGGTGGTAGAGATACATTATGTTTTTCCACTTTTTCTCTCTGCACCTCTTCTTCTTTTGCTACTTCAAACATCATCGGCACCACCGTGTCAGGGTTAAGTGAGACTGATTCAATTCCCTCCGAAATCAAGAAGCGGAGGAAATCTGGATAATCAGAAGGTGCCTGACCACAGAAACCAATGTATTTACCTCGACGACGGCAAGCCCGAATGGCTTCAGAAATAAGCAGTTTCACCGCCGGGTCTTTTTCGTTAGAAATACCCGCCACCACACCAGAATCACGGTCCAGACCTAAGGTTAGTTGAGCTAAGTCATTAGAGCCAATTGAAAAACCATCAAAAATATCCAAAAATTCTTCAGCCCTAAGTACATTGGCTGGAATTTCACACATTACCATCACCTTGAGATCATTTACTCCGCTCTGCAAGCCAAATTCTTTCATCACGGCCAAACATTTCTTACCTTCATCAGGAGTACGACAAAACGGAATCATTACTTGCAAATTAGTCAAACCAAATTTTTCTCGGACACGCAATACGGCTTCACATTCTAAACGAAAAGATTCTTTAAAATTTGGATGGTAATAACGCGAAGCCCCCCGCCAACCAATCATTGGGTTTTCTTCTTTTGGTTCATAAGCTGTGCCACCCAAAAGGGTAGCGTATTCATTGGTTTTAAAATCCGAGAAGCGAACAATTACTGGATTAGGATAAAACGCCGCCGCAATTTGGGAAATCCCCTCCGCTAATTTTTGCACATAAAACTCTACCTTATCTGGATAACCAGCGGTCAAAGCATCAATTTTCTTTTTTAATCTTTGGTCCTTCAGTTTTTTGTAATCCAACAAGGCACCCGGATGAACTTTAATATGAGAAGCAATAATAAATTCTTCGCGCGCCAGACCTACCCCTTTGTTTGGCAAAAAAGAATGAACAAAAGCACTTTCCGGATTACCGACATTGAGACAGACCTTGGTTGTGGTTTTAGGGATATTACTTAAATTATATTTCTTTTCATCCCAAGCCAATTTTCCTTTCCAAACACGGCCAACTGAACCAGACGAAGTATCGACAGTTAAAATATCACCGGTTTTTATTTTTCCCAAAACGCCAGCTACTCCAATCACCGCCGGGATACCTAACTCACGCGAGACAATCGCCGCATGACTTGTCCGACCTCCTTTTTCCGTAATAATCGCCGCTGATTTTTTCATAATCGGCTCCCAATCGGGGTCAGTGATTTCTGTCACCAAAATCTCGCCATCCTTAAATTCATGGAGTCTTTTTGTATCTAAAATAACTCGCGCCTTGCCACTAACAATTTTTGTCCCAACACAAATCCCCTCCACCACCAATTTCCCCTCCTCTTTCAATTTATATTCAGTAATTTCTAATACATTATGAACAGACTGCACTGTTTCGGGACGCGCTTGAACGATAAACAATTCTCCCGTGGTACCATCTTTTGCCCATTCCGTATCCATCGGCATCGGTTTACCAGCTCGCTCGGAATAATGCTCCTCAATTTTCACTCCCCAACGCGCTAAAGTTAAAACTTCTTCGTCAGAAAGAGTAAACTGATTACGCATTTTTTCTGGCGTCGCAATGACCTTTACTGGCTTAGGGCCGGTCTGATAGACCATCATATTTTTTTTCTCACCAATATTTTTCTTAATAATTGGAGAGAAACCTGTTTTTAAAGTCGGTTTAAAAACCATAAATTCATCTGGGGTAACTTGACCTTGAACCACCATCTCACCCAAACCCCAAGAACTAGAAATTACCACGGCATCACGGAAACCCGATTCCGTATCAAGAGTAAACATCACCCCCGAACAACCCTTATCCGAACGAACCATTTTTTGCACGCCAACTGACAAAGCAATATCAAAATGGTTATAACCCTTGTCTACTCGATAAGAAATGGCGCGATCAGTAAACAGCGAGGCAATATCTTTTTTAATCGCCATCATTAAAGCCTTATCCCCTTTGATATTCAAATAGGTCTCATGCTCACCAGCAAATGAAGCATCAAGTGAATCTTCGGCCGTCGCTGAGGACCGAACAGCCACATCAACTTCTTTAACCCGATAGTGAGATGACAATTCTGCGTAAGCGGCTTTAATTTCAGCAACCAGGTCATCAGGTAAATTCTTTTTCATGATTGTCTCACGAATTTTTTTACCTTTAGTCTGAAGTTGACGAATATTTTCCGTATTTAAGTCTTTTAATTCTTCACGAATAAAGTCCATCAGGCCGGTATCTTTCATAAATTTCCGATAAGCCTGTGCCGTAATAGCAAAACCATTGGGAATATTTATTCCTTGTGGAACTAAGGCATTATACATCTCTCCAAGCGAGGCATTTTTACCGCCAACAATCGGTGTATCATCTGACGAAAGATCCTTATACCACAAAACATTCTTCCCAATTTTACTTTGGTCCATTTTTTGCAAAATTAATCCTATTAAAATTTTAAATGTAAGAGCCCTTATATTTTACTACAAGATTCGTTCCTTGTCTTTATGAAGATAAATTGGTGGGGAAAAATTTTTGTTATACCACCAAATTATCAGCCAGACAATTTTCAAAAACCCCTTTTTCCGCTATACTTAATGAATTAAAATTTAAAAAAGAAACAATGTATAAGATCACAAATATTCACGCACGAGAAATTCTGGATTCCCGAGGAAATCCAACCGTCGAAGTAGATTTAACCCTAGATGGAGGTTTTTTTGGCCGATCCGCCGTTCCATCTGGAGCCTCAACAGGAAGTTACGAAGCAGTGGAGCTACGAGATGGTGAAACTCTCCGCTATAGTGGTAAGGGGGTATCAAAGGCGGTCAACAATGTAAACAATGAGCTCTCTCAAAACCTAATCGGCAACGAATTTGATCAAAAAAGCTTGGACCAAAAAATGATTGACTTAGACGGAACTGACAATAAAGGTCGCCTTGGAGCCAACGCTATTTTGGGTATTTCAATGGCTTTTGCTCACGCTGTAGCTAGAGCAGAAAATAAACCTCTTTATCAATATTTTCATGACATTGCCAACTTGGATGACGAAATGAGATTGCCGGTCCCAATGATGAATGTTCTAAACGGCGGACAGCATGCGGAAAACTCGACCGACATCCAAGAATTCATGATTATGCCAATTGGAGCCAGTTCCTTTCGTGAAGCTCTTCGTTATGGCGCCGAAACTTTTCATGCTTTAAAAAAGATCTTAAAGAGCAAAGGCTTGAATACTTCTGTTGGTGATGAGGGTGGTTATGCTCCCTCCGTTCCTAGCAACTCCACAGCTATTGAAATTATCTTAGAAGCCATTCAAAAAGCCGGTTATACTCCTGGCACTGATATCGCCATTGCGATCGATGGAGCCGCTTCCGAATTCTATGCCGATGGAAAATATAATTTAAAAACAGAAAACCGCAGTCTTTCTTCCGAAGAAATGGTCAAATTTTACGAAGAGTGGGTAAACAAATATCCAATTGTCTCAATTGAAGATGGTCTAGCGGAAGACGACTGGGCCGGTTATCAAACCTTAACCGAAAAAATTGGTGGACGAATTCAGTTAGTAGGAGACGATTTATTTGTGACCAACGTAAAAAGATTACAAACTGGTATCGAGAAAAAAGCCTGTAATTCCATATTAATTAAACTAAATCAGATCGGCACCGTAACCGAAACAATTGAAGCTATCCGGTTAGCTAAAAGTGCGGGCTATACTTCAGTTATTTCTCATCGTTCTGGAGAAACAGAAGATACGACCATTGCCGATTTAGTAGTTGGTTTAGGAACTGGACAAATCAAGACAGGATCTCTCTGTCGCTCAGAAAGAATTGCTAAATACAACCAACTTTTACGAATAGAAGAAGAGTTAGGATCCAATGCCAAATTCCCCGGAAAATCTGCTTTAAAAATTTAGCCAATAAAAAACCACCCGCCGGTAAGTTCCAGGGGTGGTTTTTTATTGAAAGAAAATTATCCAACCATCTTGATCAGTGAAACCAAAATAAAGAGAAAGATAATTTGCGCTCCCACTCCAGCAAAAATATTATTAATTTTAAATTTATCAGGACAATGAGTGAAACTGTGAAATTTTTGCAATGAAGCAGTAATCTTGTTCTGCCAAAATCCATACAATATCTGCAAATAGTCTGGTGACATTCCAGCCGTCGCTCCCAAAATAACAAGGCTAGTATTGGCAAACAAAGAACTGTGCCAAAAAAACCAGGCGAGAATAAATCCCAAAAGAGTATCGAGAACGACAATTGAAGCCTCTAAAAAGAATTTAGGACCGATCACTACCCGATCTAAGACAGTCAAAGAACCATTATTTTTTTCCTTAATCGAGGAAAAATATTTACCATAATCCCAGTGTGGAACCATATCAGACAAATAATGAGAAGCGACTCCGGCCGTAAAACCTAAAATAGGATGATTGGGAAAAAGTTGGGCCACTCCAGCCCCAACAATTGCGTGTGTTACTAAAATCATAGTTATATTTTATCTTTTAAAACATCAGAGGATGAGGAAACTTTAGTAATATCAACCATTATTGTTTTAACACTTTTTTCCACCAAAAGGAAATAGGGTGGATACGATATATTACTATCATCAATAGAAACTCGCTGACGACCCTCGAGAAGATTCTTAGCATCAACTGTTACTTTCAAATCACGACCGGTATCCAAGTTACGAAGATCACGATAATTACCAGACAAAGTTATATCAATTTTAGGTGGAAGAATTTCCCCCACCGAAAGATTTTTCGGTAAATACATTACCTCAATTGGGACAGTGTAAATTTCACTCGTCACTCCAATCTGATAAACGAAAGTAAACCACAAAACACAAGCCAAGAAGAAAGAGATAATTTTAGTAACCCAATTATTAAATACCCAAGATTTCCAGCTCAGGCCAGTATTGAGATCCAAATTCTCCTTAAGAAAACCAGCTACCTTTCCCTCTAATAAGACCTTATCATCGATATTGGTCAGCTCACCGTTTTCCGACCAAGAGACCTCCCCTCTTTCCTCAGAGACGACAATTGCCACGGCGTCGGTTTTTTGGGTAATACCGGCAGCCGCCCGATGACGAGTACCAACACTGGCAAATTTATTAAACTTCTCGGCTAAGGGTAAATGTACCCCAAATTTTCTAATACGGTTATTGTCAATCACAATCGCCCCATCGTGACCTGGACTAGATGAATCAAAAATAGACAAAAGAAGTGGTCGTGACACCCGGCCGTCTAAATAAAAACCCCCTTCAATCACTGTGTCCAAATTATAATCACCTGGAAGAACGATAATGGCACCGATTTTTTTGGCAGCCATCTCAAACACCGCATCGGCAATAGTTTTAGCTGAATCAGACGATAAAGCGATGCGGCGCTGAGTAATTAGACGCCGACCAGCCACCGAAAACCACTCAAAGAAACGCCTGATTTCTCGTTGGAAAACCACGACAAAAAAGAGTAAAACAAAAGTCAGCAGCGGCTGGAAAATTAAACGAGTTAAGCTAAGATTTAACACTCGAGCTAAATAATTTACACCCAACAAAAACAAAAAGGCATAAACAATGAAATAAGATTTACTTTGTCTAATGAAGGCCAGGATCAGATAAATAATGACCGAGACAATAAGGATATCAATCAGATCTCTTAACTGAAAAGTGGGTAAATTAGCCAATATGTTGGATAGTTTAGAAAATATCATAATAGGTAAATTGAAATTAAATTAAGACTGTATTTTAACACAAACATAAAAACATAGGAAGAGGTGTAAAAATAACTCAAAATTTACCAATGGAGAGTCTTGTTTCTATTTACTAAAAGGTGGATAAATATTAATTGTAAAAAACATATTAAAGAATACAATGGAACTAGATAAGATACGCGATGCATTTTTTGAGAGGAGGAAATCTCTCATGAGCAACTTCGTGTCACTAGAACAAGCCCTGGCAGAGACCCTCTCTTACATCAAGAAGGAGTTTGGTCTCGACTATTCCCCAACCCAGGGACAAGAGATGCTCCAGCTCTATCTGGAATTGAGTGGGCCCGCCAGGTCGGGAACGCTTTCTCGCCGTCACCCCTTTTATAAAGGGTCAAGTGCTGATGGCTTGCAGTGCTGAAAACAAGTGGTTTTTCCAAGAACAAAACCCTGGCCGAACCCTAACCCTGACGGGATTATTGGATCACTGGTGTCTGAAACCAGATCCCGCCCACAGTGCAGCCGCCCGCTATCGGAATCACGACCTCAATCCAGTAGCAGAGGCCTGTTAATAAAATGCCGTCCCAAAGATCATCGGGGCGGCACTTTTTTTAATTAAAAAGATTAGAGTGGTAAAATTTTTAAAACCTTTTCATTTTGTATTTCAAACCAAAAAGGTTTTTTGCGCCAGGTAGAAGTACTAGTTTTACCAAAAATTACTGGCAGGTCAGATAATCGAACATCTTGGGGGGTTGTTGAAGAAATTATTTTTCCAATTTTATTTTTTATCACCAACGCCGGAAGAGATAAAGCAGGAGTAGTTGAAGAAATCGAGAAACGACGAGTACTCTTATTAATATCAGACACAAAATAAGTGGAACTAGCCGATAACTTAACTGATTCCGCCAAAGAAGCAACTAGTTCTAAACTATTAGTGCCGAAGCTGATATTTTCAATAAATCCTGCCCTAGTTAGAACCGGCTCCTCTCCAAAATAAAAAACAACTGCCTCATTTAAACGGCTAGACAACTTGTCCAACATCGCCAAATGTTCTGGTGATGATTCCAAAAAAATACTACTACCAGAAACCGAAGCAGGGAAAATTTTCGCAATATCAGACTTTAAATTACTCCCCGATCTAGGAATTTTAATTGAGGTGATATTATTTTTATTAACACTAACCAGGGCAGGCAAACTTTCTACCGGCCAATCTCTTAAACGTGAATCATCCGCCCAAAGAAATTTACGTCGATTAAACCAAATATAATATTCGGTAGTACTAGCGTTTTCCTGGGTCGCAATAATTTCAAAAGTTGAAAATCTTATCGTTGAGGACGAAGTTGTGTTTTTGTCGGTTGATAAAATATTATTTATTATCAACTCAGAGGGGTTTTTATCAATTAACGAAAAACTGTCTCCCACCGCCAAAACTTCACGTCGCATCTGACTATTAGTTGGCGATAAGGCCTCTGTTAAGCGCTCCGGAATTATTAATATATATATAAAATCCCCAAAAACGCCCAATTTTTTACTCTCCCCAGGTAGCGCAACCAAATCCGTAGCAAGCTGTCTTTTAAGACTAAACAAGAGATCGGTGCGCCCAGACTCATCAACATAAACAAAATCTGTCTGATTGGCCGACTCTAAAACCTGATATTTGTTTTTCCAACCATAAGGTAAATCTAAACTATAGTTATAAAAAGGATGAACAAAATGAATCTGGGCTTTTTGATCAATATTCGCTGCCACTACTACCCCAGAATCTTTATTTTGACTACTGAAAAAATAAAGATAACCAGCCGCAAAAATCATCACAATAAAAAGAACAACAAAAATTAAATTTCCCAGCTGAATGAAGCCTTTGTGCATAATATTCTAAGATAAATCATCATCCAAACTCTTTTGGATCTCTTCAAAATCATTCTCAATCACCTTCAGTCTCTCGCGACAGTACTTTATTAACACCGCGCCACTTTTAACTTTTTCTAACCCTTTTTCTAAATCCAATTCTTTTTGTTCGTCAAACCAGGCCACAAGTTCCTCGAGCTTTTTTAACGACTCACTCAGATTATTTTTACTGGCCATGATTTGGGTTTATTTTATTGACGGTACTAATAATTTCTCCGTCGACTAATTCTACCTTAATTTCTTCTCCTTTTCCAACCGACAAAACGGAACGAATGATTTTACCTTTCGAGCGGATAATACTATAACCTAAAGCCAGCTGGCGAAGAGGGTTACCACTAGAAACAACTGACTCCGCAATGGTTACAGAAGTGGTGGCGTCCTGCCAAATTCGCTTGAATTGTAGAAAAAGGCGTCTCACTAGGCTGAGGGAATATTCGCGTGACTGCCTGACAGACGACCGCAGAACAAATAATCCCCGGTGAAATTTAGCCTCTAGCTGTTTAAAATGATTAATTATCTCTAGAAATTTTTCCCTAAGGTGACGAGCATTATTTTCTACAGAATATTTTTTCTCAATCAAACTATTACAATACAAGTGGAAGATATCACGTTCAAACAAATTTACCTGAGACAAAGCCTGTTCCCAACCGGCAGACAAAACCCGAGCCACACTAGTCGGAGTGGAACAACTTTTATCAGCAACTAAATCTACCAAAGACACATCCTGTTCGTGTCCAATTCCCGACATAACTGGTTTAGGAAAACGAGCAATTTCTCGCACTAGAGCTTCATTGTTAAAAGATAAAAGAGATTCCAGCGATCCGCCACCCCTAATTAAAACCAAAACATCAATGTCTTTATTCCGAAAATAGCGTACCGCCTTAATCAAATCGGACACCGCCTGAATGCCCTCCACGCGAGAATCAACAAACTGAATCTGAAAACCAAATTTACCTAAGTTGGCTTTAAAATCAAAAATGGCCTCTCCCTGACGAGAGGTAATTAGTCCTATTTTATGAGGAAAAGGAGGGATATTTTTTTTCCTTTTTTCTTCCAATAACCCCTCTTTAGTCAAACGATTCTTCAATTCTTCAAACTGTTGTTTTAACCCGCCCAGCCCAAATAACTCCAAAGTATCAGCCTGAAAAGACAGACGACCTGATGGTTTATAAACATTAGGAAAACCATGAGCAATAATCTCCATCCCAACCTTTAAATCCAGACCAGACAATCTGTAGTTATTTTTCCAAATCAAACAAGAAACAACACTTCCATCATCTTTATCTTTTAAATTAAAATAATAGACATTCCCGCGCGCATCGACACTAGTTACCTCCCCTCTAATTTTGACATCAAAAGTACGTAAGCCAACATTTATCAATTCCAAAAAGACGGAAACGGAAAAAATATTATCTCCATCCTGAGATGTAGCCAAAATTTCTGCAATGTCTTTTTTCATTTATTTAGGATCTGGCTATTATAACAAGAAATGACAACTAGGCGATTTTATGCAAAAGCCAATTAGTAACAGAGAGAATAAGGGCAAAAACGAAACCCGCCAAAAAGCTCGCTATTTCAAAACCCGGTACCAACCAAGACACAAGCATAATCATTAGCCCATTAATAAAAAGTATAGACACCCCAAGAGTTAAAATTGTCACCGGCAGAGTTAAGACAAGCATTAGTGGCCGAACTAAAGTATTCACCACCCCCAAAACTAAGGCGACCACTAAAGTTACCCACCAAGGGTCAACGGAAACAGATCCAGTAAATAGTTTATTAATAAGATAAGTGGTAATAATAATCGCCAGTGCAGAAAGAAACCAATGTAGAATAAATTTCATAAAAGAAAAATTAACGGATAAAAACTCAGCTTCTAAAGGATACAAATCGCCAACGAGAATACTGATCCTTTTCAAAACAAACATCACTAAAACCGCCCTTAAGGAGCAGGTCTTTGATTTTTAAATTCTGACTAATATCAAACTCTAACCAGACCTGACCGCCAGTTTTCAAATAATTCCGAACATCATCTAAAAATCTTTTTATCAAAAGCAATCCCCCATCTTTAGCAAAAAGAGCTTCTTGGGGTTCCCACTTAGTCACCCCCTTCGCCAACTTCTCTCTCCTCTCTTCTGGAATATATGGCGGATTAGCTAAAATATAATCAAATTTCTCAGATGCCAAGTTCCGAAAAATATTAGATTTAACTATTTTATAGCGGTCGGGGAAAATATTATTTAAATTCAAATTTTTTTCAATTTGCCGACAAAATTTTTCACTTTTTTCAGCAAACACCACTGTCGCCCCAGGAATATGTTTCAAAATTGACAAACCAATACAACCCGAACCAGAAAAAATATCTAAACACACGGGAAATTTATTTTTATCCTTTTTAAGCTGTTTGATAAATAGTTCCGTCCAGTATTCGGTTTCAGGGCGAGGAATTAACGGCTTAAAAGATAAATCGATATGGCAATCTAAAAAATCAACATAACCAATAATATAAGCCAGTGGTTCACCGGCCAACAATCTTTTTAAATCCGACTTTAACTCTAAGGGTGACTGACCGTGATATTTATCGCGGATAATCCAATCTATCTCTTTTTGTCTTTTCGGATTCATTTAGCTAACAATATTACTTAGATCTAAAAATGTACTGCCAAATAAGAAGCGACGGTCGCCGCCGTTTCCGCTCGTAAAGTCAAGGGACCAAGACTTACTAATTCAAAATTATGTTCTTTGGCCGACAAAACTTCCTCGGGTGACCACCCACCCTCTGGACCGATAAAAATACCAATAGCTTGAGTGGTTGTTATTTTATTAATCGCTTCCCCTTGAGTATCAAAAAATAAATTATGTTGATTACTCTTCGCTTCTTCCACCGCCAAAGGAAAAGAAATGGTTTCACCTAATGTAGGGATGATTCCTCGCCCACCTTGTTCACTAGCTTCCTTAATAATTTTCAATAAGCGATCAGTCTTCAAGCCAGTCTTTACTGTCCGCGAAGAGATAATCGGGACAATTCTTTTTACACCACATTCAACCGCTTTCTGAGCCACTAATTCAAAATTTTCTCTCTTTAAGATAGAGCAATATAAAACAACACTCCGTAAGGGTTCAGCAGAGTTGCTTTTTTCTTCCAAGATTTTAAATGATACCTTTTTTTTATTTAAATCTACTAAATTACATAAAAAATCTCGATTATCACCAACCGACAAAACTACTTTTTCCCCTACAGATAAACGTAAGACATTTTTTATTTGATTAATTAATTCTTGATCTTGAGAGGAAACCTCTGGTCCAGAGAAATCAAAACTACCAATAAATCTATGCATTTTCATATTAAACGAGAAATTATTTCCTTTTTAATCTGTACTTTTATCATCGCAATGACATCTGCCTGGGTCATCGTCGAAACAAGTTTACGAACTTGTTCGGGATGAGTTTTCATTAAATGATCCATCGTTAAAAGAATAGTCTTTTCTTCGGTCAGATGTCGGGCACAATAAGAGCAGTTGAGTATACCTAAGTCTTTACATCTTAGGATAAACATACTTTTATTTTAACATAAAAACAGACACTACGTCAAAGTAATTACTTTCCGTAAATTAAAAAATAAAAACAGTACCGTAGAGGCAAACCTTCCTTATTCCCTAAAAATATGTTACAATTACAAGTATGCTTATTGACGACGTAACAATAAAAGTCACCGCCGGCCATGGTGGTCGTGGAGCCGTGGCTTTTGATAAAAACAAAGGAGCCATCGGGCCCTGTGGTGGCAATGGTGGTCGCGGAGGAAACATCATCTTTGAGGGAGTATCAGACTTAGCCGCTCTAGAATTTTTTCGTTTCAAAAAAGAATTAGTTGCCAAAGACGGTGACATGGGCCACGGTCAATTTGTTGACGGTGAAGACGGAAAAAGTCAGACCTTCAAATTGCCAGTTGGCTCAGTCATTCACAACCTTACGACCGGAACCGAGAAAGAAATCATGAAAATTGGTGAGCAAATTATTATTGCTCGTGGTGGTTACGGCGGTAAGGGAAACTATAAATTCCGCTCAGCGATAAACACCTCACCCAAACAATTCCAACCAGGCCTACCAGGGGAAAAATTTGATCTCCGAATTGAGCTAAAATTAATCGCCGACGTCGGTTTTGTTGGTTTGCCAAATGTCGGTAAATCGACTCTCCTCAACCTTCTGACAAACTCCAAAGCTAAGGTCGCCAACTACCAATTTACCACCCTCGAACCAAATTTAGGAGTTTACTATTCTCTCATCTTAGCTGACATCCCAGGCTTAATTGAAGGAGCCTCCGAAGGAAGAGGTTTGGGTGTTAAATTTTTAAAACATATCGAACGAACTCGGATTCTCTTTCATTTTATTGCCGCCAACTCGCCCGACATTGTCCAAGACTACAAAACCATTCGTCAGGAATTATCATCCTACAATATCACCTTGACTCAAAAAACAGAGTATCTCATCATCACAAAGTCCGATGAAGTTCCACCCGCCGAATTAAAAAAACTTCTAACTAAAGCAAAAAAACTAAATAAAAATACGATTGCTATTTCGGCTTACGACGACCAAAGCTTGGAAGCCGTAAAAAAAATCCTAAACTCCCTAGAAAAAGAAAAAACCGTTTAAAAACGGTTTTTTCTTTTTCCCGAAATATTAAGTTCTGGGGTCAGTCTTACTCCATTCCGTCAAAGCATCGGCCTTAATCTCGATCGGGTGAGGCATCCGTAGAAGTTTAAGATTAGACGGAGAACAGACAGGAAAATGAGGCGAGTGATCAAGTTTCTCAACAATATCATCTAATTCTCTTTCGGCGGTAATCCATTCAAGACTGATCTTTGTGAGATCAAAGGGCTTAGAATAACTCCGAAGGGTTCGTTTATTGTTGACAGCACTGTAATACTCATGAAAATAAGACATGGCTAGTTCTCGAATATTTTTATAAACCGGATCACGATAACGTAAACTAGAGTGATTGGTTTTACTAACTGCCCCCCAGTACCCGCCCTGTTTAAACAAAGCTACGACATGATCTTCCCCATCAACAGTCTTTAGATCTAATAGAAGAGGTTTCTCTCCACGCAACCAAAAGGCTAGGCTAGCTAACATTGCCCCCTCAAGACAATGGGCTTTATTTTCTCGCAACACCCGCCGAGGAGACATATAAGTCTCTCCCCCTTTCTCCCAATTAAGAGGCATCTTGTCTAGAAAATCCTGTACTTTTTGAGGAGTAGAAAGTTTTTTTAAAATCGTCAATTCTGACTTTGTCAGTCCAAACATCTTTTTATGATAACAAAAGAAAACCCTAAATCAAAAAGCGGGCCAAACAAAATAAAAATTTCAGCCAACTTAATTAAAACAAGAGAAAAAGCGCTGACCCGAAGGTAAGCGCTTTGATGTAAAACAAAAGAGCAAACGTTACTTTATTCCTTGTCTCCGCTTAGAAAAACGAGTTTCTAAGGAGAAGAGACGTGATCTGATATTGGGAAGCTAGTTCGCACTAGTCCGTCAATCGATCAGGAAAAATAATGTTTAGAATTCAGACATCAAACAGCGGGCCCAGAGCCGGCGGCAGCCAGCGTAAAAGACGGAATGGGAACATCGTCAGGAAGTTCAGGCTCGAGCTCTCCCAGAGAACGCGAAATGCTGACATCCACATCCGCCACCACTCTCTCCATCTCGCTACCAGGGATAACCCCCAAGCGTACCAGATACGTCCTAGCCTGGAAATTATCCTTCAGATGTCTTGCGACATTCGCCTTCTTAATCGACTCGAGTGAGCCGGGGAAGACGATACGATCCGATCCCAGAGGTGCTGGAAAAACCCAGATTTGAACATCCTTGTCTGGTCCACCCAACTCCGCCCGCGTTTTTCCGTGCAGAGTGAACGGGATCAGTAAATCATGCACGGTATCCTTATAGGTCGCGAGTTGATTGCAGGTTACTTCCATCTGACTGATGTGGGCGTTTTTCTCAAGAATTTGCTGATTTCTCTCCAACAGTAAGCTATCCTGTTGAAGAATTTTCCGAAACAGAAAGACAGCAAGAGCCCCCATCAAAACGAGGATCGTCAACGGAGGAATCCAGACCATCTTCCAACTATTTCCCGATTTCTGGGATTGAAGGACAAGGGTCTCCTTAAGCTTCTCGTTTTCAACCTGAAGTGCCGTTCCGGCTTCCTTCTGTTGATCGAGGGCTGATTGCAATTCAGCCACCTTCGCCGTGAGAACATTGTTGGCTTCCTTCAAACCAGAAATTGTTGACCGCAGACCTTCCACCTCCTTGTCCGTATTCAAAACGGGAAGGGAAAGAGGAGAAAAAAGATCAGCATAGGGAGCCCGCAAAATCGATGGGACCAGTGAGGCATCACGAACAACGGAAGCCTTCACCTTCAGGCGTTTCGGCAGAACAAATCCGTTCGGAAACTGTCCACTGCCAACCCGAGCAAAAGCTTCGTCGGTGTTTGGCATGACATTCTGAACCGCTACCACCGCTCGAAATTCTTCCCAGGTCGAGAAGAGTTCTTTGAAGTCGGACTCCCACACTCGGTAGGCCCAAGGGGCCTTATCGGCGTTGTAAGAGTGCCACTGCAGATCAACCGAAACATTGATCTTGCTGGTGCGAGTGACTTCAGCCGCCTTAGACGGCAAGCAGACGAGAAACAGAGTGAGAAACGGAATCAACAGAGAGCGTATCATGAGAGTTCTCCTTGTATGTTTGATATTCTATTTTCAAATGTGGGTTTTCTCGCCAATTTTGGGCGCCTTGCCCCGATGTTATATGAGAATATTGGTTGAGGCTACCCTCTATTCCTAATTATAGCATACTTAGACAAAAAAGCAATAGATCAAAATCACCACCACTACCCTCTTTTCTATCAAATTCACAGAAGAAAATAACAGAAGATAGTGAGATTCTTAGTCTGACCAGTAGTAAAAAAGTAGTCTATAAGTTAGAATAGATTACTTATGAATAAGAAAAAAAGTAAATACGAATCCCGAGGCTATAAACTCTTAGTCAAACGTTCTAGTGCCGGACTAGGTCTCTTTACTGGCGAGCCAATTACTAAAGGTTCTTGCATTATTGAATACGTTGGACGAACTATTTCTAAAGAAGAAGAATATACTAGCCGAAGTAAGTATCTCTTTGAAATAAATTCCAAAAAAACCATCGATGGTCAAGCCCGCACAAACAAAGCCCGCTATATCAATCACTCCTGTCGACCAAACTGTGAACCAAAAATTTATAACGGTCGCGTTTTTATCTTAGCCAAAAAAAATATCAGGGCTGGAGAGGAATTATGCTACGACTACGGAAAAGAATATTGCGATGAACACATCAAACCTTATGGGTGTCGATGTGTAAAATGCCAAACAGCTAAAAACTAGACATGGTATTTACCCGCCCTTTCACTAGAGATAGCTCCATCTTTAAGTTCAATTATCCTCTGCCCGAGTTCTGAAAATTCTGGCTCATGAGTAACCATGATAATCGTCTGACCCTCTCTGTGTAATTCTAAAAAAGTCTCCATTACCAACCGCCCACTAGCCGAATCAAGATTAGCGGTCGGTTCATCAGCAAAGAGAATATGAGGATTATGAGCTACAGCCCGAGCAATAGACACTCGCTGTTGCTGTCCGCCCGACAACTGACTGGGTAAGTTAGACAATTTGTCACCCAAACCCACTCGTTCAAGAGCCTTCCGGGCCTTAAGTCGAGCTTCTTTTTTGCTGTCACCTTGCATTAAAATTGGCAAAGCCACATTATCTAGAGCTGATAGCTCTGGCAGTAAAGCATAGTCTTGAAAGACATATCCAAGCTCTTTTAGGCGTAAGGCTGATTTTTCTTCTTCGGTCAATTGGGTCGTGGGTTTACCGTCGATGTACACTTCACCGCTGGTTGGCTGATCAAGTAATGATAATTGATATAACAAGGTCGATTTACCAGCTCCCGAAGGTCCAATAATCACCACAAACTCACCATCCTCCACCTTAAAATCCACCGTCTTAAGAACCGTTAATTCGAGTTCGCCTGTGCCATATTTTTTTACTAATTTTTCAGATTTAATCATATTATTATTTTTACCGGCCCAAGATAGAATCAAGAGTATTTTTCCGGACAATCAATTTAGCCGGAATATAACCAGCCAACAAAGTCACAACTAAAAGAATAAAAACCCGAATAGTCGCTCCGGCAGCGGTCGCTACCAAGATCCCATCAGAAAAAGGAAAGTTGATAGGGTTAGCATCAAAATAAGGTTTCAAAATTCCAAAAGTTAAAAACAAACCGATAAGTGAACCACTAACGCCATAAAAAATAGCCTGAAAAACATAGGAATACTGAATCGAACGTGGGCTAATACCAATCCCCTTCATAATCCCAATATATTTTCTCTTAGTGACCGCATTGATATAGATAACAATAAAAATAGTAATTGAAGCCACCACTAAGGCAATTGAAGACAAGGCGTTACCCAACAAACCCATAGTACTTTCAATATCTCGCAAAAACGACGGGATCGCTTCATCAGAAGTCTGGATCCGCGCTGCCGCACCCCCCATAAAGCCTTTAGTTTGAGCAACCAAAGCTTGCGCATAAGTATAATCAGTCCGAACAGCAATTTCCTGATAATCGTTTTTATGGACCGGCAATAATCGTCTCATTTCCTCGGCCGTAATAAAAGCTTTAGTCGAAACCTCATCGATTTTGCTCTTTAGAATGCCTTTGACAATAAATTCTTTTACCACCTTATTCCCATCTTCACTAGTAATCACAACTCGAACACGACTACCAACATCAACATTTTTCAAAAAATCTAAGCCGGGAATATTAGCATCGGCATAAGTCGAATATTTTTGTAACATAGTTGCTCCAATCAAAATACCATTCGATTCGCCAGGAGTGAGATTTTCACCCTTGATAATAAAACGGGAAAAACCAGTGGTTCGCTCCTCTTTTAAGACATCAATCCCCGCTAGACGTAAATTAATTTGATTGGGACGCTCGTCTTTTTTAGGATTATCATTTAATGTCCCCAAGACCAGGGCTCCAATACCATAACGAGGAGCAATCGATGTCACCTTAGGATGATTGGTAAGAAAGGATAAAAGAGCTTGAGAGTTTTCAATATAATCACGACCGGCGGCAGAAGTTACAATCATTTCTCCCGAATAACCCTCGCGATAGGCCCCAAACGAACCCGTAATCAAACCCAGAAGTAAACCGGAAACAACTACTAAATTCAAAAAAGTTAGAACCATAATAAAGACAATCAGGCCGGTTGTACCCTTACTAGATCTTTTAATTTGTTCCACCGCCAAAAACCAGCCCACTCGAACGGAAAGATAAAATTCTCTTCTCCCTTTTCTAGTCCACATAGACTTTAAGAGTAACTTAAATTTGCTTAATGGTCAAAACCTAAAAAGACCTAATTTAAAACAAAAAATCAGAAAAAACAGAATTTACCTAAAATAATTTTGCACCAAAAATAGTTTATTAAACGTATTATTAGTAATGGGTTCAACCGTTTGTTTTCTGCCTCCCAAGAGTCGATTTTATAAATTAATCTTTGAACAAAATTAGAGTTTATAGACAAGAAACAATTACCCACCCTAACTAAATCAAAAATTATGAGTAAAAAATTCAATAAAAACTTAGCCCTGATTGCCCTTGTTTCCACCCTAACCCTAGGAAGCTCGGCGGCTTTAGCTGATACCAACGAAAATTATCAAAATAGACCATCCCCCTCTATGGGCTGGAAACTACCAACTGGTACCAAAATCTTCACTGGGATAGTAAAAAGTATTAACAATGGCCAATTAACGCTTTCTCATTATGCCACCAATACTCCTGACATAATTATCAACACCTCGGCCACTACTACTTATTTAAGTGGCACTCTATCGGATATCACGGTAGGAACACGTCTATCAGGAGTTGGGACCAAACAAGCTGATGGTAGCTTCAACGCCATATCGATCAGGTTAAACCCGGCCAACAAAACCTCCATTCAAAAAAGACAACATGCAGTTGGAGTCAGACCGTTTTTTGGCACCATTACGGGAATAAATGATAATATTATCACCATCAATCAGGTTCATGGTAAAGCCGGAGGAACCTCTACTCCAACAACTATCAAGCTAAACACAGACACAGTCTACACCACTGGAGACAAAAGCAGTCTAGCTATTGGCACATCAATTGCCGGAATTGGGATAATTAATAGCGACAAGACTATTACCGCTCTCAAAATTAGCCCAAACAGTACAAAAGTTAACATCCTGTCACGAGGGTATAGTAAACATAGAAACAGTAGGTAAAGAATAAATAAAAAAAACACCGACGGGTCGGTGTTTTTTTTATTTATTCTTTAGAGATTGTTCTCCCCCATTGCCAGCGCGGTTTTTCTCCTTTTTTATAACACACCAGAAGAAGGAAGATTGTCAAAATAAACAATACAACGAAAAAGAAACGTGGTTTTTCTCCAAACTTTAAAGAAAAAGGAATAACCAATAGCACATACACAAGAATCGTCACCCAACCCTGCCAACGCACCGGCGTCCAACCCCAACCATACAACTTCCGCTTAAACCAATAATGTTGAGGATTATCTTTCAAATATTCTCGATAATTATTTAGCCACGCCATATGGTTAAATAATACTCCCAATACAAAGAAGAAACAATCAAGACTAGACAATTTTGATCATTTTTTGGCAACTGATGGAAAAAAATAAATTAAGGTATACTACGAAGGTATGAGAATTCTCGACGATATAAAATTAGACTACCAAGATGTTTTACTTAGGCCAAAACGCAGCACCTTAGAATCTCGCAAAGATGTTCTTCTCGAAAGAACTTTTACTTTTTATCACTCCCCTAAGGAGTGGACTGGTCTACCTATTATGGCTGCCAACATGGCAACCTGTGGAACTTTTGAGATGGCTCGCATTTTTTCTAAATATAAAATGGTTACCGCCCTCCACAAGTATTACACCGTAAAAGATTATGAAAAATTTTTCCAAGGATTCAATAATCCAGACTATATCTGTTACACCCTGGGCATTAGAGAGCAGGATATAAAACAATTAAAATTAATGAAGAAAAAGGGGTTGTTAGAAAAATTTTCCTTCATTTGTTTAGATGTCCCTAACGGTTATCTACAAATTTTTCTTGAGGCAATAAAGGACCTGAGAAAAATGTGCCCGAAACATATCATTATTGCTGGCAATGTGGTAACCAACGAGATGACCGAAGAAATCATCCTGGCTGGAGCTGATATTGTTAAAATTGGCATCGGTCCTGGTGCCGTGTGTACCACCAGAAAAATGACTGGTGTTGGCTACCCACAATTATCGGCCGTCATTGAATGTGCCGATTCCGCCCACGGGATTGCTAACAAAAAAGGGGTTGGAAGAATTATCGCCGACGGTGGACAACAATACACTTCGGACATTGCCAAAGCCTTTTGTGGTGGAGCGGATTTTAATATGTGTGGTTCCTTATTTTCTGGTTTCGAACAAAGCGACGGAGAAACAGTTATAAAAGGCGGTAAAAAATTTAAAGAATACTTTGGTTCATCTTCCAATAAAGCGATGCAGAATTATTACGGGAAAAAAGATGCTCACCGCGCCAGCGAAGGTCGTTATACCCTAATTCCACACAAAGGAGATATTCACGACTTCCTCCAAGATTTAATGGGGGCACTGCGGAGTACCGCCACCTACATTGGAGCTCGCCAATTGAAAGAATTTCCTAAACGGGCAACTTTTCTAAAAGTTAACCGTCAACTAACCTCGTATCTAGAAAAGTACGAGGAGACTGAGTAAAGAAAAAAGACCCCGCACAAACAGACGAGGTCTTTTATGGCCAAAGGCCATATTAAGAAAGAATGCGATCGGCACGAGGAAATGCTTGTTGACCAGCCGCCGCTCCCGGTGAAGGATTTTCCTTCTGACTTTTCTGGAGTTCGTCGGCCGAAAGCTTCTTGATCATTTTTCCGGTACATCCACGGAGGTCAAATTCCCCCCACTTGATCGGTTTTTTGGTTTTTGGCACCAATCCCGATGGCTGAATACAGACATGAAAACAGCCGTTAATGTGGCGAACGAACTTAGTCGCCACCCCCTTGAAGCCGCTGGCCTCATCTTCCACAATCGAACCCAGGATCTCGAACGGAACTTCCACAATCTCGAAATCCTTGTCAGTGACCTTCAGGCGCTCAATTTCCGTGAAGATCCTCTCCAAAGGCTGATGGTCGTCGTCCAACCCTCGGGGCTGAAAAAGGTATTCCACCTTCTTGCTCTGGTCCATGATCCAATGGGTCACAGCTCCAGATAGTCCCGTAGGGATGTCCTGGCACTTTGTACCAAGTTTAAGTACGCGCAGTTGCATGATGTAAACCCTTTCGCACCATAAAATACGGTGATTTGATTTCAAATCATCCACTAAAATAATAGTATAAATATAATAAAAAGTCAAGACCTCTTTATTGCCAAGTAGGTCTTAATTTATTTTTAAAGAAGTAAATAAATTTAATTACTGATACTGAATATATATCGGCTGAGGTCTCAGCTTAAGCACTTCAGCTGGGGTCATCAAGCGACTCTGACCCTTCATTAAATCGTTTTTATAGAAAAGTTTAAACCCTGTAAATTGAACTGGCTTATTAGCAACAAAAGCTTGATAAGTTCCAATTTTTCTAATCGGACTCCCCCAACCATCCATATCAATAACCACTTGAACTTCAGGAAGTGGTTTAATTTCTTTATAGTTAGTCACCATCGGACCAGTAAATCTATGGATAACCAATATTTTTGGTGGTAAATTATTATCCCTAACAATTTTTGCTAAAAAGTTGGCGGCATAGTTTATTTCGGCAGCATCTAAACTACCAATCACCGTTCCTGGCCTCGCCCCATTATGCATTACAAATTCTGGATCAATACCAAGATGAACCTGGGGTAGCTTTAAGTATGGTACCAACAAAGGAAGCTCCGTTTGCAAATTACTCAATCCCAACTGAATATCAATAAAAACAATCGCCTTAGCCTCAGCCGCCATATCAATCACCTTATTGATTTGTTCACCAGGCATCCGGGCACGGTATTTACCATCAAAACCTGGAGCTTCTTGGGCTGTCATTGCAATATAATGCAAAGCTGGTTGAACTGGGGTCGTCGGATCAGCCGCTTCCCATCTTTTTACTTCAGTCGCCAGTTTAGCCAACATCTGGTCTTTAGGATATTGCCCCAACACCCCCATTCTAGTTGAATATAGATTTCCGTAATAAGCCACAATTCGTTTAAAAGGTAAAATTGCTCCAGCATTTGGATATGGAGTTTTTGTCGGCCACAAACGTTCGGTCGTGGTTGAAATAGGAGTCGAAGTACCATAATTAGCCAATTGGAGCATTTTACGGTCATAAGCCACCTTATCTAAAACTGGAACAATGGGGGTAGACGAAGCCATAAGCGCTTTGGAGGCGTTATTTTCTCCTTTGACATAAGCATCGGCTTGATAATATCGAGGAAGGACAAAAAACCCCAGAACAAGAAACCCGGCAAACAACAAAAACAAACCTGGATAAAAATAGGAATTTTTTTTACGAGATAAAAAATTAGCCCTAAGTGGCTGATTATTTTTTGTCCCCCTGGTGAAAGGTTTAACTTCCGAATAACGCATATTAAATTTATCGGTTGATTATAACACGAAACCTAATCAGAATTAACAAACCCACAAATATATCTAAAAAGTTCAAAAATTACAGAACGATTCTTACTAACATAACAACCAATGTAATAATAGCAAAACTAGCCACGGTTTTCAGAAAGAAAGAAACCGCCTGTCTTTTATCTCCGCTTAAATATAGCTGTAATGGTTCGCCAATAAAAAGGTAACCCATGATTGCAGCCGATAAAACAAAAACTGAAAGAAAAATAACTGGATCAAGAAAAGTATCTGGCGTATTAGGCTTGCCAAAAAAATGCAAAACTGAGGCTAAAACAAGTATATATATCTCCGCATAAAAACTATTTATGAGGGGTTTTTTAGAAAAGTTATTCATAACCACATTATAACGTATTCTAAAATTAACAAAACCCCTATCCTTAAAACATTATTGATTGGATAACTATCAGAGTATAGACATTATTAAAAAAGAGAACATACTAAATAGTGGATAAGGGAAACCTCACCGTTGTCCAAATCTTGGACAACAGTATCTCCCACTCACAGCTCCCACCAAAAATTCCCGCCTTTGCGACCCCTCCCACCTTCCTTGTCAACTAAGGGGTCTGTAATCCGGGCACGATACACATCGTGCCCGGATTTTATTTTTTCCAGATACTTGTAGGTGGTTCTAGGGTAATTAATTAACAGAAAATAGATACCCAAAAGTGAGAACAATCAAAAAAGGTAATAAAGAATAGAAAATAAGCATTTTATTATTCCAATTGAGGGAAAAGTAATCTCGTCTAAATTTCTTAACCACAAAGAAAGAAATTACCAAAGAGATAAAAACATTTGAGAGCAAAAACGTCAGAAAATAATCGTCCGACTGAACACTCCAATAATCTCCTAAATATAAAGCAGCTAAACCCCCAATCAACAAAGACCCTAAGTAATAAACAAAGATGGTCCACACCAGCCATACCCAAAAAGTTAAAATATTTTTCATCAATATATCTGATCGAATAATATTTATTATAACATCGACAAAATATTTATTTCTCTACAATTTTTTGCAACCTATCAATAAAGGCTCGTTTCCAAGACCACATAGAAAACCATTTTATTAGAGGCGTTCCTACAATTCTTAACAGTGGGCGATGAATTTCAATTTCATAAGTGTAAGTAATTCTCGTACCATCATCAATATCTTCCATTAAAAACTCCTCGTAACCAGAAGTACCAAATGATGACGAGTTAGCAGACTTAAATCCTATATTAGGTACAAGCTCGGTATTCATCTGCACATCAAACACTTTTCCGAAAGATTTTACCCGTGCCTTCATTTTCTGGTGATTTCCTTGCTTTTCAATAATCCGTACTGACTCCGCAATAGTTGGAAAATGTTTTGGCATATTTTCAAAGTCAGAAACTATTTTATAGATTTCTTCTTTAGGTGCCTTAATTACCCAAGAACCTTTTAAATGTATTCGCTTCATAAAAAAATTATATCAAAGGTTAGATTCCTTTCCTATAGGATTCTTTCATTACATGAACAGTACAGCTTTCCCATTTGTTCCCCTGTCGGCTCACAAATATGGGAGAAGCTTTTCGAATCCTACACGCGACCAAAGCAGTTTGGTCACTCCGCGGAGCTCAAAAAAGTAAAAGCGCCCTATTCAGGCGCTTAAACTTTTTACGAGCTCCGCGGGTAGGATTCGAACCTACGACCAATCGCTTAACAGGCGACCGCTCTACCACTGAGCTACCGCGGAATATATTCTTCCTTAAAAGAACCTCTAAATACTACCAAAAAACGATGAAAATGCCAAGGCTAGCTCGTACCCCAAATCAGGAGTAGAATAAAACCAGGAGGACATTAAAGATGAGAAACTTTCACCTTACCCACCATCATCTGACTGAGATATACCTGCCTCCCAGTGTTTACAGCGCAATCGTGCCGGTCGCGTTTGCCAAAAACACAACGATCAGAGATATCACTGAAAGATTATTCCGAGGGTCTTTGCGTCGAAGCCTAGAGGTACCGAGTGTAAAGCGATTCCAGCCGATAAAGCAGGGAATCCTTATCACTCAGGCAGAAATCAGGTTATTCAAAAGACGATTGGACCTGATGAAAAAGTCCGATTTTAAATATGCCTTTGGGGTGATGATTACTCACGATTTGGTAAACAACCACACTCCAGATAAGGAAAATTTGAGTTGGACCATCCTGGAGCTAGCCTATCGCTGGCCCCTGTAATTTAGCCCCACAACAATGGGGCTTTTCTTTTTAGAAAACTGGGAAAAATCCCCTTTTTTGCTATAATGCCAGAATGAAAAAAACCACAAAAACTAGCAAAAATAACTGGAATTTTGATCTTCTGCTGGGAGCCGGGGGTGAAAAAAATCTTGATAAAATTCGCAAAAAAGCCGAGGAAGAAAGCTATAAATTCATTAATAAATGGCAAAATCGCACTGATTACTTAGAAAAACCTGAGATCTTAAAAGAGACTCTAGATGAGTACGAAAACTGGTCTAGATATTATGGGTCAAATAGTACAGAAGACTACTACTATGACATGAGACAAGCTCAGAATGTTAACGACCCGAAGTTGAAAGCCCAAGCAAATAAATCAACAGAACAAGCTGATAAAATCTTAAATGATATTCGTTTCTTTACTTTAAATCTGGCAAAGATATCTAACGATAAGCAAACAAGTTTCTTGAAAAGCAACATTCTGTCAGACTATCGACATTTCTTAAAAACCTTATTTCAAGAAGCCAAACACACCCTAACAGAGGGAGAAGAAAAAATAATGACTCTCCAAGGGGAACCCGCTCGTGGTAACTGGATAAGAATGACTAGTGGTTTTATCTCTAGAGAAGAAAAAGATATTAAAATAAAAAATAAAAAGGAAAAATTCAACTACGAACAACTAGTGACACTAATGGCCCACCAAGATAAAAAAATCCGCGACCAAGCCAGTCACGCCTTTAATGAAATCTTGGCAAAATATGTCGACGTAGCAGAAGCAGAAATGAATGCTATTTTAAAAAATAAAAAAATTAGTGACGAGTTGCGAGGATACAGTCGACCAGATAGCGCCCGTCACCTACATGACGACATTGACTCACAAGTAGTAGACATAATGTTGGAAGCCGTTAGCAATAAATTTAATATTTCTCAACGTTTTTATAAATTAAAAACTAAATTTGTTAAACAAACAAAATTAGCCTACCATGAACGGAACATTCCAGTAGGAAAAAGTGACATAGAAATAACCTATCCCGAAGCAACCAGCTTGGTTCAAAAAGTCTTAAGTAAGATAGATTCAGAGTTTGGAGATATATACCAAGGTTTTTGTCAAAGAGGCCAGTTTAACGTCTTCCCAACGAAAAACAAACACGGTGGCGCCTTTTGTGCGAGTGGCTTAATTTCTCACCCGACATACATTTTGCTCAACTACACCAATAGATTAAACGACGCCTTAACCATTGCTCACGAAGTTGGTCACGGGATAAACAACGAACTACAACGAAAAACCCAGAACGCCTTAAATTTTGGCACCCCCCTAGCCACCGCCGAGGTCGCCAGCACTTTTATGGAAGATTTTGTCTTAGAGGAAATACTACAGAAAGAAAGTAGTGACAAAGCAAAACTGTCTATTGCCATAATGAGATTAAATTCTGATATTTCTTCTATCTTCCGCCAAGTGGCCTGCTATCGTTTTGAACAAGAACTACATAAAACCTTCCGAGAAAAAGGTTATCTGTCAAAAGAGGAAATTGGTAAAATTTTCCAAAAACATATGAAGAGTTATATGGGTCCGGCCGTAATCCAATCCCCTGGTTCAGAAAATTGGTGGGTATACTGGAGTCATATTAGAAGTTTCTTTTATGTCTATTCTTATGCTTCAGGTTTGCTAATTTCCAAGGCGATGCAAAAGAAAGTTAAGGAAAATCCAAAATTTATAGAGAAGGTAAAACAATTTCTTTCAGCTGGGTCTTCCGCTTCCCCTAAAGATATTTTTTCCAAAATGGATATTGATATTACTGACAAAAAGTTTTGGGAAACAGGTCTAAAAGAAATTGAACAAAATTTAGCAGAGGCAGAAAAACTGGCCAAAAAATTAAATTATAAGATTTAATAAATTAAGAATATGGAAACAAAAGAAGAAAAAGAATCTCTTAAGCAAAAAGTGCGCGAGCAAACTGTCGGCTATATTGCTACTGCCCTAGGACTAGTAGCCGGCCTGGCTTGGAACGAAGCAATAAAGGGTTTGATTGATAGTATTTATCCAGCCACAAGTGGAGGTGGACTAGGAGCTAAATTTATCTATGCCATTTTTGTAACTATTGGCATTGTCATTGTTTCTTCTTATCTCCTACGTTTTTCGCAAAAGAAAAATATTTAGAAAATCAAAACTTATTTTTGTGGACCTAGCGAGAATCGAACTCGCGCCTGTACAATGCGAATGTACCGTCGTACCACTAGACTATAGGCCCAGGTAAGGCATTTATAGCACAAAATAAAGGCAAAATAAAGGTTTCTTGGTATTTTACCTCGGTTCAGCTAGTATATTAAAGATGGACAAGACCCCAGCTAACATTTTAAAATCCGGTGGTATTGGAGTAATGCCCACCGACACCATCTATGGTCTACTCGGTAGCGCTTTGGATAAAAAAACGGTCGAGCGTATCTACCAAGTCCGTGGCCGACGTCCAGATAAACCACTAATTATTTTGATCGGGTCACTCGAGGATTTAAAACTTTTTGGGATTAAACCAAAAGATAAAACTTTAGAAATTCTAAAGAAATACTGGCCAGGTCAATTAAGTGTCGTTCTCCCCTGTGCTGGAAAAAAATTTAAATACCTGCATCGTGGGACAAAAACTCTGGCTTTTCGATGGCCAAAAAATAAATGGCTACAAAATTTATTGAAAAAAACTGGACCCTTAGTTGCCCCCAGTGCAAATCCCGAAGGACGAACACCAGCAATCAATATTATTGAAGCAAAGAAATAGATTTTTATCAAGCCGGAAGAATAAAAAATAATCTTGCTTCTACCCTGATCATCATCGAAAAAGAAAAAATAAAAATATTACGAGCAGGTGCTGTTAAAATAAACAAAAATGATTAACATAGATGAATTTGGAAAAATAGAATTAAGAATCGCTAAAGTTTTGGAAGCAGAAAGAGTGGAGGGATCAGAGAAACTGATCAAAATGAAGTTAGATGTCGGCGACAAAAATGGAACTGGAGATTTTGTTCCCAGACAAGTTTTAGCTGGAATTGGAAAAACCTATAATCCAGAGATGCTTGTTGGAAAACAGATTGTCATTGTGGCCAACCTAGAACCCCGGACATTAATGGGGTTGGAAAGCCACGGAATGATCGTCGCTGGCAGTGACAATGAAGGAATCGCCATAGTTTCTCCAGATCGAGAATTACCCCCTGGTACCCTACTAAAATAATAGGTAGACGCTTTGATGTTTTATGTTACAATTACTCAATATTATCAAAATTTAATAGACTAATTTACGCAAACATATGAATGAACAAGGAACCGGTTTAACCATCTCCAAAGCTCTTATTTACGGCGCCATAATTATTGCCGTTGTCATTGGTGGGAGTTTTATCTATCAAAAACGTTTTATTGAAAAAAACCTTCCAACCTTAGTCAAACAGGCTATCGAGGATATGACTCCAAATACCAAAAATATGAAGCCGGTCACCAAAGAAGACCATATTTTGGGCAATCTAAACGCCCCCGTTAAGTTGGTCGTTTACACTGACTTAGAGTGTCCTTATTGTAAGGTTTTCCATAACTCTGTCTTGGAACTAAAAGATAATTACATCAAAGACGGTAAGCTAGCAGTAATTTATCGCAATATGCCCCTAGATCAACTCCACAGTAAAGCCCGGCCAGAAGCCATCGCAAGTGAATGTGTGGCCAAACTTGGTGGAGAAGAAAAATACTGGTCATTCGTTGATAAGATTTTCAAAGACACACCATCTAACGATGGTCTGGATTTGAACCTCTTGCCTAAATTCGCGACTGAATTAGGGGTAGATGCTAAAGCTTTTGCCACCTGTCAAAAAGACGAAGCAATTGCTAAGAAAATTGTTGACCATGAGACTAACGCCCAGCAATCCGGAGCTCAAGGAACACCTTATCCTATCTTCACTTATAAAGATGAAGTAAAAGGAGCTCTCCCAGGCGCCGTACCAGCCGACCAAATTAAAAAGATGGTTGACGACTTAATCGCCGGGAAATAATTTCATTCACTTTTCAATAAAAAACCGCCCTCTGGCGGTTTTTTATTTTAGTATTAATTAATAATTAGTAATTTTTAATTTGTAATTAATATTTAGTATCCTTGAAGTCTTTTCGACTTATCGTGTTGTCTAATTTTCTCGTGAGCCTTGGCTTCAATCTGGCGAATACGCTCACGAGTTACTCCAAACTCCTTACCTACTTCTTCGAGCGTCCGCTGGACACCATCAATTAGACCATGGCGCATTTCCAAAATCTGACGTTCTTTAGGTGACAAGTCAGCCATAATTTCATTTATCTGATCACGTAAAATTCGACGAGACACATCTTGATCGGGTGGCGCAATCTTATCGTCCGCAATAAATTCGCCTAAAGTAGACTTGTCATCGTCGTCATCAGTCGGCTTATCTAAAGAAGCGGTACTTTGATCAATCTTTTCAATTGTATGAATCTTATCCACCTCCACCCCCATTTCTGTCGCAATTTCTTGTGGTAATGGCTCACGTCCTAAATCTTGTGACAAGCGACGCACCACTTGTTTATATTTAGCAATCGTTTCTACCATGTGTACGGGAATTCTAATGGTGCGAGATTGATCAGCTAAGGCACGAGTAACAGCCTGACGAATCCACCAGGTGGCATAAGTAGAAAATTTGTAACCCTTGCGCCAGTCAAATTTTTCCACTGCCTTAAATAGACCGAGATTTCCTTCTTGAATCAAATCCAGGAGGGTGAGGTCCTGGCTACGTCCAATATATTTTTTAGCAATAGAAACTACTAAACGAAGGTTAGCCGAAGCTAAAGTCTTTCGAGCCTCTTCATCCCCTTCTAAAATTTTTCGCGCCAAATCTTTTTCTTCAGACCCATTTAATAGCTTATGACGACCAATTTCTTTCAAATAAATTTGAACTGAATCCAAGGAGCTGTCTGAAATTCTGCCTCCCCGAACTTTTTCTAAAACCTCCTGCTCATCATCCAGCAAACCACCTTCTTCAATGACATCAACATGTGATTCTTCGAAACGAGCATATAAATCCTCCAAAAATTCGATATCATTTTCCACGTTTGGAAATTCCTTCAAAATTTCAGAAAAGGTGACAAAGCCCCGTTGGCGCCCGCGCGTTACTAAAGCCTTGGCTCGCTCCACCAATTGTTCCTTACTCGCTTTGCCAGACTTAGGAGCGATATTTCCTCGACTAATCTTTTTAACCACCTTCGGTTTAGCTTTGGATAGACTTTTTTTGGCCACCACTTTTTTTACTGTCTTTTTTACTACCTTAGGTTTAGCCTTTACAACTTTACGAATCGACTTCTTTACAACTTTTTTAGTGACGACTTTCTTTTTGACGACAGTTTTCTTCTTGGCCATAAGCTTATTCTTTTTGTTATCTTTTTTAATCACTTGTTTGGTTTTTTTTGGCATATTGTTTATTTTTTAACTAAACAAAAAAGTATTAAAATTTGCTATTCTTTTTTAAATCATTTATTTCTTTAGTAATCTCCTGACAACGTTTTAAATAAAGCATGGAATCAACATCATTTCCTTTTTCCTCAGCTTCTTTCATTTTTTTTAATAATAAAGTTAACTCATCTTTTAAAAATTCTTCCTTTAGACCAGCGAGCAATTCCTCAGACTCCGAAACTAAAAATTCATTGCCCTCATAAGAAAGTTCTGCCTCTAAAATTAATTGTTCCTTGTCGTTTTCATAAAGATCACTTTTTGAAGAAAACCTTTCTATCCCTAAAATATTGGACATCTTCTCAGACAAATCTTCGGTAGTCAAAATAGAATTAGTTTGAGTCTTTAGCCAAAATAACAATCCAAACAGTTTCCTTTCAATCAGTTGTAGACGAGAAGATCCTGTCATTTGTGTCGATGAACTTAAGTTCTCGGCTGATGATAAACCTTCAACTTCAGTATTATCTAATCTAACTTTTTTTAATTCATCCCACACCGGCTCTTCTCTTGTTCCAACAAAAGAAGCGATCTTAGAGACAAACCCAGCCTGATCAATAACATTAGATAAGCGCGCCACATAAGGTAAAACCTCCTCTGATATTTTTTTGTTTAAGGTCCGACTGTCATATTTTTTACGAGCCAACACGGCCAAATAAAAATCAATGACATTGGTCGATTCAGCGACTGCCTGTTTCCAGGCCAGAGGACTTTGGTTAACCAAATCAGCCGGATCTAAACCATCGGGCAAGAGGGCAATTTTTACCTCCATCCCCAGACTAAGAGCAATATTTATCCCCCGCCTAGCGGCGCTAATACCAGCCGTATCCCCATCAAAAGCCATAACCAGATTATCGGTCAATCGCTTAATTAAGCCCAAATGGTAGGCTGTCAGAGCCGTCCCAGACACCGCCACCGAGTTTAGAACCCCTGCTTGATGAGAAGAAACAAGATCCATTTGTCCTTCAACTAAAACACACAGGTCTTTAGCCCGAATCTCCGCTTTAGCCTTATCATAACCAAAGAGAATTCGCGATTTATCATAAAGAGCTGTTTGTGGAGAATTTATATATTTAGCCTCTTCCCGATCACTAGTGATAATGATGCGACCAGAAAAACCCACTGTCCGGCCAGAAATATCAGACAAGGGAAACATGATTCGTCCGCGAAAACGGTCGTAATAACGGCCACCGGCGTGACGAATGGACTGATTAGAAGGAATGATTAATCCAGTTTTTTCAATATCGGACTCTTTAAATCCCTTATTAGTTAAATGAGTCAACAAAGTAGACCACTCCGGTTTAGAAAAACCAATCCTAAAACGACGAACAGTTTCTTCGGATAATTGACGATTTTTCAAATAAAGCTTAGCTTCATTGTTCTGCAAAAGATTCATGTGGTAAAACTTTGTCGCTTCTTCCAAAATAGCGTAGAGTCTTTCATTTTCCGTCTTTAGCTTAAGATCAATGGGTTTTAACTCAATCCCCGCTCGCCTCGCTAAAACCTCTAGGGCTCCCACGAAGTCTAACCCTTCGATATCTTGAACAAAACTAAAAATATCACCACCCCGATTACAGCCAAAACAATGATAATTATCTCGAGTCGGAGACACAAAGAAGGACGCTGATTTTTCATTATGAAAAGGACAACGGGCTTTAAAATTTGCGCCAGCCTTTTCAAGTTTTATATATGAGCCGATAACTTCAACAATACCCAGCTTGGATTTAATTTGTTCGGTTTGAGAACTCACTTTATTTAATTACAAGTTACAAATTTCAAATGCCAAATGAAAATGCATTTGCATCCCCATTTGACATTGTTAATTTGAAATTTGACATTGTTGCTATTCAGCTACTTCCTCCATCTTTTCTACCCCGCGTTCTTCTTGATCATCATGATTATAACCTCTAATTAAACCAGTTCCTGCTGGAATCAGACGGCCAATGATGACGTTCTCTTTAAGACCACGGAGTTTATCCAAACCACCCTTAATGGCGGTATCAATCAAGACACGAGTAGTGTGTTGGAAAGAAACGGCGGACAAGAAACTGGCTGTAGACAAAGCCACATCAGAGATACCCAAAATAATTTGTTCAGAGGTTGCATCTTCACCTCCCTCTTCTTGAGCAAGAACGTTTTCCTCATGTAATTCCATATTTTCCACAATTTCACCAACAGTAAATTTCGTATTATGTGGAATTTTTATCTTCCGACGGGAGAGCATTTGGTGGATAATGATTTCAATATGTTTACGAGCAATCGAAACACCCTGCAATTCATAAATTGCATTAGTTTCTTTAATGATATAATCTTCGGTTTTAATCTTACCTGCCAATTTATAGAGTTCAGACAAATCTACCGAACCTTCAGTCAATGATTGACCTTTTTCCACTTTATCACCCTTGTTAACTAACACAGTGCGAGAAGATGGAACGGTATAATCAATTTGTTCGCCCGCCTTAGCTCCTTTCTTACGATGCTCCAAATCAGGCAAAATAGAAATTACTATTTCCCGACCATCTTTTTTAATATCCACAACCTCTCCAGTAACTTGAGTTAAGACAGCAGGATTTTTAGGTGTCCGACGTTCAAAAATTTCTTCAACCCGAGGCAAACCACCAACGATGTCACCAGCTCCTGTTCCGATACCTCCAGAGTGTTTTGTTCTCATGGTTAGCTGAGTTCCAGGTTCACCAATCGCTTGGGCGGCTACGATACCAACCGGTTCCCCGATTTTAATTAGACCACCACGACCAGGATCTTCTCCATAACATTTTTGGCACAACCCTTTCAAAGTTTTACAAGTTAGTGGTGAGCGAACATAAGCTTCGGACACACCAGCGGCTTCTACGACTTTAGCTTCGTTACGTGACAATAAGTGACCCTTGGCAAACAACACCTTACCATCAACTACAATATCTTTAGCCAAAATACGGCCCTTAATACTATTACCGATACCGGCATCAAAACCTAAGACATGATTTTGGTTAATGTGTTTGCCTTCCTTATCACCACAATCTTCTTCAGTAATCACCATATCTTGAGAAACATCAACCAGTTTACGAGTCAGATAACCTGCTTTAGCCGTGTTAAGCGCCGTATCAGCCAAAGTCTTGCGAGAACCGTGTGTGGTAATGAAATATTCTAGTGGTGAGAGACCTTCCTTATAAGAAGGCAAAATAGGGAAATCAATCAAACGCCCGGCTGGGTTGATAATCAACCCCTTCATTCCAGCCATCTGAGAAATCTGAGAAATAGATCCGCGAGCTCCAGAATTTAGCATGTAAGACACTGGACCCTTAGGATCTAGGCTAGCCGGCAAGGCTTTTTCGATTTGTGATTTTACCCCATACCATAACTCAATAGTCATTCGGTATTTTTCCGCTTCTGACAACAAACCATCATCAAATTGTTCAGATAGTTTGGCTTCTTCTTTTCTCGCCTCTACAATAATTCCAGCTTTTTCTTTCGGCACCTGAACATCATCAAGACCCCAAGTCGTACCAGATTTAGTAGAAAACTTGAATCCGAAAGATTTGATTTTGTCGAAAATATCTGGCATTGGACCAACTCCATAGTGAGCCATCATTTCTTCGACCAACTTTCCCATTTCCTTACTATTTAATTCTTTGTTGATAAATGGCCAATCAGAAGGAAGAGTATTATTAAACAATATTCTACCTACAGAAGTTTCAAATATCTTTCCGGCATTCTCTCCATATTTTTCCGGCTTGCCACCCATCAATTTTACCTTAGCTCGCAAGTCAACATCATTAAAGTCATAGGCCATGATTGCCGCATTAGGACTTTGGAAATACTTTCCTTCTCCCTTAACCCCTTCAATGATTTTTGTCACCCAATATACACCAAGCACAATATCCATACGCATGGTAATAATAGGATCGCCAGAACCAGGCTTCAACATATTCTTGTTAGCCGCAATCAATTCCCTTGCCTCACGCTGAGCGGCGGCAGAAAGTGGTACGTGAACGGCCATCTGGTCTCCATCGAAGTCAGCGTTAAAAGCAGTACAGACTAGTGGATGAAGTTGGATAGCATTACCTTCAATCAAAACAGGCTTAAAGGCTTGAATACCTAACCGGTGCAAAGTAGGAGCCCGGTTTAACATGACATACTTATCTTTGATCACTTCTTCCAAAATCGCCCAGACCTCCGCGATACCTTCATCAATCAAGCGACCAGCACCTCTAATATTATAAGCCAATTCCGACTCTAAAATTTTAGAAACAATAAATGGGCGGAATAATTCCAAAGCCATGTGTTTAGGCAAGCCACATTGTGAAATTTTCAATTCTGGTCCAACCACAATAACCGAACGACCAGAGTAGTCGACGCGTTTACCCAAAAGATTTTGACGGAAACGTCCCTGTTTACCACGCAAAGCATCGGCCAAAGATTTTAGTGGGCGACGCTGAGATTGATTCATTGCTCCTTCTGATCCACCACCCTTACGGATAGAGTTATCAATCAAAGAGTCTACGGCCTCCTGCAAGATACGCTTTTCATTGCGCAAAATTACATCAGGGGCAGAAAGTTCAATCAATTTTTTTAACCGATTATTTCGGTTGATTACCCGACGATACAAATCGTTTACATCGGAAGTAGCGTGACGTCCGCCATCCAAAGCCACCATTGGGCGCAAAGCAGGAGGGATAACAGGAATATTACGCAAGAACATCCATTCTGGACGAACATCCGAACGACTCAAAGATTTTATCAAGTTGTGACGTTTTTGTAATTTCGCCCGCTCCAAAGAACCAGCCTTTTCTAATTGACCTTCAATAGTTTCCAATAGCTCAGAAAGATTGATGGATTTAAAAATAGATTCAATAGCTTCGGCACCAATCCCCGCCTCAAACACTGTTCCATATTTAAGAGATAATTTGTGATAAGTAAGCTCATCCAAAACTTTCCACAAAGACAAAGATTCCAGCTGTCGTTTGGCCTCCAAAACCGCATTTTTCAAACGCTCTTTTTCTGTTTCGTCGGTCAATCCCTTCATTTTTGTCTTGAATTCATTATCGATTTCACGAAGTACGCTAGCTTTTTGTTCTTCGTTAACTTTCGTTACGATATAACCTGCAAAATAGATAACTTTTTCTAATTCCGAAATAGACAAATCGAGCACCAAGCCCATGCGAGATGGAATATTTCTTAAAAACCAAATATGAGCAACTGGAGTCGCCAAAGTAATATGACCCATTCGTTCTCGACGAACAATAGAACGAGTAACTTCTACTCCACATTTTTCACAAACAATATCTTTATAACGAATGCGTTTATATTTACCACAGTAACATTCGTAATCTTTTTCTGGTCCAAAAATACGCTCATCAAAGAGACCGCTGCGTTCAGAGCGACCAGTTCGATAGTTAATAGTCTCTGGCTTAGTTACTTCACCATAAGACCAATCCAAAATTTTCTCTGGGGAAGCCAATTTCAAAGAAATAGCGTTGAAATCAGCAATCTTATCAAGTTTTTTTATAGGTGTAGTCATGGTCGTTTTATTATATTTTCTTAAGTTCTACGTCCAAGGCTAATCCTCTCAACTCATTCAACATCACATTAAACGACGCTGGAATATTTGGTGGATTAATTGGTTCACCTTTGACCACAGAATCAAACGCCGATGACCGGCCCATAATATCATCAGACTTTATTGTTAACATTTCACGAAGAGTGTAAGCCGCCCCATAACCTTCCAAGGCCCAGACTTCCATTTCTCCAAAACGCTGTCCTCCTCCTTGAGATCGTCCACCAAGTGGCTGTTGAGTAATGAGAGAGTAGGGTCCAATACTACGCATGTGGATCTTGTCTTCAACCATGTGGGCTAATTTCAGAATATACATATAACCAATAGCCACATCTTGTTCAAAAGCATCACCAGTTTGTCCATCAAACAATTTTACTTTTCCATCTTCATTGAAGCCGGCCAATTTTAATTCAGACTTAATTTCTTCTGCACCAACTCCCATGAAAACCGGAGTAATCGCCTGGTAACCTAAAGTACTAGCGGCTAAACCTAAGTGCATTTCAAAAATCTGCCCAAGGTTCATACGAGAAGGCACACCAAGCGGAGTTAGAATCATATCTACAGGGCGACCATCAGCCATGTAAGGCATATCCTCTTCTGGCAATACTCGAGAAATAACACCTTTGTTTCCGTGACGTCCAGCCAACTTGTCTCCCACAGAAATATTGCGAATTTCGGCCACCTGAATATAAATCTTCTTAATGATTCCCGATTCCAGTTTGTCACCTTGTTCGCGGGAGAAAACTTTCACACCAATTACCCGACCCTTTTTGCCGTGAGGCATCCGGAGAGAGGTATCTTTTACATCGCGAGCTTTTTCACCAAAAATCGAGCGAAGCAAACGCTCCTCTGGAGTTAACTCGGTTTCACCTTTTGGCGTAATTTTACCAACCAAGATGTCGCCTGGCTCAACTTCGGCACCAATACGAATGATTCCCTCTTCGTCTAAGTTTTTTAATTTAGCTTCACCAACATTTGGAATATCATGTGTAGTGATTTCTGGTCCAAGTTTAGTATCGCGAACATTCACTTCATTTTCTTCAATATAAATACTAGTGAATTTACTATTCTTAACTAAACGCTCAGAAATAATAATAGCATCTTCATAGTTAGCTCCTTCCCAAGACATGAAAGCAACTAAGGCGTTTTGTCCTAAAGCCATCTGCCCATCAACAGAAGAAGTGTTATCAGCTAAAAGTTCATTCTTTTTAACTTTTTGTCCTGGCAAAACTACCGGGCGTTGATGGAAAGAGGTGCTGTCAGCCGTCCGACTAAAGTTTACTAAATTATAGGTATCATATTTATCATCAGCCGTAACAACAACAATTTTTTTACCGTCGGCCGACTTAACCGTTCCAGCGTTCCTAGCCAAAACCAAACGGCCAGAATCTAGAGCAGCTCGTTCTTCCATTCCTGTTGCTACCAAAGCGGCTTCCGGCAAAACACAAGGAACAGCCTGCTTCTGCATGTTTGAACCCATCAGTGCGCGGTTGGCATCATCGTGTTCCAAAAATGGCACCATTGAAGTCGCAATCGAGTAAGCCTGATTTGGAGCGACATCGATAAACTGTACCTTGGAACGAGGTACCAAAGATGGATGAGCGTTGGTTCGTGCTTCAACCATCTCATCTAATAAATTACCCTTATCATCATAAGCAACACCCGCGTGAGCAATGATATAAGTTTCTTCTTCTAGGGCATTAAGAAAAACAATTTCGTGGGTAATTTTTCCATTAACCACCTTACAGTAAGGGGCTTCAATAATTCCATATTCATTCACCTTAGCATAAGTAGATAAGTGGAGAATCAAACCGATGTTTGGTCCTTCCGGTGTGTGAATTGGACAAACACGACCATAGTGAGAGGTGTGTACATCACGCACTTCCAAACCGGCTCGTTCTCGAGTCAAACCCCCAGGTCCTAAAGCCGACAAAGTTCTTAAGTGTTCGACTTCCGCCAAAGTATTTTCCTGGTTCATAAATTGCGACAGCTGGTTGGTGGTGAAAAATTCTTTCAACCGTGCCTGTAGTGGTCGTGGACTGATGAATTGAATAGGCAACAGAGTCGCAGTATCGATGGTCGACATCCGATCTTGAATATTACGCTTCATCTGGGTCATACCCATTTTTAATTTCGCCTGAAGCATCTCTCCAACACAGCGAACGCGACGAAGACCGAGGTGGTCGATATCATCTTCTTTAGCATTCTTAGTATTATTTAATTCAATAATGTGAGCAACAATAGTATAAAGATCTTCCAAGTGAACAGTCCGGTCATCTTTAATTTTATCACTTTGGTCTTTATCAAAACGTTGATTAAAACGTACTCGCCCAACGGTAGACAAGTCATATTTCTCACGAGAAAAGAGTAAGTCGATATACTCTTTGGAGTTTGCTGGAGTTGCCAAGTCGCTGTCGCGCAAGCGCTTGTAGATTTCCAAATAAGAGTCTTCTGTAGTTTTAGCATGATCCTTTTCTAAAGAAGTTTTGATTGGAGTCATATCAAACTCCGACTTTTCAAAAGCCTTGAGGATGTTTTCATCAGTTAATTTTTGCCCAGCCATATCAGAAAACACACGGAACAAAGAAGAAACTGGGAACTTACGTTTGCGGTCTATTCGCACATAGACTGCCCCATCGGTTTCCGATTCAATCTCGATCCAAGCTCCCTTAGCGGGAATAATTTTAGCACCAAAAAACTTTCGCCCCTTGATTTCATTAGCCGTAAAGAAGACACCAAAACTACGAGCCAATTGCGGAACAATCACCCGCTCAATACCATTAGTGATGAACGTGCCGTGAGAGGTCATTAGAGGAAAATCAGCTAAGAAAATTTCCTGCTCCTTTTCTGCTCCCAAAGTTTTATTCTTCAATCTTACCTTGACTCTAAGGGCTGACTCATAAGAAAGCTTATTCTCTTTGGCAAAATACTCATCATGTTTTGGTTCATCTAACTGGAAACCAACAAAATCTAACTCAAACTTTTTCTCCGAATAATCTTTAATCGGAGAAAACTCTTGAAAGAGTTCTTTCAAGCCATCCTTGATCAACCATTGATAGGATTCAGTCTGAATCTCTACCAGATTGGGAAAATCAGACAAAGGCTTCTTGTACCGGGCAAATGTTTTTTGTTTCATGCGCGCGCGCCCGTCCCGCTAAAAAACGGGGTTAGGGACTAATAAATATTACTAATAAAATTTTTAATAAAATAAAAACCTCCCCTTTTATCTTGGGGGCTTTCTTTAAAATGGGTTTGGAGAGCAAGAATTCATCCGGAACTCAATCTTGCTTAAGTAACAATACTATATAGCAAAACGATTTTTATGTCAAATTATAACCTAGAGAGAAAAAGGTATTATTTTTTCTTCAATTTCCACTCCTCAATATCCTTATGATTCCCTGACAAAAGCACCTTTGGCACTTTGTATTTTTTACCTTTCCACTCCAAAACCTCCGGTCTAGTATAAACTTCGTGAGATGAGACCCGTTTTTCTTCTGGCGACAAGTCATTGCCCAATACTCCTTTTATCTGACGAGCAACCGAATCTATAATAATCATTGCCGGTAGTTCCCCACCAGTTAAAACAAACGGTCCAACCGAAATTTCTTCGGCTTTCAAAATTTTCTTTACTCGAGCATCAATTCCTTCATATCGTCCAGAAATGAGAATGATATGTTTATAACTTTTACCCCATTTGATTGCTGTTTTATTATCAAATTGATGACCCCCAGGACTAAGGATTACAATTTTACATTTTTCATTTTTAATCTTTAATTTGATTTTTTCGACAGCCCTTAGTATTGGCTCAGCGAAAAAAACTAGTCCCGGCCCTCCGCTATATGGTTTAAAATCTGTACGGCGGTGCTTATCTAAAGTAAAATCTCTAATATTTACCATATTAAATTTAACCAATTTAGATTCTTGTGCCCGCTTTAAAATAGACTCATTCAGATATGAGTCAAAAATTTCTGGGAAAATTGTCAGTAGATGAAAGGTAACCATCGACTAATAATAACACATTTTTCACAAAAAGAAAACCCCTCAATTGAGGGGTTTTCTTTTTTAAATTTTCTATGAAAGATTCAAGTCTTGCATTGCCGCCTCAACCGAAGCAGAAGCGCTCCCCATAGCAGGAGCACGAGTGCTACCTTCTGGTTCGCTAATCTTCAAGTTAACACGAGCGTTGTTTTTCATCCCCACAACTCGAAGTAAGGTTCTAATCGCTTTGGCAGTATTGCCTTGACGACCGATAATCTTACCCATGTCAGCGGGATTAACGTCGAGGGTCATGAGAACACCCATTTCATCGACTTTGCGGTCAACTTTAACGTTGTCCGGATAATCAACTAACGCCTTAACCAAATTCTCGAGAAATTCCTGATCTTTATATTCAGCCATCTTCTTAGAAAAGGTATAAACTGATAATTCTGTCATTCGACCTTACACAAATGGTAATTTAATTAAAATACTTTGTCAAAGCAGAAAAGCTTTATTTTACTAACAGTGTCCCAGCGGTTTGATTGACAACCGTACTAGTAGAAACTCCCAATTCTGTACTAGTGGCAACTAAATCTAAAGCTCCCAAAGTTGAAGTACTGTTTCCTAGCGAAATAGGAGTAGAAGAAGCTTTGATAAATTTAAAAGTCGTTAACATTTTGTCAAAAACAACTTTAGCGGGGCCAGATGGAACATCCGCACTGAAATTGGCTTCCGCCATAATAGTAGTTGAGCCTTGAGTAAAAATTATCTTCTCAGTTGACCCACCTCCAAACTTATCATTGTCGGTTTTACTTGAATGTAAAATATATTCTACCGTACTAGAACCAATCTTTTTAGTGGAGGTACTGATCTTATTAAGATACTTATCGGGATTCATATACATATCATCAAGTGAGGCCGGACGGAAAAAGATCGCCGAATCTTGCACCGATAAAGCAACTGAAGACATTTCGGGTTTTAAAATTTTCTTTAAAAAGTCTTCTCGCGAAACCCGTACAAAAGCGTCAGTATTACGATACTCTGGCACGACAGAAAAGATGGTTGTGGTACCAAAATCACGAGGGTATTCTACTTCATAGCCTAAAGTGGAACTAGCATAAGTTTTCCAAACCTCTCCGGTGCTGGTGGCCTTAATAGCCACGGGTTTTACCAATTCTATTTTACTGGCAACAATATCTGTAACCTGTTTTTGCAGGTCTTTAACTACCCCAAAAAGTCCACTAAAAATAGAGGCACTGGCCGCTGTCGGTAAGACAAGAACAGCAATAATAGCAACAATAGTGAGATTTTTTTTCATAATTTTGAGTCCTCTGTCCTAGGCAAAGGCTTGTCTTTAATTGTAGCACAGATTTAGATAAAATAACAGGTGTCTACTAGTTTTAGGGCACAAGCAAAGTTCTCCTATAAACAACAAAAAAACCAAGTTTTAACTTGGTTTTTTTGTTGTTTATAGGTTTAAAATTTACTGTGGATATCTCAATTAGGCAGCTACCTCCTCGGCTGGGGTCTCAGCAACCTCTTCGGTTGGAGCGGCGGCTTCTTCAGACGCGATCATTTCTTCCGCCTGGGCAGGAGTAATTTCATCGTCTTTCTTTTCTTCCACCTTAGGAGTTTCCGCCAAAACTTCAGCAGCGGCCTTAGCCGGCTTAACTGGAACGACATCGATAGTCTTACCATCGATAATTTTAGCCTTAACTAATAGATTATGAACAGTGTCAGAAACCTGAGCGCCGTCCTTAATCCACTTCTGGATTCTCTCAGCCTTAAATTCTGGCTTACCTTGGCGAGCGTCATAGTTACCGACAATTTCTAAAAACTTACCAGTCTTAGCAGAATTTTTGGAATCAGTAACAATCACCCGAAAAGATGGGTCATTCGTTCGTCCAACGCGCTGTAATCGAATTATTAACATGATGGAAATATCTTATCAGGTTTATGACAAAAGTCAAACCTCGCTCGCCTCGCCATTCGAGGAAGACACATATTTTTCTGCTGAAAAATTGTTCACTCTCGCGGTCTTCACAGCTCCGAGGGCATCCACAAAGGCGTTGGCTCACTCACACTCAAAATACAAAATTCGAACATTTAATGGAAAAAGTGGCAATAGTATGATAAACTAACAAAATGTTTGAGAAAAATAAAAAAAATAAAAAATCAAAACCCCTCCCCGAAATAACTGGACCAATTCGAGTCTCTCCTCGTGGCGAAGGAAGTTTTGTCTTACCTAATGGTAATTTAGTCACTATTGAAACTGTCGATCTGAATACCGCTCTTGATGGAGACACTGTTTCTATTCTTCCCCATGGAACCAAACCAAACTCTAAAGCAGAAGTAACTAAAGTTATTACCCGCAAACGTCTAGAATTTGTCGGTATCATAGAAGAAACGAATGGCGTATTTTTTGTCACCCCAGAAGATCGCCGTGTTTACGTCGACATTTTAGTGATGCCCGAAAAAGTGGGTGGCGCTAAAAATAGCCTGCCTGCGCGGTCAGGTGACAAAGTGTTAGTAAAAATTATTGAATGGTCAGACCCTAAAAAAGACCCCTTGGGAGAAATCGTCAAAGTCATCGGTCGGCCCGGTGACAACGATGTGGAAATGGAAAGTATAATCCTAGAAAAAGGTTTTCGGCCAGAATTTCCACCTGAAGTAGAATCCGAAGCTGAAGCCGCCAGAAAACGTGCCCTTGATGATTTTTCAAAAGAATTGACGGTTCGTCGAGATTTCCGCGGAATTCCGACCTTTACCATTGACCCAATTGACGCGAAAGATTACGACGACGCCTTATCGTTCAAAAAATTACCAACTGGCCATTTTGAGGTCGGCGTCCATATCGCCGATGTCTCATTTTTTGTGCGTCCAGGAACTGTTTTGGATACTGAAGCGCAGAAACGCGCTACCTCTATTTATTTAGTCGATCGGACTATTCCTATGTTACCAGAAGTTCTCTCCAATGGTGAATGTAGTCTCGTAGAAGGCAAAGACCGCTTTGCTTTTTCCGCCGTTTTCGAAATGACTCCAGATGGCAACATTATAAAAGATTGGTTTGGAAAATCGATTATCAACTCTTCTAAACGTTTTGCTTATGAACAGGTACAAGACATTTTAGATTCACCCGCCAAAATTTTGTCGGAACAAAATTTAGGAGGGCAAGAGGGTGGACAATATTTTGAAGAATTAAATACTCTAAACAAACTTGCTTACAAATTACGCGAGCAAAAAATCGATGCCGGTGCTCTATCTTTTGAAGATGAGGAGGTAAAATTTAAACTAGATGAAAACGGCAAACCAATCGACATCACCAAAAAAGAAAGGACGGATTCTCATAAATTGATCGAGGATTTTATGCTGTTAGCCAACAAACGAGTAGCCGAATATGTTTCTAAGTTAGTTAAAAACCAGCCTTTTACTTTTGTTTATCGCATTCACGAATCTCCCGATTCAGAAAAAATGCGAGCTCTACAAGACTTTCTCCAACCCCTCGGATATAAATTAGAATTTAATGGCAAACAGGTGAGCTCAACCGAGTTAAACAAATTACTAGACAGTTCAGTTGGTCAACCCGAAGAAAATATTATCCAACGAGCCACGATCAGAACAATGCAGAAGGCGATTTATTCCACCAAAAATGTCGGACACTTTGGCCTGGCTTTCCCCCACTATACTCACTTTACTTCACCCATTCGTCGCTACCCCGATTTAATGGTTCATCGCCTCTTAGAAATATATTTGTCTGGAAAAAAACCATCAAATGAAATGCTGTCACAATACACAGAATTAGTAATCCACTGCTCAGCGATGGAAAAGCTAGCTGCCGAAGCTGAGCGTGATTCAATTAAATATAAACAGGTAGAGTATCTGCAAGATAAAATTGGAGAAATTTTTCAAGGGGTTATTTCTGGAGTAACAGAATGGGGTATGTATGTCGAAGAATTGGAAACTAAGGCCGATGGACTAGTGCGCATGGCCGATTTAAAAGATGATTACTATCAACTGGATCAGAAAAATTTTGCCATTGTCGGAGAAAAACTTAAAAAACGTTATCGCCTAGGTGACGTTATAAATGTTCGACTGAAAAAAGTAGATCTGAACAGAAAAATAATTGATTTCGAATTAGTATAAAAAATGACCCGACAGACAAGCTGCCGGGTCGTTTTCTGATTGGAAAAACACTAATATCCCATCAAGGTCAACTATGGTTACCGCGCTCCGAGTACACGACGCCAGCATTCTGCTGAGCTCGCCTCAAAATAGCAAGCTGCTCGGGAGTGGGTGAACCACCCTTTTTGGGACGTGCCATCTTAGGCACACCACCAGAAGTCTCAGCCGTCGCCGGGGACGGAGGATGGACAGAATTCTGCGGGGACTGGGACATAATACCAACTCCTAAATGAACTAGGTAGGGCACGCCGGAAACGTTCCTTCTAATGTTATATTCCTCTCATAAAAAAGTGTCAACAAAAAAATGTGTACAAAATCCTTATCTGCGTATCTATTTAGCATAAGCTTCCGCTTCATCGAACTTAATCGAGAGCATTTTTGATACTCCATCCCCACCCATCGTAATGCCGTAGATAATACTGGCGCGCGACATAGTTTCACGATTATGAGTAATCAAGATCAATTGAGAATACTTAGATAGGTTTTCAATCATATCACCGTACTTACGAGAATTAGCCTCATCCAGCGCCGCATCAGTTTCATCTAGAATAAGAAAAGGTGGCGGATTGACCTGAGACATAGCAAACAAAAGAGCAATCGAGGTTAAAGCTCTTTCTCCACCAGACAACATTTGTAAACCCTTAATTTTTTTGCGGGGCAAACTAACATTAATATCAATTCCCTCCTTTGGCACGTCATAGCCTTCAGCAAAGACGGCGGGCAAACTATTTAACTCTTCTTCTCCTTCTTCTGTTTCGGCCCGTTTCTTTTTTTCGGGGGCAATAATTTCCAAGGTAGCTTCGCCACCATCAAACATTAAAACAAAAAACTTCTTAAATTCTTTATTTATTTTAACAATTCCTTCTTTAAAATCAGTGGTTAATCGATCTTTTAGATCTTTGATTACTACCTTCAAATCATCTTTACTCTTAAGAAGATCATTGTGCTCCCGTTCCAAATAAGAATCACGCTCCATTGTTTCTTTATACTCTTCCAAGACATCTGTCCCCTCCAAACCCATATCTTCTAAGCGAATTTTCAATCGCTCGATATACCGTCGCTTCGTTTCTTGATTCTCTCGATCAGAGAGAGGTGAATAACCAGCTTCCAAAACAAATTCGGTATATCTTAAAACTTCGCGGTTCACTAAAACAATCGCCTCTCCGATTTCTGTCTTAAAAGCAGTTTCTTCAATAATCAAACGCTCTTCTCGTGCTTTAATGGCTTCCAACTGAGAGCGTAATTCACTACGTCGGCCTCGCAACTCAAAAACCTCGCGCTCCGCTCCCCGTGTTGTTTCTTTAACAGTCTCAATTTCCTTCTTTCGAGTCTCATACAAAGACCGCAGGTTTGCCTCTTCTTGATTTAGGGTATTTATTTCAGCCTCAAGTTTTTTCTGTTCATCACGTAATCTATTTACTTCCGACTCCAAGTGATCGAGTGATGGACCAGCCGGAGCGTGGTGTTCACTCCGAAAACGATTAAGGAGATTTTTTATCTGCCCAACAACTTCTCGCACAGACTCCAAACTCTGACTTTCTTCTGCTTCGGCCAAAAAGGAATTAAGATTCTCCATTAAATCCTCTACCTTACCGTAGTCAATCAAGTGAGCAGCTACCTCCTCAGGATTAGCCAATTTTTCACCCTTTATTTCAATCATTCCTTCAAGGCGTCCGAGACTTCGAGCCAGTTCATCTTTCTTACTACGATTTTGTCTTAATTTATTTTCAATCTCACCCAATTCCCGTGTCTGATCTGGTGACACTACATGAGACAAAGCTTGTTCTACCTGTCTTAATTTTTCTTCCAGCTCCAACAATTCAGCCGTCGGACCATCTTTTTCATTTTTTATTTTTGCCCGAAATTCTTGCAAATAAACTTCTTCTTTTTTTAAATATTCTGCATAAAGACCTTTCAACTCTTTACGCATTTCATCAGCCTTTTCAATTTTTTCTACTTGTTTTTTTAAAAATTTTAAATGAGGGGCAATTTCCCGACGCAAAGATTCTACCTGTTTAATATTTTCTTCAGTCTTAGCCAGCTTCTTTTCACTTTCTTCAATTTTCCACTGAAAAAGTCTCAATCCCAAAGCTTCTTCAATCATCGAACGACGTTCGTAAATATTGGCATTTAAAATCCGATCGGCTTCCCCTTGGTTAATAATATGATGCCCTGTCGAACCTAAAGAAACTGAGGACAATAGTTCGTAAACATCTTTCAAACGAACCTTCGTGCCATTAACCAAATATTCATTTGTTCCATCGCGAAAAACCTCTCGCGTAATGACGACTTCGTCATAATCCATCGGAAACTTTTTCTCCGAGTTATCAAAAGCCACAGACACCGAAGCTCGCGACAAACGACCAGAAGAACCAGCTCCATTGAAAATAAGGTCTTCTCCCCTTTTACCACGCAAAGATTTTAAGGACTGCTCACCCAACCCCCAACGGAAAGCCTCCGCCACATTGGACTTACCAGAGCCATTAGGTCCGACAATTGAAGTAATTGGGGCGTCAAAGAGAAGCGTCGTTTTTCGCGCAAAGGATTTAAACCCCGATAATTCCAGACGTTTAAGCATTTACAAACAATTATAGATTAAAAATTAGAAATTAAAAAATAAAATCTATCTCCATTTCTAATTTAGAATTATTAATTTTTTAATTAATTCCCCCACCCCTTTTCTTCCAATCCTTTTCTGGCGGCTTCTTGTTCCGCTTCTTGTTTAGATCGTCCTTCACCGGTGGAAATCTGTTCATCACCCAAAAACAGACCGACGGTAAAACGCTTATTATGATCCGGGCCGATTTCGTTTAAAATACGATAATTTGGCGTGATACCGATAATTTCTTGAGCCTTTTCTTGAAAAAAGCTTTTAGCATCTTGCCATAATTTTTCGGAAACAATGCGATCGGTAATAGGTAGAAGATTATCAACAATAAATCCTCGGGCTACCTCATAGCCTTGATCAAGATAAATTGCCCCCACTAATGCCTCAAAAGCATTGGCTAAAATAATTTGTCGTGCCCGACCAACATCTTTAGACTCACCTTTGGACAAATACATAAAACTATTCATCTCCAGACTACTAGCCACAAGAGCCATAGTATTAGCATTAACCAAAGCCGCCCGATAGGCCGTCAACTCTCCTTCGGCAGTGGCGACAAATTTATGATACAAAAAATCTGTAACCGCAATTTCTACCACCGCATCACCTAAAAACTCTAGGCGTTCATTATGTTCGACATCCAAATCTTTATGCTCATTCAAATAAGAGCGGTGCATAAAGGCTTGCTTGAGTAAATTTTTATCTTTAAACGTAATCTTTATTTTTTCTTCAAATTTACTGAGGTCCATATTTTTAATTCGAAATTTCAAATGTCAAAAGTCAAATGGGATTTCAAATGTTTTTTATTTGAAATTTGACATCTGACATTTGTAATTATTTGAGTATTATTTTTATCGCCTTAGTAATAATCGGTAAAATATCATCATAAATCTTTAAATCAGCAATTTCAGTTAAAGGAAACCATTTAGCGTCATTTAGTCCACCCTTTTTGACTAAACGGATGTCGTCAGGATTGGTCGCCTCCGCCACAAAATAAGTAACTTGCTTGCGAATCTTGCCCCGTTCCGGATCAGAGGCAATATACTCATTAAAACCGACTTCTTCTTTAGTTTTAATATCTAAGTTCATCTCCTCCTTAATTTCCCGAACTACCCCACCGGCATTATCTTCATCAACATTAATATGCCCCTTAGACAATGTCCAGTAACCAAAAACATCATGAACCATAGCTAAAGAAATTTGGCCTGAGACCTCAGCGTAGACAACTGCTCCGCCCAATTTATCAATCGGCATCTGTTCATAGGGAATATCTTTAATCCGTTTTTTCTTAGCGGGAATATCTTCCTTACCAGGCTCACCCATTTCTTTATAAACGGCTCCCAGTACCCCATTCACAAAACGCCCGCTATTTTCTCCGCCAAAAGTTTTTGCTAGTTCAATCGCCTCATTGATGGCCACTCGAGCTGGCACCTCTGTCTTATCACCAAACAACAACTCAAAAAGGCCCATCCGTAAGATGTTCCTATCAACATTAGCAATCTGACTGATTGGCCAATCAGGAGCGGCTTTTTCGATAATATTATCGAGCTTGTCTTTTTGTTTGACAACACCAGTCACCAGATTTTTAACAAAAGAAATATCTTCTAAACCAGGAGCATATTCGTCAACGTTTTGACGAATAATTTCATCCATATCCGGCACGTCTAGGTCATTGAAGTCCCATTCAAAGAGGGATTGCATCGCCAGACTTCTAGACAAATGTCGATTAGCCATATTGTTTCTTTTATCAAATTACAAACCAATTAATCTATTTTGCTTTGGACTTTTTTTCCTTTTTCCCAACCTTAGCGAGCACATCAATCACTTCTTTATTTTTGTATGTACCACAATTCAGGCAGGTATGATGACGTAAATGTAATTCTCCACATTTAACGCATTTGGAAAGCCTTGGTCCTTTTAGAGCGTGATGGGATCGGCGATCGCCAGTCGTTGCTCTTGTATGTCTCATTCGTACTACCATAATGAAACTATTATACTTAATAATTGGGAAAATGCAAATTGGAGGCCTAAAAAACGCCCGCGTTTACAAGGTAAACGCGGGACAATCAACTACCTCGCCAAAAGTAAAACTCTAAGGCTTCTTGGGCAATTATGGTCTGCTCGGGCGAACAGTGACGAATAATGATCTTCAGAGAATCAATAGCTAAAACCGGCCGAGACAACAGAATTGCCGCTAGTCTGTCTCGCTCTAACTGAGACAAATTAGCATCCTGCAAGCCTTCGACTAGTGACCGTTCAGATAAGACAGATGGCTCCTGAGAAGACATGACCAGACACCCCTTTCCTGATTAGGTAACCGTTAGCCCCTGACTCAACAAAAACAATGAGTCCCGTCCAATTTCTACCTCCGCCATCATGGGGCAGCGAAACATCAAAGTATTATGATCAGTTGATTCCCCAAAACAACGCAGGTAGAGAAGTCGTCCGGACAGTCTAGCCAAAGGCGATGCTTCCCGACCAGAAATCATCAATTCTAAATCACGAGACGTAAGCAACAAGACACCCACATCGCCATCAACAGAAACAGGCTCAGGATTCATGATGATTACCTCCACAAAGATTTAGCCTAAGTCTATCTATATCATATACTTTAGAGCATAAAATAAAAGCCGTCCCTAGATACCTAGGAACGGCAAAACACTCTTCAAACCACAGGCGAGGCAAAGGCCAGAAGCATCTTCTGGAGACGTTGCTCACTTTCCCCATACTCAGCGGGGCAGTACTCAATCGCAAGTTCAATCAAAGCGAGTGGCGGAGCCACCAGACGGTGGACCTGAGAGCACAACTCACCGAGAACCTGACTATTGGGAATTCCAGAAGTCAGATAAGCCTCGATTTGGTCGGGCCCCAAACGGGAAATGTGATGACGCAGGTCGTCCATCTGCATTTCCGTCAAAGGAGCCTGATGATCCTCCGTCCAAACAGCAGAAATTGCACCGATGATTGCCCCAGTCTCGGGGTCAATATCAAGCCAATGAGTAAGATTCGACATAGAGAAACGCCTCCTGGAATTTATTGATATAGGAAAAACTATTCCTATATTATTATGTGTTAAAAATATACAAATGTCAAACTATCTTAGTCAGAAAACTTTTCCGATGAAGAGGACATGGACCATATTTTTTTAGATCAGCCAAATGCTTGGCGGTGCCATAACCTTTATTGTTTTTTAAATCATAATAAGGAATGGTTTTGGCTAAGTTTACCATCACCCCATCACGAGAGACCTTCGCCACAATTGAAGCTAGAGAAATAATTAATTCCTTTTCATCTCCTTTAATAATTGATTGCTGATTAACAAATTCCACCGGCGCTTTTAATCCCCCATCAAGTAAAACCGTGGTTTCAGAACAACTACTACCAAGGTTAGACAAGCCCTTACCAATCGCCCGTCTAATCGCCCCGGCAATATTCCATTTATCAATAATTTCATTACTCTCATAAAAAACACCAAAATTCAATATTTGTTCTTTTTTTAACTCTTTTATTTTTTCAAAATATTCCAATCTCTTTTTAGGTGTTAATTTTTTGGAATCTTTCCCAGATTGAAAAATCTCCTGGTTAAGCAAAGACTGATACTTATCAAATTCCATCACTACTATCCCAACCGCCACCGGACCCGCTAAAGGTCCTCGCCCCACTTCATCAATACCGATTATATATTTTGTGGTCATGATAATTAGATTATATTCAGGTATAAGTTTTTCCACAAATAATCTATATATCTAAAAACAACACAAGAAAGTCTAAAATGCCAAGTGGGTTAAAGATAAAATAGTTTGATATAATATAAGCCATGAGTTTCGTTCACCTCCACACCCACAGCCACTACTCGCTATTAGATGGCCTCTCTAAAGTTAAAGACCTAATTAAAAAGGCTAAAGAATATAATATGTCTGCCATTGGTCTAACTGATCACGGCAGTATGTATGGCGCCGTAGAATTTTATAAAAAATGCACCGAGGCGGGAATAAAACCAATTATTGGAGTCGAAGCCTACATGGCCACCCGCACTCGTTTTGACAAAGAACCTCGAGTGGACTCAAAGCGCTACCACCTAACTCTTCTGGCTAAAAATAATACTGGTTACAAAAATCTCTTAAAAATGGTAACCAAAGCCAACCTCGAAGGCTACTATTACAAACCACGGATGGACTGGGACCTATTAACCGAAAATCACGAGGGTGTGATCTGTTTATCTGGTTGTATGGGTGGCGAATTATCACGTTTGCTGTGGGCCAAAAAATATGACGAAGCGAGAGAATTGGCCACAAAATATAATAATTTATTTGGAGCCGGCAATTATTATATTGAAATAATGCACCACCCCAAGCTAGAACGGCAGACCGAGATAAGAGAAGAGTTAATAAAATTAGCTCGTGAATTAAACCTACCCTTAGTAGCCACTTATGATTCTCACTATATAAACAAAGACGATAGTCGAGCCCATCAAACTCTGATTGCGATTCAATCGCAAACTGATGTCGAAGATGCCGGCCGATTAGCTAATTCAGTAGAAGATTTTTCTTTCATCAGCCAAGAGCAAGCCAACGAATATTATGCCGACACTCCCGACGCCCTAGAAAATACTCTAAAAATTGCTGAGATGTGCACCGTTGAATTGGAACTAGGCAAGTGGACTTTTCCTGATTTTCCTCATGAGGGAGAAAAAAGTTACGAACAAATGCTTCGAGACAAAGTGGCGGTCGGATTGGCCGAATACATAACCCAAAATCCAGAAAGAAAAGACGAGGCAATAAAAAGAGCTGATTACGAACTCGAGGTTATTGTCAAAAAGGGTTACGATGTTTACTACTTGGTAGTAGGTGACTTAATCGGCTTTGCTAAAAATCAAGGTATTTTTACCAACACCAGAGGATCAGCGGCCGGTTCTTTGGTTTCTTTTTTAATTAATATCACCGATGTCGATCCCCTTTACTACAAACTCCCTTTTGAGCGTTTTTTAAATCCCGAGCGTCCTTCTCCGCCAGATATTGATATGGACTTTGCTGATAAAAGACGCGACGAGGTACTTGATTATGCCCGCAAAAAATATGGTCTTGATCACGTTGCTCAAATTGGAACTTTTGGTTCGATGATGGCTCGCGGAGCCGTGCGTGATGTTGCTCGAGCGCTTGGTCACCCCTACTCAGTTGGTGATCAAATTTCCAAACTCATTCCTATGGGCTCACAGGGTTTTCCAATGACCATTGATAAAGCCATGGAACAGGAGCCAGAGTTGGCCGCCATGTACAAAAAAGACGAGACTGTAAAAGAGATAATAGATTTGGCAAAAAAAATTGAAGGTTGCGCGAGACACATTTCTGTCCATGCGGCCGGAACAGTGATTTCCCCAACCCCCTTAACTGATTTTACTCCTGTTCAGTACGACCCTAAAGGTGGGAAGATAATCACTCAATATGAAATGCATGCCGTAGAAGATGTCGGGCTACTAAAATACGACTTCTTAGGAATTCGCAACTTGTCGATCCTGGAAGATGCGGTAAAAATTGTCAGAAAAACGACGGGACAAATTATTGATATTCAAAAAATTCCGCTTGATGACGCCACTACTTTTACTATGCTCGCTAAAGGAATCACTATTGGTTTGTTTCAGCTCAACGGCTCAGGAATGACCAAATGGCTAAAAGAATTGAAACCCACAACCATCTTTGATATCAACGCGATGGTCGCCCTTTATCGCCCCGGGCCAATGGAATCAATTCCGGATTACATTAAACGTAAATATGATCACTCTTTGATTAAATATCTTGATCCCAGAATGAAAGATATTTTAGACCAGTCCTATGGTGTAATCACCTACCAAGATGACGTTATGATGATTGCCATCAAATTGGCCGGCTATTCCTGGTTAGAGGCTGATAAACTCCGCAAAGCGATGGGTAAAAAAATTCCCGCTGAAATGGAAGCCCAGAAAGGCAAACTCTTAGAGGGTTTTGTAAAAAATGGATTAACAGAAAAAAAGGCCAAAGACTTGTGGTTATTAATTGAACCCTTTGCTGCTTACGGATTCAACAAGGCCCACGCCGCTTCTTATGGTCGAGTAGCCTATCAAACAGCCTATATGAAAGCTAATTACCCAGCTGAGTATATGACTGCGGTTTTGTCGGCAGAATCGGGTGATGTGGAAACAATTGCTGAAGTAATTGGTGAATGTAAAAAAATGGAAATTCCCGTCTTACCGCCAGATGTCAACGAAAGTTTTGGCGATTTTGCCTGTATTAAAGCCGGTACTGGTGATGTTTCTAATCTCACTCCCGCCGCGGCGGAAATGGCTCTTCGTTTGAAACGTGATCATGATACTATCCGCTTTGGATTATTTACGATAAAAAACTTGGGTACAGAAATTTCGGAAGCGATTGTTGACGAGCGTAAAGCCAAAGGACCATACAAATCATTTACCGATTTTCTGGAACGAGTGAAGCATAAAAATATGAACAAGAAATCTCTAGAATCACTAATTAAAGCGGGAGCGTTAGATAGTCTTGGTGAAGAACGAGGCACAATGCTTGCCAATATGGAAGAAGCTTTGGCTTATAACAAAGAAGGTCGCGATGCCAACAAAGATCAGATTTCAATCTTTGGACTTCTAGAAGACAAATCAACTATTCCAAAATTGTCTCTCAAAAAAACCGATCCAATTACCGACAAAGAAAAACTCGGTTGGGAAAAAGAATTACTTGGTTTGTATGTCTCCGGTCACCCCTTGGAAGCGTACAAAGATAAATTTGCCAAGGCCGAAATGGATATCAAAAAAGTTAAACAGCTCAAGGATGGTGGCTTAGCCGTCTTTGGCGGAATTATCGAAGAGGTCCGAGAAATTCTAACCAAAAAAGGAGATAAAATGGCTTTTGTAAAAGTTTCCGATTTTGGCGATGTCCTAGAAACAGTTTTCTTTCCCAAAACTTTTGCCAAATTCCGCTCCCTGATCGTCCCCGATCAGTGTGTGGCGATTAAAGGCAATCTCTCAATGCGCAACGGTGAACCAAGTGTACTAGTAGAAGCAGTGAAAGAACTCTAGTTTTGAACTACACACTTAGGAGGAAGCTGACAGCCGTCGGCATCTATACCACCAGATTCAATTTTTCCATTTAGACAAAAATCTGGGCTAGCCGGTGACAGCTGTGGACAATTTTTTTCTGCCACATTTGGACATAAGGCAAATTCACAATTTGGACCAGAGCGCCCAACATATGAACCATCCGGGCATTGTTTGGCTTCCATTGTGCAAGCAACAGAATCAGGAATTACGCCGGAAGTATTAGGACAAGCTTCAAAATCACAGTTCGGACCAACGCGACTAACATACGAACCATCTGGGCATTGCATAGCCTCTTCCATACAAGCAACTACTGGAGCAGTCGAACTCCCCATCTCAGCAAAAGGATTATATTTACCCAGATTGCCAATCTCCAAATAAACAATAAAGCCTAAACAAACCAAAGCCAAAATAACCAAGGCTACAAAATATTTTTTATTCATAATTTTATTTGATTAACCCCTAAAATTGTAACAAAAAAGTCTCTTGACAGCTAGTTATAATCACCATATTATGTAAAGACAGAGATTGTTATGGTCACCAACCATAATCCATTAGGATCTAAGTTTTTAGACTAATCTGCCACATTAAAGTGCCCCTTCGTCGAGCGAGAGGGGAAATCAGGTGGAACCGCGGTTAAAAACCGTCCTGAACGAACAAAATATTTTTGTTCTGTCAGGACGGTTTTTCAATTAAAAATTTATAATTAAAAATTAAAAGTTATGGCAACTATCGAACAAATAAGGCATTCCCTTGCCCACATCTTAGCCTCCGTAATAAAACAACGATATCCTAAAGCCGAGCTGGGAATTGGTCCAGCTGTCGAAAATGGTTTTTATTATGATTTTGATTTTTCGGCCGTCATCTTTGGTGAAGGTGGTCTAGAGGGTGAACTACCTAGCATCGAGAAAGAAATGAAGAAACTGATTGATAAAAAAGTCGATTTTGCAGAGGAAAAATTATCTCTATCCGAGGCTAAAAATTTCTTCAAAAATGAATCATATAAACTTGAATTGATGTCGGAACTAGAGGCAAAAAAAGAAAATATTACTTTCTATCGCAATGGTGATTTTCTTGATCTCTGTGCGGGCGGACACATACAAAACACCAAAGAAATTTCTACTGACAGTTTCAAACTAGAACGTGTCGCAGGGGCCTACTGGAAAGGCAGCGAAAAAAATAAAATGCTCACCCGCATTTATGGGCTGGCTTTCTCCACCAAAGAGGAATTAGACGCTTATCTAACTCAACAAGAAGAAGCGAAAAAACGCGACCACCGCATCTTAGGAAAATCTTTAAAACTATTCACCATCTCCCCTCTGGTTGGTTCTGGCTTACCCCTCCTTCAACCAAACGGCATGATTATCCGTGGAGAAATTGAAAAATATCTTTGGGAACTCCACCAAAGTAAGGGTTATCTCCGAGTTTGGACTCCCCACATTGCTCACGAAAGTCTATACGAAACCTCTGGTCACGCCGCCAAATTTGGTGATGAACTTTTCCGCGTTTCAGGTAAAGAAGAAAAGTTTATCTTGAAGCCGATGAACTGTCCACACCACATGCAGATTTTTGCGGACAATCAATGGAGCTATAAAGATATGCCAATTCGCTACTTTGAACCCGCCACCGTTTATCGTGATGAAAAGTCTGGACAACTTTCTGGGCTTACTCGCGTGCGCGCCATTACTCAAGATGATGGTCACTTATTCTGTCGCGTCTCCCAGATCAAAGACGAAGTAAGAACCATCGTGGATATCATTAAAACCTTCTATACCACGATTGGCCTCATGGAAAATTACTGGGTTAGTTTATCTGTCCGAGGAGATGACAGAAGCAAATATCTTGGCGATGATGAAGCCTGGGTGGCGGCAGAAAATGCTCTGGAAGAAGCAGCCAAACAAAATGAATTACCATATAGAAGGATTGAGGGTGAAGCCGCTTTCTACGGACCTAAACTTGATTTCATGTTTAAAGATGCCATTGGGCGAGAGTGGCAACTTGCTACCATTCAGTGCGACTTCAATTTACCAGAACGTTTTGATTTGTCGTTTATCAATGAAGCAGGAGAAAAAGAACGGCCGGTCGTCATTCACCGTGCCATTTCTGGTTCTTTGGAACGCTTTATGGGAATTATGATCGAACACTACGCCGGAGCTTTTCCGGTTTGGCTTTCCCCAATTCAAGTGGCGGTTTTGCCAATCTCCGAAAAACATCGCGATTATGCGGGCGAAGTCACGGACAAATTATTGAAGGCAGGTATACGTACTCAATTAAATTCTGATGACGAAAGTTTAGGTAAAAAAATACGTAATACCAAGATGCAAAAGGTGCCATATTTCTTGGTGATGGGTGACAAAGAGGTAGAAGAAAAAATGATCACGGTGGAAAGTCGCGATTGTGCCTCCGAAAAAATGAGTCTAGAAGATTTTATTATCAAAGTCTCGAGTGAAATTCAAAATCGAAAAAACTAGCCTAATAAATAAAATCACCAACTCCAAAAGAGTTGGTGATTTTATTTTAGAAATTTATTTAAAAAATTTAAACAATAAAAAATCGCCAGCCGGTAGTATACCGAACTGGCGACAAAAGTCTTATCTTTCATACAGGACAGAAGTTGCCCCATCAGCCGACGCAACCTTCTCCTTTGATGAATTATTCTTCTTCTCAGGCATCCCATAAGATCCTAGCATCGCCGCCTGTTGCTCGCCAATAGGAAGAGGTTTGGTGACATACTCGAATCGGCCAAACCGATTCATGACGAGCTTATCTCCAACTTGGAGATTAGCACAAGCCACAGACAACGGGAAACTTCGTTCCCAGCCATTACCCTTGCGGATAAGTAACCGAGGATCATTCTTGGCCGTCCTGGTAAACAGAGAAGTAGTCATGTGATTTTCCATCACGCTGACCACAGTAACTGTCTCTCCAGGAACGACCACGTAATCCAGAGTATAGTGCTCACCGAATAGCACATATCCTCCGAAGGTGGCCAGTCCAATGATGACCATGGCAACCAGAGCCAAGGTCAAGCAAACGAACAACTTAACCTGACGGCGCGCACGGGCGCCCAAAGCCTGTAAACGAGCTGAAAAATTCATGATTCCCTACTCCTGCGAGTTTTTAAGGTGGGACAACTGGATTGGTTATCCTCTTCTTTTATTATATCACCTTTTGCATACAAAGTCAATATACAAAGAAAAACTACTTAAAAAGCCCTATTTCTAGGGCTTTTTTACTTGATGTCAAATCTTATGAACGATCGTTCATATGATTTGACAGTACAAAAACAGAAAAGACTGAAAAAGTAACAGATTTCTTAAAACATGATACTAAACATCCAAATTTGCTAGTTTGGCGTGAGTTTGGATGAATATCTTTCTAGGCTCTACTTCGTGCCCCATCAGGACATCAAAGGTCTTATCGGCCTTTTCCCCATCATTCACAAATACTTGTTTCAAAACGCGTGTCTCGGGTTTCATGGTGGTCTCCCACAATTCTTCTGGATTCATTTCTCCAAGACCTTTGTAGCGCTGAATAGAAATTTTAGTATTTTTCTTTATTTCTTTACCTTCGGTCTCTTCAGCATTTTCGGTTTCTCCTTCTTCTTCTGACTCCGCCACTTCCCCACCCATCACTTTCACAACTTGAGCTTTTTCTTCATCACTATAAGCATAGTGAGATTCTTTCCCTTTTTTAATTTTGTAGAGCGGTGGTTGAGCAATAAAAATTCGTCCGTCTTCAATTAATTTTGGATAATAACGGAAAAAGAAGGTTAATAGCAAGGTTCTGATGTGAGCTCCGTCTACGTCGGCATCAGTCGCAATAATAATTTTGTAGTAACGCAATTTCGAAACATCGAGCTGGTCACCAATTCCTACCCCCATTGCGATAATCAAAGCTTTAATTTCATTAAAAGCCAACATTTTATCTAAACGAGCTTTTTCCACATTCAAAATCTTACCCTTTAAAGGCAAAATAGCTTGGGTCCGACGATCACGCCCTTGTTTAGCCGAACCGCCGGCCGAATCTCCCTCCACAATAAAGATTTCTGCCTCTTCTGCATTACGAGATTGACAGTCAGCCAGCTTTCCAGGCAAAGTCATACCTTCTAATGCTCCTTTGCGTAAGACACTATCTTTCGCTGCTTTCGCTGCTTTGCGCGCCTTAAGAGCTAGAATAGATTTATTGACAATCGCCTTAGCATCGTCTGGATGTTCTTCCAAAAAGAGTGAGAATCCTTCACCAAAAACAGCTTCAACCGCCCCACGAGCTTCTACCGAACCAAGCTTTGCTTTAGTCTGACCTTCAAACTGTGGATCACGCATCTTTACCGAAATCACAGCGGTCATTCCCTCTCGGACATCATCACCAGTGAAATTTTCCTCACTGTCTTTAGAATAACCATTTTTGCGGGCATAGTCGTTAAGAGTCCGAGTCAAAGCCGTTCGGAATCCAGTAACATGAGTTCCGCCTTCTGGAGTTATTGTGTTGTTAGTATAACTAACTTCTTTAGCATCAATATCATCAATATACTGCAAAGCCACCTCCACGGAAATACCATTAACCTCTTTTTCCGCATAAAAAATTTCCTTCTGAATAACCTTCTCATGTTGATTATAAAATTTAATCAACGAAACCAAACCACCTTCAAAATAAAAGGTACGCGATGGAACCTCCAACTCTAATTCATTTAAATAAAATATTTTATCGGTATTTATTTTACCGGAATACTCTCGAGCATCGATGGCACGGATACGGACATCTTTTACTAAATAGGCCTGACCACGCAAATGATTTACCACCCGATCCCAATCATAAACAGTTTCTGAAAAAATAGTAGGATCCGGTTTAAAGGTAATAATTGTCCCATGATCTTTAGTGGCTCCAACCTTTTTTACCGCATATTGTTTTTTACCAATTTTATATTCTTGAACATATTTACTTCCGCCCACATGGACTTCGGCTTTTAATTCAGTCGACAACGCGTTTACCACCGACGCTCCAACCCCATGTAAACCACCAGAAATTTTATAGCCATCACCCTCAAATTTTCCTCCGGCATGGAGTACTGTCAAAACTGTTTCGAGAGTCGAAACTTTAGTTTTTTTATGAACCTCAACGGGGATACCACGACCATTATCCGCCACCCGAATCACATTTCCCGGCAAAATAGCCACCTCGATCTCATCACAATAACCGTTCATCGCTTCGTCGCGAGAGTTATCAAAAATCTCCACCATCAAGTGCTGTAAACCATCTGGACCAGTCGAACCAATATACATACCCGGACGCTTTCGGACTGGTTCCAAACCCTCTAAGACGACGATTTCATCACTGCCGTATTTTGATTCTTTTTGTATTTTAGCCATCGTAAATATTTAAAAAATTAGTTAAAAACAACACCAGTCGAGAAGACTTAGTATAACTCTATTTTACCATTTTTAGCTTTAAAAGACCAGTGAATTTTTTAGTCATTTTTCAGTAATATCAACCTCTAAAAATTGACTTGTTATTTCTAAAATGTTAAAAAATAGGCAGACCACTAGAAGCAGGGGGGCAAAAGATGTCTAAGAAGAAACTGACGAATGCAGATTTAGGCAAACACATCCAAATTGGAGAAGTAATTATATCCATCTTCCTGGGATATTTAATTTACCAATCCAAAGACTGGACCGACAGCCTTTTCCCATTGTTCATAATGCTATTTGTCGTAAGCTGGTCCGGCTTTGTCGCTCATATGATTTTGCCCCAAAAGTGGCACAATCTGATTTTCCCGGTACTGACCTTTGTCGGACTCAGCATTGTCTGTCTCCACTTAATTTTCTGAACAAACAGACCGCTAACCCAAATCTCGGGTTAGCGGTTTATCTTTTTTTGCCTTAAAAAAGGCTCGGACAAGGACACTCAATAGCCACCAAAACTATTCAACAGTCACACTTTTAGCCAAATTACGCGGATAATCAATATCATTCCCCTTTGCGAGTCCAATATAATAAGATAAAAGTTGGATAGGAAGTAAATTAACTATCGGTTGTAGGAGCCCCAAGTTAGGCACACGAATATATTTATCAAAAATCGCTTTATCGTCAAACTCTCGTGGACCAAGTCCGATTAACATAGCTCCACGAGATTTACACTGCAGAGCATTATTTACCACCTCTTCTTTTGTCTCTTCATCAATCAAAATCAAGCAGGGAAAACCTTTTTCAATCCGAGCAATATAGCCATGTTTAATTTCTCCCGCGGCAAAACCTCGAGCTTTCACATACCCCACTTCGGACATCTTAATCTCTGCTTCTTTAGCAACGGGAACCTCCAACCCACGACCCATAATAAACACTTCTTCTGATGGATAACTTAAAATATCTTTTACTAAATCAGATAAGAAATTAGCAAATTTATCATTCAAAAATTGATCTAGATAACCAGCAGAATTTTCCAACTCATCTAGCCTAGTTTCAAAATTGTCTGAAGCAATAGCAGACAAACCATAAGCCAAAATCATTTGAGCTGTTGTTGCCTTGGTTGAAGCTACCGCCGTTTCCACACCCGCTCTTAGTGGCATAAGAATATCTACACTTTCAGCCAAATATGAACCCTCAACATTAATAAAGCCGATAGTTTTAATACCTTTATTTTTTAAATCTTTATCTAATCCAATTAAATCTCCAGTTGTTCCACTTTGCGAGATGAAAACAACAATATCATTTTTTCGCACTAACTGATTTAAAATCTTTGACTCCGAACCAGGATAAGCAAACGAACGTTTTCCGGCGCGATTCATCAACATCGCCCCAAAAGCTGCCACTTTATAAGCTGTCCCACACCCAACAAAATAAATAACAGGGTCAGATTTAAATATTTCCCTTAGGTTAGTTAATTGAGGAAGATTATATTCTAAAGTTTGCTTAATGGTATTTTTTTGTTCCCAAATCTCTTTAAGCATAAAATGTGGAAAATCACCCTTATCTACCAAAATATCTGCAATATTAAAGTCCATAAGACGTCTCTCAATTTTTGTACCACTATCCAAAGAGTAAAACTCAGGGAAAAGTTCCGCCTTCTGAATAACCAGATGTAAAAACTGCCCAGAATCAAACTGATATCCCCGACTTGTTTCTTTAATAAAACCGCGAACATCGGATGCGATATAAGCGCCACTATCTCCAAAACCCACAACCAAAGGTAGGCCATTTTGGACCGCCCAAAGCTCTGACCCCTCAGCAAATAAAACAATAAAAGAATTTTTACCCTCTATCCGTATCGCTGTCTCTCGAATCGCCTCTTTATGATTTTTACCTTGCTTAATCAAAAAATTAATAAGATTTGGAATAATCTCAGTATCACATTCAGTCTTAAATACAGTACCCTGTTTTTCTAGATTTTCTTTAAGAGTTTGATAATTTTTTATCGTTCCGTTATGAACAACGGCAATCTTATTATCTTCAGATAAATGTGGGTGTTGGTTCTCTAGAGAGGGTTTACCATGAGTTGCCCAGCGACGATGGGCAATCCCAGCACAAGACGGCGGTAATTCTCTAATTGCCGAAGTGTCTGGGCCAATAATTTTTTTAACGACAATTTCACCTGAAGGCTGGGAGCAAGCGGCACCAGCCGAATCATAGCCACGATACTTCAACTGTTCCAGACCCGCCTCCATAACATTAGGAGCATCAGATGTTTTTAATAACACACCAATAATTCCACACATAGAGTTAGAAATTTATATTTATTAATTTTTATCTCACCTCCCAGCCCATTTCTCTAAACAAAGCTATTAGTCCATCCATAGCCTGGTTAACCTCTTCATCAGACAAGGTTTTCTCATATGATTGAAAAACGAGTCTAAAAGCTAAAGATTTTTTATTTTCTTTAATAAACACATCAAAAAGCACAGGGTCTTGAGCGAGTAATGGACCAGAATTTTCTTTAATTAAGCTAATCACCTCACTTGGATCAACAGTTTCTGGAACAAATAAGGCAATATCACGAATGATACGCGGATAGAGCGATACTTTCTTATACAACGTAGCTGGAGAAATAAATTGATTAAGATCAGGATCAACAAATTTACCGGTTAAGCCAACGAGGTCATCCAAAGAAGTTTCGATTTGAGCGTAAGAAAAATTTCCCATTTCATCAATTTGAACTAGAGTATCAGAAGGAGGACAGATGGTTAGTTTCAATTCACGACATAAAGCATCTTTAGCCGACATTAATTCTCGATTCACATTATCGCCAATTTTTTGTTTAATCCCCTTTTGTGCAACACTAAAAATAAAAGAAGTACTTTCTTTGATCTGATTATTTTCTTTTTTAAACACTCGGCCAATTTCAAAAATCTTTACTGGTTCGGTATCAAACAAAACATGTTGAAGATTAAAAGCTAAACGATCTTTCAGCCAAGTAGATAAATTGGTCCGCAAAAACGGCTTATTATTAGCTAGAGGATTTGCGACCTCAATCTCCCCCTTCTCGGCAAAGGTATAACCATAAACCTCAGAAAAACCTTGTTTAGCTAAAGTCTCCCTTACTTTACTAATGACACGGTATCTTTTAGTCGCCTCTTTTTCTTCCTGAGTAAATGATCCTGGAAGAAGTTTAGCGGGGATTTTTTCATAACCATAAATTCTACCGACTTCTTCAACAATATTTTCTACCCCCTCCAAGTCAATGCGCCGAGCCGGAACGACTAACCTAAGTTTATCGCCCTCTCTCGTAAATTTAATATCCAAACTACTTAAAATAGATTCTATTTTTTCTTCTGGAACAATGATACCTAAAGAATCATTAATTTTCTCGCTATTAGTCTCGATAATATTATTAGAGACTGGTGATGGATAAACATCAATCTTGTCACCAACCTTTAAGGATTCACCACCAGCAATCTGATAAATAAGATTGGTTAAATTATCAATAGCAGGAGCAGCAACTTCTGGCGATAACTCGTTTTCAAATCGTTTAGAGGCATCGGTTCTAATACCAACCGCCGAACTTGTTCGACGAATATTTACAGGATGGAAATTAGCTGCCTCCAAAATAATATTCTTGGTGTTTTGATCCACCTCAGCTCGGTTGCCACCCTTTATTCCAGCAATCGCTAGCGGACCAGTTTCATCAGCAATCACTAAAATATTTCCCGCCAAGTCAATTTCTTTACCATCAAGAGTCGTTATTTTGTCTCCGCGACGAGCCAAACGAACAGTAATGTCCCCAACTACCTTGTCAGCATCAAAGGCGTGTAGTGGTTGACCCAAATCAAACATTACATAATTAGTCGCATCAACAATATTATTAATCGATCGTTGACCAATATTTTCCAATCTTTCTTTTAACCAATCTGGCGACTCGCCAACAGAAATATTTTCTATCACCCGACCAATATACCGTCGACACAACTCAGAATCATCTATTTTTACAGCAAGCGAACGTTCTGGTTTTTCTCCTACAAAATCTGTTTTGAAATCTCCGTAATCAGAAGACTTGTCTCTTTTCGGCAAATTAAAAATAGCCCCAACTTCACCAGCAATACCGTAATGGCACAAACAATCATGGGCACGATCGGGTAGCACTTTAATATCTAGCAAACGATCATCGCCTTTTGACTCCACCCCCTCCACTTCAAAAGAATGAAAAATAATCCCTCGCTCAAGTTCCTCGGCTGGGGGTAAGGTGGTATCAAAATATGATTGTAGCCATTTGTAAGAATAGGACATAAACTAAAATTAAAAATTGGAAATGTCAAAAGTCAAATGTGAATCCAAAAGTATTTTCATTTGCAATTTGAAATTTGGCATTTGTAATTTGTCTTATAGCTGATTTATCAGACGAAGATCTCCGTCAAAAAACTTTCTAATATCCTCAATGCCGTATTTGAGCATCGCTAACCTCTCAGTCCCAATTCCAAAGGCAAAACCAGACCATTCTTTGTGATCGAGATTTACTGCCTTAAAAACATTTGGATGAACCATTCCCGCTCCACCAATCTCAATCCAACCAGTCCCCGAACAAAGTGAACAATTTTTTCCGTCTACCAAACCCGTATTATGACAATTGAAACACTTCATATCAATTTCAAAACCAGGTTCAACAAAAGGGAAAAAGGATGGGCGCAAACGAGTCTCCACCTCCTCACCGTACAATTTCTTAAAAAACCTATCCATATAACCTTTCAGATGGGCCACTGTTACTCCGCGGTCCACTAACAGACCTTCAATTTGATGGAATTGGGCTTCGTGTCGAGCATCGGTCGCTTCTTGACGAAAAACTTTTCCTGACACCACTATCCGCAACGGTGGTTTATTTTCTTGCATAAATCTAACCTGAACAGCACTAGTTTGTGTCCGTAGTAAATTTGGGAAATCTTTCAGGAAGAAAGTATCTTGCATATCACGGGCCGGATGATCAGCGGGGACATTTAAAGCATCAAAGTTATGAAACTCATCTTCCACTTCTGGCCCTTCGGCCACCTCAAAACCAAGTTCTTTGAAGGCTAAACAAACCTCCCAAATTATTTGTGTCAGAGGGTGTAAATGGCCTCTTTTTTCGATCTCAGACATATGAAGATTATACATAATAATACTTATGATTCAAAGAAAAACCCCGAGAAATGGGGGTTAAAAAAAAGAATCGAAGCTTACAGCTTCAGTAGAGCTTTCCCATTTATTCAGATGAGTACATCTTCACAAATATGGGAGAAGCTTTTCGATTCCTCGGCGCGACTGAAGAAGTTCAGTCGCTCATCGGCTCTAAAAAAGCTTCGCTTTTGAGCCGATGCGAGGAATCGAACCCCGGACATGCACTTTACAAAAGTGCCGCTCTACCAACTGAGCTACATCGGCAAGATATTACTTTTTAAAAACCTACACAAGACAACTGAGCCCCGCCCGACCGAATAGATTATTCGGGCAGGTACATCGGCCTGAAATAATAGTCTAACAAATCAAAACAAAAACCGCAAAAAACTAATTTTGGTTAATTTCTACAATAATTTACCCTTGAGACCTAACCTTATCATTGTGGTCCTTGATCTCTCTCAAAAAGAAAGATACTGCCCCTTTCTTACTAATAGCCCCCTTACCGTGAACTAAATCGATTACGCGAGAAAATCTTTTTTCTAGTTTAATAGATAATATCTTTATATAAGACGCTCCTTTCTTAAGTAGAGAGAGGGTTTGTAAAAAAAGGAACTTCACACTATCCCGGCAAATAAGAACAAAAACCACGGCCACCCAATCAATCTTCTCCTGTAAAAAAGAGAACAAAGTTGGCTGTTCAATTATTACCACCTTTCCATTCCTTATTGCCATCAAACGAGTACCAACCATGGTACTCATTATTATAAATGACAAGACAGATATACAAATGAAAATGGTCATAATTTACGATCTATTTACTCAGCCAAAGAAGTGTCAAATCGGACAAAACGGGCAATCTCGATTCTTTCTCCAAACTTTTGAACATGATTTTGAATAAGATCTTTAATTGTCAACGATGGTTCTTTGATAAACGGCTGTTCTAAGAGTTCTGTAAGATCAACTGGATGCATCGCTGCCACATGCATAGCCAAATCATCAGCTAGGGCACGAAATTCTGGATTTTTAGCCACGAAGTCTGTTTCGGAATGAATCTGAACCATAGAACCCATATTACCGTTAGAATGAATATAGGCACTTACCTTACCAGCTCCAAGCGTACGAGAAGACTTTTTGTCTGCAATCGCTGCCCCTTGAGCCTTGAGTGAGGCTAGGGCTTTATCCATATCGCCACCAACTTCTTCTAAAGCCTTTTTACATTGACCAATAGAAATTCCGGTCCGATCACGCAATTCTTTAATTTGTTCTGTGGTTACCATACTAAAGTATTTAAACCTATTAATTTAATAGACGAATGAAAACCCCTCCCTTTCTCCTTAGATTAGGACTCAGCCTTTACTGCCTCAAGTTTATTTTTAGCAATAGTTTGAGCCAAAGTTTTGCCCTCTTTATAGGCTTCTTCCAATGCTGCCACGAAAAATTCTACACTGGCTTTAGAGGAATCATTGGCGATAATTGGATATTCAATTTGACGAATATCACAATCGGAACTAGCTAAGGCGATAACTGGAATACCAGACTGTTTGGCCTCGGCCACAGCAATTTTTTCAAAATCGGGATCAACTACAAACATCGCTGCTGGAGCTTTTTCCATATCTTCAAAACCGGAAAAATATTTCTCCATTTTATCACGCTCGATACCAATCATCGTGCGCTCTCTCTTGGTGTAAACATTTAATTCACCGGCTTTATCTTTTGCTCGGTAATCTTTCATTTTGTCTACCCGAGCCCGAATTTGCTTAAAATTAGTAAAGGTCCCACCAATCCAGCGATCAATAACAAATGGCTGACCAATGAAACTGGCATAGTTTTTGATGATACTCTTAGCCTCACTCTTGGTTCCAACAAACAAAACCAATTTACCCTGAGAAGCTAATTCTTTAACGAAGTTTTTGGCTTTTTCTAGAGATTCGAGAGATTTTTCTAGATCGATAACGGCAGTCTTATTCTTGAAACCATAGATGAACTCACTAACAGAAGGATGGCGACGAGAGCGAGAGTAACCAAAATGAGCCCCGATCTTAAATAGGGCCTTCACCTGCTCTTCATTGGTCTTTGAAACGTCTTTTTGCATATGGGAGTATCTTAGCAAGGATTTAGCACTTTGGCAATGGTAAAATCTTAATCCTCTTCACTTTCCCCCTCAAAAGAGCCTGGATTTCCAATTTGCCCCATTTTTTCCTTTAAAGTCTCAATAACTGGACCCAATTGGCCCTTCATAATCTTCTCTATGCCATGCCAAGATTCCTTAATTCGATGGTCGGTAATACGATCCTGAAGAATATTATAAGTGCGAATTTTCTCAGACCGATCAGCTGTCCCAATCTGGCTTTTACGTTCAGCCGACAGTTCACTCGCCTCTTTCGCCTCTTTTTCCATGGCCAGTTTGGCTACTAAAATATTAAGGGCTTTTTCCTTATTACGCTGCTGGGTTCGCTCGGCCGTACTCTTAACCACCAAGCCAGAGGGTTTGTGGACAATTCGTACAGCCGTTTCCACTTTATTCACATTTTGACCACCCGCTCCACCAGAACGAGTAGTGGTAATTTCTAAATCAGCTGGACTTATTTTTATATCTTCATACTCTCTCAACGGCAAAACAGCCACTGACGCGGTAGAAGTATGGACTCGTCCTTGTTTTTCGGTCGCCGGAATTCTTTGAACCCGATGAACTCCCATCTCATATTTTAGATCGTCATAGGCCCCTTTACCGGAAATTTCAAAAACCGCTTCTTTGTAACCACCCATTTCAGAAATAGAAGAATCGGTTAGATTAAAAGACCAACCACGACTTTCACAGTAAAGACGATACATTTCAGCCAAATCCGCCGCAAAAATAGCAGACTCTTCTCCCCCAGCTCCCGCCCTAATCTCTAAGACCATTTTCTTAATCTCTTCTGGTTTACCTTTTTCTTCTTCCACAATCTCCATTATTTTTTTCAGCAAATCAGCACGCTGAATCTCTAATTCTCTTATTTCTTCTCCTGCTAATTCAGCCATCGTTTCATCAGCTCCAGCCAATTCTTCATTATTCAAAATTTCTCGAGACAAACGATCATACTCCGTCATTAGATAGGCGGTTTTCATATTGTCTCGATAAGATTTTAGTTCGTCTTCGTTCATAGACATATTGTACCCGAACAAGAATAAAGAACAAAGAATGTTGGCATCTGCCCACAGAAAACTCCGCTATCTGCGGAGTTTTCATTCTTTATTCTAAATTCTTTATTCCTTGGAAGTAGTTTTTTTAGTTGTTTTCTTGGCTGGAGCAACCTCTTTAGCCTTAGCCATACGAGTTTTGAATTTTTCTACCCGTCCAGCCGTATCCATAACTTTTTCCTGTCCAGTAAAGAATGGATGACAAGCACTGCAAATTTCCACCTCAATCTTTTCACGAGTGGAACCGACTTCAAAAACACTGCCACAAGCACAAGTTACCTTGGCATGTTCGTAAAATTTTGGGTGAATTTCCTTCTTCATAGTGAGGATAATATACCAAATATCCACCTATTATGCAAGCTTAGAGCTAATTGCTCTGCAGATAGTCAATATTAGACTGAATTCTTTCCGCAATCGCCATTACACTAGCCGAATAACCTTTGCCGGCCGTCGCCCAACGTGAACCAGCATAGTATTTGCCCGCCGCTCGAGATTCTGAAACATAGGTCCGTTCATCCGCACCCAAGTCCTTTAGATAAACACTGGTAGCCGCAAAAGCATCCTCCGCATTCCAAGGGTTTGGTGGACGATTACCCGTTACCACCGATACACGATTTTGATACAATTCCCAAGTAGAAGGAATGAACTGTGATGGGCCCATCGCCCCTCCATAACCATTGCCCTGAGGACAAGATAGTGGCATAGTTTCTGGAGTAATCCCTAAAGAATTTACAATTCGCAAGTACGGCTCTATATCTCTTGTTGGCTTCATAATATTCTTCCAACTTTTTGACTCTGGATCACCTGGTCGATTACAAGTACCCACGTTCGCCCCTAGATTTGTTTCCTGAGTTAGGATGGCCAAAATAAAAGCTGGTCTAACTCCCGTCCCATTACTAGCTTCTTTGGCATACTCTAAGGCTTTTTCAAAAGGAATCGCCTTAGAGTCACGCAAAGCAAACAAAGCGCTTAAAATTTCTGATTGTTTCTTTTTTTTCTCCGCTAAAACTTTAGCGTAACCGTTTTCCTGGTTCTTACTAATCGCCAGAAGATCTTTCTTTTGTTTTTCTAATGTTTGAATCTTCTTAGACTCCGCCTCAATTGCTGCTTTGGCATTTAAGGTAGCATCACGTTGCCCCTCCAAATTGACCTTTTGTATTTCCGTATCTTTTTTATTAGACCGAATTGAATCAAAAGACTGGTGCAGAGAAGCTTCAATAAAATTAAAGGCGTTTAAATCAGAAAAAACATCAGACAAATCTGACCCCGATAAAGCCACATCCACCACCGAAGAACTATCCAATTCACGGGTTTTACGCAAAAGCTCAGCTAAAGAATTTTTTTCTGATTCAATTTTAGAATTTAAGTTACCAATGGTCGCTACTTTTTTAACAATATCAGTTCCCAATCTCTCAATTTGCAACTGTTTGGCTCGAATATTTAATTTAGCGGTGGCGATTTTATAAGTTAAAACATCAACATCACGCTGAATGCTAGCGGTCTCTTTTTGTTTTCCCTGCAATAATTGAGTTTGTTTAGCGATATCTTGTTCAACAATTTTCAGCTCAGCCTGTAGCCTAGCCTGTCTCGCCGCTTCATCCTCAGTTAAAGCTCGAACAAAAACAGGAAAAGCTAGATAACTAAAAATAATCAGTAAAAAAAATAGACGGCGACTAACAGAGAAAAAAGATGTAGGTAGGAATCCAAAAATCATACCGGTTTATTATAACAAAACTCCATCATTTTTCATATGGAAAAACCACAACCACCCTTACTAAAAAATCCCGCCTCGGCGGGATTTTTTAGTAAAATTTTATTCTTTAGTTTCAGTTTCCTCTCCACTCTCTTCTTCCTTACCTTTCTTTTCTACTTCAATAGAAGATAAATCAACTGGAGTTTCTTCTTCCGAGACCTCTTCCCCGGCTTCAGTGACCGAGACAACAACTTCTTCCAAATCAACTTCCGTAGTAACTCCTGAAGGTAGTTTAATATCAGCCACGGTAATCTTACTATCTAAATCAACTAAAGAAGATAAATCAACTTCAATTTTATGAGGCAAATCTTTTGGAAGGGCCTCAATCTCTAATTCATGCATAACCTTAACGACGGTAGCAGATAGGGTTTTGACAGCTGGTGATTCGCCAATGAATTCCAATGGGACATGAACTTGAATAGGCTTATTCTTTTCTACCACCAAAAAATCAGCGTGAATTGGCTCACCAGACAATGGATGGAAAGAGATATCGTGAATCAAAGTATCCTTATCTCCAGCTGGAGTAGCCAAAGAAACGATTGTTGACTCACCAGCCTCCTTTAATACTTTTTTAAAGTCTTTAATCTCAACAAAGTAAGAGCCAGACTCCTCCTTGGCCCCATAAACAGAAATAGGCAGCTTACCTGCCACACGAGCTTCCTGCAAAGCTTTGCCAAAAGTCTCTCTTGTATTTGCGGTTAATTTAGTTGTCATAATAGAAGAATTATACACAAAAAAACCAAAATGTCCAGAAAACGCTGGAATTATGGCTAACTACCGATTATTAAACAGACGCAACCGCCGGTCAACGACCTGTTTCATATTTAAAATAGGCTCCTTAAGGATTTTATAGGGAGCAATTTCTTCCGGAAACTCTTGGAGGGAGTGTTTTAATCCACTCTGATAAGCTAAGCGCAGTTCCGTATTAATATGAATAATCGAAATACCAGAAGCAATAGCCGCGGTAAAATCTTCATCAGAAATGCCCGAACCACCATGTAAAACCAGGGGCACTTCGACCCCAGCCGATAACTCTTTGATTCGATCAACATGCAGACGAGGATTAGGGGAATTTTTTAACATCCCGTGGATATTTCCCACAGCTGGAGCCAAGAGATCCACTCCCGTTTCTGAAACAAATCGTTTCGCCTCCTCAACTTTTGTAACAGTATCATCGGTCACCGCCGCTAAGTCTGGAAGACCATCCAACATTTTTGAAGAGGTACCAATAAAGCCAAGTTCCCCTTCAACTAAAATATCGGGGTTAACTCCCTTAGCATAATCCACACACTGTTTTGTTATTCTAATGTTTTCTTCCAAAGACAAGGCACTGCCGTCAAAGATAACAGCATCAAAACCCGCATCCACTACTTCTTTAACTCGTTCAAAAGAATAGGTATGATCAGCGTTTAGATATATTGGATAATCAAATTGATCTCGGAAAGCCGACACCAAAGCTCGTACTTGTTGGATGCCAATAAAATCTCGCTCTCCTTCAGAAACACCGATAATAATTGGAACACCCAATTCTTTGGCAGAACGAAAAATGGCCCACAATCCCTCTAAATTAGAGATATTAAAATGACCAATCGCCACTTTCTTTTCCTGGGCTTCTTTTATTACCTCAATTAATTTTTTCATTCTTTATTCTATCTTCTATACGATTTCTGTTATAATAATATTATACATCTATAAGAATAAAGAATAAAGAATCATGGATAATCAAGCCAAAAAAGAATTTGATTTAGTTGCCATTGGCGATACAGCCGTAGATTGTTTTATTAAATTAAGAGAAGCCAGCCTCTCTTGTGAAATAGACCAAGAGAAATGCCAAATTTGTATGAAATTTGGAGACAAAATACCCTTTGAGGAAGTTTATGTTCTACCGGGAGTTGGTAATAGTCCCAATGTCTCAGTTGGCGCCTCAAGGTTAGGCTTAAAAACCGCAATCATCACCAATCTCGGTCAAGACAAAAACGGAGAAGATAGTACAAATATCTTTACCAAAAATGGAGTGGACACAAACCTAATAAACATCCAGAGTGATAAAAAGACTAACTATCATTATGTTCTCTGGTACGAAAATGACAGGACTATTTTAATCAAACATGAGGAATATAAATATTCTCTACCAGATTTTGGTTCGCCTGGTTGGGTTTACTTAAGTTCATTAGGAGAAAATTCTTTAGAATATCACGGAGAAATTATTAAATATTTAAATAATCACCCAGAAATTAAACTAGCTTTCCAACCAGGAACTTTTCAGATGAAATTTGGTTACGAGAAAATGAGTGAATTATATAAAAGAAGTGAACTATTCTTCTGCAACAAAGAAGAGGCCCAGAGTATTTTACAAACAAAAGAAAATAGTCCTAAAATTCTCCTGGAAAAAATCCACGAATTAGGTCCACAGATAGTACTAATCACGGACGCGGAAAAAGGTGCTTATTTATATGAAAATGATCAATGCTGGAGTATCCCAAGTTTCCCCGATCAAAATCCACCTCTCGAACGCACTGGGGCTGGAGACGCAGCCGCCTCAACCTTTACCGCAGCTATAGCTCTCGGTAAAACAGCTAAAGAGGCTCTAGTCTGGTCAATGGCCAATGCTCGTTCGGTTATCAATCAGGTTGGCGCTCAGGCGGGTTTGCTCACCAAAGATGAACTTGAAAAAACAATCCTCGTAGGACCAAAAGACTACCAACCATTTAAATTATAATTTAAAAAAACCGCCTAGAGGCGGTTTTTTTAACCTTCTTTTACTAGTTCAAACCGAGTTTTAGTCTCTCCGTTTATCAACACTTCTTCTTGCCACATTGAAAGTGGTCGCACCCAAAATTTTGATAGTTCATTTTCATATAAAGCTTCGTAAACAACCAAATCTTCCAGCGTTTCCGAATGTTTAGCCAGAGCAATGATTTTATATTCACCACCTTTTTTGGAATGTTTCCAAATTTGTCCAGGTTTGATTTCTTGCATCTTAATTATTTCTGATATGAGCTAACTTATTTTTCTTTGCTAAAACCAATTTTACTTTTTCCACAATCGTTTCTGCGCTTAAACCATAATGTTCAATAAGTTCGGCTGGTTCGCCAGATTGACCAAAGCGATCATCTACTCCAATAAACTCCATTGGAACCGGAACTTCTTCGGCCAAACATTCCGCCACCGCACCGCCCAAACCACCAGCTTGTTGGTGCTCTTCAACGGTCACAATCGCCCCCGCCTGTTTAGCTAAACTAATTAAAGATTTTTTATCCAAAGGCTTAATGGTGTGCATATTTAGGACTGAGACAGAAATATGTTCATCGGCCAATTTTTTGGCTGCCCGCAAAGCTTGGTAGGTAATAGCACCACAAACCACAATTCCCACTTGTGGTTTGTCCGATTCTAATAACAAATTGGCTTTCCCAATTTCAAATGGCGTGTCATCAGTTGTCATGACTGGAGTTTTCTCGCGTGACAAACGAATATAAACTGGGCCCGACGATTTTGCCGCCGCTATGGTAGCCTTCATCGCCTCTACCGCATCACAAGGTACCACGACTGTCATATTTGGTAAAACTCGCATCAAAGCAATGTCTTCCAAGGCTTGATGTGAACCACCATCAGGTCCGACTGACACCCCGGCGTGATGTCCCGCAATTTTTACATTGCGATCGCCGTAACAAATAGTTGTTCGAATTTGCTCCCAGTTACGTCCTGGCGAAAAAGTGGCATAGGAAGAAATAAGGGGAATTTTTCCCATCGCGGCCAGCCCCGAAGCTGCTCCAGCCATGTTCTGTTCAGCCACGCCGATTTCAAAAAATCTTTCTGGGAATTTCTTAGCAAAAGCATCATTTTTAGTCGACTCCTTTAGATCAGCACATAAGGCAACCACATTTTTATCTTCTTCTCCGGCAATTAAAAGACCCTCACCAAAACCCTGACGAGTTGGCGCCTGCTCAATCGACACTTCCCACAACTTGGGATTTAATTTTTGCTCTGGATTAATCTTCATGTTTTATTCTTCCTCCTAAGGTGCGGAGAATTTTTAAAGCACTCTGACCCTCTTCTTTAGAAGGTGGCTTACCGTGCCACTCATATTTATGTTCAAACTGCGGAACCCCTTTACCAGGAATTGTATTAGCAATAATCGCAGTTGGGCGTCCAAAAATTGCTTTCGCTTGTCCTACCGCCTCAGTAATTTCCTCAAAACTATGTCCATCTATTTCAATCACATGCCAATTAAAAGCTTCTAGTTTGGCACGTAATGATTCCAGTGGCATCACATCTTCGGTATAACCATCGATCTGAATGTTATTACGATCAATAATAGCAATCAAATTATGAAAACCCTCTTTGGCGGCAAGCATTGCCGCTTCCCAGGATGATCCCTCTTGCCACTCTCCATCACTCATTAAACAATAAAAATAATGAGCAGAAGATGGTCCATAGTCCAAACGATCAGCCAAGCACATACCCACCGCCTGAGACAATCCTTCACCAAGTGGACCCGAACTAGTTTCTAGCATTGGTAAAAATTCCCGATGAGGATGGCCTTGCAAACGACTGCCGTACTTACGCAGAGTTTTTAATTCACTAACTGGAAAATAACCAGCATGAGCCATGGTCGCGTACAACACCGGACAAATATGACCATTGGATAAAATTACTCGATCACGCTCCGTCCAAGTCGGTTTTTTGGGATCATGATTTAAAAGATGAAAATAAAGAGCCGTAAAAATATCAGCCATTCCCAAGGGCCCAGCAGTATGTCCTGAACGTGCTTCTACCAACATCTCAATAATAGACTTACGAATTTTATTCGCCATGTCTTCTAAATATTTTGATTTAGAATCATTGAGAAACATTTGTATTTATCATAACACACGAAGAGACGTTTACAGGATCCTTATTGTGGATACCCTTAGAGACTTTGAAATTCTTTGAGGGTGTCTGGGATATTATTTGATTCCCAAATCGCCGAGCCAATAACCAAATTGTTAGCTCCAGCTTCAATTAAAGATTTAGCATTTAGAAGAGTTACGCCCCCATCTACTCCAATCAACATTTCTGGATAAAGTTCGCGAACCATCTTTATTCGATCATAGATTTCTTCATCAAATTTCGCACCATAACTACCTAAGACATTGATACTCATCAATTGAACATATTCAATCTTACCGACAAAATCTTCTAAAACAGAAAGTGGAGTATCCATTTTCAAAACTACTCCTAACTTAATCGGAGAACCATCAAAAGATTCGATAATATCAGCTAAATAGTCGGTAGATTCAACATGAACTAAAACCCGGTCGGCAAATTCCATCCACTGCTTTAATTCATCTTCTGGTTTATCAACCATCAGGTGGACTTCGATTCGAACATCACCCGCCAAATTAACTAAGTCATCGGGGGTCCTCCAAGTAGCAGAAGAAACAAATTGTCCATCCATGACATCTAACTGTACCCAAGTAACCACACCCTCAACCTGAGTAATTTTTTGTTTAACCTCCTCAAAAGTTTTTGCAATGATTGAGGGAACGATTTCTGCCATATTCTTAAATACTTAATATTATTAAACTAAAATTCATGGTCAGTCGATGTTTCAGCGTCAATCTTTAAATTACGTCTAACGTGTCTTTCTTCACCAGGGAAATCAGTATTTAGCCAAATTTTAACCGCTTCTTCCGCTTGTTCGTCAGACAAAAATCTTCCCGCCAGTGATAAAACGTTGGAATTATTATGCATCCGAGAGAGGGTTACAATCTCTAGTGGTCCTCCATAATAGACGACAGCTCTAACACCTTTTTCTCGATTACAAACAATCGCTTCCCCCTGACCAGATCCTCCAAAAACGATCCCCATAGAATTAAGCGGATCACTAGCCACCTGCTTGGCGACAATTTTCACAAAGTCAGGATAATCATCGGCAGGCTCTAAAGAAAAATTACCCTCGTCAGCGACTGTATATCCCAGATTCTTTAAAAAACCTTTAATATGCTCCTTTCTTTCAAAACCAGCATGATCAGCTGCTAAATAAATATTCATCTTGATTAAGCAAAATAGTTTCCGTCACAGACAAAAACAATTAGATTAAAATTAATAATTTTTTACCACAAAAAAATTCATTAGGTCGTGGCTAAAATTTTGTTTATTATATCCACCATTTCCCGTGGAGTATTGTTTGCCTTTAAAATTAACTTCGTGGCTCCGGCCGCCAACACCTCCTCTTCTAGACCGGGTTTAGTTAAATTAGTCATCGCCACAAAAGGAACCTGACCAAGAGTGGGTTCCAATTTTAATTTTTGAAGACATTCAATGCCAGACATCTTAGGCATAACAATATCAAGCAAAATCACATCCGGTTTATTTTTTCGGGCCATCGCAATCCCATTTTCACCAGAATCAGCAGTTTCAACCACAAAACCAGCCATTTTAAAAACCGCCTGAAACATATCTAATTGAGTAACGTCATCGTCTATAATTAAAATATTGGCCATAAGCGCAAAATTAAATCAAATAAACCCAATGACCTTTATCTAGTTTAAGTATAGCACAAGTAAAAACCTATCAATACCCAGGGTGGTTCAGCCAATTTTTACTCTACATTAAGAGGAGACACCCAGCGAGCCCCCCGGGTGCCTGCATTTTCTAAGGTCCAATCGGCTGGGGTACCAGACCTCTTTGTCTCTCCCCAATACCAACCCTGGCTAAGTTCTTCTGGTGTAATTGTTTCAGAAATAGTGACAGAAGACATCTCTTCGCCTTTAATATTTTTTTTATTATCCATTTTTTTAAAAATAAACAAAAGAATTAAGGTGGTCAAAAGAATAAGAACTATCAACAAAAATTGTTTTTTGTTTTTCATAATTAACTACTTTGTTGAAGTAATTCGGATTTTAGCAAAATTTTCTCCACTATCAACCAACTCAATTAAATAACCAGAAAATTTACCAATCGATTTTTCGTTTGTAAGAGAGTATTTTTCGCTATGATCATCCCCTTGTCTAACTGTGAGATTGAACACTGATTCAGGATATTTTTCTGGACCATCGGGAATCTTAACAAAATCAGAGTCAGAAATGGAATCAAGACGAACAAGTAGACCTGCTCTATTCGGTTCAACTTCTACAACTTCTTTGAGTCCGATTTGAAAAACCTCTGCCAATTCCACCACCTGATTATTATCAATCATATTTTTATCTTTTTTGATAAATAAAAAAACACTAAATCCAAGCAGTATTATCGCTAAAACCAATCCCCCTTTAATAATTTTATTTTTCAACATCAACTTAATTAATATCAAACAATGAGTCTTTTTGCACTGTTATTTTAATCTTTTTGGCCTTTGAGAATAAACTTCTCATCAAAACCGCCACGTTCTTCTCGCTTTTTTTGGCGAATTGCTTCAACTTCATAATATTCCGGAAGCTGTTTGAGAGATTCCACCACCTCAATCACATCAGCCAGTTCTTCCGGATCACCAGCCGTCGAAAATTCTTGAATTTCTTCAGCAAGCTTTTTTATAAGTTCAGCTCTATACTCTTCTGGAGAGGCAATTCTTTTTTCATAAGAAACACCTTTCTCGTCAAGAATTTCTGGAATCCTATCCCGAACTAATTTATTGTAGCTTTCCATAATTATTTCAGCGGCTGACCAGTCTTTATCACGTGATCAACGAGCGTATGTGTATACCCCGTCTCGTTATCATACCAAGCTAAAATTTTTACCAAATCCCCACCCACCACCCGTGTCATATCAAGTTGGGCAATGGAAGCGTGCGGATTACCAATAATATCAGTGGAAACCAAAGGTTCTTCGGCTACTGCAAAAATATTTTTCCAACGTGGATCATTGGTCGCTTTGCGCAAAATATCATTAATTTCTTCTTTCGTAGTTTTACGCTCCGTGATGAAAGTAATATCAGATAAAGAACCCGTAATTACCGGCACCCGAACCGAGATTCCATCAAAAAGACCAGCTAAGTCAGTGATTATTTCACCAACCGCAGTCGCCGCCCCGGTCGTAGACGGAGAAATATTTTGCGCCGCCGCTCGCCCCCGACGAAAATCTTTAGCATCAGGTCCATCCACTGTTTTTTGCGTAGCCGTATAGGCATGGATAGTATTCAAAATCGCTTTTTTAATTCCCACCGTTTCTTTCAAAATCTGAATGACGGGAGCCACATTATTGGTTGTACAAGAAGCATTAGAAGAAATCTGACAGGTGGACAATTTATCATCATTAATACCCATCAAAACCATCGCTGAAGAAATGCCTGGAATCGGTTCACCTTTAACTGGCGCAGAAATAACGACCTTTCGAGCCCCCGCCTCCAGGTGAGCCTTGGACTTTTCATAACTATCAAAAATACCAGTACTTTCCACCACCACATCAATTTTCAGATCACCCCAAGGTAAACGAGTAGGGTCTTTTTCGCTTAAAAATTTTATTCGCTGATTGCCTACCACTAAATCATCTCCCTCAACCTTAACCTCTAATCCAGAACGACCATAAGCACTGTCATATTTCAAAAGATAAGCGAAATTATTGATATCTCCTAAATCATTTACCGCCACGATGTTTATCTCAGGATGAGAGGCGGCAACTTTTACAAACGCCCGACCAATCCGACCCAAACCATTGATTGCCACATTTATTTTATTCATAGAAATATTTAAAAGTTAACTAATTATTTCTATCTATTGTAGCAAAATTTTCCCCACAAAAAAATCCACCAAAGGACGAAGTCTCCTAGTGGATTTTTAAATCTATTTTTTATCCTGAAAAAGCTTGGCTAAAACAGCTGGGTTAGCCGAACCCTTAGATTCTTTCATCCCCTGGCCAATCAAAAACTGTAAGGCTTTATCGTTTCCTGCTTTAAAATCTTCAAAAACTTTTGGATTTGCGGCAATTACAGCTTCAGCTACCGACAATAATTCTCCTTCGTCGTGCTTCTGCAACAAACCTTTCTCCATAATAATATTATCAGTTATGGTTATTGTGTCGGATAGATTAAGCATATAGTGTTTACTCTGATCCGGCCTAACTAAAACAGAAAGAACTTCCTTTGCCCCACGAGAAGAAACATCTTCTGATGCAATTTTTTTAATCAATGTAGCAAAATCACCTTCGCTAGGAAGTTGAACATCTGGGCTAGTTTTTCGCATGCCAAGAAAATCCGAGGTAAGATAATTAGAAGCAAGTTTAATTAAATTTTTATCACCAGCAAAAATCTTAGTCAAATCATCAAAGTATTTACCCAATTCTAGATCGGTAACATACGATTCGATATCTTCATCTTTAATACCATAGTCATTACGATAACGAGCACGTTTTGCTTCTGGTAATTCCGGCAAGGTCTCTGGTAAATTTTTAAACTCTTCTATCTCACTAATATATACCTTCGGTAAATCAGGATCAGGGAAATAGCGATAGTCATGAGATGATTCTTTCTCTCGCTGAACAAAGGTCATTTGTTTAGAATCATCCCAACCAAGGGTGGACTGAATAATCTTCTCTCCTTTTTCCATTGCTTCTTCCTGACGTTTCAACTCATATTCAATCGCTCTCTCCATTGCCCGAAAAGAATTTAAATTTTTCACTTCCACTTTTGTCCCCAATTCTTTCTGTCCCTCTGGTCGACAGGAAATATTAGCCTCAACTCTCATTTGACCTTTTTCCATACTAGCTTCAGATACTCCCAAATAACGCAAAACTAGCTGCAATTCACGGGCAAAATCCCCCGCCTGTTTGGCCGAAGTAATTACTGGTTCAGTCACTAATTCCATTAATGGTACTCCAGCCCGATTAAAATCAACCAAACTACCTGCCTGTGCAGACGGACCACCATTGAGAGCGTCATGCAAAGATCGAGCCGTATCTTCCTCTAGGTGGACTCTGGTAATCTCCACCCCTTTTAAATTTCCACCTGATACCAATGGATATTTATATTGACTAATCTGGTAACCCTTTGGAATATCAGGATAAAAATAATTTTTTCGATCCCACTCAGTAAAATCTGCCAACTGACTTTTAAGAGCAAGCCCCACCCGCAAAACACTTTTTACGGCTTCTTTATTAATCACTGGCAAAGAACCAGGCTGAGCAGTACAGACAGGACAGATATTTTGATTGGCTCCCCTCTCCTCCGCGTCATTCAAACACCGACAAAACATTTTTGTCTTGGTTTTTAACTCGGCATGAATTTCTAGTCCAATCGTCGGTATATATTTTGTCATAGCTTAAATTACAAAAATAATCTGAGACACACATCAATACAGGGAATTATAGCGAAAAATGCCCAAATTTCAAACTTAGATTAAATATTGAACCTCCTCTTCTAGTTTAATACCAAATTTCTTCAAAACTCTCTCCTTTAAAAGTTCAACTAGCTTTCTCACTTCCCGATAGGTGGCGTGTCCATCATTAATTAATAGATTTCCATGATAATCAGCAATATAAAGACCACCAATCCTCAGACCCTTGGCCCCCACCGCCTCCAGTAAATAACCAGCCGGGATTTTACCATCAATAATCTTACTCGGATCAACTTTAGCCAAAGTCTTTTTAGTAATTTTCTCCACTAAAACATTTTTGAAAAAACTTCCCGGACATTTAATATTGGCATATTTTTCCGCTCGCTTTTTGATGATCAAATCGGAAGTTGCTCGCAATTTCTCGCGCCGACCAACCCGCAATTTTAATTTAACAGAAAGAATAACCCATTTCTTTTTCTTAAAAACACTTTCGCGATAAGAAAAATGACAATCTTTTTTTGACAACCAAACATCTTTTTTCCCATCAAAAACTAAAACCTTTTCCACTACTTCAGAAATAGAGTGTCCGTAGGCACCCGCATTGCCATAGATTGCTCCCGACAGATTACCCGGAATACCCGATAAAGATTCTAAACCCGCTAGACCATTGGCAATCGAATATTTAATCACCCTCTCCAGCGACACTGACCCCCAAACAAGCAAGCGATTGTCTTTCCTAATAATACTATCTGGCTTTATAACCTTACCAGTCTCTGAATAAATGATAACTAGACCAGTATATTTCTTGTCACTTAAAACAATATTACTACCACCAGCGATAATAAAATAAGGTATCTTGATGCGACGAGCTTCCATCACAACCGACTGGAGTTCGGTTGGACTCTCGGTTTCAATCAAATAAGCAACTTTGCCTTTTAGACCAAAATAAGTGAATCCAGAAATTTCAGCGTTCTTTTTTGCAATTTTTAGAATATCCATTTTGTATAATTAGATACTAATATAACACAGCAAAAACACCAACAAAAAACCGCCCTCAGGCGGTTTTTTGTTGGTGTTAACAAGATTTCAACAACTAAGCATCAGAAGTTTTGTCTTCTTCTACCTCCGGTTGTTCATCCTCTTTAGACCGACTAATCCAGACAATAAAGACAATCAAACACAAGAGCAACAGAATCCAAACCCATGGATAATGAAGCAAAAATCCGGCAATACCAGCAAAAGCCAATTGTACAGAATTTTTTGTACCTGACGCCATTAAAGTACTGGTCGCTAAAGGCAAAACCGCAAAGGTGCTAGTGCCAGTCGAAGTGGCCCCAGCCAAAGTTTCAACAGTTTGTCCTTTCTGCGCTCCCGCGTAATATCCACCACCAACATTAGGATAGAAATTACGTAGGTTTAGAGTAATTCGAGCGGGATTACCACAATAAATATAATTAATCTTTATCGTGGTAGTAATGAAGACATAACCGGTCGAATCACCAATTCCCCAAGGATTCAAAACATCCAAACCATATTTCTTCTGGAAATCTTTGACAGCATTGTAAGTTGCTGTGCCATAAATTCCATCGAGAGGAATGTCGTTTCGTCCTTCAAACACTTTCAAGAAAGCCTGAAGTTTCAACACTTCCACCGGATCATTATCGGCTCCGAACTTAATATATTTCAACAAGTAAGGACGACAGACCGCAGGAAGAGTTGGGGTAGTCGTTGCTACTGGAGTAGACGAGATAACTCGACTACTACCACTAGAATGACCTCCTCCCCCTCCGCCACTTGGAGGATTTACCGGTGGAACACTTAAGGTAGTGGCGTTAATTTCACTACTTACTACGGTAGATAAGGAATCAACTGAGATACCTCTAAAGTAATAAGCAGTATTAGCCGACAAACCAGTAATAGTTACGGCATGTTCTACAACCAAAGGATTCTCATCCGAAACGGAAGTCGAATAAGCATAACCATAGTTAGGAGTAGTAGTGGTCGCTCCCTGACTCATTAGATCATAAACTACCCGACTAGAAGCGGCGTGGTCAGTTCCTGATGAATTAGTTGTCCTCCATCTAACAACCAAACTAGTCTGACTGATGTCAGTAACTCGTAAATCACGAATCTCAAATGGACCAGACTCTGGAGGTGTGTCACCACAAGAAACTAGACCAATACAGAATGGACCATGATGGGTGGTTGGAGCAGAAGTATTTCCGGCATTATCAATTGCCACCACATGGAACCACCAAATACCGGGAGTAAGATTGGTCATTACTGTCGAGGTCGAGGTGGTGAGGGTACCAATGGCCAAAGTTGGCGTAGTAGTAGAATTCTCATCCCAAACAAAGATATAACCACGTAAACCAGAAGTAATAGCCCCAGAAATTTCTGGATCTACTGAGTCTGTCCAGGCAATTGGAATCGTAATGTTTGTTGTGGTTGATGATGTTGGTGGAACAGGAGCTGTTACCACTGGAGCCGATGGGCCAGTTGTATCAGGGTCAAGCTCTCCGGGGATACAGCTATCGTCATCACAAGGAGTAATGGTTACTCCAGGGAAACTAAAATCAAAATAAGGATAAAGAGCAATTCGTTCGGTAAAGAACATATTTAAGACATATCTTTGACCAGGAACCATGTGAATAGTTTTAGTCAAAGTTTCAGCTGGTTTAATGCCAGACAAATTTTTCAATTGTAAAACTCTGTCCACATAAAACCAGGTGTCACCGTCGGTAGTAATAGTGACAGTGTAGTCTCCTTCTTCACTCACTGTTGCAAAGCCCATAAAATGCGCTCCAAAATTTGGGGCAGCAATATAAGACTCCGAATCAGACAGTGGATCAGTAGACTCCGCAAACGGAGTAAAACGGTCTTTAAACCGAATGTTTTCTTCGGTGCGCGTATTTTTTAGGAAGGCACTGGTGAACCAATCTTTGGTCCAAGAAGTTGCCAGTGGATCACTAGGATCAATGCCTTGTATCTCATCAAACGGTATTCCCCACCCGGCCATATCGGTACGAAAATCATCATAACGATAATATTTCACCCGAAAGCTCTGAGTGGTAGTAGCCGTAGTTGAAGCCGCTAACAACGCGTCAGTAGAAGTCGAAGTTAACAATTTCAAATTCATCGGTGAAGTTGAAGCTGTTGACGTCGCCGTGTCGCCAAAACCTCCCAAAGAAGGGGCGGTTGTGGTAGCCTCGGTACTAGTCGCGATATTAGTGGTTGTACTAGTAGCAACCGGTGTCGTTGTGGTTGCTGTTGATGTGGCATTGGTCGAAGTAGCCACTTCTCCCATATCAGGAGTAGTTGTTGCTACGGAACCTGTTGTCGTGCTGGTTGATGTTGCATTTGTCGTGCTGCCGGTATCAAACGAAAGAGTGGAGGTACTGGTCTCATCCAAAAAAGGAGAGGTGGTAGTAGCCCCCGTCGTTGTCGCAATATCAGTATCTGTTGTAGCATTCCCGCCTACAGCTGTAGAGGTAGCAGTGCTAGAAACATCGATATCAACAGTCGATGATGCTGTATCTACAAGATCAGAATTCTGTTCATCTTGTGATGATGAAGAAATATCCTGATCTACTCCACCAGTCAAAAAACTATCAACCGATTGTGAAATCGACTGATTATCAGTTTGTTCGATGGTGGTTGACACAACATCAGCAAAAGCAAAATTGTAACCAGCAAAAAGAACCCCAACAAGTAAGGTTAGGACGACAAGAGTAGACCGAGCAGCATTGGTTACTGTTCTTTTTGCCATAAGGTTAATAATTTAAACTAAATATTTGAGTAAATACTGTAGTAACAAGTTCACTTTCTATAACCGAGTTAGTGATCAGAATATGAATATTCTGAAACAATTTTTACACAAAAAATCTTCTGATCAGCATCAGCTAATTTTTAAACGTAAAAATCACGTCGGAAACGAGCACGTTTCGACGTAAATTAGTCAGAGAACAATTGTTAAAACAGCTCGAGAGTATAGATTCGAAATATCAGCTGATATTTCCTCTATAAATGAGCAAGAAAGAGCATTAAGCGCTTAGACAAAATTTAAACTGTCTAAGGGCAAAGAACGGAGTAGGCTAAAAAGCCTGAATATGGGTACATTCAAGCATAAAATATCTAGCTAAGCAAACAAAATAAACCCCAAACAGATGCATGAGGCACTACTCTTTTCACTATATCCTACTTATTTAAAGGACATTTATAAATGTCCTTTAAATAATCCTTTAAAAATAACATTATTTCAGTCAGTTGGGGTCGATGAATTTGAACCAGCATCAATAACTGGTTGGGGTTCTGGAGTAGGTTCAGAAGGGGTGTCACTGTCGACAGACTCAGCAGACTCTTCCGCAACAGCCGGCGAATCTATCTCCCCTACCACCTCTGATTCTGAAGAAATATCAGCTGGCAAATCTTCAGTCGCAGGAACATCTCCTGAAGTTTCCTGTCCGCCACCACCATTTCCCTGATCAGATTCACTAGGGGGTACTTCTTCATTAGTCGATTCGGTAGTGGATGAAGTACTTGGAGTAGACACCGTAGAAACATTGGCGGTCTGTAGTAAATTCTTTAATTCATTTTCTGTCACACAAGTCGCCCCAATACACAATTTCTCAGTTTGTATTTCTCTCACCACCAACACCCCATCTTCCGTCAAACTCCAATTACCAGAAGCGCTGCGAAGAGAGCGGATGTTTTCAATATCAAAATCATTTAAATTCAACGAGGCTAATGGTTTAATCTGCGCTGTATCTAAATCGACTACCCACATTGAATCCTTAGACAGATCATCTACTTTTTTATTCAACTCTTGGATGCCTTTGGTATTAAGAGCCATTAGAGCATGTAGGTCAACAGAACGAGCAATTCCCGATTGATCAAAAGCATCAGCTAAATGTGGATCGATTTTTTGTAAGGATTGAGCACCAAAACCATAACGGATACGGCCGCGTTCAACCTTGTATTCATAGGAACTTGGCTGTAATTTACTAATCAAATCTAAGGCGGAGAAAGCGAGTGGTTCGAGTGGAGTTTTCTGATCTTCATCAGAGACGGTACAAGTGGCAGCAGCATTAATAGTTACTTCTTTAGTGGTGGAGTTTATACAGAGAGTGCTAGGTGAACCAGCGGCTGTAGTGAGACTACTAAAGGCTACCTTACCTACTACTGATAGCGGAGCCCAAGGAGAAGTCGTCCCAACCCCAATGTTTCCTGAAAAATAGTTAATGCCCGAATTGGAATAAATAGCATAATTGTTGGTCGCTCCCGATGAATCTATCCATAGTCCATAATTGTTGTCTGCTGTCCCTGAAACCGTAGATAGTATGCCATACTTTTTAGTCTGTTCAGTTGTTGTGAGGTTACCAATGGCGGAAAAATCACCACCATAATAACTTATAACACCTATACCACTCTGAGTACCCGTAAAATTAGCGACGCCTTTTACACCATAAACATTTAAACGTCCATCCAAATCATTTCCAGATCCACTAAAAGTAGCCAAGAAATTCCCACCATAAAGATTTTGTATACCATCATTAAGATTAGCTGGACTGGCGGTAACATTGGCGTCTATACCATAAGCATGCTGGAGATAATCATTAAACGAAGCAGCAAAAGTATTGTTCAAGTTTACGCTTGAATAATATCCTCTATAATACAATGAAGATGGGGTTGCTCCTGAATCGTAAGTACCAGAATTAGTAATATATGAAGAATTGTTGTACGGTATCTGTCCTCCATTTGTTGAATTACTGCTGTAAATGGCGAATTTCCCCAACGGAGTGGTAGTTCCGATTCCCAAATTACCAGCGGAACTTAGATACATAGAAGCAGAAGTCCCCGAGTCTACCGAAAACAACATATTTCCCCCTTGAGTTCTCAAACCAAAGTCGTTAGCCACTCCACCTGTGATTAGGTTGTCAGTAGCTGCAATAGAACCAAGATAAGCCTTAGCTGTATCAGAAATGCTAAATTGTAGATATGGGACAGTGGCACTATTAAGAGTCAATAATTGAGCAGGGGCAGTAGTATTTATTCCCACATTTCCAGTAGTCCCTTTAATCGTTAAGTAGGCTTTATCACTTGACAAAGAGTCCGAAGTCGTCCCAACAGAAAAGTCTCCAGTATCAGAGTTTATATACCAATGTTTTGCATTAGTGGACGCATTAGTATCAGATAAAGTTAAACGAGTATTAGCAGTAGAAGCTAATTGAAATGTCCCCGTTGGAGTAGTTGTTCCAAATCCCATTCTTGGAGTTCCAGTGATAGTCAATTTAGCAGTATTTGATGGCCCAATCATTACAGAACTACCGACATCATTAGTAATACTTCCACCAAAAACATAGGAACCAGGAACGCTAACAGTATTATTATTACCAACGGCATAGGATGTCCCCCCAAAAGCACTAACAGTATTCATATAGCCTATAGCCCCACTGTAATAAGCACCTGACCCAATCGTGTTTCCGTATCCAAAAGCAGAGGAATGACCGACCACGCTAAAGTAATTACTGTATACATTATTTACAGAACCAACTGCTGTATTGTAAAGATAGCCACCGACAGCGTTACTGTACCCTATTGACGTATTGTAGGAAGAACTAGCTGTATTATTCGAACCTAATATCGTAGAATTTTGCCCACTAGCTACCTGTGTCACCGCCGAACGGCTAGATTGAATATCCACCGCAGAATTACCTCTTGTATTACCAGTAGTATTACCAATAATTAAAGCATTTGTAGTAGGCTGGATAACTGACAATCTCCCTGAAATAGAAGTGTCTTTCAAAGTAGAAGTAGCACTAGACGATGTAGCTACAAAATGAGAAGCGTCTACAAAAGAAGTAAAGCGTCCCTCCCCAGTAACATCCAAAGTATACAGAGGGGATGATTGATTGACTCCAACCATATTGTTTGTAGCACTTACATACAAGACATTACTATCAACAGCTAAGTTACCTGTAAACTGATGAGCCCCCCCAGCAACATAATCAATGTTATCTTCTGTTAAAGTAATAGATTGACTTGGCCAGCCACTAATTTTGACAGTCGCGTCATCTCCTTGAGGATTACCAAACTCTCTAATACCACTACCATCAATATCAATCAAATTATTCCCCTCTAAAAAGTAAGCGCTCCCAGAATAAACCGCGCCACTAGCATACATATCACCCGTAACTTCCAGAGCATAATTAGGATTAGATGTTTTTATCCCCACATTCCCCGCAAAATAGTTAGTCCCCGTCGTACTGGTAGCGGTAATATAATTAACCGTTGGAGAAGTAGAAGAATTTAAAGCCGTGGTTCCACCAGTGGAATAGAGCCAACCTTGACCGAAAGTGGTAGCTCCGGTACCACCATTGGAGACTCCTAAAGTACCAGAGACAGCTCCGGTTAAAGAAACCTTACCCCAACTTGGAGCTGAACCAACTCCTCCCGAGAGAAGAACATTACCAGTGGCGACGTCAGCTAAACGACTGAGGGCGGTAGAGCCAGAAGCGTAGAGTAAATCTCCGATGACGTAAGTGGAGAGACCAGTGCCGCCGTAGACGGCAGAAATTGTTGTGGAAGCCGAGACTAAACCATTTACTGCCTGAAGAGGTCCAGTCAAAGAACCAAGCCGAGCGGTCCCCGTTGCGGTAAAATTACCACCAATATAAGCATCACCAACAACTGAAAAAGTTAAACCTGGAGAAGTGGTGCCCACTCCAAAATTTCCGCCCATGACCGACATTACATTATTGGCAGAAATTGTATGATTAAGATTATTATCGAGGGCTATACCAAAAGAATTAGCTCCAGTAATAGCTATATTACTACCAAATCCAAAAGATTCTTGTCCTGAAACAGTAACTGAATCTCCAAATGCTGCAGACCTAGTTCCACTAACAACATTCTGGATTCCCGTCGAAAAAGAATCTGCTGCAGTGACTAGGTTTTGAGCTCCAAATGAACCAGATCTTAAAACCCTCAACTCCCCACCAGCACCCAAAGACAGAAGTGTGGTTGTGCCAGTATTAGATGGGGTAGAAGAGGCAATTAAAAATAAAGGAGTTGAATTTGACCCAGTACTAGAATGAACAGACAAAAGCGCATTAGGAGAAGTGGTACCAATACCCACGCTAGTACTATTCACAGTTAGAGTTGGAATAGAAGAATAGCCAACTTGAAAAGTGTTAGCTGTGGTATTAGCAAAACCAGTACCAAATGAAGTAGACAGCGACGCTGTAGCGGTAACATTATCTCCCCAAGCAAAAGAGCCGTTGCCAGAAGCAGTAACTACCCCTGTACTGGAATAACCACCAGCAAAAGAACCACTACCTGTAGAGTTCAAACCAAAATTACCAATCGTATATCCAGAAACAAACGAACCGTGGCCAGAAGAAATAATGTTACCAGTAGATACTTCTCCAAAAGCAACCGAACCATTACCTGAGGCAACAATGGAAGACGAGAAAGATGGAGCGCCACCAATATAACCATTAACCAAAGAACCCAACCCAGAAGCCGTAATATTACTAGTGGCACCAAAAGTAGAGATATTACCCAAAGCAGTTGATCCATTACCAGAGGCAATAAGAGAAGCACTTCCCCCAATGCTATCGATCACATAACCGAGGGATTTAGCCCCGGCTGCGCTCGAACTTATTAAACCACCCGAACCGGCAAAACCAGTTGCCAAGGAACCATTTGAAGCAAAAATATTTCCAGTTCCAATTACCAAATTACCAGCCAAAGTGGTGGTGGCCGTAGTGGAAGTTGCCGTCAAATATCCAACAGTTGGTGAAGAAGTAGAATTTAATTTAGTGCCATCAAAATAAGTAAGGGCATTAGTAGAAAAAGCTCCAGCACCAGTTCCTCCATAAGCAACGGAAATAGTAGATGTCGCCGACACGAGACCGTTTATAGCTTGAAGAGGTCCAGTCAAAGAACCAAGATAAGCGGAGCCAGAGACGGTCAGAGCAGTAGTGGAAGCATAGGGAAAAGTGGAAGCTTGAGTGGTAGAAGTGGCAGTAAAGTTGGAAGCATTTACATTATCAGCAAAGATAGCCGAACCCATAACACCTAGCGCCACACCCGGAGTAGAAGTGCCAATACCTAAACGCTGGGTAGTGTTGTTCCAGATCAAGCCACTACTTCCCGCCATCGTAGAAGTTCCCGTCCAAAATGTTAACTGTCCAGACAAACCTGTTCCTGATAAGCCGGTGGTAGGATTGGACCCGGCCGGGACACTTGGCCCCTGAGCCGTAATGCCATCAATGCGGAAATCAAAACTATTAGAAGCACTACCCGAACCAGTAGTAAAACGCACATATTTAACAGATTGACCCAAAGTGCCAAAAGCTGACAAAGGTATTGTTACTTTTTGATAAGAAGAAGTATTGTTTTTATCAAAACCATAGGTGTTGTGTTGAATACGAACAGAGCTACCTAATTGGGTATTGGTATTACTTCTAAAGGTGATGTCCAAGCGATCAGTGGTAGCTGTCCAAGCTGTTTTATTTTTGATATAAAACGAAAAATAATTATAACCAGTCGGATCCCATACCGCTGTTGAAGAAGAGAACTGGAAATATCCATTTCGTTTCAAAGGAGTAGTTACCTCAATATTCGTGGAGCCGGCTTGAGGATCGACACCACTAGAAAAACTGACGACACCACCATTAGGGAAACTCTGACTACCAACCCATTCGGTATTTTCTAAATACATTGATTCTTGTCTTGGCCCCGTACCATCAACGCCAGGCAGAACCGCACCAGCTTTAATATAGACGAAAGTAAGATCAAGTTGAGTCGCCGGATTAGAAGCCGGAGCAATTGGATTAGAACTTGGCTCTCCTGTTAAGACAACCGCTTGACCAGATGAGTTTACGGTAATCACATCAATTCGATCTCCATCAGGATCAGCATCATTGAGAGTAACCTGAGTCGGAGTAATTGAATATTGCAATCCTCCAATACAATAAACCGTCGCCGGAACATCATAAACAAAACCGGTTCCACTATAAGTCGCTTGACCACCAGAGATAAGAGAATTTGATTCAGAACAGCCGGTCGAACCAGCAATCAATTGACTCAAAGTTTTTGTCCCGCCATTTTCATCTTGAAAAACTAAATCATTGTCAACCGAGTAAATTGATGAGGTAGCATTAAATTTTAAATTTTCCACAAACAAATCCCCCGAAGATAGATTAACACTAGCCGGAAGCGAACCCACCGCTACCGATCCAGAAAATAAGGAGGTGTCAACAGTAGAGGTAGCGGTATAATACAGCGCAACCGCCTGACCGTTTACCGACAAAGGAGCATAAGGAGAACTAGTCCCAATACCAATGTTGCCGGTTATAAACAAATCCCCCCCCACCTTCGTATTCCCCACCACTTCAAATATGGTATCAGCGGTAG
>CAZEAY010000002.1:0-116858 GCA_964510655.1 uncultured Candidatus Saccharibacteria bacterium
AAGGACGTATTCTACCACTTAACCATACCCGCTTAATAAATAACATATAAACTATAACAAATATTTTAATCTTTTCAAACTTATTCTTGTGGGCACGGGGAGACTCGCCCGCGACTAAAATTTTTCAAAAAATTTTGTCTGGGCACCTCCTCAGCTGTTTTTTACTAAAAACATGCTTCCGGCGTTCGACTCTCCCCCGTAAGCTAAGAAGTTAGCTTACTCGTGTGGGCACGGGGAGACTCGAACTCCCATGGATCACTCCATACGCTTCTGAGACGTACGCGTATACCAATTCCGCCACGTGCCCGATGGAAGTATTTTAACAGAATGATAGTAAATTACTATAATCCAGAAGTGGGCAGGATGCCGTCGTTCACTAGAACTCTCCCTCAGCCGTTTCGCTTACTAGCGAAAAACATGTCTTGTTACCCCGGATGGATTCGAAACTTACAGTTTCCGTATACCTTTTGGATTTTTTGTTCACCTTGCTCCAAAAACTCTCAAAAGCTTTTCGAATCCCCCGATCAAAGAAAAAACCAGGCAAAACCTGGCTTTTTTCTGGTGCCCCCGGAGGGATTCGAACCCCCAATATCAGCTTCGAAGGCTGGTGTGATATCCATTTCACTACAAGGGCTATTCTTGTAAACAGTCTAAGTTTATAATTTATAGACTAAAAATACAATCTTTTATGTAGTTGTTTTTCTTTATTAGCCCTATTGGCCAGCCTGCATTATTGCTTTATATCCCCTCTTGATTCCTTTAGACCGATAAAAAATGACGTAAAATATAGGTTCAATTGGGGATAACTAGGGGGATATGTGGATAAAAGACGTAAAAATATTAAAATGTTGGATGTCTGTTACTTTTATTATATGGCTATAAATAAGGGTAAAAGTCACAAATGGACAAAATCGCTGTTTTTAAGGTCAAGCTAGTGAATTATGTTACTTAAGTAACATATAGTAAGATTAGTCTTTCATAGTTTGGTATGGAACCTCGATATTTGTTGTAAATAATAGGTATTACATGAGATACTTAATAAGAGTATCAAAAATTAGGCGGGTTAATCATGGAACAAAAACCTGATAAACACTTAAAAACCGGACAATTAGGGGAAAATATGGCCGTAAAACACCTAAATAATTTAGGGTTTAAGATCTTAGGTCGTAATTACTGGAAACCTTACGGGGAGATCGATATTGTTGCTTATCGGGGGAATTGTATCCATTTTGTGGAGGTTAAGACCGTAACAAGGTCTGTTGTAAGTCTTAAACCAACAAAATTTTCTCAAGAGGAAAGACTTGAGCAGGTTAATTATGAAACATTAGACCAGTATGAGCCAGAGGACAATATGCATTTGTGGAAAAGGCAGCGCCTTAGTCGGGTGATTGAGGCTTATCTACAAGAGAAAGGTGGGGGAGAAGATTCTGATTGGCAAGTTGATCTACTTAGTGTTTATCTAGACGAGGAGGGTAATTTAATGAAGATAGATTGTCTGGAGGATATAATATTGGAGTAATGTCCTTTAGATTTTTTATAACAAAAAAACCAGTCTGACTGGTTTTTTTGTTATTTGTCGGAGTGCCGGGATTATTTCCTCACAGGAACGGTACAGTTTTCCCATTTTCTTAGATGAATACATCTTCGCAAATAATGGAGAAACTTTTCGAACCCCGGTCGTAAGTAAAGCAGTTTACTTACTTTCTCCGACAAATGAAAAATCCTAGCCGAAGCTAGGATCTCCATTTGTCGGAGTGCCGGGATTCGAACCCGGAGTCGCTCGCTCCCAAAGCGAGAATGTTAGCCGTTACACCACACTCCGAAATATTTAACCTACGCTAAGTTACAATATAATAAAATAGCTTAAAAATCAAGAAAAATATCCATTATTCGAACGCGGGCTAGGGGAGGTATCTAGTGTAATTTTTTGTTTTTTTCTTTTAAAAACTTAAAAACCCCAGGTTTAGCCGGGGTTTTTAAGTTTTTAAATCTTTTAGGTCTATTTTTTCTTGAAGATGTTTTTTAGACCGTTCAAAATTCCATTTGTTGAGGAGGAGCTGGTAGCTGGAGCCATCTTTTTTTGAATACCAGGTGCCGTTAGTAGGCCGGCGGGAACTTGACCCGATTTACCTGCTCCTTGTTGAATTAGACGCATTGGTCCTTTTAGGGCAATATTGTTTTTGTTGGCGTATTTTACTATTGCTTGGGTGGTCAAATTTCCTAAGGTTCCAGTGATTATTCCCTCTGGATATATTGTTTTGTCACCAGCCAATAATTCTTGAAGGAGTTTAACCTTTATTGGGTCAGTTTTTATTAGTTCAACGTTGTCTACTAAAAGTTTTGTCAATTTAGCTCTAAGATCAGCCATTTGTTTGGTTAGATCTAGTATTTGTTTATTGACATCGATAATAGAGATCGTTGTTGTCGCGACCGTAGTCGTTGCTGTCGTTGTCGCTGTCGTGGTTGTCTGTGCCCCAGCTTTATTGGAGGCAAGCAAGACAAAGACAAACAGAACAAAGAAAGTTAAATATTTTTTATGCATTTTTGTTAATTAACTAATAAAACAAAGATTTGGGTTTCCAATTATCATTTTACAACAATAGTTAAAGTCGTCTAGTGTTTATGTGGGTAATGATGGGACTATTTCATACTATTTATACACATTTGACAAAAGAAACTATGAGAATATAATAATCTTAATCCGTAGTTATTTTTAGCTTCCTTGGCTCGTAAATAAAAAAGAATACTTTTTTATTTTGCTCACCCCCATTGTTAATAATTAGATCAATTAATAGAGATTTAATTTAAAATTATGCACAAAATTCAAGAGAAAATTTTGGGTCTGTTGATGAAGAAAAATGTGAACGGCTTGTCACTTCGAGCGATCGGCGATTTGATTGGCGAACACGATGTACCGATGACGGTTAAACATCATCTTTCTCAGTTGGATAAATTTGGTTTGATAAAGGTTAATTGGGAAACTAAAACTTATGATTTAGTCAAAAGGGGAGTGGAAGATGTTCATTCTAATTTTGTAAATGTACCAATTTTGGGGGCGGCTGACTGTGGACCAGCTCGCCAAATTGCTGAAGCCCGACCACAAGGATATTTAAAAATGTCTAAAAAGATTTTGAAAAACGGTAAAGGAGTTTTTGCTTTGAGGGCGCATGGTAAGTCGATGAACAAAGCAAAAATTAAAGGACTTAATAATCAAGAAAAAAATATTGAAGATGGTGATTATGTTTTGATTGATTCAAAATATGTTCAGCCTAAAAATGGTGATTATGTTTTGTCGGTGATTGATGGGGCAGCGAACATAAAAAAGTTTTTTGCCGACCGAGAAAATGAGCAGGTGATTTTGATGTCGGAATCTTCACAAAATTATCCACCAATTTATATTCATTGGGATGAGACTGGGGAGTGTATTGTAAATGGTCGGGTTGTTGAAGTGATTAAAGTTCCAAAATAATTATGGGAAATAAAAATATTAGTCTGACGGCAGAGTTCGTATCGATCATGAGGTCCGCCCACGATCCTAGAAATCTATATTTCGTATCTGAAAAAAATTTGAAATTATTTAAGTTTATTAAAAAAATTATCCCGTCTAAAATTATTAACAATATTTTTAATTGGAGGCTCAGTCTCTCTGAGTTGTTTAGGAACAAAATATCGACCCTCGAATCTGATCAGATTGTAGATTTGGCCTCAGGTTATTCTTTACGTGGTTTTGATGAATGTCTAAAAAATAAAAATATCATTTATATTGATATTGATTTTGAAAATGTGGTTTCTCAAAAAAGGAGGGGTTTGGAACTAATTTGCCAGAAAGAAAATATACTATTCCCAGGCAATTATTTCCTTGTGGCTGGTGATGTTTTAAAAGATAATATTTTTGATAAAATTAGGAATTATATTTCTACTGACCGTCAGACATTATTTATCGCCGAAGGTCTTACTTCTTATTTTAGTTTGGAAGAATTTGGAGTGTTTTTGAGAAATACTAAGGGTTTACTAAACAATTTTGTTAGTGGAGAGTTTTATTCAAACGAAGAACTTACTGCACCCAAAGGGGCCTTTTATTTTTTTATTAGGAGTTTTATTTTACCCATCATAACTAAGTCTAAAAGGAGAAAAAAATTTAGTACCATTGAAGATTTTAAATTATTTCTTAAAAGTCAGGGGGTAGATAGTGCTGAGATTAATCAAATTGAGGGTTTTTATATGTATACTATTTTAAATTAAAATCGTGGATTTATTTGACTCAAATGAAAACCTAAAAAAACATTCTCCTTTAGCTGATCGGATGCGACCAGAGACTTTGAGTGAATTTTTTGGGCAAGAACATTTGATTGGGAAGGGCCTAAACGGCAAAGCCGTCGGCGAAACAAAAATCTTACGACAGTTGATTGAGACTGATCAAGTCCCGTCGATGATTTTGTGGGGGCCACCCGGTACCGGGAAAACTACTCTTGCCAGAGTTATTGCCAATGTTACTCACTCAGTCTTTGTTTCGTTGTCGGCGGTGTCGGCTGGAGTTTCACAGCTTAAAGAAGTGGTGTTACACGCCACGGAACGAAAGAAGTTTCATGGCGAGAAGACTATTTTATTTATCGACGAGGTTCATCGTTGGAATAAAACTCAGCAAGATGCCCTGTTGCCCTATGTTGAAAATGGGACGGTGGTGTTAGTCGGTGCGACTACCGAAAATCCAAGTTTTGAAGTTAATGGCGCGTTACTTTCACGAGCTCGAGTTTTTGTTTTGGAGCAACTTTCTATTGATGATATTTCAAAAATAATTAAGCGAGCGTTGCAAGATAAGATTCGCGGGTTGGGCTGGATGAAAATCAGAATGAAAGAAAGTGTTATAAAATATTTGGCCAATTTTGCGGGTGGTGATGCTCGTGCCGCTCTCAATGCTTTAGAAATCGCCTCGCAAACTTTGCCTGGAACAGAGAAAGAAATTACTAAAGAACTGATCCACGAAGCATTGCAAAAATCACATTATCTTTATGATAAAAGTGGTGACCAGCATTACAATATTATTTCGGCTCTGCATAAATCTTTGCGTGGTAGTGATGCCAACGCCGCCCTTTATTGGTTGATGCGAATGTTTGTGGCTGGTGAAGATCCGCTTTATATCGCTCGTCGTCTTGTCCGTTTTGCTTCTGAGGATGTTGGTCTGGCAAACTCACAAGCCCTTACCCAAGCCGTCGCCGGTTACCAAGCCTGTCAGTTTTTAGGACGACCAGAGTGCGATGTACACTTGGCTCAAGTGGTGGTTTATTTGGCTCGTTGTAAAAAATCGAACGAACTTTATTCGGCAATTTTAGCTATTAAAAAAGATATGGAAAATACTATGGATGAACCCGTCCCAATTAATTTGCGAAATGCGCCAACTAAATTGATGAAAAATTTGGGATACGGAAAAGATTATAAATACCCGCCTGCTTATGCCGATCGGGCAGGTAATCGAAATTTTTCCGAGCTTATCCTTCAAGAATATTTGCCAAGAAATTTAAAAAATAAAAAATGGTTACGCGACTAGTGCCGTGAATAAAAAAGTCGAAGTCTTATGCTACTTTCTGTATCGTGATTAAAAAATGAAAAGTGGTTTAAAAATTTAAACAAAAAAGAAGGCCCAGACGATTTTGTCATCTGGGCCGAATTTTTTTCAAGAAAGGTTAGGGTTTTGTTAAGCGGCGGGATTTAGAAAGTTGTCGATTATGTTGTGTGCGACAGCACTTTTCTCTTCCCAATCATTTCCGGTGATAACGACGAAGTTTGGATGGTTCTGCCAAACCCCCTTTGTCCTCTCCGACAGTGGTAAGGCTTCGTCGTAGGATTCACTGCGGGCAGGATTGTTTGCTTTTAGCTGGTCATACACTTCTCGTGGTGGCATGTCCATAAAAAGCACTAATCCATATCTCTCGTATTCGTTGTTACGCGTTGTCTTCAGAAGTTGTTCGAGCTCTGGTAGTCCGCCCGGTAAATAAGCGGCATTATCGATGGTACCTCGATCAACAACCAAAGCTTGGCAGCCTTTCATCATCGCCATCTGAGCTGAGCTTTTTTCGAAGATTTGTTGTGCGCGGTAAATAATCTTTTGGAAATCTTGGGAGCTTAATACCGCTGGGTTTATTCCGAGTTGGGAAATTACCACGCTCGCCATTTCTGGCAAGACTGTTAGTTCTGGTCGAGCTCGGAGTTCGGTGATCAGAGTACTTTTCCCCGAACAAGGACCGCCCGACAAAGCGATCACAGGAATTTGCTTGAGGTGTTTGAAGATATCGACCAGAATCTCTCCACGGTCGGACAATTCCGAGTGAAGGCGGGCGAGGTGGAGATTGGATAAGCTGTTTGTTACTTCTATCCAGCCTTCGGAGTTTTTGGGCAGATGGACTTCTTCATCGTCGCTTGCCATTTCGTGTTCTGCCAAGATGAGACCGTTGAGTTTGTCATGGAAGAAATCAAAAACCCAGCCGTCCTGAGTTGTGTGGCGTGTTTTCCTTATCCGGTGGTGGCACGTTTCTATCAACTCCTTTGCCATCACTGCAGGAATATCCTGTTCAAATTCTTTTCGGGTTTTCCCGCTCCCTTTTTTGAGGGTAAGGATTGACCGATGATGGTCAATAGTGCGGATTCGAAAACTTCCATTTGGGTTGGGGAGTTCCCAATAGCCCTGTTCAATCTCCTCAACCATGAGGGTTTTGCCAGGCACGTTTTGGGGATCCATAAAGGGTACCAAAAAACGAACCTCAATCTCCAGGTTTTGCTCATTTGCCATGATCGTTACCTTTCTTAATTTAAAGATCTGTTTCAATTTTAAATCTAACACGTTATTTTATTATGGTCAATAGTACCTAAATTAAGCTGTTTAAATTGAATTATGTTAAGATTAAATTCATGCAAAAGGGGATAGACTATATTGGAACAGCGGTTGTCTATTTTTGTCATGATGGTGAGGGGAATTTTCTTATGAATAAACGTAGTCAAAATTGTCGTGACGAACAGGGTACTTGGGATCCTGGCGGAGGAGGAGTAGAGCTCCACGATACGGTTGAAAATACTTTGCGCAAAGAAATTATGGAAGAATATTGTACCGAGGTTATTGATTTTGAGTTTTTGGGATTTAGGGATGTCCATCGAGAAAATGACGGAAAAAAGACTCACTGGATCGCGCTAGATTTTAAGGTTTTGGTAAATAAAAATATGGCTAAGAATGGTGAACCACACAAGTTTGATGAAGTCAGATGGTTTCGATTAGAAAATTTGCCCGAACCTCAACACTCTCAGTTTCCGACTTTTTTAGAAAATTATAAGAATAAATTGGTTTAGCTTAATGGTTAATTTAAAAAAAAGATGAATCCTGTAGTATTAAATGGCATCGTTGGGGATTCATAGATCTAGAAATAAAAAATGAGTTCGAAAATATTTATTAATATAATAAAAGTGGTATAGAATCGTCCCAACAGGACAATGCCATTTTTCACTAACAAGATGAAAGGATTTATTTCAAATATTGAACAAGACGCTATTGCCAACGAAAATTTTAGAAAGGTACTTTATACTGCCAAGCATAGTCAGTTAGTTTTGATGTCTCTCTTGCCAAATGAGGAGATTGGTGAAGAAGTGCATGAATTGGACCAATTTTTCCGTGTTGAAAGCGGAGAAGGGAAAACCGTGATTGATGGGGTAGAGACTATTATTGGTGATGGCTCAGCTATTGTTGTTCCTGAAGGCGCCCGACACAATGTGATCAATACTTCTTCTGATAAACCATTAAAGCTTTATACTATTTATTCTCCCGCTAATCATCGGGATGGAGTGATTCATGCTACTAAAGCAGAAGCGGAAGCCGATGAGGGTCCAGATGGGGAACATTTTGATGGAAAAACTACTGAATAATTTATTATTAGCTTAATCAAAAGAGCTATGAATTGCGTCAAATGCTCTATGCCTCTCGACGAGAAGACTAAGTGTGACTGTGATTCTACTGTTTGTCTTTATTGCTGTGAGTGTGAGGAAGATTGTGACAGTTGTGATTGCGGGAACAAGGCAAAATAGAGTTAAACAACAAAAATGGCAGATAGCCATTTTTGTTGTTTTATAAAATAGGTGTATAATTAACTGGTGGTTTATAAGTTTGTAAGTTTTCTAATTAGGTTAATTAATGTTTCTCTTCCGTAATAATCGACTTTAAAAACGCATTTTTTAATGCTTATTTTTGTCTTCAAAAATATTTTGATATTAGATTGTGAAGGGAGGTGGAGAGAAAAACTTAAAAAGAGGTCGTGCTTACAATAATAAATTAAATAAATAAAATGGCAAAAAAATTGTATGTAGGTGGTTTACCTTATTCAACCAGTGAAGATGCTCTTCGCTCGGCATTTGAAAAGGCGGGAGCTGTTGAGTCGGCTGTCATTATCATGGATAAAATGACTGGCCGCTCTAAGGGTTTTGGTTTCGTGGAAATGACAAATGATGCTGATGCAGAAAAAGCAATTACTATGTGGAATGGACAAGAGCTTGAAGGTCGTCGTTTGACGGTCAATGAGGCTCGACCAATGCAGCCTCGCCAGGAACGTTCTGGTGGAGGAGACTATGGTTCTCGTGGTGGTAATTCCTACTAATTACTTAACTAAAAAATCCCCCGACTGGGGGATTTTTTAGTTTATTCTTCAGAAAATTTTTTCAGATATTTCTCTAAGGTTTTTTCGATTTCTTCAGAGTCGTTTAGGTTTATTTTGTCTTGTTCTAGTTCTGTTACTAATTCGGCAAAAAGGGGAAGGGATTCTGTTTTGGTTTCTAGTAGATTTAGAATCCGATCTTGTTCCTCTTTTTCCATTCGGTAGAAAAGTAACAATAGACTATTTTTTAGGTCTGCCGACATGGAGCTCTGTCTGACATGACCAGCAATCAGTGAAAAAGTAGGATTATTCTGCATGACTTTGGCTGATTATTTCTGCGACGACTGAGTCTTCGGGCATGGGTTTAAGGCGGGCTTTTAAAACACTAACTGTTGCTTGAATTAGGTCGGCTGAATTTGGAAATCTAGAGATTAATCTCTCTTGGGCTGAGATGATCCCTCTTACGTCGGCTGGTGCTTCGTTGATAGGAATTTGTTCGTTAGTCATGTTTTTGGGGTTAGTAAACTTAATTATAACAATTATTTTTTGACTAGCCAGGACCAAATCTTTTTGTGTCCATCGGTTTTTATTAAATGAATGAAGCTTGGTAAAAAGGAAACAAAGATTATTAATAAGACTATCGGTAATAAATACTTATCAATATTAGGAATACTTTGACCAAGGTAGTAGCCGGCCAGGGGGATGGTCGTCGTCCAGACTAGCCCGCCAATTAGGTTGTAGAGAAAAAACTTGCGGTAGTTCATCTCACTCACTCCAGCTAAGATCGGGGTAAAAGTGCGTACAATAGGCATAAATCTGGCTAGAATCAGGGCTTTCGGACCATGTTTTTGGTAAAAAATTTGGGATTTTTGTAAATTTGATTTGTTAAACAGTAGAGAATCTTCCTTGCGAAATATTTTTGGCCCCACACTTTTGCCGAAAGCATAACCAAAATTATCACCTAAGACAGCGGCCAAAAAGAGTATAATAATTAAAAACCAAATATTTAAATAATTTTGCGCAGCCAATACTCCAGCCGTGAAGATCAAACTATCTCCAGGTAAGAAAAAGCCGAGGAAAAGCCCCGATTCCGCAAAAATAATTCCAAATAACCCTACATACCCAACCGTTTTTATTAGGATTGTTAGTCCTTCGGGGGTAAATATATTCATAAACTATTTGATTAAGTCAGTCGTTTTGCCACGGAGACCAGTGGCATCACCTTCTAAACCAGTAACACTGCCTGATAGATAAGTAACATCGCCTCTGATGTTTGAGGCGTTGCCGTGGATGTTGGTAACATCACCACTTAGATTGGTAACATTTCCTGACAAACCATCAACATTTCCCGAGAGATCGTTAACACTTCCAATTATGTCGCTGACATCGCCGAAAATGTTGGAAACATTGCCTCGTATTTTGGAAACATTGCCTTTAATGTTTGATACGTAGCCGGTAATGCCAGAAATGTCACCGGAAATGTTGGAAACATCGCCCTTGATGCTGATCGGATCACCAAAGATGTGGCTGGCGTCACCAGAAATATTAGACACATCTCCTGATAAGCCAGAAATATCACCAGAGATATTGGAAGCATCGCCGGTAATTTTGTGAATATTGATATCGCCTTCTATTTTTGCCACCGAACCAGTTAGTCGGGAAAAATCCCCCCAAATATTATCATGTAAACCAGTTACTTTGTCGGTATTTTTTTGAAATTTAGACGATGTGCGTTGTAATGACATATTTTTATTTAATCGTTTAATTTGGTTAGGTTAATCATAGCGGATTTACGCTTTTTATCCAAGGGCGGAGTTTTTCTTGACGGTAGGGATTTTTTGAAGTAGGCTTTTCTCAGACAAACTTTCGAAAAAGGGGTGTGACGATGCTAGTATTTTGGTTGATTGTTTTGCTTGGATTACTGCTTCTGGTGATGCGCCAGATTTCCCCTGTGCGCAAGAGAGAGCGTCGGTATGCTCAGTTGGCACAGTGGTTGCCATGCTGTAGGGTTGAAGCGGGAGAGGATATCGTCCCGGAACCTAATTATAAGGAGATTCTGGGCTTGCTGAGATCTTTTCCCCTTAGCGAAGATCAGGAATCTATCTGTCGAGCTTTGGAGAACACTTGCGAGAGTAAATACATCGGCGCCTGCATCCGATATGTACAGGCTGGTGGGAAGTCTTCTCTCCGGGTTCTCCCTTCTCTGAACGAGGCTCAATTGCGCCGTGTCCCGAGACTTGATGGGGTGGATTTGAATCAGATTGTCGCCGAGGGTCTTGATGCCCGCCTCAGGCGTTTGAGTGACGACTTTGAGTCTCAGGCAAACAGTTTGATGGAAATCGCTCGCGCCCGACCGAGGGTTGCGGGAGTAATCAAAGAATCTCGCATTCTACATCTCAGAAGAACTCTGGATTATCTGGAGCAGTGTGTCATCCCTAGACCACCTGATCCTCCGGCGGAAGTTTCGGAAGGCCGGTTGTCTCTGGACGGACTACCTACTGCCCACATGTCTTCTTCGGATGTCGATCCGTCAGCGTGATCCGTCTTTTTGTTTATCGTTTACCCCCCCGAGCCCTGTCTTTGGGGGGTTTTCTTTTCCTAAAATTGTGGTATATTTACATAACTTAGAGCTTCCTCTGAACGGCTCGCCTAATCGGGAGCTATTTTTGATTAAGATTAAGAAAAATAAAAATGGAAAATAGTATTAGAAATGTCGCCATCATTGCCCACGTCGACCATGGTAAAACCACTCTGGTGGATGCTTTATTGCGTCAGTCGATGACAAAGATGAAAAAAGAGGTGGCGGCCGGGGATTTGATTATGGATTCCAATGACCTTGAGCGGGAACGAGGGATTACCATTTTTTCTAAAAATGCTTCAATCGATTGGCAGGGAATCAAGATAAATATTATTGATACGCCTGGTCACGCTGACTTTGGTGGTGAGGTAGAGCGGGTGTTGTCGATGGCTGGGGGCTGTCTTTTGTTGGTAGACGCTAAGGAAGGGCCAATGCCTCAGACGCGCTTTGTTTTGCGCAAGGCGTTGAGTATGGGTCTAAAAATAATCGTTGTTGTGAATAAAATTGATAAACCTGATGCTCGTCCAGACTGGGTGATTGATAAAACTTTTGATTTGTTTGTGGAATTAGGGGCTCCTGATGAATTAACCGATTTTCCTATTGTTTACGCTTCAGCTAAACAGGGATTGGCTGGTTTAGACGAGGATTTGTCTAAGATGACGAATATCGCTCCTATTTTTGAGACGATTATGAAACATATTCCTGCTTCATCTGGTGATCAAAATGCTCCACTGCAAATGTTGATTACTACGATTAATGCCGATAATTTTAAGGGTCGGATTGCGACGGGACGAGTTTATAATGGAACTATTAAGGCAGGCCAAGAGGTAGTCCATATTAATCGTGAAGGAGTAACAACAAAAAACCGTCTAGTTTCATTGATGACTTATGTTGGTTTAGATCGGGTTGATATTCCGATGGCTCAAGCCGGTGATATTGTGGCTATTTCTGGTATTCCAGACATTACAATTGGGGAAACCGTCGCCGATCCAATTAATCCAATAGCTCTGCCTTTGTTATCGATCGAAGAACCAACGGTTAAGATGACATTTTGTGTTAACGACTCACCTTTTGGAGGACAAGAAGGACAATTTACTACCTCTCGTCAAATTCGTGAGCGCTTATATAAAGAACTTGAAAATGATATGGCGTTAAGGGTGGAAGATGTTTCAGATACGGATTTGCCGGGAGGAATTGGTTGGACGGTTTTTGGCCGAGGAGAGCTTCACTTAGCTATTTTAATTGAAAGAATGCGACGCGAGGGTTTTGAATTTCAAGTATCTCGTCCCCAAGTAATTGAACATGTTGAAAATGGAGTAACTAAGGTTCCCTTTGAACGTTTGTACGTTGAAGTACCGGAGACTCATTCTGGTAAAGTTATTGAAAGATTAGGTTCTCGCCATGGTTTGATGCAAGACATGCGAACTGAAAATGGAACTGTTTTCTTGGAATATATTATTCCGACCCGTGGGTTAATTGGTTATCGAAGTGATTTCATGACAGATACTAAGGGTTTAGGTATTATGAATTCTATTTTTGAAAAGTTTGATGTCGATACTCAGGAATGGAAAGAGCGTGAAAATGGCTCACTCGTCTCATCTGAAACCGGCCAGACTTTATTATATGGCTTAATGAATGTTCAGGATCGGGGGACTTTGTTTTATGGTCCTGGAGTGAAAGTTTATAAGGGTCAGGTGGTGGGTAGAAATTCTCGCGAGGAAGATATTATTGTGAATGTTTGTCGGGAAAAACAACTATCAAACATGCGTTCAAAAGGTAGTGGGGTGACTGAACATTTTGATCAGCCGGTGACTATGGACCTGGAAGATGCTCTGGAATATATTGGCGATGACGAATTGGTGGAAGTAACACCGAAGAATGTTCGTATTCGAAAGGTGATTCTAGACGAGGCGGAGGCGAGAAGGAAACAACGAGGAATCAAAGCTAATTAATAAAACAAAAAAACACCTGATTAGGTGTTTTTTTGTTTTATGCGTTGTTTGTCAGTTGATCGAGGATTATAATAATTAGGTTATGTTAAAAAAAGTTCACTGGGTTCTTTTTCTTCTTCTGTTTTTTTACTTATTTCCTTTATCTGCTTTAGCGGTCACTGATTTTTCTAAACTTACTTGGACACAAGTCTCCAACATTCCCTGGGTAGCGCGTGATTCTCATATTGTTTTTCAGTTTAAGGGAAAACTTTGGCTAATGGGCGGTCTTAATGCTGATCATACTGGTACCGGAATTTATCCTGATTATGAAAAGGCTGTTTATTTCAATGATATTTGGTCAAGTGTCGACGGAGTAAATTGGATTTTAGAAAAAGACCACGCCGCTTTTCCACCTAGGCGTTCTATGTCAGTAATAGAGATCGACGGGAAACTTTTTATGATGGGCGGTTGGAATAAAGATTCTCGTGCAACTAATGATATTTGGTCTAGCATCGATGCAATTAATTGGGTTTTGGTTAACCCCAAGGCAGCTTGGCCAGCAAGAGAAGGACAAATAATTCGTAAGTTTAAAGATAAGTTCTGGCTATTTGGGGGAGTAAATTATGATAAAAAAATTACTTACAACGATACTTGGTCGTCAGTTGATGGGATAAACTGGAAATTGGAAGCCCTTTATGCTCCCTGGGTTTCTCGCTGGGATCATGATGTGACGGTTTTTAACGATCGTCTTTGGTTGTCTGGCGGGATGAATTTTGGTGGCATAGGCTATCAAGATGAATGGGTTTCCTCAGATGGTGTTCATTGGACTCGGGTTTACATGAAAGCTCCTTGGGGTGAGAGGCAAGGTATTTGTGAAGTGGTTTTTAGAGATAAGATGTGGATTATTAGTGGACTAACCTCTTTAACAAATGAAGGGGTGGGAGATGCCTGGTATACCGATGATGGTTATCTTTGGAATAAAGTTAAAAAGGACGGCCCTTGGCTAGGTCGCGAAGATCATGATGTTGTTGTTTTTAAGGATAGGATGTTCGTCTTAGGGGGCATGACTTCTCAGTGGAAATGGAGTAATGAGGTTTGGTATTTGGAGGCTCCGACTTCTACGCCGGGTAAAATGTAAAAAGTAAAAAAGGGCTCGTTATGAGAATTGGCTTCGCCTTGTCTTGTGCCGTCGCACTACGTTAGGCTAGCCACTAGCTCACTTGTTCCAATTACTATTGGAACATAGTTCCACTGTTCGATTCTCCCCACCCGACAAAAAAAAGAGACACCTGTCTCTTTTTTTCTTGTCTGTGCGGGTAGGGAGAATCGAACTCCCATCCTCAGTTTGGAAAACTGATATTCTACCACTAAACTATACCCGCAAGAGGTAATAGTAGGCCTAATATAGCAGAATTTGTGGGGTTTTTCAATATGCTATAATGGGAGTAAATTACCAGTTGATTTTGCTTTAACCGCTTCTGTAAGCAAAAATCACGTCAAAACTCTGGATGTTTTTTGATGTAAGTAGTCACAGACAATGAAAAAGTATTTTTATCTGAATGGGAAGATCTTGGATATTAATAAACCGGCGTTACAAATAAATGATATTGGGGTGTTGAGGGGGTATGGGGTATTTGATTTTTTCCGTACTTATAACGGAAAAGTTTTTCACTGGGAAGACCATTTCAAACGCTTTACTTCTTCGGCCAAGTCTTTAAATCTGAAAGTGTTACTTAGTAAAGACTCTATCTTAAAGATTGTTAAACAGTTATTAAAGAAAAATAATTGTATTGATGCCAGTGTTCGTCTGGTTTTGACTGGTGGTCCAACTGATGATGGATTGTCTTACAAAAAACCCACCTTCGCTATTTTGATTGAAGATATTTACGATTTCCCTAAAAACTTTTATCGCCAGGGGGCCAAGCTTATCTCTTTTGAACATCAGCGCCTACTTCCTCAGTCTAAGAACAATAACTATATTTTAGCGGTTAAAATGGGGCCACTTAAAAAGAAAAAAGGAGCCGTTGAGGTTCTGTATACTTCAGATGGTAAAATATTAGAAGCTTCCACGTCCAATTTTTTTATTTTTAAGGGGGCGACAGTTATTACTCCAAAAGATAATATTTTAAAGGGTATTACTCGTAAGGTGGTTTTGCGATTGGCTAAAAAACGTTTTAAAGTGGAAGAGCGTGAGTTAAAAATTGGTGAATTGGATTCAGCGACCGAAGCGTTTATTACTGGAACAAATAAATTGATTATGCCGATTGTGATGGTTGATAATAAAAAGATCGGCGATGGGGAAGTGGGAGAGAATACTAAGTTATTGATGGAGGAATTTAAGAAATATGTTGAAAAATATTAGTCTCTGTTTTTATTAAAAATAATTTTTAACACAAAAAAATTCCATCGAATGGAATTTTTTTGTGTAGCGACAAACTTATTTATCTGACCGCATCCTTCAATGCTTTGGCAGCGCGGAATTTAGGCACTTTCATGGCTGGAACAGAAACTGTGGCTCCGGTGCGTGGATTGCGAGCGGTGCGAGCAGCTCGTGTCTTGGCCGAAAAGATTCCTAAGCCAGCAATAGATACTTCGTCTCCTTTTTTCAAAGTTTTGACGATAGATTCTAGAATCACGTCCATTGCCTTTTCGGCTTGAGCTTTTGTCCCGCCGATAACTTCGTGGACTTGATCAATTAAGGCTTGTTTATTCATAGCACTTAAACTTAATTACTAAATTTTTAAAGACGACCACTTTTTAATAATTTTTTAACGACTAAGCCTTGTTTTAAATTTAAAATTTTAACAAAATTTTTTATATTTAAAACAATCTCTCCATATAGTATATATTTTAAGCCATATTCCTGCAATAGAATGCAAATATTTTGACATTTTTTGTTAAAAAGGCAAGTTTCAGGCTTGTTTTTATTGTAAAATCGCTCGTATTAATAAAAGCCCCAAATGTCTGGGGCTTTTATTAATGTTTTTTAAGTTTTATCGGGCAAATTCAATAATTCGACTTTCGCGAATGACCGTGACCTTAATTTCTCCTGGGTATTTAAGTTCACTCTCGATCCTGAGGGCAATTTGTCGAGCAAGATTGTGAGCCTCCATGTCGGTGGTTTCTTCTGGTCTCACAAAGACGCGCAGTTCTCGTCCGGCTTGAATCGCATAAGATTTTTCGATTCCCTTGAAGGAATTGGCAATATCTTCTAGATCTTTTAGTCGTTTTAGATAATTTTCGATACTATCACGACGAGCACCAGGGCGTCCTCCAGAAATAGAGTCGGTGATTTTTACGATCACGGATTCCAGTGTTTCGTAAGGATATTCCTCATGATGAGATTGCATCGCCTTGATAATCAGAGGGTTTGCATTGAATTTTTCTAGGATTCGTTTACCAATCTCAACGTGAGTACCGGTTACTTCATGGTCAATCGCTTTGCCAATGTCGTGCAGTAAAGCCCCGGCGCGAGCAATTTGGGTATCACCACCCAATTCTTCAGCCAACATCCCAGCTAAGTGGGCCATTTCTAAGGAGTGCTGGAGAACATTTTGTCCGTAACTGGTGCGGAAGTGTAATCGTCCTAAAATAATTAGAATGCGGGGATCAAGATTGAAGACCCCAGCTTCATAGGCAGCTTGTTCACCTTTCTCTTTAATAATTTTTGAGATTTCTTCTTTGGCTTTTTCAACGATTTCTTCGATTTTCGCTGGTTGAATGCGGCCGTCACGAATCAATTCTTCTAGGGCGACTCGAGCAATTTGTCGGCGAACAGGATCGAAAGAGGATAACACAATTGACCCAGGAGTATCATCAATGATTACTTCTACACCGGTTGCCTTCTCAAAAGCCCGAATATTTCTTCCTTCTTTTCCAATAATTTTTCCTTTGATATCATCTGAGGGAATGTCGACGGTTGAAGACATAACTTCTGGCACGGTAGAGGTAGATAGTCGTTGGATAACTGAAGATAAGATATCTTTGGCTTTTTGTTCCAACTTCTCTGCGCCCATCATTTCCATTTTATGTAGTCTGATGGCTAAATCTTCATCACTTTCTTTCTCTATTTTCTTGTAGAGTTCCTCCCGGGCTTCTTCTGAGGATAAACCGGCCACCCTCTCTAGTTCTTTCCTACGTTCCTCTTCTACTCTTAAGACTTTTTCTTTAATTTCCTTAACTTCTTCTATCTTTTGTTTGATATTCTCGGCTTCCCGATCAATATCGCTTTGACGTTTGTCGAGAAGATCGTCTTTGTTAATCAGACGCTCTTCCATCTTTTTTAATTGGGCCTCTTTCTCTCTTTCTTGTTTCTTGGCTTCCTCAATTAGTTTGGCGGATTCATGTTCCGCCTCATCGATAATCTTTTGGGCCCGGTCTTTTGCTTCGAGTAAGGTCTGCTTGATAGTCAGCTCCATGGAGCCTTTTTGTCCAAGAGTGATTAACCAACGCAGAAAATATCCGATAGCAATACCACTTATCCCAACGATACCAGTGATAAAGGCTACATTTAATAAATTCATAAGCGTATTTTTATACCGCTTATTTCTAATAAATCACACAGAGATAGAATTCTGCTTTAAAAATCGCAGAATTAGGGCTTAAAAGCTTGATATTTGAGTAATTTGGCTAATTTAAAACCTAGTTTCATTTTGTTGATTTGAGAGAAATAAACAGTACTTCTATTACTTTTTGATAAAAATAGAGTAATTCTTTTAGTTTGTGGAAAGATCTCCTGATCGATCCAGCTGTACTTATAAAGAATATTTTCATAGTATCAATTTATCTGATAGATGTCAAAATCGAGTATCGGGCGGGTTTTTGGGCATGTTTGTATAAAATAAAACCGCTCTTTGGAGCGGTTTTATGGCTAGGTTCTTTATTTGTAGTAACTCTTAATTTGGAAGAGTAGGTATAGTGCAATTGCCAAGCCCACAATACCCCCAACGATATTGGCCGAAAGGAGACTGGCTAAAGTTTGAATTAGGACGGCGTAATAGGCCCAGTCCCAGCCAGCGATTTTTTTGTGGAATAGACCAGGGAGGGCTAAAGCATTGATAACCAGAGCTCCTAACTCAAGTATTAAGACTAGATTGAAATTATTAGCTCCCGCCATTTGGTAATAAAACATCCCGGGTAAGAAGGCGTTTAGGCCGAATAAAATAGTTACAGCTGGTAAGGCCGCAATGATTGAGAGAATGGTTACCCAAGGCGCCACTAAAACAATAAAATCTCGAACTTTTACCGGTAGAGCGGGGGCTTTTTTGAACAAATAAGTTTCAAATAAATTTTTTAAGGCGTTCACGATATTAATTAGTTATCACTTTAATAATTCTAATATTATACGTTGTCTTTATGGCTTAATCAATGTAAAGGCGACCAGTAAAGCTAGTAGCTGGTTGTTTTTAGAATGAAATAATACTCTAATAAAAAACACCACTTAGGTGGTGTTTTTTTGAACAGTACTTTTCTGACAAACTACCATTCATGAGTTTTTACTTTTTTGGTTTAATGACTTCATCAATGATTCCATATTTTTTAGCTTCATCAGAAGTCATGAAGAAATCACGATCGGTATCTTTCTCAATTTGTGACAATGGTTTGCCGGTGTTTTTGGCTAACAATTTATTTAGAGATTCTTTGGTTTTAAGAATATGTTGAGCGGTAATGGCGATATCCGATGCTTGCCCCTCGATACCTCCTAGTGGCTGGTGAATCATTATTTCTGCATTGGGTAGACCATAGCGTTTACCTTTTTGTCCCGCCGATAGGATCATCGCTCCTCCAGAGGCAGCAATTCCAATGCAGACAGTGGAAACAGCTGCTTGGAGGTGGTTCATGGTGTCAATAATGGCCATGGTGGAAGTTACTGATCCTCCTGGTGAGTTGATATATAGGGTGATATCTTTTTTAGGATCTTCTGATTCTAAAAAGAGTAGTTGAGCGATGATAATATTAGCGACATTGTCATCAATTGGTCCGCCCAGAAAGATAATACGGTCTTTTAATAGACGAGAGTAAATATCATAGGCCCGCTCGCCAAAAGGTGATTTTTCGATGATGGTTGGGATGAGCATAATAGATTTTGATTAATGTGAATAATATTTATTATAAGAAGATTGGTACGGAAGTTCAATTAAAGATTAGAGATGATAATCCTAAAAATTAATTAAGGAAGTATCTTTCTAGTTTTTAATTAGGCTTGGTTTTCTAAAAAATTGAAGACTTCTTCGTTCACTAACAGATCCTCCACATAGGCTTTAACTCGATTAGGGTCAGCGTCTTTGTATTGTTCTAAAATAAGAGACATTTCTTGCTCTAATTTTTTTGGATCAGCCATGATTTTTTCTTCTTTAGCGATAGCGTCCAAAATCAAACTAAATTTTCCTCGCTTAATCGCTTCTGGTTCCCATTCCTTTCTTAAATCATCTTCTGTTTTCTTTAGGTGGGACAGATAGTCTTCATATTTAAGCCCCATGCTTTCTAATTGATGTCTCATTTCATGAGCCAGTTTATTTAATTCACTGTCAATCAGCATTTTTGGTAATTCCATCTGCGTCTTAGCGACCACTTCGTCCATAATTGCCAAGCGTTTTTTGTCTTTGTCTCGACGGCTTTTTTCAAGAGTTAGATTTTCTTTGATTTTACTTTTTAAGTCAGCCAGCGACTCAAATTGACCAAGAGTTTTGGCGAATTCGTCATTTATTTCTGGCAAATCCTCCTCCTTTTCTTTTTCGTTTTGTGGTTTCTCGTTAGAGTGGTCACATTTATCGGTGTGTACGTGTTTAGTTGCTCGGCTTTTGCGAATTTCTTCGATTACATTAGTCACTTCTTCGTCTGTGACCAGTAAATCTTCCGCTTTTTTATTTAGCTCTGTTTTTGCAATTTTTTTATAGTCAGGGAGTTTTATCTCTGGCAAGACCGCTGTTTTAATACTGAAACCTAAAGGGTTATCCTTCGCAATTTTAGTGATCGCTATTTCTGGGCGACCAATGGCGTCAATTTTTTGTTCTTTTAATATTTCAGGATAGTGGTGGGATAGGGTCCGTTCGGCCATTTCGTATAGAATTTTTTCATCACCGACTTTTTCAATGATTAATTTTTCAGGAGCATGACCTTTGCGAAAGCCCGGCAATTCAAGATCGGCCTGAAATTCTTTCATTACTTGGGTTCTGAATGATTCAAAAATTTCCGCTGGTATTTCTCCGGTGATTTCTATTTCCGACCCCTCAATTTTCTTAATGGTTACGTCGATCATTTTTTTTATTTTCAGCTTATAAAACAGTAATTATTAGTCCATTAGTCTAACCCATGTTTGCTTATTTGGCAAGCTGCCTTTTTACTCTAAAAAACCACCCAGATGGGTGGTTTTTTAGAGTAAAAACAGTTTTCTATAAACCACTAGCCTCTTGGTCTAACTGGTTTAATCCGCTATTGATTACACTAGCCGAGACATTATCAATGTCTGCGTTTATTGAATCTAGGTCGGTGGAGGTAGACATGGTTTCTTCTGAAGACGTTGGAGTAGTAGTGGCGGTTTCTTCGTGGGTAGATTTTTTGGCGTTGATCACAAATAAGCCTCCAATCAACATTAGGACGATAATTACGACGACAATAATAAGACCTCCTTTTCCTTGCTCAACTTCTTCGCCAGGCATAAGGGGGGAATATGATGAGTTGTTAGACATGTTATTTGTATAAAATTAATAATTAATTAGAAGAAGAACTGCTGGCGGTGGTGCTAGCGTTCCCCTTTTTAATGTCTCGAATACCTGGTATCTCTCGAAGCAGCTTATGAGCTTCTTTGATTTTGATTAACGCTAATTTTAAATTAGAGTTGGCTTGTTCAAAGAGTTTCCTGACCCCTGCCACTTTTGTTTTTAGACTTGGAGTAGAGGAAGTGGCGGTGTTGGAAATCAAATCCTTGGCCGACAATAGATCGGTTTCCGCTTTAGCGACTAAGGTTTTGGCTAAGGAAAGTTTTTCTTTGATTGTTGTGGTATTAATGCCTCTGGCATCTAGTTCCGCCACAACCGAGTCTTTATTTGTTAGGCGATCAATAATATTTTTTATTCGCAATATTTCACGATTGGTTTTTTGCAGAATGTTTGTGGCGGCTTCGATCGTTCGCCTCTCGTTGTCGTTTCTTTTTTTATCTTTCTCTTCAGTTGAAGTTCCTCTTTTTGTGGAAGTGGCTTCACGTCTCTCATCTTTCAATTCTTTCCTATCTTCACGCTCTATTTTTTCCTGTTCTCGCTCATCACTTTTGCTTAGTTCTCGTCCTCTATTTTCTGCCCCCACAATTAATGGAGAAATCGTAATTATTGAAATAAGCAATAATAGGCTAAATTGTTTTTTTGTCATTGTTTTTTTTGTTACTCTTATAAAGACATACTAGTTAACCCTTACTTTACAGTATACTGCGATGCCTACTAAATATCTACTACTCTAGTTACCAGTAAAAAACCGCCTTATTTAGGCGGTTTTTTACTGGTAACTAGGAGTTAATTTAGATAACCATGGCCACGAGGAGTAGAGCCACAATGTTTAAGATTTTGATCATTGGGTTAATGGCGGGACCAGCTGTGTCTTTGTAAGGATCACCAACAGTATCTCCAGTTACGGCCGCTTTGTGGGCGTCGGAACCTTTTCCACCAAAATTTCCTGATTCAATATATTTTTTGGCGTTATCCCAAGCTCCACCGCCAGAAGTCATGGATATAGCAACAAAGAGTCCAGTAATAATGGCACCAACTAATAACCCGCCGAGAGCAACTGGTCCTAGGACAAAGAAGACGATCGATGGGATAACTACCGGAATTAAGGCTGGAACAATCATTTGGCGAATGGCGGCTTTAGTTACAATATCAACACATTTAGCATAATCGGGTTTCGCCGTTCTTTCCATAATACCAGTGATTTCTTTGAATTGGCGACGAACTTCGGTGACTACATTTCCAGCCGATTTTCCTACGGCTTCCATGGCTAGGGCAGCAAAATAGTAAGGCAGGAGACCACCAATGAAGAGTCCAACAATAACTAAAGGATCACTTAAGTCAAAGCGAAGATTAGCCCCGATAGCGGAAAATTCTTGCGTGTAAGAGGCAAAGAGAACTAGAGCGGCTAGACCAGCGGAAGCAATAGCATATCCCTTGGTAACAGCTTTAGTGGTGTTACCCACAGCGTCTAATGGATCGGTGATGTCACGAATTTCTTGAGGAAGTTCAGCCATTTCAGCGATTCCGCCAGCGTTGTCGGTAATTGGACCATAGGCATCAATCGCGACGATGATTCCGGCCATTGAAAGCATACTCATGGCGGCTAGAGCGATACCATAGAGACCAGCAAAATAGTAGGTGACCAAGATGCCAACAACAATAACCAATAGAGGCCACATTGTAGATTTCATTGAGACCGCTAAACCTTGGATGACGTTTGTGCCATGACCAGATTCCGAGGCCTTGGCGATTGATTTAACCGGCGTGTAAGCGGTACTGGTGTAATATTCGGTAATTACCACCATTAAAGCGGTGACAATTAAACCCACCATTAGACAGATAAATAAATCGGTCGCCGAAACCAAACCATTTCCTCCCATCATCATTTTTGTGACAGGGTAAAAGGCAGCGGCGGATAAAATTCCGGCGGAAATTAAACCTTTATATAGGGCGCCCATAATGTTTTGGGTTTTACCTAGTTTAACAAACCAGGTTCCAATGATTGAAGCAAAAATGGCAACTCCTCCTAAAACAAGAGGGAAATAAATAGCCAGAGGATAGGCTGGGAACAATAGCGCTCCCAATAGCATGGCGGCGACGACCGTAATTGCGTAGGTTTCAAAAAGGTCGGCGGCCATTCCGGCACAGTCTCCGACGTTATCCCCGACGTTGTCAGCGATAACAGCAGGATTGCGAGGGTCGTCCTCTGGAATACCAGCTTCTACTTTTCCCACTAGGTCAGCTCCAACATCAGCAGCTTTGGTGAAGATTCCTCCTCCCAAGCGGGCAAAAACCGAAATTAAACTACCTCCAAAGCCCAAGCCAACTAGCGCCTTAATGTTTTCCGCTCCAGCAATAGCGTAGAAACCCGCTACTCCCAATAGAGCCAGACCAACAACTAAGAAACCAGTAACAGAGCCACCTTGGAAAGCCAGTTTTAGGGCGTTACCTAGCCCTTTTTTGGCGGCTTCGGCGGTACGGCCGTTGGCACGAACCGAGACGTTCATTCCAATGTATCCAGCGAGGGCTGAAAGGATAGCTCCCACCAAGAAACCAGCGGCGGTGTAGCCATCAATGAAGTACCAGAGAACAACAAACAAAATCGCGGCAATATAGCCAATCGTCTTGTATTGTCTATTTAGGTAAGCCTTGGCTCCCTCTTGAATCGCCTTGGCAATTTCCTGCATTTTTTCGTTACCAGCACTTTTTTTATTAATATTGTAGGCCAAAATTAGACCATAGATGATCGCTACCAGAGCGGCCACCAAAGAGAAAATAAGATACGGATTCATAATTATTAAAATTAACTTACTAATAGCTTATTTAATGCCTTACAATATAACAGTTTTATGTGGTTTGTCCAATGTTTTAGTCCCAAATTTTAGATAGCGAGGTAGTGGTAAATACAAATCAAAAAAAGCGCCAGGGGCGCTTTTTTTGATTTGTATTTTATTGTTATTCCGAATCATCTACTTCTTCCTCATCTTCGGTAATTTTTTCCACCTTTTCTGACTCTGGGGTAGTAATGTCAATTTTCCAGCCGGTTAGCTTGGCGGCTAAACGGGCATTTTGTCCGCCCTTGCCAACAGCGAGAGAAAATTGATCAGAATTGACTTCAATTCGAGCTGTTTTAGTTTCTTCTTCTAGTTCAACTTTATTGACCTTAGCGGGAGAGAGGGAATTGGTAATAAAAGTTTCGGCTTTTTCGGACCACTCAATGATATCAATTTTTTCTCCACCTAGTTCGTTGATGATAGTGGAAACACGAGCGCCTTTTTGTCCGACACAGGAACCAACGGCATCAATATTTGGATCGTTTGAGATAACAGCGATTTTTGAACGAGCACCTGCCTCACGAGCCGTCGCCTTGATTTCGACGGTTCCAGTTTGGATTTCTGGAGCTTCAACTTTAAATAATTCAGTAATGAATTGAGGGTGAGAGCGGGATAGTCGTAAGGTAATCCCCTTCGGGCCTTCATCAACACGGTAAAGATAAGCACGAATACGTTCACCTTGACGATAAAATTCACCAGGAACTTGATCTTCATAAGAGAGTAAACCGGTCGCCCGACCCAAATCGACAAAAACATTGCCACGTTCTACTTTTTGGACTTTGCCAGAAACAATTTCCCCTTCTTTCCCTTGATATTCGTCTAAGACAGAAGATTTTTCGGCTTCGCGAATGCGTTGAATAATAACCTGTTTAGCGGTTTGAGCGGCAATTCGGCCGTAATCATCTTTGGTTTCGAGTGGGAAAACTACTTCTTCACCCAATTCCACCCCCTTTTTGATTTTCCGGGCATCTTCCAGGAGGATATGATGCTCTTCATTGAAACGAGGTTTGATTTCTTCTCCGTCTTCGCCAATCTCTACTTGGAAGGATGGATTAAATTCTTCTCCTTCACCTTCTCCCTCTTCTCCCATCCGAACAGTGGATTCATCAACAACAATTTTGATTTGGTTAAATTCTGTGGTCCCGGTATCAAAGTCTAATTTGGCTCTGATAATTTGACCTTTTTTGCCATAATCTTTTTTATAGGCCGCCGTTAGAGCATCTTCAATCGCCCCAATGATTTTTTCTTTAGGGATATTACGCTCTTCTTCTAACTGTTCTAGAGCAGATTTTAGTGATTTTAGGTCGATCATATGAGTATGTGAGGTGATTTTTTTAAAAAAATGAGCCCGTTTTCGGAACGGACTTAATGCTTATATGATAACACGCCCCTATTTTTAGTCAAGAAAGGCTAAAAAATAGTCAAATTCTAAATCAGAAGATATAAACAGATAACAATGTTTTTATTTTTTTAGAGTTTTCAACCTGAATAAAATTTAACTCGATGAGTTATCAACAGTTTTTAATCTGAAATAATATTATTCACTATCTGTGTTTGCTATAATTAGGCAAACGCGTCGTCGTCATAATTTTAATATTTAAGTTAATTAATAATTTTATAAACTATATGATTAAGAAAATTTTCTTTGCGGCAAAAATAACGGTAATTTTATTGGCCGTCTTTTTGTCTGCTGCGGCTAATGCTGAGTGGGCTGATGTCCCAACCGGTGTTACAACGAACAATTGTCCACCAACTGTCCCTGGTTGTAATACTCCATTAAATGTTGGGCCTTTTACTCAGGTTAAAACCGGAGAATTGGATTTGGGGGCAAATTTGTTGCCTGCTCCACTTGCTACCCTAATGACCACAGCTTTGTCGGTTGGAGTTCCTCGCAATGACACCTACACTTATCGTTATTCGGTAGTTTCTGGGGGCAATGAGGTTGCGGTATCGGCTGAGTCCCTGCCTGTCTACATTTCTCCAGGTACCGGTGCTGGTTTAGTTTCTCTTACTTTAACTGGAATTCCTCTTAGTTCTGTGTCTGGTGTTAATATGGCTACTGTTCGTATATACCGTAAGGCCCTGAGTGATAATACCTGGAGAATTATTATTCCTTCTCAGGCGGTCGTGTCGTCTTCTATGGCAACATCCGATAGTTTTACTGGTGGTCCAGTTGGTAATCCAACTGCTGGTAGTCTGGCTGTTAATGGTGTTTTTAAATTGCCAGCCGGATCTGGTGATAAAAAAATTCTAGCTTCTAACGCTCTTGGTGTCGGAAGCTGGATTTCCACCTCAACCCTCTTAAGTTGGTTAAATATAAATAATACAAACAATACTGGCGGTAATTTCTGGCAGAAAAAAAGCACTACTGCTGGTGCTGGAACGATTGTTAATACTATAGATGCTACAGATGTTGAAATAGTCGGTCGGACTCCTTATCTTCCTGGGCTTGTTGTAAAAGGATCATCTGTTGGTGGTTCAGCCGCTGAATTTATTGGGAGTCTGACCTCTGGTGCTATTGGCAGTGCCGGTATTTATACTCATGCTGAAGGACTAAATGGTGTTGGTATTGCCGCTATCGGAGGAAATACTGCTCAAGCTAATGATGAAGGTTATGGAGCTAAACTTATTTCTGGTAAATTTGGGGCTTATCTTAAGGGTAAAATTGGCTTGTATTCGGCTGATATGAACCATGCTGCTATCCAAAGTAATTCTGGGAGAGACAATAAAGCTCCAGCTGCATTGGTAAGCACAACAAGACAATATGCTGGTTATTTTGATGGTGATTTGATTTCAACTGGTAAGGTAGGGGCTGGAACCGAAACACCAACTGCTATCTTGGAGGCAACACAAACTTCTTATAACGATGCTTTGGGTGGTCAGCCGGTATTTAAGTTTACTGGGGCCAGTAATATGGTTAGAGGTGAATTTGGTAAGTGGAGTGGTGGAGCTCTTCTTTACTCGGATTATCCTGGGGGAGTAGGGGTTGCTGGTACTGTGACAAGTGGTGCCCGTGATGGTAATCAAGCTCCTCCAACCGCTATTATGGGTATGGCTAATGCTCTTGGTGGTTACAGTGGTAGATTCCTTGGATATGATGGTGTCTATACACGAGGAGATAGATTTGGGCTTTATGCCACAAACCAGCTGGGTGGAGTAGAACCACCAACCGCTTGGCTTGCTACTGTGAATAAAACAGATGGCACTCAAAAAAGTTATGTCGGTTATTTTGCCGATACCTTTAAAAATGCTAATAGTTATGCTGGATATTTTGATGGTAGGCTAGCGACCAATAATCATTTAGATGTTGGTGGTCATATTTACCTAGGTCTTCCTACGGCGACTGACGGGTCTGATCTTATTCTTCAAAATATGTCTGGAAATTATAATATTGATAATTATAATGGAACATTACGTTTCCACTCAGCTGGACTAGTAAGATTTGCTTTTAGTCAAGATGGAAAAATCAAAATTAATGGTGGTGCCCCAGGTCTGAATAAGGTTTTAGCTTCCACTGATGCAGAAGGTAATGCTGTATGGAAAACTATTCAAGAAATTTGTCCTGGCTGTAGTACTGCAACAAGCCCAAATTATTGGACTCTTAATGGTAGTAATTTATCTAATAACTCTGGAAATAGCCTGACTCTTAATATTGGAGGAGGTAATAATGCGGTAAATATTAATGCTTCAGCTGGTTATGCTTATCTAAGACTTTCTGATCCATCTGGTAACACCTCTATTTCTAATTCTGGTTCCAGTCTAAATATTGGAGGTGATAGTGGTGGAGGTTCTATTTACCTACGAACGAATGGCTATAATAATGCTATGGTGATAGGAGCTAGTGGTAACGTTGGGATTGGAACAAACAATCCCCAAAGTAAACTTGAGATTAGTGGGGGTGTGATTGTCGGAAGATCTAGTGTTGACGATGGAGATAATTTGGTTATTCAATCTGGATCGGGACAATATATATTGGATAACGTTGGTGGAAGTCTAAGATTTTATAACCCAAATGTCTCTGCTTATGGTAGACCGGCTGGATTTGTTCCTTTAGAAATTAAACCGAATGGCCAGCTACTAATTCGCGGCGGTAATACTGCTCCGGGAGAAGGAAAAATTCTAACCTCAACTGACAATTCTGGGGGGGCTAGTTGGTGTCGGGTTTGTATCAGAACCTATGATACTGATGACTCCCAATATAGTCCTTGGTCCTGTACAAAAGGAACTGGTGATGCTGGGGCCAGTGATTTGACCGGCTTTAATAATTCTGTCAGTATTGAAAAAATTCAAGTCAAGATGCAATGTGACTAGTTTTTAGGATACAATCACTAAATAAAAATCCCCAATAATTTGGGGATTTTTATTTTAAATTTAATAAATTTATTTAATCTAGTTTTCATTTTTGAGAGTTCGTTATATCCTTGCGCTCTGAGGTGGATTGTGTTAGTAATGTAAGGATAAATTTTAGGGTTTGGAGACCAATTATTATGTGTGATTCTTTATTAGGATAATTTATTAATTTTATGAAAAAAGCGTTATTTTTAGGGCTTTTGATCCTCGGATTGGTTAATGTTGCTCAGGCTGTAGCTATTGACGACAGTTTGACTCCTCAGAACTGTGACCGATCCAATCCGGCTTGTGCTCAGTTTGTTGATACTACTTCCGTTGGTCAGGTAAAATGGGGTGGTTTTATTGCTGGTGGTTTGCGTTCATTAACCAACCTTTTTGTCGATGGCAAACTTGGTGTTGGTACTTTACGTCCATCCACCGGTGAACAAGTTTTAAAGTTAGATGTTGAGGGTGCTGTTGGTGCTAAGTTTTACTGTGATGAAAACGGCAACCATTGTGTGGCTGGTGGTAATTTGGGTGGTGGCAATACGACTAACATAAATTTGACTGGCAATGGTGGGGTTTTGGTTTATAATCCAACTTCTAATACTTATATTCTTTCTATTTCTACTAGTACGATTCAATCTCGAATCACTGGCACTTGTCCTGCTGGGGAAGCGGTGCGAGTAGTAAATCAAGACGGAACGGTAGTTTGTCAGAGTACTTCCGGTACTGGCAATGGTGATTCTTTCTGGACAGCCAATGGTAATAATATTTTCAACAATAATTCTGGAAATGTTGGTTTGGGGACTAATAATCCTCAGCAGAAATTAGATATCAATGGCAACCTCTTTGCCAATGGAAAGTTTTTTATTGGTACTCCTGAGGCCGGTTGGAAGACTAGTTGGATTGGGATTGCCACTAATGTTACTAATGACAGTAAGCGTTGGTTGCATATTGGTGGTGAACAGGACAGTAATTGGAATGGTCAAACCAGTGATGGTGATCGCCGAATTGCTTTCTTTGCCGATCGTAATTATTTCACTGGCAAAATTGGTGTTGGTGTTCAAGGTCCTTCTGCTATGCTTGATATTAAACAAACTTCTGTTTCTGATGCTTTTGCTGGACAGCCTTCTCTTAAATTTAGCAATGCGGAAAATAAAGTTCGTGGTGAGTTTGGTCGCTACAGTAATGGAGCGGAACTTACCTCTGAATATGCTGGTGGTGTTGGTGTTGCTGCTACTGTCACTAATGGCGGACGGAATGTGGATCACAAAAATTCTCCTTCCACCGCTATTATGGGTATGGCAACGGCTCCAGAGGCTTATACTGGACGTTTCATTGGTTATCAGGGTCTTTATACTCGGGGTGATAAGTTTGGTCTATACGCCACCAATGAGCTCGGTGGGGAAGAGGCTCCAGATGCTTTCTTAAGTGATGTTCGCTCTGGTAAGAGCTATGCCGCTTATTTTGCTGATGCGGTCAATAGTGCTAAGAGTTTTGCTGCTTTCTTCAAGGGTAAGATTGCTATTGTGGATGGTACTCAGGGGGTTGGTAAGATTTTGGCTTCTGATGCTAGTGGTACAGCTAGTTGGAAAACTCCATCGGAGTTAGGTTTAGCCGGCGGCACAGCTAGTACTCCTGCCAACTTTACTTTCAGTGGTCCTTACAACATTTCTTCTGTTAATCAGGGGACTCAAACTAAAGACTTAGGTGTTCACAAAATTTGTATGCTAACTGTTTCTCAGTATTCTATTACGGCTGGTGCTTGGGGTAATCCTGTTTGTAAGGTAGGAAGAAATGCTAATAATTCTTGGTATTTCCAAGCCATGTCTGATAGTAAGGGAATTGGTGCTCACTGTGAGGCCTTGTGTTTAGATTAAAATATCTAAATTAAGATGGTTTAAAAAATCTCCACTGTTGGTGGAGATTTTTTTGTTTAAGTTATTCACTCAAATTATATTTTTAGATTTGTTAATGATGATATAATAAGACTAATGAATATTGATCAGGATCAATTAATCAGTTTTTTAACTGATACTAAACTTGTTTCGGCTGATGATATAAAAAAATCTCAAGCTTTAGCGGCTGAACAAAAAAAGACTTTGTCGGAAATTTTAATTAGTGATGGAAAAATTTCTGAAGATGATTATCGTCGAGTGAATGCTTATCTAATTGGTATTCCTTTTGTAGACTTAAAGACCGAAAAAATTGATAAAAGTATTTTATCTCTTATCCCTGAACCAATTGCCAGAAAACACAATATTGTCGCTTTTGGTAAAAAGGACAATGATTTGGAGGTGGCCATGCTTGATCCTCAAGATCTGGAAGCGATTGAATTTATTAAAAAAAGCTCCGGCTTACGAATTCTTCCACGTCTCACAGACACCGAATCTATTAAAAAATCCCTCGTTCAATATCAAAAGAGTTTGAAGGCTGAATTTGGCGATATTATTCAAAAGGAATCTCTAAATGTGGGCCAAGATGGGGGTTTTGACGGAGTGTCTCTTGAAGGGGAAACTGATCTGAAAAAATTGGCTGAAGATTTGCCTATTGTGCGGATTGTTGAAACTCTGCTTACTCATGCCATCATGCAAAAAGCCTCAGATATTCATATTGAAATCTATGAGAAAGAGTTGGTGGTCCGCTATCGCATCGATGGTATTTTGCATGATGCTATGATTTTACCTCGGAACATCGCCGCTGGTATTATTGCTCGGATCAAGGTTTTGGCTAATCTTCGCCTTGATGAAAAACGTTTACCGCAAGACGGGCGATTCAAAATGGAATTATCTGATCAAAATGTCGCTTTCCGGGTTTCTATTTTACCTACTTATTATGGAGAAAAAGTTGTTATGCGTTTGTTGCCAGAGACTGTCCATGGATTTACTTTGGAAACATTGGGCTTTCATGGAGCATCTTTGGAAAAAATACATGAGGCTACTAGAGCGGCGACCGGGATGATTTTGGTTACTGGTCCAACTGGTTCGGGAAAGTCCACCACCCTCTATACTTTGTTAGAAATTCTTAACACTCCCGATGTAAATATCTCTACTATTGAAGATCCAATTGAATATCAAATACCGCGAATTAGTCAAACTCAAGTTAAGCCAGATATCGGTCTAACTTTTGCTAATGGGTTAAGATCTTTAGTCCGTCAGGACCCCGACATTATTATGGTTGGGGAAATTCGAGATAAAGAGACCGCTAATTTGGCGATCAATGCTGCCTTGACTGGACACTTGGTTTTGTCTACTTTGCATACTAATTCCGCCGCCGGAACTGTTCCTCGTATGCTTGATATGGGGGCGGAAGCCTTTCTTCTTGTTTCTACGATTAAAGTTATTGTTGCTCAACGGCTGGTGAGAAAGCTCTGTCCATCAAAAGAAGAGTACCACTTAACTAAAGACGAATTGGCTAAACTATCCCTTCATGTTGACATGGACCGTGTTTTACAAATTTTGAAAGAGGAAAATATTATCGAACCTAATGTCGGTTGGGATAAGGTGCCTTTTTATAAAAATATTCCATCAGCAGAATCAAAAGATGGTTTTGCTGGTCGGGTCGGAATTCATGAGGTGTTATCTCTAACTTCTTCGATTAAAGATATGATTATTAAGGGTTTAACGACCGAAGAGATAGAATCTCAAGCTAAGAAGGAGGGAATGATGACAATGATTGAAGATGGTGTCTTTAAGGCTGTTCAAGGTATTACTACGATTGAAGAAGTGTTACGTGTCGTTACGGAGTAACGGCACAATTTCGAATGTCAGATGTAAAATTAAAAATGAAATACGATTTGGTGTATCTTATTTGACTTTTGACATTTGAAATTTGTAATTGAAATTCATGTTATTTAAAATAAAAGCACAAAAATCTAATGGCGAAATTGTTGAGGGGGTAAGGGAATCCTCTGATAAATTGATGCTCTCTCGTGAAATGCGGGCCGAGGGTTTGGCTCTATTTTTTGCTGAAGCTCTGCATAAGACTGAACCCTCGGGCGGTTTTTTTCGAGGATTATTTAAAAAAGTTGGATTAAAAAATAAAATAGTCTTTGCTAGTAACTTAAGTTCGATGATTTCGGCCGGTCTGACTCTGTCTCGGTCTTTAGAAGTTTTGGAAAGGCAAACCTCGCAAAAGTATTTTAAAGGTGTAATCAAAGATTTACTGAGAAGAGTTACGACTGGAGAGAGTCTCAGTCAGGCACTTGAGGCTTATCCATCTGTGTTTCCTCCTGTTTTTTCGGCGATGGTGGGGGCAGGTGAAGAATCTGGTAATCTACCTAATTCTTTGTCAATCATCAAGGATCAAATGGGTAAAACCTATGAATTAAAAAGAAAAATTACTGGTGCCATGATTTATCCGACAATTATTGTCTTACTCATCATTGTTATCGGAATTTTGATGATGGTTTTTATGGTCCCAACTCTTTCAGCCACCTTTAAAGATTTAAATGTTGCCTTGCCTCTATCGACCAGGATGATTATTGGAGTGAGTGATTTTTTAAAGAACCATTATCTGGTTTTTGCCCTGGCTGTAATTTTGGTGGTGACTGTTTTCAGTTTTTGGCTCAAAACTCCAAAAGGTAAAAAAGCTCTAGATTTTGTTGTTCTGCGGCTGCCTATTTTTGGTAATTTGGTCAGAGAATATAATTCCGCGGTTATCATGAGGACGATTTCGTCTTTAATTACAGCTGGAGTAAGTATGACTAAATCAATTGAAATCACTGGTAACGTCATTCAAAATTCTTTTTATAAACCAGTCATGGTTGGAGCCGTTACTGATATCCAAAAAGGTATTTTACTCTCAGCTGTTTTTGAAAAACAAGAAAAACTTTTTCCCGTTTTTGTGTCTGAGTTGGCAGAGGTTGGTGAAGAGACTGGAAATTTGCCACAAATGCTTGAGAAGGGGGCGGTCTTTTATGAAAATGAGATTGATCAAGCGACAAAAAATCTTTCAACAATTATTGAGCCTCTTTTGATGATTGTTATTGGGGCGGCCGTTGGATTTTTTGTGGTGGCAATGATTGGTCCAATGTATAGTCTTACATCGGCAATAAAATAGTTTTACGGTAAAGAAAATGCTATACCACTCTGATATAAAATCTGACCGACTAAGTAAAGCTGGCTTTACTCTGGTGGAAGTTTTAGTGGGAGCATTTATTTTGTCGATTATTTGTATTGGGGTTTATGGCGGCTTTGTTTCTGTTATTAAAACGGTCCGGGCGGCTCGGGTTAAGACCGATGCCATGCTTTTAGCCAATGAACAAATAGAGATTGTCCGAAATTTACCTTACCAGGATGTTGGAATTGTGGCTGGTATTCCAGTCGGGGTTATTCCTCGAGAACAAGTCTTAACTCGGGGAGGGGTGTCATTTAAACTAACTTCAAGTATCAGGAATATTGATGATCCTTTCGATGGAACTATTGGTAGTAGTACTAAAAATGACTTATCACCAGCTGACTACAAACAACTTCAGATTGACATAGAATGTCTGGCTTGTGCGAATGGAGAATTTTTACCACAAAAAATTTATACAACGATTGCTCCTAAAAACTTAGAAACAGCTAATGGCAACGGGGCTTTATTTGTTAAAGTGTTTAATTCTAATGGTGATCCGGTTTCGGCGGCTCGTGTTCGGATTGAGAAAAGTCCAACTTTGATTGATGAACTGACGGACAATAATGGAGTCTTCGCCCTGATTGATGCTCCGCCAGGCGCCCTGGCTTATAAAGTGACCGTCACTAAAGATGGTTATTCTTCGGAAGGGACTTCGGCTATTACTACCGGAAACCCTAACCCCCTGATTCCTCCGGCGACTATTTTAGGTGGACAGGCAACACAAATAAGTTTTGCGATTGATAAGCTTAGTAACTTGGGTATTCAAGTGGTTAACGGGGTTTGTAATCCGATTGATGGTGTTTCAGTGAGGGTTGTTGGGCAAAAAAAGATTGGACAGAACCCCGATGTTTATAAGTATGATAATATTTTAACTTCGGACTCTCTGGGGTTGATTAATCTTTCTAATCTGGAGTGGGATACTTATAGGTTCTCTTTAGCCACCACTAGTTCTTGGTTTTTAGCTGGAACATCAGTTTTTGTACCGTTGTTTGTCGCTCCCGACACGTCTCCTCAAATTCTTTTGACGGCTCTGGCTAGAAAGCCGAATGGGCTTCTGGTTTCTGTTCATGATAGTGCGACAGGTCTTCCGTTGTCAGGGGCAGATGTTACGATCGAGACACAAACACTAGTTACTAGTCAGGGGTTTTTCAATCAAACGGATTGGTCGCTTGGCTCTGGTCAGATCATCTACACTAATAATAAAATGTTTGCTGATACCGATGGTAATATAGATTTCACTAATAATCCTGGAGAAATACGTTTGCGATCATCTTTGGGTAAATTTATTGTATCTGGTAATCTTATTTCTTCTATTTTTGATTCTGGTAGCACAAGTACGGAATATAAATCTCTCCGTTTTTCACCATCCGATCAAGCTACCACGACCGGCGTTGGGAGTATTCGCCTACAATTGGCTTCTGGTAATGATCCGGCGACCACCACTTGGAATTTTCTTGGTCCCGACGGGACGGCTTCTTCTTATTATACGACGTCCAACGAGGGAATTAATTCTGTCCACAATAATCATCGTTATATTCGCTATAAAGTATTTTTACAAACAGCTAACGATTTGGTTACTCCCAATATTTCAGACATCGGCCTTACTTACACGGCGGCTTGCACTCCGCCAGGTCAGGCTTATTTTGAGGGCTTGTCTGGTGGACCACAAACTATTTCTGTTAATCGTGATGGTTATTTGCCCTACACTTCTGCTATTGATGTCAGCGATGTTTGGCAGGAATTAAATGTTTCATTAACTGAGATTTAATATGTTTAAAAAAGGTTTTACATTAATTGAAATTTTGGTTGCCATCGGTATTTTTACTGGTATTACTTTGGTTTTGAGTAATTTTCAGAAGGATATTTTTGTTAATAATACTTTTATTAAAAATAGTTTAGTGGCGGAAAGTGAAGCGCGGGGGGCACTAAAACGAGCTATTGCCGAGCTCCGTGCTGCTTCTTCCTCTAATAATGGTCTTTATCCTTTGGCCGTTGCTGATAAAAATACCATTACTTTTTTTTCCGATATTGATCGCGATGGTTTGCGTGAGCGGGTACGCTATTTTGTTGCGACCTCTTCACTTTGGCGGGCCGTAACCAAACCAACAGGGGAACCCTATTCTTATTTAGATAGTAATGAAAAAATTACGATGGCCGTTCATGATATTGTTAATCCAACATCGACACCGGTTTTTAACTTTTATGATAAAACTTACAATGGTACAACTTCTCCCATGTCTTGGCCGGTTGATATTGCCAACGTCCGTTTAGTCAGAATGACGATCTTGATTGATACCGACCCTGTTCGATCACCGAAGGTTATGACTTTTTCTAGTCAAGTAATGATTCGTAATCTGAAAGACAACCTTTAAAATAAATTTCAAATGTCAAAAGTAAAATTACAAATAAAGAATAAAAAAAATGGCGGATATGTGCTAATTAGTACCTTGGTTTTTGCCACTATTGCCGTAATTATTTTGACTGGCGTGGCCTCTTGGTCCGCTACCAACTACCGTTTGGCCAACCAAACAGTAAATCGGGAAAAAGCCTTTCAAATCGCTGAAGCGGGTATTGATTACTATCGTTGGCATTTAGCTCATTCACCTCAGGATTTTCAAGATGGCACTGGTCAGGCTGGCCCATACACACACCTGTATTACGATAAATTTGGTAATGTAATTGGCAATTACCAATTGACCATTACCCCTCCTTTGGTCGGTTCAACGGTCGTTAAAATTGTTTCTAAGGGTACAGTTGCAAGCACTACTATTTCTCGTTCTATTGAGGTGATTTTAGCTATTCCCTCCCTGGCTAAATATGCTTTTGTGGCTAATTCTGTGATGCGTTTTGGTGAAGGAACAGAAGTTTTTGGGCCAATTCATTCTAATGACGGTATTCGGATGGACGGTTTGGCTCATAATATTGTTACTAGTGCTAAATCCACTTACGATGATCCTGATCATAATGGAGGTTTAGAATTTGGTGTGCATACCCATATTCAAGCGCCTCCCTCTAGTGGTCTGAGTAATGGAGGTTTATCAAGCGAAGCGCCTCCTTCTACTGTTCCTGTCCGGTCCGATGTTTTTATGTCTGGACGCCAGTTTCCCGTTCCTGCTATTGATTTTAATGGGTTAACTTCTAATTTGGCTAATTTGAAAACCTTAGCTCAGTCAGCCGGACGTTACTTTGCCTCTTCTGGAGCCCAAGGTTACAATATCGTCTTAAAGACTAATGGGACTTTTGATTTATATAAAGTTACAGCTTTAGTTTCGGCGGCTCATTCTTGCAATAAACAAAATTGGCCAGATCAGGAGGGTTGGGGAACATTTTCAGTTGGGACTCAAGTCTTCGTTGCTAATTATCCTTTTCCGACCAATGGAGTAGTTTTTGTCGAGGATAATGTTTGGGTGGAGGGTAAGATTAATAATGCTCGATTAACAATCGCTTCCGGCCGGTTTCCTGAGAGTGTTAACACTAATACGAGTATTTCATTTACTAAAGATATTTTGTATACCAATTATGATGGTCGAGATGTCCTTGCTTTAATTGCCCAAAATAATGTTAATGCGGGAATGACCAGCGCTGATACGATTGAAGTAGATGCTGCTCTTATTGCTAAAAATGGTCGAGTCGGGAGATATTATTACAATTCTAGTTGTCATCCTTATGATGATCGGACTAAGATTAGATTGTACGGTATGATTGGGACTAACCAGCGTTATGGTTTTGCTTATACGGGAAGTCAGAGTGGGGGCTATGCAATAAGGGAAGTTGTTTATGATGGTAATCTGCTTTATGGTCCACCTCCTTCTTTTCCTTTGACTAGTGATCAATATGTAACGATTAGTTGGAGGGAAATTTAAACTAATTATTAATTTCTTGCTTGATCGGGCAGACAAGTTGAAGTTTTAAACTTAAACCCCTGAAAAACACCCCTTTGGTGTTTTTCAGGGGTTTTCTGTTATAATTATTTCATATGAAAAAAATTATTGTTGGTAATTGGAAGATGAATCCTACTGGTCCATCGGATGCCAAACATATTTTTACTAAGATTTCTTCTGGCCTGGTTAAATATAAAAAGACCGAGGTTGTAGTTTGTCCACCGGCTATTTTTATGGGGATACTTGGAGCCCCAGCCTCCACTATTAAGCTTCGGCTGGGCGCGCAAGATGGATTTTATGAAGTCTCTGGCGCTTTTACTGGTCTAATTTCTCTGTCGATGCTCAAAAGCATGGGGGTGGAGTATTGCTTGGTTGGACATTCGGAAATCCGACAGGCTGGAGAGACAAATCAGGTTATTAATAAGAAAATAAAATCGGCTTTAAAAACGGGTTTGAAGGTTATTTTGTGTGTAGGTGAGAAAGTTCACGATGAAAATGGTGATTATCTAAAGACTCTCCAGTCTCAACTTTCTGAAGCTTTGGCCGGTGTACCCAAAAAATTTTTTAGCCAAATTTTGGTGGCTCATGAACCGGTTTGGGCGATCGGGGCTTCGGCTAAGGGAGCGGATACACCAGAAAGTTTTAACCATAATCGTCTTTTTATCAAAAAAGTTTTAGCCGATTTGGCTGGGAAGAAAGAAGGTCTCCAAGTTCCTATTCTTTATGGGGGTTCTGTTGGGGTAAAAAACGCTCAAGATTTTTTAGTGGCCGGAGGAGCTGATGGACTGTTGGTTGGGCGAGCTTCTTTGGTTCCGGTAGATTTTTTAAAAATTGTTCAAATTGCTGATCAGTTATGATTGATTTAAAGTCAAAATTAATTACTCGGGTAAAAAATCTAAAAGGTAAAAGAGTTTTACTCCGGCTTGATTTGAATGTGCCAATTAATGAGGGCGGTCAAATTGAGGATGCTTTTCGGGTGGATATGGTTATCCCAACGATTGAATTTTTGGTTAGTAAAAAGGCCAAGGTAATTATTGTTAGTCACCTTGGAGCTGATGGTAAACAAAGTCTGTCTCCAGTCGTGGCTTATTTAGGTAAACATTTTAATACAGCTTTTTTCCCAGATCTTGATAATTTATTTCACATCGAGGAACTTAAAGATGGTGAAGTAGCGATTTTAGAGAACATCAGGCGAGCAGAGGGGGAAATGACTAATAGCCTCAAGTTATCTAAAGAGCTGGCTTCACTTGCTGATATCTATGTTAACGATGCTTTTTCGGTGTCTCACCGCCCCCATGCTTCGGTTGTGGGAGTGGTGAAATATTTACCGTCTTATATTGGACCACTGTTTTTTAGAGAATACGAGAATCTGGTTAAAGCTTTTAAGCCCACTCATCCCTTTGTTTTTATTCTTGGTGGCTTAAAATTCCAGACCAAGATTCCTTTGTTAAAGAAATTTGTGACTAAGGCTGATTCAATTTTTATTGGTGGGGCCTTGGCTAATTCTTTTTTTAAGAAACTTGGTTACGAAATTGGAGAATCTGTTTTTGATTTGAATTCCGCTGGTATGACTGATTTTTTGAAAAACCAAACTATTAAGCTTCCTCAAGATGTTGTGACCGAAAAACATGGTGATGTCTTTGTTCGATCAATTATGTCGGTAAAAACAAAGGAGTCGATTGTGGATATTGGTCCAGATTCCCTAGATTTGATTAAGGAGGAAATAAAACAAGCCCGTTTTATTCTTTGGAATGGTCCTCTGGGAAATTTTGAGAAAGGATTCAATAAGGGGACACTGGAATTGGCACGAACAATTGCGAAGAGCAAAGCTTTTTCCTTGGTTGGAGGAGGTGATACTATTTCTGCTATTGCTGATCTAAAACTGGAAAAAGAATTTGATTTTGTGTCTACGGCTGGGGGTGCTATGCTAGATTTTTTGGCAAATGGCACATTGCCGGGAATTGAAGCCATTAGTAAGTCAAAAAGCAAAAAGCAAAAAGCAAAATAAAAAAACGGCCAACTGGCCGTTTTTTTATGATAAACAGTCTATTATTTTTTTGGCATTAGTTGGGAAATCTTTTTTGTTTCCAATTACTTTATTGTCTGGATAGACCCAAATGTGGGCGTGGGGAACCTCTTCTCCAATAATTTTAGCTAAGACAAAGTCGGTGGAAAAGGCTTTTTTCTGAGCTACGGCAATTTTTCGAGCCACCTCAAAATAGTCACCCGCGTTTGGTACATCCCAGACCCAAGGGTAATGAGTTTTTGGTATGACTAGAGTGTGTCCGGGAGAGAGAGGATTGATGTCAAGAAAGGCTAAAAAATCTTTGTCTTCATAGACCTTGTGAGAAGGTATTTCCCCTGCAATTATTTGGCAAAAAATGCAATTGTTCATAAAAGGTGTTTATTGTTTATTATGCTATAATCATATATTAGCATGAATCCCGTGGTAGAAAATCGGCCTCGTTGGGAATAAGTCTTCGGGAAACAGTATGAAATTAATCAGTAATTACTAATTTAATAAAGATGGCATAAAAGAATCCCACCAGGATAATGCCATTTTTCACTAACGGGATGAAAAAGTGGCAAATTAGAAAACCTATTACAAAATCAGTATCTGACAGATTGGCGACTTATCCTCCTTTTTTGCGTGATTTATTGTTCGCCCGCGGAATCACCGATCCTCTTGTGGCGGAAAAATATTTACATCCATCTTACACTCGCGATCTTCATGATCCATTTTTAATGAAAGGTATGAAGAAGGCGGTGGAGCGGATAAATTTAGCAGTTGAGAGAAATGAGAGAATTGTTGTCTACGGTGATTATGATGCTGATGGAGTGCCGGGGACAGTGGTCATCACCTCTTTTTTTAAGGAAATTGGCTTTACCAATTTTGATATTTTTATTCCTGACAGACAACTAGATGGATATGGTCTGAAAGATGAAACAATTAAAGCTTTAGCTTTGGAGGGAACTAAACTTATTATTTCGGTTGATTGCGGAATTGTTGATGTTGAGCCGGCTAAAAAAGCCAAAAAACTTGGAATTGATATGATTATCACCGACCATCATCTTCCTCAGGATAAATTACCCCAAGCGGTAGCTATTTTGGATAATAAACAGGAGGGTGATGATTATCCTTACAAAATGCTTTGTGGGACTGGAGTCGCTTTTAAATTGGTCCAGGCTCTAATGACGGTTAGTAAGCATGAATTTAAAGATGGGTGGGAGAAGTGGCTCCTAGATTTGGTGGCGATTGCGACTATTTCAGATATGGTTCCATTGGAAGATGAAAATCGTACTTTAGCCTACTTTGGACTTAAAGTTTTGCGGAAGACTAAACGTCCAGGATTACTTGAGCTTATTCGTTCAATGAAGATGAATAAAGAAAATATCTCGGAAGATGATATCGGTTTTATGTTGGCCCCTCGGTTGAATGCGGCCAGTCGGATGTCTCATGCTGTTCAGTCTTATTTTTTACTGACCACGGACGATGTTGATCAAGCTCGTGATATCGCTAAACATCTAGAAGAAAAAAATAACGAACGCAAGGCAATGGTCGAACAAATTGTTTTGACTATTGAAGAGAGGATAAAAGAGAAAAAAACGATTCCTGACATTTTAGTTTTTGGTGATGCTCTTTGGCCAGCTGGGGGATTAGGGCTAGTCGCCAATAAAATCAAAGATAAGTATAATAAAAGCGTTTTTGTTTGGGGTGGAAATGGTCAGGAAGGTGATTATAAGGGTTCTTCTCGTTCTGATGGGCAAGTAAACCTAGTTAAGTTAATGGAGGCGGCTGGGGGTGATGATTTTTTTATTAATTTCGGGGGCCATTTTATGGCGGCGGGTTTTGCTGTTTCTTCCGCCCGTCAGCCAGAGTTAGAGTCTCGTTTAAATGAGGCATATAAGAAAATCGGTAAAGAAAAAGCAGTTGAACCAGTGCTGATTAATAAGGAGATTTCCCTGGATGAGATTACTTGGGATAACTATTATTTTATTGAAGAGATGGGACCCTATGGAATAGGAAATCCTAAACCGATTTTTTTACTCAAGAGGGTCTTAATTGATAGTGTTAAGGCCTTTGGTAATGGAGGAATTCATCTCGAGCTTGGTTTCCGTAATACCAAAGATAAAAAAATTACGGCTATCGGCTTTTTTACTTGCGCGGCAGGAGACCTGCCTGCGCAGGCAGGGAAGTTTGATGCTATAAATGGCCATATTTTTAAGGGGGTAAATTTGGAAGTAGGGCAGAGGGTGGATATTTTAGTGACATTAGAGAAATCAACTTTCAAAAATTTCCCTGAACTTCGACTGAGGATTGTTGATTTAAGGAATAATGGTTAAAATATATTTATGATCAAATTGTATCTAAATACTGATGGTGGTTCGCGTGGTAATCCTGGGCCGGCAGGGTGTGGCGCAGTGATTTCTGATGAAGAGAATAAAGTGATAAAAAAGGTTTCTAAATTCTTGGGTGTGGCGACAAACAACGAAGCTGAATATCAGGCGGTTATTCTGGGTTTGGAAACTCTCAAGAAAATATATGGGTCCGAAAAAATGAAAGACATTGATGTCGTTGTTCGGATGGACAGTGAATTAGTGTGTAAACAGTTAAATGGTGAATATCAACTGAAAGAGGAAAAATTATTTTCGCCTTTTATTAAAATTTGGAATTTTCGGGTTAAGGAAATACCGAATATTAAATTTACTTACGTTCCGCGTGAACAAAATAGTATTGCTGATGGTCTCGCTAATGAGGCAATGGATGGTGGTTTAAAACAGGACGGCCTGTTTTAAATAATTTCAAATTTCAAATTAAAAATTACTAATTGAAAAACCGCCCAGTGGGCGGTTTTTGCTTTGTCTAATTCTGACGGAAAGATTTTCCGCGAACAACGACATTTATATCTTCTTTTTCAGCTTTAAATGTTTCGCGAATAAAGCCCAGTGTTTTTTCGACATCAAACGGTCGGCAGGAGAAGACGTCTAGGAAGAATGTTTTGTCATGAGGATAGGTGTGGATGGAGATATGTGATTCGGCAATTATTACTACTCCCGTGACTCCATAATCTTCGTTTATTCCGCCACCATCATACGACAGGGTGTATGGTTGGGTGAGTTTGTGCATCCCTAGAATCTCTGGCATTTTTGATAAAAACTGGAAAACCACCTGCATATCATTGAGTGGTCCGGCTGGACAGTCATATCCGTCGTAAGTCAGGTGTGGGCCATAGCCTTTTTTAATCTCCTCGGAGGAGGGAATTACTCTTTCGGCTTCTTGTTTGACCTCGTTAGAGGTCATCTGTCTTAAGTTGCTCATCTAATTTCATAAAATAAGTTATGTTTTAATAAACTCGACAAAAAACCACAATGAATTACAGTATAAGTAAATCACCTCAAAATACAATAGTGGATAAGTCAAAACAGGATAATTTTTTAAACGTATCTCCCGTGGGTCGTCATCGAGATTGGCATCTGGTTTTTATTTTGTCGAGTTTGAGTTTTTTGACCAGTATGTTTTTAAGTAGTTGGCTGTCCTTGTCTTGGGTGCAAGCTGGTTGGTTTTTATTGCTGGCGGCTATTTTGGGTTCTGTTTTTGCTTTTTATTTTAAGGTTTCTTGGTCGGTAGTTTATTTTTTTATTATTATCTTTGTTGGATCGGCTGGAGGTATTCTTCGCCCTTTGCTTGAACAAGATTATAGTCATGAGTTGGATAATTATCTGGCTCATAAAGTTCTTATCTCGGCCGAAGTCGTTTATTCTCCGGATGAACGGGAAACTTTGACCAAGCTTGTTGTACACCCTCTTAATTATCAGGCCAAGATTTTACTTACCACCGAACGTTACCCGCAATACTCCTTGGGAGATGTTATTGCTTTGAGTGGTAAAATTTCTCGACCAAAAAATACTTTTTCAACCAATGGAACGTTTTTTGATTACCAATCTTATCTCGCTAAGGATGGCATTTATTATGAAATGTATAAACCAAACGTTTCTCTTATTTCTCGGCCGACAACCGGGGTCTTTGTTTTTTTATCTAATTTAAAATCGTGGTTGATTAAAAAGATTAACGATATCTTACCAGAGCCAGAGTCTTCTCTTTTGGCGGGTATTTTATTGGGGGCAAAAAAGGGATTGGGGACGGAAGTTACTAATAATTTTAAGCTGGCCGGAGTGTCTCATATCTTAGTTTTATCGGGTTATAATATCACTTTTGTGGCCTTGATTTTATTGCGCTTGTTTTCTCTACTTCCACGATTGTTCGGGGGTATTTTGGGGTTTGCCAGCATTATTATTTTTGGTCTTTTGGCTGGAGGTGGATCAGTGGTGTGGCGGGCGGTTCTAATGTCTCTGATTGCTCTCTACGCCAAACTGACTGGTCGGATTTTTGATGTTACGGCTGCGATTATTTTTTCTGCGGTGGCTTTGGTGGCTTATAATCCTAAAACATTGACCAGCGATTTAGGTTTTCAATTGAGTGTCTTAGCGATGTTGGGACTCGTTTATTTATCTCCAGTCCTGAAAGATAAAATCTTTTATTGGCTTCCAACAAGATTTGGATTGCAAGAATTAATTTGCTCAACTTTTGGAGCTCAGTTAGCGGTCATTCCTCTTTTGTGGCAAACGGTGGGACAAGTTTCTCTTTGGGGTTTTGTTTCTAATTTAGTTGTCTTGCCCTTCGTCCCTTACTCGATGATGATTGGAGCTTTGGCTGTTTTACTCAGTCAGTTGTCTTTTGTCGTGGCCCAACCAATAAGCTTTCTTGCTTATTTACTCCTTAAAATAATCTTATCTTTGGTCGAGTTTTTTGCTCAGCTAAGTTTAGTTGCTTCAATTGGTGGCGAAGGTTTCTCTTTTTTGATTTGGCTTATTTATTTACCGCTGTGTTATCTAACAGGAAGATATTGGTATAAGATTTATAAAAAAATTACAGTATAATTTAATTATGTTATTAAAGTTACGGTGGTTCTTTATCTTTATTCTGGTTTTCGGTAATTTTTTTGTTTGGTATTCAATTTTTTATTTTTTCAATCAAAACTTGGAAGTTGCTTTTTTAGACGTTGGTCAGGGCGATGCTATTTTAGTCCGGGCCCCCTTAGGGCGGACAATTTTAATTGATGGTGGTCCGGGGCGAAATATTCTTAGCCGTTTAGCTAAAGAACTGCCTCTGTTTAGTGACCAGATTGATGTTTTGATGGAGACCCATCCTGATACTGATCACGTTGGCGGATTACCAGATGTTTTAGGGCGTTATGCCGTTAGGGCGGTTGTTAAACCGTGCATTGTCTCAAATAATTCTTATGATCAGGCCTTGAACTCCTTGGCGAAAGATAAACAAGTAGCAGTTATTTGTGCTCAAGCCGGGCAAGTGATTGATTTGGGGGGAGGAGCTAAAATGGAAATTTTTTATGCTGGGCGGGATGAAGTTAAGGATACTAATACGGCCTCGATTGTCGCCCGTCTTGATTATCAAGAAAAAAGTTTTTTGTTTACTGGTGATACTCCGATTAAAGTGGAGAAATATCTCGTTTATAATTTAGGAAATAAATTATCTTCAGATGTTTTAAAAGTGTCCCACCATGGTTCAAAATTATCTAATGATGAAAAATTTTTAAAAACGATCAGTCCTCAGGTTTCTGTTATCTCTGTTGGGACAAAAAATACTTATGGACATCCCCACCAGGAAGTTTTAACTTACCTCTCTAGCTTAAAGAGCGTGATCTTAAGAACTGATATCTTAGGGACAATAGTCTTAGAGAGCGATGGCCGCTCTATTTATCAAAAATAGTTTTTCTTGTGTAATTTTGGAAATCAGGTAATATTTTTTTAGGTCTAGAATAAAGGAGGTTTTTCCATGAAGTTCTTTGTACTCGGATTGTTCTGTCTTTTGATGGCCTTGGGAGTAAAGCAGCTCCAAAAACTGACTCAGGCGACATCTTTTCCCGGACAAATTCCCAAGGGGATGTTGGTCCAGACCCAGTCCTGTTTGCCGGCTTCACTGCGGACCTTTCGCCGTCGGCACAAGCTGACTAGAAAGGAAAGATGGAGAGGTCCCTTTGAAGAGACGTTCTTTGTTTGGATGTATTAAGCCTCATCTCAAAGCAAAACCCCAGTCCTGTTTAGGCTGGGGTTTTTATTTTTTTAAATTTATTTTTCGATTCTAATTTCTAGTTGTTTGCCGGCTTTAAGACATTTGGTGCAAACTTTTAGGCGGGAGCCGTCGGTCAATTTGGCCCATTGTAAATTAGGCTGTTTGCGCAGTTTTGGGATTGGATTGTATTTGGTGGCACGGACGCGGTTGGAGTAGCCTCCGACCATCTGGCTGCCTTTGTTACAAATTGGACAAGATTTCATGATATTTATTGGTTATTTAACTCGCCCATGGTAACATAAAGACATAATTTTGCAAGTATATGATTGCTATCTTCTATATTTTAATTGTCTTATTTTCTGTTGTTATCCATGAGGTTTCCCATGGTTTTATGGCTAATCTCTTAGGTGATCCTACGGCTAAAATACAAGGTCGTCTGACCCTCAACCCCTTAAAACATCTTGATCCGGTTGGGTCCATTATTTTACCGGCAATGCTGTATTTTTCTGGGGTTCCCGTCATTGGCTGGGCTAAACCAGTGCCCTTTAACCCTTATAATCTTAGGGCGGGTAAGTGGGGCCCCGCTCTGGTGGCGGTAGTCGGGCCGGTCTCTAACTTGATTGTGGCTAGTTTTTTTAGTCTATTAATTAGGTTAAATATAGCCTTTCTTCTTGTTGGTGCTCCTTTTAATGAGCTCTGCATGGTTATTGTGGGACTGAACGTGGTTTTGGCGATCTTTAATCTTGTTCCTATCCCACCACTTGATGGCTCCAAAGTCCTTTTTGCTGTTTTGCCTTATAAAATGCGCTACATTGAAGCCTTTTTAGAGCGCTACGGTTTGTTGTTGATAATTCTTTTTCTCTTTTGGGGAGTCAGTCTCATCCTTCCTATTCAGCAGTGGCTAGTCGGTTTCCTTGTGGGGGTCTAAAAGATTGCATTATTTGCTGATATATAGTACAGTATAGCCACTAGTCATTTGCTTCTGTAGCTGGAAACAAAGGCTTTTTTAAGAATTAGAGTTGTTACTTGATCTGGTTTTACACTTAACTTAATCAGACTAGTATCTTATTTATCGGGCCTGTCGGGCCTTACCGACGGTTCGTTTTTTTGTGTTAATTAATAATTTGTAATTGAATTCAAGATGCCTACAATTAATCAGTTAGTAAAAAGAAGTCGTAAACCAGTTCGCCGCAAGTCCCAAACGGTGGCTTTGTCGCGTGGTTTTGATGCCTTGGAGAACAAGCCGACTTTCTACCCAGCTCCTTTTAAACGTGGAGTTTGTACGGTAGTCAAAACAACCACTCCTAAGAAACCAAACTCGGCGTTGCGTAAAATTGCGCGTGTTCGTTTGACTAATGGAATGGAAGTAACCGCTTATATTCCTGGAGAAGGTCATAATTTACAAGAGCACTCGGTGGTAATGATCCGTGGTGGTCGGGTAAAAGACTTGCCTGGTGTTCGTTATCATATTGTTCGTGGTGTGCTTGATTGTGCTGGGGTAGAGAAACGCCGCCAGGGTCGCAGTTTGTATGGTAATAAAAAGCCAAAAGCTAAAAAATAATTAAACTCCTATGCGAAGAAAAATAACAAACAAGCGACAACTTAAACCAGATTTCCAGTACAATTCGGTAAAAGTGGAAAAGTTGATCAACTATATTATGGAGCGGGGCAAGAAAAATGCTGCGCGTAAAATTGTTTATGGTGCTTTTGAGATTATAAAAGAGGATGCCAAAAAAGATCCAATTGAGATCTACGAAGAAGCCTTGAAAAACGTTGGTCCTTTAACCGAGATTCGTTCTAAGCGAGTTGGAGGGGCAAACTATCAGGTTCCTCACGAAGTTCGTCCAGAACGCCGATTAGCTTTGGCTTTGCGTTGGATGATCGAGGCCGCTGGATCTAAAAAAGGAAAACCAATGGCGATTAAGTTGTCTGAGGAATTACTCGCGGCGGCTAAGAATGAAGGTGACGCTGTTAAAAAGCGTGAAATGGTTCATCGCATGGCTGAGGCGAATCGTGCCTTTGCTCACTTTGCTGTGGCAAGAAAGGGCTAAAATTAAATTATAAATTAAAAATGTAAAGTTAAAAATTAAGATCTTAGATTTCATTTCTAATTTCTAATTTTTAATTTCTAATTAAATATGAGAGATTATCCATTAGAAAAAGTTCGTAATTTTGGAATTATTGCGCACATTGATGCCGGTAAAACTACCACTTCAGAACGCATTCTGTTTTACACGGGTGAAAGTCATAAAATTGGAGAAGTCCACGACGGAGCAACCGTTACTGACTGGATGGAACAGGAGCGTGAGCGTGGTATTACCATTACTTCAGCCGCCATTACCTGTTTTTGGAATCCGACTTATATGGGGACTGATGTTTCTAAAAAGGTTCGGTTCAATATTATTGATACACCAGGGCACATCGACTTTACGGCTGAAGTAAAGCGTTCTTTGCGTGTTCTCGACGGGGCAGTGGTGGTGTTTGATGGGGTGGCGGGGGTAGAACCACAGTCCGAAACCAACTGGCGTTATGCTGATGATGGTAATGTTCCTCGAATCTGTTTAATTAATAAACTTGATCGAATGGGGGCATCATTTGAAAAGTCTTTTCAGTCAATCCTGGATCGTCTAAATAAAAATGCCGTTCGGATGCAGATTCCGATTGGTTTAGAAGAAAATTTTGAAGGAGTAATTGATTTACTTAAAATGAAGGCCTTCTATTTTGAAGGTAATATGGGTAGTCAAATCCGGGAAGCGGAAATTCCAGCTGAATACTTGGAAGAAGCAAAAAAATACCGTGCCGAATTGGTTGAAAAAATTGTTGAACAAGATGAGACTTTACTCAATGCTTATTTTGAAGGAAAAGAACCTTCCTTTGAGCAACTAAAGGAGACTCTTCGTCAAGCTGTTTTGTCGGTAAAAATTATTCCGGTTTTTGCTGGTTCCGCTTTGAAAAACAAAGGGGTGCAACTCGTTTTGGATGGTGTTGTTGATTATCTGCCGTCGCCCCTTGACATTCCTCCAGTTCATGGAATTGACCCTAATACCGGAGAAACAATTTATCGTAATGCTTCAGACGAAGAGCCTTTTTCTGCTCTCGCTTTTAAGTTACAAACAGATCCCTTTGTTGGTCAGTTAACTTTCTTCCGAGTCTATTCTGGATCAATTTCTTCGGGTACTTATATCTACAATTCTACTACTGGTGAAAAAGAACGCCTTGGTCGCATTGTTCGTATGCAGGCCGATAAGCGGGAAGAAGTTCAAACGGTATATGCTGGAGAGATTGCCGCGGCTGTTGGTTTGAAAAATGCTAAGACTTCTCATACTTTTTGTGATGAAGAAAAACCAATTATCCTTGATCAGATTAAATTCGTTGAACCCGTTATCTCGATGCGAATTGAGCCTAAGACTAAAGCCGATCAAGAAAAAATGGGTATTGCTCTTAAAAAATTATCTGATGAAGATCCTACCTTTAAAATTAATTCTGATTCGGAAACTGGTGAGACTTTAATTTCCGGTATGGGCGAACTTCACTTGGATATTATGGTGGATCGCATGAAACGCGAATTTAATGTGGAAGCTAATATTGGTAAACCACAGGTATCGTATAAGGAGACTATTACCGGGACGGCTGAAGTGGAAAATAAGTATGTTAAACAGTCTGGGGGTAAGGGGCAATACGGTCATGTGAAAATTAAGATTAAGCCAATGGATACTTCTTTGACTGAGGAACAGATTAAAGACTTACCTAAGAATGTTAAGCGTTATGTCGATTTTGAATTTATTAACACAATTAAGGGCGGAGCTATTCCTGGGGAATATATTCCCGCCGTCGAAAAAGGTTTGAAAGAAGCCATGGAGCGTGGAGTTTTGGCTGGTTATAAATTGGTCAATGTTTCGGTTGAGCTTTATGATGGTTCTTTCCATGAGGTAGACTCTTCTGAACTCGCGTTTAAACTAGCTGCTTCTATGGCCCTTCAAGAGGGTATTAAGAAAGCTAATCCGGTAATTATGGAGCCAATTATGAAGTTAGAGGTCATTGTTCCGGAAAAATTCATGGGTGATGTCACCGGTAACCTTTCTTCTAAGCGAGCCCAAATCGAAGGAATGTCTGATCGTGTTGGTGGCTTGAAAGTGGTAGATGCTAAAGTGCCTCTTTCGGAAATGTTTGGTTATGTCACCAACTTACGTTCGATGACCGAAGGACGGGGAACTTCGACAATGGAATTTTCCCACTATGCGATTGTGCCAAAGAATGTGGAAATGACAATTATGGAAGGAAGGAAATAAACTAATTAGAAATTACCAATTCCAAATTAAAAATTAAATTCACAAAAAAGCGGGCGACACCCGCTTTTTTGTTATTAGTTATCAACATATTTCTATATTGGACATGTCCTTGACTTTTATTTCTGTGTTATACTGCGAATAATGGTACTAAGGAAGAACTATCGTCCACGAAAAGGGAACTCTCTTACGAGGCTAGTTGTTGCGCTAGCGGTGTTGTTGGTGCTCGGTTTGGGCGGGAAAGTTTGGTATGTTTATGCCCAAAATGATGATATAGAAACTAAAGGACAACTAACAGAGACTCATCCGTCCTCTTTAGTTAATTTTGATAAAACTACCTGGAGTATTTTAAGAGATCCAGATAATTCTTTCGAAATAAAATTTCCTAAAAGTATTCTTAAAAGAAATTCTAAACAGGTCAATTCTCCTCTTGCTAATGAAGAAAAGTTGAAATCCGTCGGTCTGGCCCATATTATTCCGGCCTCTAATTGTGATGTTCCAAATTCGGTGCGCTGTGTTCCCACTACCACTGATATGGCGATAGATTTCTTTTCTGTCACTAGGAATTTTAATGATGTTTTTAAGGAATTACAAAAGATTTATGGTCCAAATATGTTGGTGGTGACTGTTGATGGCCATCAAGGTGTGAGGTTTAGTCTCGGTGATGCCAAAGAGGGGGTGGTCTATACAGCTCTGCCAATTAATAATACTAAAACTCTGTTTATTAAGCGGTACTATCTAAAAGAACCCCCAAAGTCCTCTTTGGGGAGTAATTTGGCTGACTTTATTAGCCCTCCTGATCAGAAAGACCTTTTTGATCAAATTATGTCCAGCCTGACTTTTCGCCCAACCCTTTAGGGGGGATAGTCTGTCTCTAAAGTATTAAACCCTCTCTTGACTTATCGAGTCCTTCTGTTAATATGGAGGCTACGCTAATGTGCGTGCTTTTTATTGTTAACAGGGGAGAGCAAGATAAAAAAGTTGTTATTTTTTTATCTTCGAACCAAGGAAGACAATATCTTATCTAGTTATATTGTGTTGTTGTCAACAACATCACGTTAAAAAAGACAAGAAATTATTAATAGTTTATTAAGTATTTAAATAAAAGTATGGCAGAAAAATTTGACAGGTCTAAGCCACACGTAAACGTTGGTACAATTGGCCACGTTGACCACGGTAAGACAACTACGACAGCAGCTATTTTGCATGTCTTAAACTTAGCAAAGGATCAAGGCTACAGCGCTCGCGTTGAGGGTGTTGATGGTATTGATAATGCTCCAGAAGAAAAAGCTCGTGGAATCACGATTGCTCTTCACCACTCTGAATACCAGACACCTAGTCGTCACTATGCTCATATTGACGCCCCAGGTCACGCTGACTACATCAAGAACATGATTACTGGTGCTGCTCAGATGGATGGAGCGGTATTGGTAGTAGCCGCCACTGATGGTGCTATGCCTCAGACTCGTGAGCACGTTCTTTTGGCTCGCCAAGTAGGTGTACCAAAGATGATCGTTTACTTGAACAAGTGTGATATGGTTGATGACCCTGAAATGATTGACTTGGTAGAAGAAGAAATTCGTGAGCTTTTGACCAAGCAAGAATTTGATGGTGCCAATGTACCTATCATCCGTGGTTCTTCTTTGAAGGCTTTGGATGCTACCTCTTTGGATGATCCATGGGCTCAAAAAATTATGGAATTGGTAAAGGCTATGGATGAATACATTCCTGATCCTGTTCGTGAAAACGACAAACCTTTCCTTATGCCAATCGAAGACATCTTCTCAATCGAAGGCCGTGGTACTGTTGTTACTGGCCGTATCGAGCGCGGAGTTGTGAAAGTGGGTGAAGAAGTGGAAATTGTTGGTATTAAAGACACCGCTAAAACCACTATCACTGGAATTGAAATGTTCAACAAGCAATTGGAAGAAGGTATGGCTGGTGATAATGCCGGTATTCTTCTTCGCGGCTTGAAGAAAGACGATGTTACTCGTGGTCAAGTTTTGTGTAAGACTGGTTCCGTAAAGCCTCATACAGATTTCGTGGCTGAGGTATACATCCTTACCAAAGAGGAGGGTGGCCGTCATACTCCATTCTTCACTGGCTACAAGCCACAGTTTTATGTTCGGACTACCGACGTAACTGGAGAAGTAACTCTAAATGAAGATGTAAAAATGGTTATGCCTGGAGATACTGTAACTTTCAACGTAAAGTTGGTAGCCCCAGTTGCTTTGGAAGAAAAACAGCGCCTTGCTATCCGTGAAGGAGGTAAGACTGTCGGCGCCGGTGTGGTTACTAAGATCAACGCCTAGCTAGCTTAAGAGTGTTTTGACCCTTAAAAAAATGCCCACAACCGCTACAACTAAAACCAAAAAAGTTACCGCTAAGGCGAAAGCTAAACCAGAGGTTGAAAAAGATCTCTCCCGCCTTCGTATTAAGGTATCGGCTTATGAAAACAAAATTCTTGATGCTTCCGTCAAGCAGATTGTAGACACAGCTATGCGGTACGATGGTAAAGTTAGGGGACCAATACCTCTTCCAACCGAGATTAAAAAATATACGGTTAATCGCTCTAGTTTCATTGATAAAAACTCTCGTGAGCAATTTGAAATGAGAATTCATAAGCGGGTAATCGATATTGTGAGTCCATCTCCAAAAATTATCGAAAATCTCACAAACTTAAATTTACCATCTGGTGTCAATATCGACGTTAAGATGATGTAAAACTAAAAAACCGCCTTCGGGCGGTTTTTTAGTTTCTTTCTACTAATCACTGATATTAAATATCGCCATAATTAATCTAGCTAAAAGTCCACGTTTTTTCTTTGGAGCTTCTTTTTTTTCTATTCCACCACCTCCTCCATTCATACTTTGGTTGAGAGAAATTTGATTATTTATATTAATACCACTAGAATCAGAATTTTTGTCTTCAGGTTTAGATTCTGGTGTGATTCCTCTGATTTCACCTTTCAATTGTTCAATTCTTTCTCGCCTTTCTCCTTCTAGGTTTGTTTGTGGTATCTCCTCTGTCTCCATGTGTCCATCGGGGTTTTCTGGAGGGGTTAGATTATCATTTTCAGGATTTTCTTGTTCTGTTTCGGTCGCATTTTCAGGTTTGGCGAGACTGCTCATGTCAACTATCTCTGCCCCATCTTGCCCCTCTTCTTTTACTTCTTCTTGATGGGGTTTAAAATTTTCCGCTGAATTCATATTGATTGTGGTTAGCTAATTCATTAAATTATAGCATGATAGTCCTTCTTGTCATCAAGGAAGGGGATATAAAGATATCGTAAGAGTTTGGTGTTTGACTTTTTTCGGTTATTTGATAGTATTATCCCAAGCTCGCTTAGGGCTCTTGTTTTTTGTACGGAGCACCTAATACCATTTAAATAAAGCATTTCTATGAATCCCGTGGTATTAAATGGCATCGTTGGGGACATAGGAAAGGGTGGAGCTGAATCAATTAAGTAAATTAACAAATTTTAATATAGATGGCATAGGAGAGTCCCAACCGGACAATGCCATTTTCCACTAACGGGATGAAATTCATTCTTGGCACAAAAGTAAATATGACTCAGGTTTTTGAGGATAATGGACGGGTAACTACCGGTACCCTTATTTCTGCGTTGCCAATGAAGGTTACTCAGGTTAAAAGCTTGGCTAAGGATAAATATGAATCTGTCCAAGTTGGCTCCGGAGAGAAGAAAGCTAAAAATGCCTCAAAGGCGGTGTTAGGTCACTTGAAAACCAATACTCCTGCTGAAGGAAAGGCTTTTCGTCATATTCAAGAATTCCGTCTCTCCAGTCCAGCTGTCAATGTTGGCGACACTATCGACGTCTCAGTTTTTGCTGAAGGGGATGTCGTGACAGTCTCTGGGCTTTCGAAATCCAAGGGTTTCCAGGGGGTAGTAAAGCGTCATGGTTTTCATGGAGGACGTCGTTCTCATGGACAGAAACATTCCGAGCGTGAGCCAGGTTCTATTGGTGCCACCAGTCCTCAACGCGTTTTTCGCGGTACTCGAATGGCGGGACGAATGGGAGGAGAAAGAATTGCTGTTAGAAATTTAAAGGTGGTAAAAATTGATAAAGAAAACAATCAAATTTTGGTTAGTGGGGCCATTCCTGGTCGCCGTGGGACTTTGGTTGAAATCGTAAGTAAGTAGAAACAATTTAAATACAAATATGACAAACGCCAAATTACAAACTAAAATATTCAGTCAGACTGGTAAGGAAGCCGGCAATATTGAATTACCTGCCAATGTTTTTGGTGTAAAATGGAATGCTAATCTTGTTCATCAAGTGGCTACTTCCATGATGTCTAATGCTCGCAATACGGTGGCTGATACTAAAGGCCGAGGAGAAGTTTCTGGTGGCGGTAAGAAACCTTGGCGTCAAAAAGGTACTGGCCGGGCTCGTCATGGTTCTTCTCGTTCTCCTATTTGGAAAGGGGGAGGAGTTACTCATGGTCCAACTTCAGAAATAAACTTCAAACGAAAGATCAACAAAAAGATGAAGGCTAAGGCTTTATTCGCTATTCTTTCGGCTAAACTAAAAGATGGTGAAGTAATCATGCTGGAAGACTTAAAATTGTCTGCCCCTAAGGTTAAGTTGGCTCAAGATACTCTCGCTAATTTGGCGAAAAGTGGTTTTGAGAAGATAAACTACAAGGTGGGCAAGCGCGTTATTATTGCCACTCCAGAGCTTGATGAAAATATGCAAAAGAGTTTCCGCAACATTAAGAGCGCTACCGTTGAGGAAGTGCGCAATCTAAATCCATTGTCTTTGTTGAATTACAAATATGTCGTTTTTGTTCGACCAGAGGATAGTCTTAAACAAGTAATTGCTCGCGTAAAATAAATACCATGTCCGTTATCAGTAAATCAATTAAAGCTGCTACTCTTACCCTTTCTCGTCCACGCGTGACCGAAAAGGCTACTTTCTTGTCGGGAGCTAAAAACCCTGTTTACACCTTTGAGGTGGTTAAAGAGGCGACTAAGGCGGAAATAATTAAAGTATTTAAGAGTAAGTATAAGTTAGAGCCAGTGAAGGTGAATATTGTAAATTTACCTCGCAAATCTACTTTCAAGCGTGGTCACTTGGGTTTTAAAACTGGTGTCAAAAAAGCGTTAGTTTTTTTGAAGCCGGGAGAAAAACTAGAATTGATCTAACTAATTAAGTTTTACGAATAATAAGATGAAATCCTACAAACCAACAACCGCTTCTCGTCGTCACACCGTTACGATTGACTATCGTAAGCTTTTGAGTGGTGACAAACCAACTAAGTCTTTGACTAAGGGGGCCAAACGTCATGTTGGCCGCAACAATGTTGGCCGCATCACCGTTCGTCATAAGGGGGGTGGACATAAGCGAACTTTCCGCACCGTAGATTTTATTTATAATAAATTTAATATTCCCGCCAAGATTGAGACTATTGAATACGACCCAAATCGCTCCGCGTTTATTGCCCTAGTATGTTACAACGACGGCGAACGACGCTATCACGTTGTTCCTAGGGGGATGAAAGTAAACGATCGTTTCATTGTTTCTGAGGCCGCTGACCTAAAAACCGGCAACCGTTTGAAATTAAAAAATATTCCCGTTGGTACTTTTATCTATAACTTAGAGATCAAACCTTTGGCTGGTGCTAAAATGATCCGCTCTGCCGGAAACTACGCCGAAGTTATGTCCAACGATGCTGGCTATACGATGGTTAAAATGCCATCGACTGAAGTGCGCAAATTTGATGAAAATGCTTGGGCCTCAGTTGGAGAAATTTCCAACGAAGACCATCATCTAGAAAACTATGGTAAGGCGGGTAAATCTCGCTGGAAGGGTATTCGTCCAACTGTTCGCGGTACCGCTATGAACCCAGTTGATCACCCATACGGAGGAGGAGAAGGCGTCCAGGGTCGTGGTCTACGCCGAGCCAAGAGTATGTGGGGTAAGCCAACTGGCGGAGAGAAGACACGTACACCTAAGAAATACTCCAACTATCTTATCGTTTCTCGTCGGAAAGTAGGAAAAAAGAAATAATTAACTCAACTAAAAATACCCCTAAAAATAGGGGTATTTTTGACATATACTCCCACCACTTGCTTTTTATATCTATATATGGTATAATATAAGAAGGTAAAAAAGGAGTAGTTCCATGAAAAAGTATCTAGGTTTGGTTTTTCTGATGTGTCTGGTGGTATTGACCACCACGGGCTGTGCTTTCTTTACTCAGGATCACAGTGCCTACCTTCGAGAAAAACAGAAGATTCGTCAGGATCAAGGTGTTGGTCAAGTTGCCTCCTACGAATCAAATCGGTTGGCAGATCGAGAGCCTGTGACTTCAGGACTCATTGATCTGTGTATCGATATCGTGGCTTATCAGCGGGTAGTGAGGGATTGTTCTTCTTCCTCCACCACTTTGCAGGGTGAATAACTTGACGACATGTAGCCCCCCTCAACCCTTTGGGTTGGGGGGATTTTTTATCCCCCCTTTTTTTATTGAGATAATTCTTCTCCGTGTTAAAATAAAAGGAATTTTACTAATCTATTAATTTTATTTTATGTTGTTGGAAGCTTCACCCGTCATGATGGAGAATAAACCAAATATTTTTCGTCGCTGGGCGAGTCTCATCACTCTTTTTATTTTTATTTCGATTTTTAGTTTTGCCGCCTTTAATTATTTTTCTGGTTCTTCTCTAACAGCTGGTTTGTTTAATACCTCGGCTTATTGTAGTGATGATAAAGGAAATTCGGCGGTTATTCTGTATAACGGTATGCCGGTTGTGAATGTTGTCACTAAGCTAGTTGGAGAATCATCTACTATCAAAAAAATTACTTACACTGATTATTTGGGAGAACTAAAAATTGTAATGGATCCCGTAGCGGCTGATCCTATTTTGGTTACTAATATAAAATCTGCCATGACTAAAGCGGTCCAAAATTTAACAAAAGAGCAGTCTCTTAAGATAATTGAATTTTCGGCTACTAAATTTGTGACTGCTCCCTTTAAGTGCAAGTACACTAAATAATTTATGACTAAAATTAAGTATTTTTTATTGAGTTTCCTGCTATTGTTTCCGTTTTTTGTTTCTGCCGTTGATGTTTTTACCACTAGTTACTTAAAGGAAAAATATCGACAGACTTATGCCACTTGTGGAGTTAAAGCTGTGCCTGGGAGCGATACTGTCCATGATTTGGGTCCCGTTGACAGTTATGGTCAATGTTCTGGCTCCTATCCCGACGGATTGGCCGCCGACGCTTATTTGCCTGGTTGCAACCCAATAGCAGGAGAAACCTGGGGGCCTTGGGAGGGTCAGCTATTCCATGAAAAATCCGGGGCCACTTATCGTCCAGAAGAAATACATCAAGGTTCTACTGCTTATTGTGGTGTGGGCGTAATTAAGTGTGGGGAAGGCTTTAATTTCAATGGGGTCACTATGACTGGTGATTATTGTAAGGCTCCGTACATCAAAGATGGTTTTTTTAGTAAGGATGGACAATATGTTGATGAATACTGTATTGACTATCAAGCTCCGACTTTTTTAGGTAAATATATTACAGATGGAACAAAAATGGTTCAGTCTTGTTGCACTTCTTTAGCTCACCATGAGACTCACACTTTTCCTATTATCGGAGATGTAGCCAATGTATTGAGCCAGTGGAACTTGCCGCTGGCTGGAAATTTGGCCGCCGGGGTAAACAGTGCTTCACCGGTAGATTTGGTTAATAAGGCTAGTTACGATGAATGCTGTAAGGCTCCTGACCAATGTTATGAATTTGGTTTTAATGTGATTAACGCTAGCTTCGCCTTAATAAATCCTCCATCCACAGGGGCGGCCATCTTAATGACAATGGCTAATAGCATCTTAAATTCGGCGACGGGAGAAATTGGTAAGTATAAAAATCAAGTCTGTCGTTCAGCTGAACAATCTCAAAATGATCAAACTGCCGCCTCTTATATTGATGATGCTGCCACAATTACCAAACTAGTTAACACTTCTGGGGTAACAGATGTTTTAGCTAATATAACTTTCTATTTAAGAATTTTACCTACTTATAATAAATGTGGTGGTGGTTCTGCAAAAAATAATTCACCCAAGACTGGTCTCCTAGCCACAACGCTTGCTTCTAGTGATACTGTCTCAGGTTTCTCATTTACTCCCGAGGCTGCGGCTGGGGGTAAGAGCTGTTCCTTTAAGGTGGTAAAAGGTGGAGTGGATACAAACCAACGTGTTTATGTTGCCAATAATTATGTTTTTTTGGATAGTCCAACTTTGAGTTTGAATTCTTCAAAACTCTTTAACAATCAGCCTGGTTACTCCACCTCAATGTTAGAAAGAGCTAGGCAGATGGTTAGTCCAGCCATTTACACCCCTAATAAAACTTCTTGGTATTGGAATGGAATTAAGTTTGTTCAAGTAGATGATCCTCTGACAGCCTTAAATTTGAATGTTATTTATGCTGGTGTCTCTGCGACTTCACCCGATTTCTTTAATTGTAATGTCAATGATATTCCGAATGTCGGTCATAGTAATTTGTTTAAAACATTTTTAGCCACTGCTCCAAGTTTATCAATGTGTCCAGTCATTAATTATGGTGATGCTAATAATGACAATCTTAATAATTGGACGGACGTTCAGTGTTATCTAAATTTGTTAGGGGATAAGAGTTCCCCCGCCTGTAATCCAGATAAAAAATTAATGGCCTTTAATGACAATAGCGGGACTGTTATTACTGTCAATGACCTTATGAGAGAGTTGCATGTTATGTCTGACCCCAATCAGCTTATTTATTACAGTTCTGTTAAAAAATATTTAGCTGAGTCACCTTATAATACAAACTTGCAGTCATGCTTGTTTGGTCGCAATCCAAAAAATAATACATCTTTATTTTCTCCAGCCTTGCCAGATGTTGTGTATAAGGCGGTCTGCGGAAATAAACTAATTGAAGCTGGTGAGTCGTATGAAACCTGTCCCGCTGATGTGCCGGCACCGGTTGTTAATCCTACCCTCACCTTGATTCCCTCATCTGGCCTCACTCTTTCTCGGGGTGGAGTGCAGGTTTCAGCAACCACTACTCAATCTCTAGCAAATAATTCCGCAATCTCTTTAACTGCCACTATACCAGCTTCAACTTATTCATCTCGAGCTAGTTCGGTCTCTAAAAAAATCACCTGGACAGGAGTTGATCAAACTATTTGTCCACCTAAGACTGTTGATTGCAAAATAACCAGTGGAACAGTTTCTTGTTTAGCTCTTACTTCCACTTGTAACTTTACCCTTACTAAAAACACAACAATCCAGCCCAAGTTAGTTCAAATGGTTGGTATTCAGATTCCTGATACTCCTGCAGTTACTAATTTCACCGCCCCCACTTTTGACTATGGTGCTGGTCAACCATCTCATCGTCTCTGGTTAACCTTCAATGCCACCGGCTCAGTCAGTTCAATCACCAAGGTCCCTGGTTATGATAAATGCTTTAGCTTCACTGCTTCAACTGATACTGCCTCAGCCGCTTGTCCTCTTAACCAGCCTATTAAACCTGGTACTAAGTGTGGTATCTACTTACAGGCTAGTAGTGATCGTTGTGTCGTAGCAGTTAAATATCTAACTGGTACTAACACGACTAATACTCGTTACTTTGAACAAATCTTCTACAATTCCACCCCTACCACTACGGGGAAAGATACGATTAAGGATCGGGGGACTCGAGCTCCGTCGCCAGATGATTTTATTCCAGTGGTCCTAACTTCTCCTGTGCCAACGCCAACACCGATTCCTGCGCCAGCTCCTGCTACAAGTCCAACTCCAGTCGTTAATTACGCCCTCTCCCTCATTCGTCCTACTACTGGATCTCTAGCTTTCTACTCTTCTCTCAAACTTGTTGCCGCTGATATTACCACCTCTCTGCCAGCTGGCACTAAGGTTGATCTAAAAGTGAAACGCTCTCCAACTACTCAATCGGGAAGTTCCAGAGCCACTGGTTACAAACTTCGCGTGAACTGGGCTGGCACTTCTTGTCCAGAATCAATCACAGACTGCAGTGTTTCACCAGCGGCCATCACTTGTCCCGCGATTGAAACTACTTGTCTCTTTGACTTAACTAAAGATACTCGTGTAGCTCCTTCATTTACAGCAACACCCGAGTATCCCATCGATACCACCCCTAAAACCCTAACCCTCTCCGTTAACAACCAATCTACTGGCTACATTATCGGTAGCAAAGACATGGCTGCTAATCCCGTAGAATTCAACTGCGGTCAGGTGGAAGAAATTGGTAATGCTAAGATCTGGCCTGGCACAGCTTGTTCCCAAACCTATCCTCATGGAACAATTATCACTTTAGTGGCTTCTGTCCCCGGTAATCTCTCTGATGGTAAATCACTCACTCGTGGCACCTTCTCTGGCTGGGGGAGTAATTGTACCTCGATGACCACTTGGACTGATATTACTGGTAAATCCTATCAAGCCTGTCAAATCAAACTTGAGGCTAACAAAACCATTTCTGCTTCTTTTACGGGACCGACTTCGTGGTTGCTCCGGCCGTTTATCCAGCTCGGGAATATTTGGAACTCATTGTGGTCACGGTAGTTTGAATAAAAATTTTAAGTTAAAAAAAGAACCCCAGGTGGTAATCCTGGGGTTTTGTTTATCCTTTGGTTTATGGCCAGCTAACCTCTTGGAAGATCTCGGTTTTCTTGATTAGAGTCTCTTCCTCAATTTCTTTTAGTACTCCGTCTGTTGTGGGCTGTTGCTTACCTTGGGTGGTTTGGGAAATGGCGCAGGTCGGTGCCCCATTTTCATCGAGACTCCCGTAGTCGATTATGTGCCAACCTTCTTTCTTTAGGGCTACAATCTCGGTAGGAGTGAGGTAGGCTCCGAGGATAATGTTAGTTCGGTTATTTTGAATGTTCATTACCCACCAGAAGGTGTTTTTGCGGTGTTTGGCCCTACCCCAAGCGGTGACATGTCCTTTTTCCAGGTGAGCATTGGCTCGGCTGTAACTGGTGTGGACTTGTCCCCAGTTTAGCCTAATAAAGTCAGGCAAAGGGTTCGTTATGGGGCTAAGATTTTTTGTCTGTATTTCGTTGGTATCCACCAACGGCTTAGCACAACTGCACCACAGCATAATGCCTAGAAATAAGGCTAAAATGCCTAACTTGCTCATTGGCGGGCTCCTTATTTGTGAAATGAGACCTAATTATTTAGGATCTTCTTTAATTATACCACAATTTGTTAAAAAGTACAATAGAAAGGTGGTTCTAATCCCTTTTTTACTTACAATCTTTCCACCTAAAAGAGGTGCCTTCTGGTGAATTGTTCAAGATATTGCTTTGTTTGACATTATTATTTTTTTTGCTATGATTAGGTTCGAGTTAGTTTAGTGTTATTTACTATTAACTCGATTTGCAAAAGTCTTGTTTTTCTGGGACCCCTATCGAGGTTCGATATCCGTGTGCTCAGTCGGGAGGCGGATGGACCGTGGTATAGGATTTTTATTTTGCGATTTTTATTCGTAAAAATCGCGTCCGAATCAGCAGATTCGCGGCTTGGCCGCAGGATGGTTGTTTCGATGCAAGGATATAGATAAATATTAAAGAAAAATAGTTTAATTCAATGCCAAGATCACTTAAAAAAGGACCATATATCGAAGAACGGTTAATGAAGAAAATTACCGGCAAGAAACCACAGGAAACTGGGGTAATTAAAACGTGGTCACGTCGTAGTCAGATTAGTCCAGAAATGGTAGGTTTTACTTTTGGTGTTCATAACGGCAAGAGCCATATTGAAGTTTTTGCCACTGAGGATATGGTTGGACATCGTTTGGGGGAATTTTCTCCAACTAAGAAGTTCTTACGCCACGGAGGTAAGATGCAGAAAGAGTTAGAACAGAAGAAGAAAGAGTCAGAAATTGCGGCGGCTAAATCTGCCAAAGAAACCACCGCGGCGGGAGCTGGTAAGAAAAAATAATAAAACATGAAAGCATACCTCTCAAACTATCATCAATCTCCTCGCAAGGTTCGCTTAGTAGCCTCTTTAATTAAAGGCAAGAAAGTGAATGAAGCGATGGTAGAACTAGACTTCGTTCTCAAGCGGGCGTCTTTGCCGATTAAACAACTTATTGCTTCGGCCGTCGCTAACGCTAAAAATAATTTCGACACAGAGAAAAACGATTTATATATCAAAGAATTAAGGGTTGATAAGGGAATTGTTATGCGCCGAATGATTCCAGGTGCTCGGGGACGAGGCTATCCTTTGAAGCGTCGCTCTAGTCATATTTCCGTTCTTTTGGATATCAAAGGAGAAGAGAAAAAGAAATCAAAAGGTAAGAACCAAAAGGTAAAAACCGAAGAGGTTAAGGTTGAAAAAACAAAGAAGACTGTTGTTAAAAAACCAGCCGTTAAAAAAGCTGTCACTAAAAAATAATCATGACTCATAGCGTTCACCCATATTCACATAGATTAGGCGTTATCCGAGATTGGAAATCTCGCTGGTTTGGTACTCAGGGTAAATACCAAGAGTTTCTAAAGACCGATGTTTTGTTGCGCGAATTTTTAGAGAAGCGTTTCCGTGGTTTTTATGTTGATTCGATTGAAATGGAACGCAGTGAAAATGCTTATAAAGTGATCATCAAGACATCTCGCCCAGGTATGATTATTGGCCGTAGTGGCGAAGGGGCAGTGAAGCTTAAGAACGATATTATGAAGCAATTACACCGCTTAAATGTCACTATCCCTAAAGAAGTTAAAATTGATATTGAAGAAGTGAAAGATCCTGATTCCCATGCTGCAATTGTTGCTTATGGTATTGCCGAAGCTTTGGAAAAGCGTTTGCCTTTCCGTCGCGTCATGAAACAAGCAGTTGAGCGCGTAATGGCTGACAAAAATGTTCTCGGAGTAAAAGTGACTTTGTCCGGTCGTTTGGGTGGAGCGGAAATGGGTCGCATTGAAAGTCTTAGAAACGGTCAAGTGCCTCTACAGACTTTGCGTGCCGATATCGATTTTGCTCGTGAGAAGGCCTATCTCTCTTATGGCGTTATTGGGGTTAAGGTCTGGATTAACCGGGGGGAAATTTTTGAGGCTAAGAAATAAATACCATGTTGTTACCTAAAAAAGTAAAATTTCGTAAATGGCAAACTGGTCGGATTAATCCGAACAAAGTTCGCGTTGAGACTAGAGGTACAGAGTTATCTTTCGGTTCTTTTGGTCTCAAAGCAGAAACAACCGGGCGAGTAAAGTCTAACCAAATTGAAGCTGCTCGAAAAACCATTGCTCGTAATATGGGTAAGACTGGTAAGTTGTGGATCCGTATTTTTCCTGACCGTCCTTTTACTCGTAAGGGGGCCGAAGTGGGTATGGGTAAAGGTAAGGGAGATCCTCAGGGTTATGAGGTTGAGATTTTTCCTGGTCGGGTTTTATTTGAAGTCGATGGTTTGGAGGAAACCTTGGCAAGAGAGTCTCTTCGCAAGGCTGGCGCCAAATTACCGCTTAAATCGAAAGTAGTTTCCCGTAACTAATATGAAAACAAAAATTACTGAAACAAATGAAAAAGAATTAGTAAGTATGTTGGCCGCCAAGCGAACAGAATTGTCCAATTTTAGATTTGGTATCGCTGGTACTAAGGTTAAGAACGTTAAAACTATCCGTAATTTGCGTCGTCAGATTGCTCAGATTTTGACCAAATTAAATGTGTTTGCTAAGACAACTGCGAAATAATTTATATGGAAAAGATTACCCCACAAATAAATAAAGAAACTGGTAAGACTCTAACGGGAGTTGTTGTTTCTGATAAGATGGACAAGACTGTTGTTGTTTCGGTTAGTCGCTTTATCAAAGTTCCAAAATACAACAAATATATTTCGCGTGATAAAAAATTCAAAGCCCACGATCCAGAGAACAAGTGTAAAGTGGGTGATCGTGTAACAATCCGCGAAACCAGGCCGATTTCTAAAGATAAGCATTTTGAAGTAATCTTCTAATACCACTACCATGATACAAGACCGTTCTCTAGTAAAAATAGCTGACAACACTGGCGCCAAAATTGGTCGCGTGTTTAAAGTACTTGGTCATTCTAAAAAGCGCTATGCGGGCATTGGTGATTTGGTAGTTATTTCTATCCAGACTGCTGAGCCTCGTAAGGCGATTAAGAAGAAAGATGTTGTTCAGGCGGTTGTGGTTCGGACTAAAAATTCTTTCCGCCGTAAGGATGGCTCCTATGTTCGTTTTGATGAAAACGCCGTAGTTATTTTGGAAAAAGATAAAAAAGATCCAAAGGGCGGACGTATCTTTGGTCCTATTCCACGTGAAATGGCCGAATTAGGTTATCAGAAAATTATTTCTTTGGCCCCCGAAGTTGTCTAGACAATAGAATAAATATTTTGAATATCAAAAAAGGCGACATTGTAATAATTAAAACTGGTAAGGACCTTGGTAAAAAGGGGAAGGTTTTGCATACTTTTCCAGCTTTAGAAAAAATTGTGGTAGAAGGGGTAAATCTTCGCAAAAAACACAAGCGGGCTCGCAAGTCTAATGAAAAAGGTCAGGTAGTTGAAATTTCTTCACCAATTGCTGTCTCTAACGCCGCTGTCTTTTGTTCTAGTTGTGAAAAAGGGGTACGTTTGGGGAGTAAAGAGATCAAAGGTAAGAAAACTCGAGTTTGTGTAAAGTGCGGTAAGGAAATGTAATCAGTAAGGCAATAAATATTATGAAAACTACAGCCGAAAAAATTCAAGAAAGTTACAAGACCCTAAAAACAGAGTTAGGAGTCAAAAATGTCATGGCTCTACCTCGTATTACTAAGGTGGTAATTAACTCTGGTACTGGAAAAGCTAAAGATAAGAAACGCAATGAGCTAATAGCGGATCGTTTAGCCAAAATTACTGGTCAAAAACCATCTCCTCGGGGAGCTAAGCAGTCAATTGCTACTTTCAAACTTCGTCAGGGTGAGGTCATCGGAATGACTGTAACTTTGCGCGGGAAAAGGATGTACGGCTTTTTGGATAAACTAATTAATGTGGCTTTTCCTCGAACTCGCGACTTTAAAGGTTTTGACGAGAAGGGGGTAGATGAGCTTGGTAATATGACCATTGGCCTTCGGGAGAATATTATTTTCCCAGAGACGACTGATGAAGAACTTAAGGATGTTTTTGGCTTTGCTATTACTATTGTCACTACCGCTAAAGACCGCAAGTCAGCCCTCGCTTTCTTTAAGGCTATTGGTTTTCCTTTTAAGAAATAGATCGTCCAGAAAAACTAAATTAACCTATATAAAGCTGTCCAATTGTCTGGGCAGTTTTTGTTTGACTTTTTGAGTATTTCTTGATAGACTCTAGATTAGTGTAAATTAGAGATTTTTAACTGAAACCCCCTCGATTTTCCTCTTTTTTGAGGAAGTATAGGAAGGGTCATTTATTTTAATAAAAATGGCAAAAACATCGGTAATCGCAAGATCTAAAAAGACACCTAAATTCAAGTCTCGTGTCGTGAGACGTTGTTTTCGTTGTGGTCGCAAACATGGTTTTATTAGAGATTTCGGTTTATGCCGTATTTGTTTCCGAGAATTGGCTAACGAAGGTAAAATTCCAGGCGTTAAGAAATCTTCCTGGTAAAATAATTCAAATTCAAAATCATGACAACCGATCCAATTTCAGACATGTTAATTCAACTAAAGAATGCTACTCTGGTACGCAAACCAGCGGTAACTATTCCTTTTTCTAATGTAAAGATGGAAATCGCCAAAGTTCTTTTGCGCGAAGGCTATTTAAAGTCTGCGGTCAAAAAAGGTAAAAAAGTCAAAAAAGTTTTGGCTTGTGATTTGGTGTATGGGGAAGACAACGAACCTAAGATTCACGATGTGACTCGCGTTTCCAAACTTTCTTGCCGGGTATATATCGGTGTGAAAGAACTGAAGCCGGTCAGACAAGGTACTGGTCTCATGGTTTTGTCTACACCAAAGGGAATTATGACCAGTCAGGAAGCCAAAGAAGCCAATGTCGGTGGCGAGGTGTTATTTAAGATTTGGTAAAAATAAACATATGTCACGTATCGGCAAAAAAATAATTAATATTCCGGAAAAAGTTGAAGTCTCTTTGAACAAGGACTTGTTAACTGTGAAGGGTCCTTTGGGAACTTTGTCTCGTTCTTTTAAACCAGTGATTGAGATAAAGATTGATGGCAAAGAAATTACTTTAAACCCTACTAAAAACGATGTTGAAGCTCGTTCCCTTTGGGGCACTTATGGTTCCCATATTTTAAATATGATCGAGGGAGTAACTAAGGGTTTTGAAAAGAAACTGACAATCGAAGGAGTTGGTTATAAGGTAAATGTGGTTGGTGATAAAGTAGTAATGAGCTTGGGTCTTTCTCATGGAGTAGAGGTAAAAATTCCTGAGGGGATAAAAGCTGTTTCAGAAAAAAATGCCTTTGCTTTTTCTGGAATTGATAAGGAGTTGGTTGGACAGTTTTCCGCTAAGATCCGTGCTTTTAAGAAGACTGAACCGTATAAAGGTAAAGGTATTCGCTATGTTGGTGAATTTATTCGTCGCAAGCAGGGTAAAAAGAGTACAGCCTAACCGGTAAATAAATCACAATCATGAAAAAAGGAAACACAAAACAACAAAGAATCAAACGTCATCACAAAGTTCGGATGAATGTTTCAGGGACAGCGGAAAAGCCACGCTTGTGTGTTTTTCGATCTGGTGGACATATCTATGCTCAATTGATTAATGATACAATTGGTAAAACAATTGCCTCCTCTTCTGATATGGTTATTAAGTCTGAGAAAAAAGGGGATTTTGTAAAAGTTGAGAATGCTAGAGCTGTTGGTTTTGATCTTGCCCAAAAAGCTAAAGATTTGAAAATTACCAAGATTGTCTTTGACCGAGGCGGTTATATTTATACTGGTCGGGTTAAAGCTTTAGCCGATGGAGCCCGTGAAGGCGGATTGGAATTTTAAATAAAAAATAAAATGGAAACACCTAACAACAAGCCAAATACAAATACCACACCAAATAGCCGACCAGGTGGTTTTGGTGGGCGTGCTACCGGAGGGACGGGTGGCCGACCTTCTCGTGGGGGAGCGGCTGGCGGTCGTCGCCCGGGTGGCCGACCTGCTCGTGCTGAACGACCAAAACCAGAATTTGATTCTAAGATGGTTGATATTCGTCGTGTCGCCCGTGTTATGGCTGGCGGTCGTCGTTTTAACTTCTCTGTGACTCTAGTCGCTGGAGATAAAAAAGGCCGGGTTGGAGTAGGAATCGGCAAAGCCGGTGATACTACTTTGGCCATCGATAAGGCGATGAACAATGCAAAGAAGAATATGATTAAGGTTCCAATGACTAAGGAGGGTAGTATCGCTCACGAAGTTTCTGCCAAATTTGGTAGTTCTAAAATTGTCATTAAGCCGGCTAAGGGACGTGGTTTGGTAGCTGGTAGTGCTGTCCGTAACGTTCTATTTTTTGCCGGTATTCATAATGTAAATGCTAAAATTATTTCTCGAAGTAAAAATAAGTTAAATATTGCCCGCGCCGCGATATTAGCTTTAAAGCAATTGATTTAAGATTACGACCATGCAAATACATCAATTAAAAAGAACAAGTAAGTTAAAGAAGGGTAAGTATATTGGCCGTGGAGGTAAACGCGGAACAACCGCTGGCCGTGGTACAAAAGGCCAGATGGCTCGTACTGGACACAAATTACGCCCAGAAATTCGTGATGTGATTAAGAAGTTACCAAAACTTCGTGGTTATCGTTTTAAATCTCGTCAGGAGAAAATGTCTCCAGTAAATTTGCGTGATATTGAAAAAATGTTTGATGCTGGCGCTGTTGTTACTCCAGATGAATTACATGCTAAGAAATTGGTTAGTCTAAAGGGAGGCTTCATTCCGGTGATTAAAATTTTGGGTACCGGGAATCTAACCAAGAAAATTTCTTTCTCGGGAGTAGCTGTCTCGGCTACCGCCAAAGAGAAGATCGAAAAAGCAGGTGGTTCAGTTAGTTAAAAAATTGTGAGTCCAGTTTGAAATAATAGGAAAAAGTAAATGAGAAGTTGTATTATGAAAGTAGCTAATGGTCGAGGGGTAAGTTTCTATCAGCAAATAAATTTCTAACGGGATGAACAAATTTTTTGATAAGTTAAATATAATCTTCCGTGATAGTAATCTCCGCCGAAGAATTTTGGTGGTTTTAGGCGCTTTGGCTGTTTTTCGTTTTGCCGCTTCGGTGCCAATTCCCGGGGTAGATATTTTACGATTAGAAAATTACCTGTCAGGAAATAATTTCTTAGGTATTTTTGATATTTTGTCTGGAGGTGGTCTGTCTAAGTTGTCTGTCATGATGCTTGGAGTCGGTCCATATATTACCGCTTCGATTATTATGCAACTTTTGACTCTAATTTTCCCTTCTTTGAAAGAGCTTTATCATGAAGAGGGCGAGGCTGGTCGTCGCAAAGTGGCTCAATATTCTCGTTTGATTGCCATTCCTTTGGCGGCTTTTCAGGGTTATGCTTTTCTTACTCTTTTGGCCCGTAATGGTGTTCTTGGACAGTTGACCACTGGCGGGATGCTTTTGAATATTTGTTTGGTGGTGGCTGGTTCAATGCTTTTGATGTGGATTGGTGAATTAATTTCTGAATATGGTTTGGGCAATGGTGTTTCCTTGATTATTTTTGCTGGAATTGTGGCTCGAGTACCATCGGCTGTTCAAGAACTATATCTCGGTTTTGATCCATCTCAATTACCGTTATACGTCGCCTTTATTGTTGTAATGGCGGTGGTTATTGCGGGAGTGGTAGTTATTACTGAAGGAGAAAGGCCAATTCCGGTTACTTATGCTAAGCGGGTACGGGGGATGAAGGTCTATGGGGGAGTTTCCACTTATTTACCTATTCGGGTTAACAACGCTGGGGTGATGCCAATTATTTTTGCTCTCTCAATTTTAATGTTTCCTCAAATGCTGGCCACTTTTCTTGGAGCCAGTTCCAACGCTATTTTAGTTGGAATTTCCAAGTTTTTTGCGCTAATTGTCGGTAATATGTGGGTCTATGGTTTTATTTATTTTATTCTTGTCTTTGTCTTCACTTATTTCTATTCGGCCGTTACTTTTGACCCAGAAGCTGTTTCAGAAAACTTGCAGAAGTCCGGTGCTTTTATCCCGGGGGTTCGTCCTGGTCGCCCAACAGCTGAATTTATTGCTAATATTCTTTATCGTCTAACCCTTATCGGAGCTCTATTTTTGGGAGCCATCGCGGTTCTTCCTCTCGTCTTACAAGGAGTGACAAAAATAAGTGCCCTAGCTATTGGTGGTACCTCTCTCTTGATTGTAGTGTCAGTGGCGATTGAATTTATTAAACAGATCGAGGCGCAGATCTCGATGCGAGAATACTAAAATTTTAGTTTATCCACTTTAATCAAAAAAGGCTCTAACAGAGCCTTTTTTGATTCTATTGAAGAAACCTAGGTCGGGTATATACTTATCTTTAGATGCCCTGGGGTATCTATCAAAAAACACAAAAGGAGTCTGATCTATGTGTCAGAGATGTCTCCAGAAACCGGTTAAACCTGGTAATAAGCTCTGTCAATCGTGCCTCCAGAAGATTGTGGAAGAGCGGAAGCAGAGAGACCAGAAGCGTAAAGCTTTTAGGCACCAGAAGGTTGATCATCACGGCATTCGTTTGCCCGATGATGATAGATGAGGGGGCCCGGAATGATTTGAACAAATCTATTTCGGGTCTTTTTCTTTGTCCTGTTTGGGTGCTATAATCGCTGTATATGACTAAACAAACTCTAATCTTTATTGGTCGCTCGGGTTGTGGTAAGGGGACTCAGGCTGATTTATTGATCGAGACCTTAAAACAAAAAGAATTGGTTTCTGATAAAGACCCCATGTTTTATATTGAGACTGGTGATAAGTTTCGTGATTTTATCTCTAAAACCAGCCATTCTAGTCGGCTCGCTAAAGCGATTATGGATAAATCAGAAAGACAACCCGATTTTTTGGCGATTTGGATGTGGTCGGATCTATTAGTGACAAATTTGATGGGTGATGAACATATTATTTTTGATGGCACCCCGCGTTCGCTCAATGAGGCGATGGCCTTAGAGACAGCTTTGAATTTCTTCCAAAGAGATGAGGTTAAGGTAATTTATTTAGATGTTTCTGCTGCTTGTTCTAAAGAACGAATGATTGCTCGCGGACGAGCTGATGACAAAACTAATGGTGATATTGATAAACGTTTGGCCTGGTTTGAGGCTGATGTTTTGCCCGCCGTAAAATATTATGAGTCTAATCCCAATTATAAATTTATTCGGGTAAATGGTGAACAGACAATTGAAGAAGTCCAAGCTGAATTAATCAGTAAATTGGGATTGTAAGATTATGATTAAGCTCAAATCAGAAAAAGAAATAGAAATCCTACGTGAAGGAGGAAAACGCCTGGCTAGTATTCTTCAGGCGGTAAAAGCTAAGGCTTTGCCGGGTGTTACGACTAGTGATTTAGATGATTTTGCTGTTCAAATGATTAAAGATTTAGGAGATAAGCCCGCCTTTAAGGGTTATCGCCCAGAGGGCTCATATTTGGCTTATCCAGCCACCCTTTGTGTTTCAGTTAATGAAGAAATTGTCCATGGTATTCCTAGTAATCGAGTCTTAAAAGAGGGAGATATTGTTAGTCTAGACTGCGGGATTATTCATGAAGGTTTGTATACTGATTCGGCGATTACCGTAGGGGTTGGAAAAATTACTCCTGAATTAAAAAAACTGCTAGCTGTAACAGAAGAAGCTCTTTATCGGGGGATTAAGTTAGCTAAGCCAGGCAATCGTTTGGGTGACATTGGAGCGGCGATCGGAGATTTTATTAAAGAAAATGGCTATGGTTTAGTGGAGGAATTGTCTGGTCATGGAGTGGGTTATAAACCCCACGAAGAACCCTATGTGCCAAATTTTGGTAAACCAGGAACGGGTTTAGAATTGAAATCTGGTTTGGTGATTGCGATTGAGCCGATGGCGGCGATGGGGACGAGTAAAATAAAATTGGAAAAAGATGGTTTTACCTTTTCTACTAAAGATGGAAAGCCCGCTGCCCACTTTGAACATACAATTGTCATTACCGAAACCGGTCACGAGATTTTAACAAAATAAAAGTTATTAGGTTAATTATATTTTTATGAAAGATCCGAAGGAAGAAATTACTTACGTCATGATTAAACCCGATGGTGTGCGAAAAGGTTTGATCGGGGAGATCATTCGCCGATTTGAACAACGTGACCTAAAGATTGTGGCTCTGGAAATGTTTCAACCTACTAAAGAAAAAATGAATGACCATTATCCAAAAGATGAAGCTTGGATTACCAGACTGGGAGGTAAGACGCTTTCTACTTACGAAAAATATGGTTACAGTGCTAAAGAAGAATATGGTACTGATGATCCAAATACTATCGGTCAGATGGTTCGTGGGTGGCTCATTGATTATATGATTTCAGCTCCGCTGGTTAAAATGGTGGTAAAAGGTACTCATGCCGTTGACATGGTGCGTAAAATTGTTGGCCCAACTTTGCCTTATGCAGCTGAGATGGGCACTATTCGTGGCGATTACTCTGTTGACTCTCCTTTGGTGGCAAACAAGGAACGTCGGGCGGTTATGAACCTAATTCATGCCTCAGAGACTCCGGAAGAAGCAAAACACGAAATCGAACACTGGTTTGGTGACTTTAAATTGCATGATTATCGGAGGTTTGGTGTTGATGTATAGTATAAGAGTTAATCTGACAGAAAAAGCCCTTAAATAAGGGCTTTTTCTGTGGTTATGTCTTTTCAGCATTGACTTATTGATAAAAATATGATACACTAAATAAAGTAAACAATTATGCTCTTATCGGGCATTTTTAATTTTTAAAGACCTGGTCTTTGAAAAGGAGCACAGGTATGAATCTCACACGGGTTGAATTGTTGTGTATTTTGATTTTGATTACCGCCTCTTTGTTGCTGGTGGGCAGAATCAATTCACCAAAGAAACCAGTAGTACTCGGCGGTCTTGAACCGTCAGCTGAGATGCTGATTGTTCACCCTCCTCCACCTAAGGTGAAGGATTTTCATGAGACGGCCATGCCGCGGAACACCTCCGCCTCTCTTCCTGAGATCGACCCGACCGAGGAGAAGCTGAACAAGCTGGGACTTAGTCTGGTTGGAGGTTCCACTATGAATCTGTCTGGGTTGAGTACTAATACTTCTGCCACGACAGCGTCGTTACCCGTCCACTGACCCGATGATTATCATTTGGTCATAAATTTCACCCCGTTGAAGATAAGGAGCTCACGATGAAGCGGAGTTTGTTGGGATTGCTTTTCCTGGCCCTGTTTTTGGGACAGATGTCCTGGGCGGTGGAGCTTACGGCTCCCAAGCCCATGACCACTGATACGATTGACGTGCGCAACATTGCGCGCGCCATCCTGTCTCATCAGGATACTGTTGCCTACAGTGGTAACTTCGGCTACGAAGTGACCCATCTGGATGGTAATGTGGTTTCGACACAGGGCACGTTTGAGGGGCGTTATTTCCCCAAAGACGGTCGGGAAATCTTTATGTTTACCGCATTGTCGGTATCATACGACGGGAAGAACCCCATCATTTACACCGGTGATCCGTTTGAGGTTTTTCCCTATCCGATGAAGGGGACGGCGAAAAATCTCTGGATCGGAATCAATGGTTTCGACCAGAACGGCCAACCGACTCGCTATGGCTCTTTCGCCACCTCAGTGTGGGAGAAAGGTCAACCAATCATCTTTGGAATGAGGCCTGGCTATCTGCCGGTGATCATTCCTTTCAGTTTGAATGGTCGAGACCCAGCCGGTGTGGGTTTGATCATTGATGGTTGGGGTGGAGTGCCCTTTGGCTATAGCTCAGACCGTGGAGGTTTTGTGGCCTGGCTCGACCCATCCACGTTGTACGGCGGTCGAGTTGTCGACTTGTTCAATGGACAGGCGACAATTTTGACTATCCCCAGTTTCAGTTACGGTGATCTGCCATCTTCAACTGAACCACGTGGTAGCATCGCAAACTTTCAGTGGGAAAGTGGCGTGAACTCGATTAAGTTCGAGAAAGGCTTCTACGACCCTCGTGGCGATGGACATTACAATACGTCCATTGTTGAGGAGGGGAAACTTGTCCCGGCCGCAGTGTATATTGTGGAGCCGGGAGATCTGCAGACTTCAGCTCTGTACGGTGCCTTGTTGGACTTCGCTGGGCGGCTTCAAATTGAAGTTTTTACCGCTCCCGGCCAACGTCTGGTACTGTTGGATAAGTCGTGGAGTAGTCCTTCCCAGGTTCTCAACTTTGAGGTGCCGGCCGGCTATCATTCGGTTATGATTACCGTGACCAAATCGAACGGTCCGGTGGCTATTCCCGAATGGTATGTCTGGGACCCGAACAGGTTTTACCTGATGGTGGGACGCAGTGGCCAGGGTGGAAAGGGCTAGTGTCTGAGCCATTGTTCTTTGTTCTAATTAATCGGCCGATATGTTCGTTTGCCCGACCAAGCTTTGCTCTGGTCGGGCTTTTTTTATCGGAGTGCGGTGTTTGAAAATCCCGACGGCTTGGCTGCGGAGATAGGACACAAAATCTGTTTTTATTAAATATGTTTTCTGCGGGCGGTAATAATTTGTTTATTTTTTTAATTGGTTTTTCACTGCTGTCGTTATATAATTGAACTAAGGTTGCTTGGGGTATTATCTAGACTATTTGTTCTTTTAGGGAGATTTATATTGCCGTTGGATGATGACGAAAGCATTTATGTAATTGTCTGACTCCACTTCGGTTGCGGTCACCCACCTAGCAAGAGCTAGGGTAAGCTCCAAGTAACCTTAAGAAAAAACCGTTTATTTAATAAGCGGTTTTTTCTTGGGAATTTTGATTTTACCTGGTTTATTGTTACAATTTAAGACAATGTACCGAAAATGGCTTTTATTGGCTGGGGTGATGGATCTTTTTATCCTAAGTATTTTGGATAAAATTGCTTATCAATATTATCTGTATTGGCGTTATCCGCAGTTTGATATTCTGATGCATTTGGTAGGTGGCATCGCCATTGGCTTAGTGTCAGCCTATGTGTATTGGTTATGGCACAGAGAAAAGGAACCAGAAAAAACGCGGAGTGAAATTGCCGTGGTTAGTTGGAGGTTATTTTTCTTGCTTAACTTCGGCTTTATTTTAACGATTGGTCTTGGTTGGGAAGTCTTTGAATTATTCGTTGACCGAATTGTTGCTTTTAGCCCTTTAAATATTTTACGAGATTTGTTTTTCGGAATCATTGGTAGTTTATCAGTTGGATTATTTGTCTTATGGATTCACAATCACAAACTAAAGAAGTTAAAATAACTTTTTGTGGCGGTACCGAAAGTGTGACCGGTGCTAATTTTTTATTGGAAACGGAAATGGGCGGTAAGACCCTGCGAATTTTGATAGACTGTGGTCTTTTTCAGGGTTCTAACAAGGATGAAAAGATGAACCTGGAGCCTTTGCCTTATGATCCTAAGACCATCGATGCGGTTTTTATTACTCATGCCCATATGGATCACATTGGCCGTTTACCTCTTCTGGTTAAACAAGGTTTTACTGGTCCAGTTTATTCCACCCCACCAACAAAGGAAATTTCTGATGTTTCTTTTGCTGATACTATTGGCCTAATGGAACGGGATGTGCGCAATAGCCAGACTGATAAAAATCATAAAGACAACAAGCATGTTGAGGTGACAGAGGCACTTTATGGAGCAAAAGATGTCACTGTTTTAATGAATCAGTGGGAGACTGTTGGCTATCATCAGCCGATTAAAATTGGTGATTTTACGGTTATTTTACGAGATTCCGGTCATATTTTAGGTTCGGCGATGGTGGAATTTAATTATAACGGTAAGAAAATTTTGTTTACGGGCGACTTGGGTAACTCGCCAGCTCCACTGTTGAAAGATACTGAGGTAGTAACCGATGCCGATTATTTGATTATGGAAAGTGTGTATGGCGATCGCAATCATGAGGATCGGGGAGAGCGCCGGGATAAACTTGAGGATGTCATTGAAGAAACCATGCGTAAGGGTGGAGTCTTGCTCATTCCCGCTTTTTCTATTGAGCGGACGCAGGAGCTTCTTTATGAGATAGAAAATATGATGGAAAACTCGCGTATTCCGCTGGTGCCCGTTTTCCTCGATTCTCCGATGGCGATAAAAGTGACGGAGATCTATAAAAAATATAGCGATTATTTAAACAAAGAAACTAATTCCGTGATTAAGGGGGGTGATGGTATTTTCCATTTCGCCCAGTTTCGTGAGACAATGTCGACTAACGATTCTAAGGCGATAGATGAATCGAATAGTAAAAAAATTATTTTAGCTGGTTCCGGCATGTCTAATGGTGGACGAATTATTCACCACGAGAGAAAATATTTGCCCGATGCTAAAAATACGATTCTCTTGGCAGGCTATCAGAGTGTGGGCAGTTTGGGTCGCTTGATTCAGGACGGAACCCGAGTGGTGAAAATTTTAGGAGAAGATATTCCTGTCAACGCTAAGGTAACTAGTATTAGTGGTTATTCGGCTCATAAAGATTCCGACGGCTTATTTGAATTTGTTCATAATACTGTCGATAAGGTTAAAAAAGTTTTTGTCGTGATGGGCGAGCCTAAGTCCTCACTGTTTTTAGTCCAGCGTTTGCGTGATTACTTGGGAATTGATGCGGTGGCACCTAAGTATCAAGAAACTTTCAAGATCGAGCTTTAATTCTTTGTGATGGTTTGGATTTTAAAAATTAGAAATTTAAAAAAAGATGGATAAAGAAACTTTAGATAAATTATTGTCTGATAAAAAAGATGCTCGTAGCCCACATTTAAGAGTAAAAATTTGTGTTTCGGGAGCGGCGGAGACTAGCCATTGTGGTGACGGTTCTTTAGATATGGCTTTGGCTGTAGGGCAAGAAATTGCCCGCCAAGGGGCAGTGATTGTTACTGGAGCGACAACAGGTTTTCCGCTGTGGTCGGCTAAGGGGGCAAAAGAGGCGGGAGGTTTTTCTCTTGGATTATCACCCGCGGCGACCGAAAAAGAGCATGTGGAAAGCTATGGTCTTCCTTTAGACTATATGGATTTTATTGTTTATACCGGACAAGGTTTTCCGGGTCGCGATATTTTGTTGACACGCACTACTGACGCTGTGATTTTGGGCTGTGGCCGGATTGGCACCATTCACGAATTCACCGTCGCTTTTGAGGATCATAAGCCTTTGGGGGTTCTCGAAGGACCGTGGATGACCGATGAAGTGATAAAAATGATTATGGACAACAGTTTTCGGGAGAATAAGATGGTGGTTTTTGAAAAAGACCCCAAGATTTTGGTGGAAAAAATGATTGCCATGGTCACTAAGGCTAAAGAGGAGTTGGCTAGTATCTAAATAAAATAATAAAAACCGCCTTATGGCGGTTTTTTTGGTTATCATTTTGGTTATCCACCCCCCACTTTTTTTGTCTATCTGTTAAACGGGTGTATACTTGGGTTGTCGATAAAATTCGACAACTCATTTTAATAATTTTTAATTTTTAGTTTAATTTAATAATATGAAAAAAGTTATTTTGGCACTGCTGTTCGTCTTTATGATGATCGTTGTGCCTTTTTCAGTTCAAGCTCAGACTGTTGCTGAGCTTCAAGCTATAATTGCTAGTTTGCAGGCTCAGATTGCAGCTCTGGTTGGTGGGGGCGGAGGAACAGTTGACATTCCACCAGTCACCCCTACTCCGTCCTGTTACACCTTTACCCGTGATTTATGGGTGGGAAGTGTGGGCGACGATGTCAGGGACTTACAATTATTTTTAAACAGAGAAGTTGGTTCTAGTCTTCCGACGACCCCTTACTTCGGTAATGAAACCAAGCTGGCTCTTATTAAGTTTCAGAGAGCAAATGGTATTCCATTAACTGGATACTTCGGTCCTCTTACGAGGGCAGCAGTATCAGCAAAAAATGCGGGGTGTGTTGTTGTTCCACCATCAACGACAATGAGTTTTATTGATCCAAAAGCCGGAGAGGTGGTTAAAGCGGGAACTGCCTATATGGTTAATTGGGGTGGTTCATGGAGTGGAAATGATTCCTTCAATATAACCGAATTCTTAGATAGCGGGAAAGATTTTATTGTTTCTGGACTTACTCAAGAACAGGCGGGATGTCCTGGTTATGGCAAAGGGGTATGCAGTTTTTCATGGACCCCTAAGGAGGCTTCGTCTAGAGCTCAATTAGCCATTCAGCGACAATATAACGGGGGAGGCAAAGGTGGGGGAGATATAGCATATTCCGAATTTTTTTCTGTAGCAGCGGGAAATCAACAAAATAGTGGCGGAGAAGCTTATATTCAGGGAATACCAACACTATCTATCAGTCAAAATTATCGGGATGGGTACACTTCGCGCTCAGCGCTAACTATTACGGCGAGAGGAGTTCTGAATTCTAGAGGTGGAGATTCCTATGTTTACCAACAGTCCGGCAGTTTAGGCTTTTACGCTAAAAGTATGTCTGGCAAGAATTTACCAACACAGGGTACTGCGATCTCTTTTACTATGAACGCTCCAGTTGTCACTGATAGGCTTGGTAATTCTTACTATAAACTCAGTGAGGGCACTCCTTACTCCTTTACGCAGACAGTTTCTTATGACACCGGATTAATGTTTGGGGGAGTTTATAAGGGAATGTTGTCTCATCTTTCTTACTTCCGTGACGTAAACGATGTTGCTAATAATATTAATCCAGTGGGAGTTGAAGTGGGTCCTTACAGTAGTCCATCAGCTTATGTCGTTGGAGAAAAGGGTCCATATCTTACTTCTGCTATTGAAATGGGTAAAAATGAAGTTGGGATGCTTTATCGGGTAAATGGTGAAAGACTAGACGGTAATTCCGTAGTCTACGTTGACGGTTCTGTCTATGCAAAACAGCCAGATATTGCTTTACCTGCCAGCAGAGATAGTTTATTGTTTGGCTCTCAACCGCTTTCTCCTGGAAATCATTATGTTTATGTTGTAAACCCAACAACGGGTCGCAGTAATACTGTTTATTTGCAGGTAGGAAATACGACAAATGAGCCCTCTCTAACTGTTACGACTCCAAACGGTGGTGAAATTTATTATTCGAATGATCTACAAGTTTCTTGGCAGTCAAATTATAATTCTCAGTCAGTAAAAGTTCATTTATATAGTCCGATTGATGGAGATAAGTATGTTTCTCCAAACCTTAATAGTACGATTGGTGGGAATTCCTTTATTATCCCAGCTGGGACAATAAGAGCTATGAATTCCGGGCAATACAAGATAAATGTTTGTGATGATAATCAATCTCCTTCTGGAGATGGCCTGTCAGGAAAGTCCCTTTGTGATTTAAGTGATGATTATTTTACCCTTAAGGGAAGTACATCTAATATTTTCCCTGTCGCTAACCCGGTCATCAGTTCCTTTACTGGACCAAACGTTATCACCGCTGGTCAGACAGGAACTTGGACTGCCAGTTTAGCCTCTTCTTCTGGTCCTGGCTATACTTACTCTATTGATTGGGGAGATGGTTCTGGTTTCCAAAATATTACTAACCCAGCTGTCGCTACCTCAAATATTCGCGGAACCCATTCTTATGCCAGAGCTGGATCATACGATGTCACTTTTAGAATTTCTTATTATGCGAGTGTTACTTGTGTGAGAGCTCCTTGTAATCCGGTGGCACGGACGGTAGAGGCTAAGAATGTTGTCACGGTGGCGGCTGCGACTACTCCTACTAACGGCTGGTGTGGTTCAGCTAATGGTCAGTCATATCCTACTCAGCCAGACTCAAGTCTCACTTGCTCCAGAGGGACCAGTGCGGATATGAGAACAACAACTACTGGGTGGGCGTGGAATTGTTTGGGTACTAATGGAGGAATTCCTGTCTCTTGTTGGGCGACTAAGTCAGTAGTGGCTCCGCCAACATCTGTAGATTTGTCGGTTTCTCAGACGATTAGTTCCAATCCATCTCTTGAGAATATCTATGAAGATAGTCAGGTTACTTTTACGGTAGAAGTTAACAATCCAAGTCAGACATCCTTAGCTGATGTTACTGGTTATTGGATTGTTAATGGAGTAACTTTCAGTATAAACAAAATGACTGGTAATACCTCCGCTATTACGGTCCCTGCCAATAAAATTTTCCCTGGGCGAAACAATGTAAACTTCAAGATTTATCCACCGGCTTCAATGAACGAACAAAACACTTGGAATAATACCGTTGATACTTATTTCAATGTTAAAACTCGTACTGTTGAGTCTGATGTACCTCGTACTTTGACAATTAATATCGATAACCAATCTACTGGTTATGTAATTGGTGGAAAAAATAATGCTCAGGGTATAAGTGCAATTGAGTTCAATTGTGGACAGCAGGAAGAGGTTGCTAATGCTAAGATTTGGACCGGTACCGCCTGTTCCCAGACTTATCCAAATGGCACAATTATCACTCTAGTTGCTTCCCATACAGGACTCTTGAAACCAGATAATAAAGCGATTGTTCGGGGAACTTTTGGTGGTTGGGGTAATAGTTGTAACTCAAAATCTACTTGGACTTCTATTTACGGTGAAACCTTTGAATCGTGTTTAGTCAATCTTAATCAGGATAAAGTGATTAATGTTAGTTTTACGGCTCCAGCCTCGGGTTCTACAGGGTTGAACATTTCCTCTGTGAATCAGATGGCTAATCTTTTGCAATCACTTCAGACTATCCTTAATGGTCTGAAACGCTAGATTTTGGATTAAGGTTATTTTAAAAACCCCAAGCTCTAAAGCTTGGGGTTTTTGGTAAAGGGGAGATAAATTTTCTTATTTTATATGTTATAATGTTATTAATCACCGTATTTTTTAAGCAAGTGTTCTTTTTTTTGTTATCATTCTAAGTTTATAGTTTTTAATATTAATTTTTTACTAAATCATGTTTAAGAAAATTGTAGCTTCGCTCGTATTGGTGTTTATTCTTGTTCCAATTTTAACAAAAAATATTTCTTTTTTTGGCTTAGAGAAAATACTAGCACGGATTCAGAACCAAATGACCGCTGGACTTTTTGTTAGCTGTCTCGATTCGTCAGATAACAGTTCAACAAGCAATGTGAGTTGTACAGAAATATCAGGTTTGTTTGTGGAACAGCCAAATTCTAATGAGCACGCTAATTCTTTTTCTAACGCGGTAAAGAGGGAAAAAACTTTTAAAATTAACAACTCCTTACTCGATGGGACTAAATTAAAAAAAGGCGTCCAGATAGATATTCCTCTTTTTTCTGATGCTAAATTTAAAGGACGGGTTGAAGAAATTATTTTCCGGTTACCAACTAGTTTCACTTTGATTGGTACTATTAATCGTGATCGGGCGGGAAAATTTTATTGGACTAGAGAGGGAGATGCCTCCTCAATAGATATTTCTTCGTCTGATGGTTTGTATGAGGTTAGACCCGTTTCCAACGGTAAACATGTTGTTAGTGAGATCAATGAAGATAAACTGCCTCCGTACGATGATACCTTGTTGGTTGATAACGATATTGTTAGTACTGGAACTTTAGATACTTCTTCGTCTTCAGTTGACTCTAGTGGAAATACAATAGTGGATGTCTTGGTCGTTTACACTCCAGCCGCCAGAATAGCCGCCGGGGGAGTTTCTGGGATAACATCTAACATTCGTTTGGCTGTAGATAAGGCTAATCAAGCTTACTTGAATAGTGGGGTAAAAATAAAACTAAATCTCGTCGGTCCTAATGGTGACCCCTATGAAGTTGCTGGTTATACCGAGACAGGTGATTCCCATGTTGATTTATCACGTTTGGCTGGAACTTCAGATGGCTATATGGATGAAGTCCACAATCTAAGAAATACATATGGAGCAGATCTGGTAAATTTAATTGGGCAAAATATTGGGTCTGTCTGTGGGACAGCTTATCTAATGCGTTCAGTTTCTTTGTCCTTTGCTTCCTCAGCTTTTTCTGTGGTGGCTCGTGGTTGTATTAGTAATCATAGTTTTGCTCATGAACTCGGACACAATATGGGTGCCGCTCATGATGTGGCGAATGCTTCAAGCGCTGGAGCCTATCCTTATTCGTACGGTTGGCGTTGGGCGGGATCTAGCGGGGCTGTTTTTCGCAGTATAATGTCTTATTCACCAGGGACGAGGATTAATTATTTTTCTAATCCTGCTGTTTTGTATGATGGCATACCAACTGGTGTAAATGAGGCTAATAATTCTCTTACTTTAAATAACACCGCCCCCACAGTTTCTCAGTTTCGTAATTCTCCCGATCTTATTTCGCCCTTAGTCTCAATTACTAATCCTGTTTCTGGATCTACCTATATTTCATCTCAGATTCTACCAATTTCTGTTTTAGCCAGTGATAATGTAGGGATTGCGCGAGTAGAATTCTATGACAATGATACGATAAAAGGAACTATAAATAGTGCTCCTTATTCCTATAATTGGAACATTAATTCTACTAATAATGGTGCTCACCGCTGGACAGCTAAGGTCTACGATACCTCTGGTAATAATGCTATCTCTGACCCAGTGGGAATAAATGTCGATATTCCTAATCTGGATGATGTTGCTCCGGTTGTGACTATTGTCAGTCCAGCAGCTAGTTCGACAGTCTCTGGTGTTGTAAATGTTTCGGTAAATGCAACCGACAATCTTGGAGTTTCTAGTGTGGAATTTTATTTAGATAATGTCTTAAAAACAACTAAATCAGTGACCCCTTACGTTTTTGCTTGGGATACTAAGACTGTAGTTGATGGAGTTTACTCACTTAAGTCTAAAGCTTATGACATAGTGGGAAATGTTGGAATAGCTGGACCACTTAATGTAATTGTTAAAAATGCTAGTCTTGTAGATACTATTCCACCATTGGTAACAATAAAGGGACCGTCGGTAATAAGTAACAAGAATAAAACTTTTACGGCTTCTTCGTCGGATAATGTTGGGGTGGCAAAGGTTGAATTTTATCTAGATAGTGCAACTGCTCCATTTATCACTGACACTAGTATGCCTTACAGCGCCACCATAAACACCAAAAAACTTTCTGTTGGTTCTCATATTATTTTCGCTAAAGCCTATGACTTGTCTGGTAATACTGCTTCCTCGAGTATGTCCTTTTCTTATGGATTGGCTTATAACTTATTTAATCAATTGGCCAATATTTTGGTCTCCGTTGGGACAATCCTTGGTCTTAGGTAGTGTCGTTCCTAAAAAATAACCCCTCGATTTAGTCGAGGGGTTATTTTTTAGGAATCTTATTTAACTGAGGCTACAAGCTTAGAAAAAGTCTCGGGATTGTTTTGCACTAGGTCGGCCATTACTTTGCGGTCCAGTTCAATATTTTTTACTTTCAATAGATTGATGAACTTACTGTACGATAATCCCTCCTTTTTGACGGCTCCACTAATTTTTACCGTCCAGAGACGGCGGAAGTCATTCTTTTTGTCGCGGCGATGAGCAAAGGCATTTACTCCAGCTTTTACGATGGCGACTTTAGCCTCGCGCTCTTTGGTGCTGCGTCCAAAACGATAACCCTTAGTACGTTTTAGGGTATTCTTTCGAGTCTTATTAGCAATTGTTCCTCTTTTTACTCTTGGCATGGTATTAAATTAAGCGTTTGGCAAAAATCTACTAATCTGCTTGTTAGTCATGGAAAAATCAGCTGTTCCTTTGTGGTTCAGTTGGGTCGAGCGTTTGGCTCGGGCATTGAAATGGTTTTGTCCCGCAATGCGTCCTAAAATCTTACCCTTCTTGGTTACTTTTAGGCGTTTGGAGAATGACTTGTTTGTTTTCATATTATTAAATTTGTTCTGACTTTTCTTCTATTTCTACTGTATCGTTTGGTTTGTCCAGGGTGACTTTTTTTACTAACTGTCTTTCGATGACAGTAGTTAGTCCCTTAGGGCTTTTTTTAGCAGGATCGGCGATTTTGTAGTCTTCAGTAATTAGCTTAAGAATACGATCTAAACGTTCCTGCAAAAATTGAAAGTTAAAGTACTTGGAACGTCCAGGGAGGAAGAGGTCAATTTTAACGCGGTGACCATCTTTTAGAAATTCAGAGGCTTTTTTGGCTTTAATCTCCAAATCTTTATCACCAGTACCAATTTTCACCTGCAGAGATTTTGTCTCGGTCGTGTGACTCTTGGCTCGGGCTTCTTTCTCCTTTTTTTGTTGGATATACTGATATTTTCCGTAATCCATGATCTTCGCGACCGGTGGAACGGCATTAGGAGATATTTCAATTAAATCTAATCCCAGCTCCTCGGCTTTACTTAAAGCCTCGGCAAGAGAGATGACCCCAAGATTTTCACCATCATCGGTGAGAACACGTAACTCTTTGGATCTTATTTGATGATTTATATGAATTATGTCTTTCAAGTATATGCTAGATAAAACCCCCTAAAACAAATTTTTACTAAAATTTGTTCGGGCGAACACTTCTTAAAGAGAAGTGTTTTAGCCACTAAAACCAGGGAATAGGGTAATACTAAGCTATTTAAGGTCTATTGTCAATATCGTTTGAGTCTAAAACCCCTTTATTTTTTGCCATTTTTCGGCTTGACTGTTAAGATTAATCTATGTCACTAGTAGACAATAAAAAGGCTGGTTTCAACTATGAAATAGGCGACAAATACGAGGCCGGGATTGAGCTTTTGGGTTCGGAGTCCAAGTCTATCCGTGCTAAAAGGGGGTCTTTAGAGGGCTCCTATGTCAAAATTCGTGGTAACGAGGCTTTTTTGGTGGGGGCGACTATTCCCGCTTTTCAAGCTACTAATGTCCCTAAAAGCTATGATCCAGAGCGAGTAAGGCGTCTTTTGCTGACTAAAGCTGAGCTAAGGTATTTGACTGGCCGAGAAAGCGAGAAGGGATTGACTTTAATCCCTTTATCGTTGTATAATAAAGGAAGGTTTATTAAGCTGTCTTTTGGAATAGCCAAAAATAAGAAGAAGTTTGATAAGCGTGAAGATATTAAGAAGAGAGAAACCGATCGCGAGATTCATCGTGATTTGAAGAGTTTTAGATAGAACGTTGAAAAAAGAATTGGGGATGATTGGCCTAGACAATTAATTTCCCTTTTGTGTGCATGTCGAAGATTCTAACAAGATTCGTAATATATGTTAGGAAAAAGAAGTGCAAAAACTTCAAAGGGGATAGCATCCCCTTATATGCCAGCTTTCGCTTTAGCCTAAGCTGACCGTCCGTTCATTTGGATGCTCGATAGATTTGAACGGGTGTCATAAACTGCGAGCTAGGATTTGAGAATGTTTCGACTCAACCCCAAAGCCACTTCGGTGGAATAGAAACTCGACTAGTTAGTATTTTGGCGGCTTAGAGCTAGCTAGTTTAAAACCCCTAAACCTCCTACACATGTAGATTCACAAAAGATTATTATTTGCACGTGGGTTCGATTCCCACCATCTCCACAAAAAAAGTCCGCGAAATGTATTCGCGGACTGTGAGTTTTTGGTCTCCCTATGGGGAGTTTTTTTTGATCATCTCGATGATGAAGTAAGGCACCTCGTCTTTACACACGGCTTGATTGCAACCACCCACATTGATGAGTTCGGTTCTCTTGCACTCATCACAAGAGGCGGCGATCATAAAGCAGTGAGGGTTTTGCTGGCGAATGTCTTTGGCCAGCTCGGTTGTCGTGCGTCCCCCAGGGACATTTCCGTCGAGGATAGCGAAATCGATTGGTTCATTGTTCCTGATGATTGTTTCAGCCTCCATTATGTTGGAAGCTTCGAGGACATCGATGGGCTTTCCTGAGCTCTTCAGAATCATCCGACACAAGTCTCGGATGCACTGATCGTCCTCAACAATCAAGATGACGGACCTTTTTGCCAGACCCATAACAATTCCTTTCTGTGTCTCATGATCAGAGACCGACCAGGCTGTATATAGGTTACTTGTCTATTTTTTATGGTATACCTTTTGAAGGTAAAGTAAAGATTTATGAAGATATTTTTTCTGGTCAGTTTTGCGTGACTTATGTTTTTTCATGATATATTTAAGACAGGCTAAGTACATTACATAAGGAGAATCTCAAAATGATTGGTTCAAATGAACGGTCCCTGGAACTAGGAGAAAAGCCAAATTGGCTAGCAGCGATTCCTTTTATGATTGTTAATCTGTTAGGGATTTATGGCCTGCGTTATGTTTTTACGAGTTGGTCGGTCGCGGTGGTAATGATCTCTCTTTATTTTGTCCGGATGTTTTTTATCACCGGATTTCAGCATCGGTATTTTTCTCATCGGTCATTTGTCATCACTCCGCGTTGGGGAGAAAAATTTGTTCGCGGGGTGCAGTTTCTCATGGCTCTGCTGGTTACTTCTTCAGCACAAAAGGGTGTCTTGTGGTGGGCGTCACATCACCGTCATCATCATAAACATTCTGACACGGAAGAAGATGTCCACTCTCGTTTCTTGCGCGGATTTTACTGGTCGCATCTGGGTTGGATTTTGTGTCGTCGTTTTGATAAAACCGATTCTCGTCTAATTCCCGATTTGGTTCGTTTCCCTGAATTGGTTTTCTTGGATCGACGACTGGGCTATCTAATCATGCCTGTTGTTTTGAGTCTTGTCTGTCTGTGGTTCGGTGGCTGGCCCATGTTGTGTGGAGGGTTTTTTACCAGCACCTTCTTTCTCTACCACGGGACATTCTCGATAAATTCTCTGGCCCACATGTGGGGGACGCAACGTTATCAAACGGGAGATCAGAGTCGTAACTCACTTTTGTTGGCGATTATAACTATGGGGGAAGGTTGGCATAACAACCATCACTTTTCTCCTGGTTATGAACCACAAGCTCTGACTCGTTTCGAAAAATGCTTTGATTGGACCCACCAGATTTTGTATCTCATTAGTTTGACTGGGCTGATTAGTCTTCGGACAAAAAAAGCTTAGTCCTATTGGTCGTTTGACCGCCCCTTACCCACCGCCGGGTGAGGGGTTTTTATTTGACATTCTATCTCATTTCTGCTATACTTAAATTACAAAAGAGTGTGGTGAGAAAAAAAGAGTGTCGATTTTCATAGACTATTTTTGTATTTAGTAGAGTAAAAAAAATCAATGACTGGAACAATCAAGAAATTGACTGACAAAGGTTATGGTTTCATCTCTGGCGAAGGCTTGGCGAAGGACTTGTTCTTCCACAGCAATTCGTTGGTAGGTGTAAACTTTGATGAACTTCGCGAAGGTGATGCTGTTTCTTTCGAAACAGAGGAATCTCCAAAGGGTTTGAATGCTGTAAACGTACAGCGCGCCTAATCAAGAAAAACAAAAAACCGCCCGAGGGCGGTTTTTTGTTTTTCTGTAAAATCCCCACCATTTTTTTGGTCAGAAGAGTGCTTTCAATTGATGTCCATTTATTGTATAATCAAAGCTCATTTGAGAGGACTTTTAACTTTAACTGATAAAAATATGGCTAAACATAAAGATAATTTAAATATGAAAAGCGAACGCCCAGGCCGGTTGGCTGGTAAGTTTGCCCAACAAATTATCACCGGTCTTTTGATTTTGATGTTGGTAGTTAGCGCTTTTACTCTTTTTTCTGGTAAAGATAAGACAGCTACGGAAGTTATCCCTATTTCTCAGGTTGCTCGAGATATTTCCGCTGGTCAGGTGTCTAAGCTAATTGTTAAAGGAGACGAGGTTAATATTACTTATACTGATAAAACTCAAAAAAATTCTAAGAAAGAAGTAGAATCTAGTATTTCTGATACTTTAAAAAATTATGGTGTGACAGTGGAAGCGATGGATAAGGTGGCGATTGAAGTTAAAGATCAGTCCAGTTTCAGTTTTTGGTTGGCTACTCTTACCCCCTTTCTCTTATCTTTTTTGATGATTGGTTTTATTATTTGGCTTCTGTCTCGTCAAGTGAAGGGGGCGAGTATGCAAGCTTTTACTTTTGGTCAGTCTCGAGCCCGCTTAGTTGATCCAAACGATCTCAGTCAAAAAGTTACTTTTAAAGATGTGGCCGGAGTTAAAGAAGCAAAAGAAGAATTGAAAGAGATTGTTGATTTTCTTAAAAACCCCAAAAAATTCTTGGAGATTGGCGCTCGTATTCCTAAGGGTGTTTTGTTGATGGGTGGACCCGGAACAGGCAAGACTTTACTGGCCCGAGCTGTTGCCGGTGAAGCAGCCGTACCATTTTTATATTTGTCTGGTTCGGAATTCGTGGAAATGTTTGTGGGAGTGGGAGCTTCTCGCGTCCGTGACTTATTTAAGATGGCAAAGAATATTGCTCCAGCTATTATTTTTATCGATGAAATTGATGCAATTGGCCGTCATCGTGGCAGTGGTATGGGGGGAGGTAATGATGAGCGTGAACAAACTCTAAATCAAATTTTGGTGGAGATGGATGGTTTTGAGCCTAATGAGAAATTGATTGTTATGGCGGCTACTAACCGTCCCGATGTTTTGGATCCGGCTTTGTTGCGCCCTGGTCGTTTTGACCGACGAGTGACTTTGGATGCTCCAGATATTAAAGATCGGCAAGAAATTTTAGCTATTCATGCCAAGAAAAAACCATTAGGTGAGGATGTGAATTTGCAGGTTATTTCGGAACGAACCCCTGGTTTTTCTGGAGCTGATTTAGCTAATCTAATGAACGAAGCGGCTATTCTGGCCGCACGTGAAGATCGTAAGAAAATTAGTCAGTATGATCTTATTCGTTCGGTGGAAAAAGTTATGTTGGGTCCAGAACGTAAAAGTCATATTCTTTCCAAACAAGAAAAGAAAATTACCGCTTATCATGAGATGGGACATGCTTTAGTGGCTTCTGTCTTACCTAATTCTGATCCTGTCCATAAAGTTTCTATTGTTTCTCGTGGTTATGCCGCTGGGTATACTTTGAAACTGCCATTTGAAGATCGCAAATTACAATCGCGCAAAGAATTTCTAGATGACATCGCTGTTTCTTTGGCTGGTTATGCGGCTGAAACAATGATTTTTGGTGATATGACCACTGGAGCCTCTAACGATATTCAAGTATCCTCAGCTTTAGCTCGTGATATGGTTGCTCGTTATGGGATGAGTGATAAAATTGGACCCGTTGCTTTTGAGGCTGGTTCAAAAATGTCCATGTCCCCGGTGGCGATGGGAGATCGTTATTCTTCGGAGTCGGTTGGTTCGGCGATTGATGCAGAAGTCTCACGAATTATGAAGGAGGGCTTGGACCGCGCCACAGAGGTTTTGTCGACACAAAAGAAAGCTTTGGATATGATGTCTCTTGAACTGATTAAGGTGGAAACATTAGAACGGGAGGAATTTGAAAAACTTCTAATCTTAAATGGAATTAAACCCAAAACTTCTCGTAAAGATGAGCCACAAGAAGAACTAGTGATTACCCAAGATGGCGTTGAAACCGAAATCATTTAATATTTATAAGCGAGTCGGGGAAACTCCTCTGGAAGTGATTGAACGAATCCGGGTTAAGTTCCCGGATTTTTCAACTGAAAAAATGACTTATGCTGGGCGGTTAGATCCAATGGCTGAAGGAGTGCTAGTCGTGTTGGTAGGGGAAGAATGTAAGAATAAGGAGAAGTATCTTGGTTTGGATAAAGAATATGAAGTGGAATTTTTGCTAGGAGTAGGGGCGGACACAGGAGATGTGATGGGTTTGGCACAATTATCTGAGGTAAAAAAAGAATTTACCTCATCAGAACTTGTCTCAGTTTTAGATTCTTTGATTGGTAAAAAGAAACAAGTTTATCCAAAATATTCTTCCCCTATATTGGCTGGTCAGTCTGGAAGTTTTAAAGAAGTAGAAATAAAAAGTCTTAAATTTTTGAATCAGCAAAAAATTTCATCTAGCGATCTTTTAAACGAAATAAAGAGAAAAATAGAAATGGTAAATGGAGAATTTCGTCAGGCGGAGATTGTTGAACGATGGATAAAACTTTTAACCAAGGAACATTTTTTTACCTTGGTTAAATGTCGAGTATTTTGTACGAGCGGTACTTATATTCGCGTTCTAGCTGAAGATTTGGGTAATAAACTGGGAACAACTGCTTGCGTCTATTCTCTAAAAAGGATAAGGGTGGGTGATATTAAAGATGGTGATTGTTTGAGATTTTAGTGCATGCGCCTGGACTCGAACCAGGGACCAGTCGTGTATAAGACGACGGCTCTACCAACTGAGCTACGCATGCATTTTCTTGCTAAAATATACGCTAAAATGAGCCTTTTCGCAATCTAAGGTCAAACAAAAAACTCGCCAATTGGCGAGTTTTTTGAATTAACTTTGGAATTCTATTTCAAATGGATACATGCCCATGCCACAAGTTCCTGCTAAAGTACCAACTGCACTGGTTCCGATTTCTATGTCGGTGATTCCAGAAGAGGGTAAAATTTTACTTATATTTAGACTGGGAATTCGAACTGACGAAGAACAGTCAAATGTGCCATTAGTATTAAATCTGATAATAGTTGGAAGACCCGCCTTAGCTACACTTTTTCTTGGTTGATAGCCACCTCTGGCTGTAATTTCTACCACCTGTTTGCCATCTACTAGACTAACATTGTTGGCAGGCAAAGAATATTCGGTTTCGTTTTTCGATTTTTCTACTGTTGGTGGATTTTTTAGAACAAAAGTCAAGGTTCCGCCGATTAGGATGATCGCAATAATAAGGGCTATGGTGGTTTGTTTCATATCGTTGATTATATTAGAAATTGAAAACGGGCGATAGTACTCCGATGATGACTAAACTGTTGATGATATTAAAGAGAGCAAACATAATAACAATTAAGCCAGCCGTTTTGAAGAAAATTCTCTTTTTGGGACTTTTTTCAAAACGGAAAGAACTAAAGCTAATTAGAGCTAGAGCGGGTAGAGTGCCAAGAGCAAAGGTTAACATTGTTAAACCTCCTTGAAGAAAGTTGCCAGTGGTCAGGGTATAAAGTTGCATTGACTGAGTAAATCCACAAGGTAGAAAGAAAGTCGCTATCCCCACCAACAAAGGGGTTAGAGAATGATTTAATTTTGAGACACGGTGGGCGCGCTTAGCTAAGAATTTCGGCATCGAGGGTGTGAGTTTTTTTGCCCAATGAAAGGTCTCTAGTAAATTAATGCCAAGAATAAGCATCACTAGACCAATAACTAGATTCAAGATAAAAGTTACCGTGGAATTGAGAGTGAAAGCTGATCCAATGATGCCAATTACTCCACCTAAAATAAAGAACGATACCAATCTTCCCAGATGGAATATTAGTTGAGGCTTTATTTTAGCTCCTTCTTTAGCAAAGGTGGCGGACATGGAAAGGAGTAAGCCTCCAACGACAGCCATACAGCTAGAAAGAGAGGCAATGAGACCAATTACAAAAGCCGTTCCATAAGTCACCGTTCTGGCATTAATCAGGTTCACAATTCCCATCTTTTGTAGGGCGACAAAAATAATAACAAATCCTAAAGCAATCGGAATAGCCACTTTAAATTCTTTCCAGTTTAGTTCGTGTTTTTGTTTGTCTATGGAGACGGTGTAGCCATGTGGTTTGAGGGGGATAGTAAGCTCCTCAGCAATTTGCTCTAGAGTTTTGTCACCAAAATTTCCCACTATTTCTATCGAATGGTTTTTTAAGCTTGATTTGACTTGAGTGATATTTGGTAGATCTCCCAGTTCGTTTTCTGTTAGCAAGACACAGGCGTTACAGTGCATCCCGTGAACATGAAAGGTATATTTTTGGTTTAAGTTTGTCATTGTTTATATTTTTTTAGTTTTGATTCTAAGAGAGTTGGAGACTACTGAAACCGAAGATAGGGCCATGGCTAGGCCAGCAAAAATCGGATTTAATAACCAGCCGAATACTGGGTATAAGACTCCGGCTGCCAAAGGAATGCCGACAATATTATAAATAAAGGCCCAAAATAGATTTTGTTTGATTCCCCGCATGGTTATTTTGGATAGTTTTATCGCTTTGACTAACTTAGAGATGTCACCACCAAGTAGGGTAATACCAGCCGATTCAATTGCGACATCTGTTCCTGTCCCCATTGCAATGCCAACATCCGCCTGGGCAAGAGCTGGAGCATCGTTGACTCCGTCACCAGCCATGGCCACCACCTCTCCTTTTGATTGTAGTTCTTTTATTTTTTTGAGCTTGTCTGCCGGGAGAACATTGGCCACTACATTATCAATGCCAACTAGTGAGCCAATATACTTAGCTGTCCGTTCATCGTCGCCGGTCAACATTACGATTTTAATACCTAGATGATGAAGATTTTTTATTGCTTCAACTGATTCCGTTTTTATCTCGTCGGCTACCATTACAAAACCCAGAACAGTTTCTTTGTTTGCCAAGATAATTGGTGTTTTTCCTTGGGAGGTAAATTTTTCTAATTTTTCTTTGTCGAAGGAAATCTTAATGTCCTCAAGAAGTTTTAAATTCCCCGCGAAATATTCTTGGTTATTAATTTTCCCTTGGAGTCCTTTTCCTTCTAGATTTTTAAAATCTGAAACTTCCGATAAATTAATTTTGTGTTCTTGTGTATATTTTATTACCGCTTTGGCAAGCGGGTGTTCAGATTTATTTTCTAGTGAAGCCAGAATCGAAATTAGATCATTGTCTTGTAGGTTGGAAAAATTTTCTATTTCTACGAGTGTCGGTTTGCCTCTGGTAATAGTGCCTGTTTTGTCAACCACTACCGTATTTACTTTGTGAAGTTTTTCTAGTGTCGCTGCGTCTTTTATTAGAATTCCTTCTTTGGCCCCCTTGCCGACTCCCACAATAATCGCTGTTGGGGTGGCTAGCCCAAGGGCGCAGGGACAGGCAATAACTAGAATGCCAACAAATGAGACGAGTCCGAAAGACAAGGCTTGGGAAAATCCGAGGTAAGTTGTTCCGATGATTAGCCAAAGGCCCAGGGCTAGAAAGGCAATAATAAGAACAATCGGCACAAAAATTCCTGAAATTTTGTCGGCTAAGGCCTGGATTGGAGCCTTACTTCCTTGCGCTTCTTCAATCATTTTTATGATTTGAGATAGAAAGGTTTCCGAACCTACTCTGGTGGCTCGGAAGGTGAATGAACCGCTAGTATTAATTGTTCCAGAGACTACACTGTCGCTAATATTTTTTTGTATCGGCATTGGTTCTCCGGTTACCATCGATTCATCGATAAAAGAGGAACCTTGGGTAATAATACCGTCGACGGGAATTTTGGTTCCCGGTTTTACAATAATTAAATCGCCATGGTTTATTTCATTTACTGAAATTTCTATTTCTTTTCCGTCTCTTATCACTAAGGCTGTTTTTGCTTGAAGATTAAGAAGTTTTTCTATGGCATCGCCGGTCTTTATTTTTGAGCGAGTCTCAAGGTATTTACCTAGAGCGATGAAGGTAATGACGACAATTGTTACATCATAGTATTGATAATCAACATTAATAAAAGGTTTGAGAGTATCGGCAAAGGCGGTAACGATAAAGCTGTATAAAAAAGCCGCTGACGTACCAATTCCTATTAAGGTATCCATGTTTGCTTTGCCATACCTGAGGAAACGATAAAACCCTAAAAGATAAGGTTTCCCAACTACAAAAAGAGTGTAGGTGGCCATTAGAGGCAAGAGATGATGAAAAAATTCTTTGGTTGCCGTGCTCATTTCCCGGGCAAATCCATATTGAGCTAGAATCTCCCAAGTCATGATTAGAGCAGAAATGGCGGCTAAGGGCAGGGCAGACCAAACTTTTGCTTTTATTTCTGCTAATTCTTGCAGTTTATCTTTCTTTGATTGATTTAGACCTAAATGTGAGGCATGTTCTTCGTTTGACATTCCCATTTCTTTTGCTGATGGTTTTCTCTCTTCGTCTAAGATGAGAGAATAGCCTAATGGCTCTATTATTTCTGACAGTTTTTCTGCTGATATTTTTGACTCATCGAAATTTAGTTTAACTTTTTCCGTCCCATAATTTACTTGAGCAGACTCTACTCCATCAGTTTTCTTGAGTGTTTTTTCAATAATACTGGCACAAGAAGCGCAATGCATTCCTTTTATTGGGTAGGTTTTAGTTAGGGACATTTTATTTTCGTTTAAGCTTGTAGACTTTTAGGACTTCTTTTACTGCTTTATCTGGAGACCCTTCTTTTATTTGTTTGACTACACAATGAGAGAGGTGATGTTCCATCAGCATATCCTCAATCACCGAGAGACCCTGCTTTACTGCAGAGCTTTGGGTGATGATATCAATACAGTAGGCTCCTTGTTCAATCATCTCTTTTATTCCCCGGACCTGACCCTCAATGATCTTTAGTCGGCGAATGGTTTTTTCTTTATCTGTTTTCATTTCTCTATGATACCCCCCTGGGGGTATCATGTCAAATGTTGATTAACAGATAGCCGTTTCCTATCTGCGTTGAACTGTCTTATAATAATTAACAATTATTCCTAATTAATCATTTACTAAATTTATGAATGAAAATAAGCCCTTATCTGTAGCTGAGCTAAAAGCTTTACGTAAACCAATTCGCAATGTAAACGTCGAACGTCTCTCGACAATGACTTCTGTTGAGAAAATTGCTCTCTGGGTGACGATCAATATTGGTTCAATGGGTTTTTTCTTTTTTATCTTAACTTTTAATGCGGCCTGGATGCTCTGGAACGTTTTTGCTCCTGCTCCAATGCGTTTTGATACTGCTTGGGAGTTTTTGATTTTACTGTTTGTAAATAATATTTTGCAGATTCTTTTTATGCCCCTGATTATGGTTGGACAAAACTTGCAAGGGCGACATGCTGAAGCCCGAGCTGAAGCAGATTTTGAAGTAAACGTTAAGGCGGAGCGGGAAATTGAAAATATCCTACTCCATCTGGAAAATCAAGATGAAATGATTTTGGAAATTCTTAAGCGGATGGAAAATAAAAATTAAGATTATAAAATACCGGAAGGCCTCGCCTTCCGGTATTTTGTTATTCAAAATGAATTTCAGTCTTCTTATGAGAAATTTTTTCGGCGATCAGGGGATAGTTTTTTATTTCTAAGTCTTGGCTTAAGATGTTTTGGGCTTCGGTTCTGGCGGCCTCAACCATTTTAATATTTCTGATAGCTTCCATGCCGATATCCGAAATACCCCACTGTTTTCCTGCTGTAAGTCCGCCGGCTCCACGAAGAGCGAGATCTAGTTCAGCTAGCTCAAAACCGTTTTTAGCTGTTTTTAGAGCTTTGAGACGGGAAAAAGATTTAGCTGATTTGGTTTCGGAAAATAGAAAACAGTAAGCTTGGTGATTTCCTCTGATTACGCGTCCTCTTAATTGGTGTAATTGGGCTAATCCAAATCTTTCGGCTCCTTCGATGATGATGATTGTGGAGTTAGGGACATTCACTCCGACTTCAATGACCGAGGTGGCCACTAAAATATCAATTTTCCCGGCGGTAAATTCACCCATCATTTCTTCTTTGTCGGCTGGCTTCATTTTTCCGTGAACAAGACCAACGACAAATTCAGGGAAAATTTTTTCACCTAATCTGATCTGTTCAGCTGTGACCGATTTGGCATTTAAGGCCATTTCTTTGTCTGGATCCGGTTCATCGATTCTTGGACAAATGACATAGGCTTGGCGGCCAGCTTTAATTTGTGTGCGAATAAATTCATAAGTTTCGCCTCGTTTATCGGGGGCAATAATTTCGGTAATTATTTCTTTGCGCCCTTTTGGCATTTCATCTAATAGAGTCAGATCAAGGTCACCATAAATTGTTAGGGCTAGGGTGCGGGGAATAGGGGTAGCGGTCATTGTTAGAAGGTGAGGCACTTTAGTTTTGTCAGAATCTTTGCGGGTCAGTTTGGCGCGTTGCATCACGCCAAAACGGTGCTGCTCGTCAATAATTACATAAGCTAAGTTTTTAAACTTAACAGTTTTTTGAATTATCGCGTGGGTTCCAATTAAAATAGGGATACGCCCGTCGGCTACCCACTTCAATAGCTGGGTTCGTGATAGGTGAGTGTGTCCAGTTTCTAGTTTGGAGGGAAACTTACGACATTCACTGCCCGTAATTAAACCGATACCGATGTTAGGAATATGTTTAAAATATTCGATAAAAGATTCGAAGTGTTGGCGAGCTAGAATCTCTGTGGGAGCCATGTAGGCGACCTGTAATCCAGACTTTACTACTGCGAAAGCCGTGGTGGCAGCAACGGCGGTTTTACCGGAACCAACGTCACCCTCTAATAGGCGAGTCATTGGTTTGTCTCCTCCTAGATCTGACACGATTTGATCAATCGCTTTAGTTTGAGCTTTAGTTGGAGCAAAAGGAAAACGATTTAAAAATTCTTGGATATCTTTGGGAGAAACTTTAATCTTAAAGAAGGGATTATTTTGATAATGGTGTTTGTCTTGAAGTCTTTTTAGTTGGATGTATAAAATTTCTTCAAAAGAAAATCTTTTTTTGGCGGATTCGGCGTCGCTGGCTTTTTTAGGAGAGTGAATCCAAACTAGGGCGGTTTTTAAACTAGGTAGATTATATTTTTTGGTAATTTCTTGGGGGAGGGGGTCAATTATTTTTTCTGCTAACCCTGTTTTTAGAATCGTTTGAATGTGATAATAAAACCAACCAGAAGATAAACCTTTTGTTTCCGGGTAAACAGGAATCAAAAATAAATTTTGATTATCTTCGATGGCAGGTGAGAAAAGGGAATTTTTGGCGGCGATTGTCGGTAAAGTTTCTCTGACATCAGGATTGGCTAAATATATCTCATCACCGCGTTTGGTAATTTTACCCCGAAATTCACCGAAGTTACCGACGGGAATTTTTTTGGCCATATAGGCCTGATGGAACCACACAGCTTTTATTGTTTTGGTTCCGTCGTCGATTATGGCTTCGGCCATGGGGATTTTGGTCCGAAAACTTTTTAAAGTTTTCGCCGATAAGACTTTGCCATAAATAACTACTTCTTCGCCTTCACTTAGATCTCGAATATTTTTGATTTGTCCGGGTTCTTCATAACGGCTGGGAAGATAAAAAAGTAGATCTTGAACAGTCTCTATTTTTAGTTTTTTAAGCCCAATTTTTTGTAGAGGGTTAAGACGAAAAGCTTTCTCAAGTGGAGTGGATAATTCCATATTGGTGGTTAAATTGTAACATAAAAAAAGACACTAAATAGTGCCTTTTTTTATCTGCGGAGGGGGAGGGATTCGAACCCTCGGTGCCGTTTAACGGGCACACATCTTTAGCAAAGATGTACGATAGACCACTCTGACACCCCTCCCAACCAAAGAAATCCTAACATTTTTAGTCTTATTTTAAAAGATAATAGCCCTTTATTTTATGAGCAAAATGTCGTAAGATACTAGAGATTAAGGAGGATTGGATGAGTGGTTTAAATCAACGGTTTACTAAACCGTCGGGCTGTAAAAGGCCCCGTGAGTTCGAATCTCACATCCTCCGCACTGGCTATTTTAGATATATTGAAAACTTGGAAATATATCTAAAATTGGCAGCCTAAGGAAGTGGGGTGAGATTCGAAAGGCGGAGACGGAGAAAAATGTTAATTTTTCGGCCCGGCGAGCCCGGGTAGGAGCCACACAATATTTTTGGAATTTTGTGAACAAAAATATTGCTGTGAGCTGACACCGAATCTCACATCCTCCGCAAAATAACGAGCGGTATTCCGCGACTATATTTTGCGAGAGTGTAGTTTAAGGAGCAATAGCGACTATAAACCCACCTCCGCAAAATCACGATAGTCCTCATGACTATATTTTGTGCCGTGTAAAAGAAAGAGCTTTGTGGTTGGATATATGTCGAATCACTTGGGTATCCATGCTTGTGTGTTTTTAGTGTTTTTAAAAATAATGTTTTTTTGTTTGATTTTTATTGCTAATTCCGATATTATCTTGTGTAGTTCATTCTCATCAAAATTGGAGGTGTTATGAAACCGAACTACTACACTATCGAGCAAATGCTCGAAATGATTGATGAGCCGAATCGAATGGCCTGCCAACGGATTCTCGCTGATAACCGGCAACTGTTCCAAACGGTTCAGGGTTCCACCAACAATCATCAGAATTGGTCTGGTGGATACTTCGACCATATTCAGGAAATTTGGTCTGGTGGATACTTCGACCATATTCAGGAAATCATGAACATTGCCGTCGTTCTCTATGAGGGGCTGAATTCTGCTCGTCTTCTACCGTTCTCACTTTCCGACTTGTTGCTCGTGGTGTATCTGCATGACGTTGAGAAGCCGTGGAAGTACGAACTTCGCGACGATGGTCAACTTCATCATAAATCAACCATGCAGAACAAGGAAGATCACCAGTCTTTCCGCATGAAGAAGCTTGCGGAGTACGGTGTTGTGTTTACTTCCGAACAAGAGAATGGCATGAAGTACGCCGAAGGCGAATTGGATGACTACTCTAGTCGTCGCCGCGTCATGGGGCCGCTCGCATGCGTCGCTCACATGTGCGATGTGTGTAGTGCCCGCCTCTGGTTTGTTCATCCTATGGTGCAAGATGATCCATGGTCTGGTGCTGTACGAATCCGCGACTAAGGTCGTGCCAGTGGCGAGGAGAAATCCCCGCCACTTATTTTTTTTGTAAAGAAAATTTTTATGTGCGCTCCGCACTCTCAGATTCGTATTTTGTTAAAGAAAAACTTAAAATTGTCAGAGTATGTTGCGATGGAATTCTATTCTATCTTGCCACCGTCACCTTAATTATTCTCCTGGGTTTTCCTCGATTTAAAACTTTTTCCGCTTCGGTAAGTGTGGCTCCGGTTGTGGCCACATCATCTAATAAAATAATTGTCCGGCCTTGAATAATTTTTTTATTAATTAGATTGAAAGCCCCCTTGAGGTTGTTTAGACGTTCATTTCTATTTTTTACTGATACTTGAGTGGGAGTATTTTTTGTTTTTATAAAAACTTTTGTCTCTAATCGAAATAATTTAGGATCCATCTCAGTTAAATGTTTGGCAATTTCTTCAGCTTGGTTGAATCCACGTTCTCGCAACCGTTTTTTGGACAGGGGGATGGGAATTATTAAAATTTTTCCAGCTTGTTCGCGATAGAGAGATATTTCGCTTAATTCTTCAAGAAGGGCTTCGTATAGCCAGCGGGCAAAAATTTGGGCCACTTCACGGACTTTTTTGTATTTTAATAACCAAACTAATTGTTGGATTACTGGTGTGTGATATGAAGTAACTGAGAAAATTGTTTTGTTGTCAAAAATACCGTTCCGGTAAATTTTGTTTTCACAATTGAGACACAAATAGTTTCCTTTTGATTGGCAGTCAGCACAACGTTTGGGGAAAAGAGCCGATAAAATTATTTCATATAGTTTTTTAAGCTCTTTTATAACTTTTTTCATTGGTTAAATTATAACTCCTCTGTGCATAAATATCCTCTTGTTTAGGTGTTCTTGTGGTATAATAACCAGAACAGTCAAAGACTATGTCAAATTTTTTTTCACGCTTATTAAGCTTTGGACGGGGCGGTGGGTCACAAAACAGAGACAGCATTATTGCTGTTGATTTTGGTTCGTCCTCCGCCAAGGTTTTGCAGTTGCGCAAAGACAAAGGGCGGATAGTTTTGGAAACTTATGGTGAGTTGTCGACAGGACCTTATGTGGGAATGTCGGTTGGACAAGCCGTAAATTTAGGAGCTGACAAAATGACCGAAGTCCTGACAGATTTATTTCGCGAGGCTAATGTAACTTCTAAAACAGGTTCTTTGGCTATTCCTTTGCGCTCCAGTCTTTTGGTGTCTTTGGATATTCCTAATTTAAATAAAGAAGATTTAGCGACCGCAGTACCCAATGAAGCCCGCCGATTTATTCCTGTTCCAATTTCCGAGGTGATGCTTGATTGGTGGGTGATACCAGAAAGAGAAGATGTTTCTCCGGCTTTTAATAATGATCGAACTCCCATCGGCGGTAGAAAATTTCAAGAAGTTTTAATTGCCGCTATTCACAAGGATACAATAAATATTTATCAAGATTTGGCCAAAAAGCTTGGTTTATCGATCAATGCTTATGAAATAGAGACTTTTAGTGCGATTCGCTCTTCTCTAACTAACGATCTGTCGGCGACTGTCATTGTCGATTTTGGGGCGGGAACCACTAAGGTGGCGGTGGTAGATTATGGAGTGGTTCGGGTTTCTCACACTATCAACAAGGGCTCACAAGATATTTCCGTTGCCCTATCGAAATCACTCAATGTTTCTTTTGAAAAAGCTGAGGAAATTAAAAGAAAAATTGGTTTAGTGGAAGCAGTAACTCCTGAAGGGGAAGTAGGCAGTATCATTAGTCCGATCGTTGAATATATTTTTGAGGAGATAAATCGGGTTATTGTTGGTTATCAGAAAAAACACACAGTGGCGATTGAGAAGGTGATTTTATTAGGGGGCGGTTGCCAACTTAAGGGGCTGTTGGATTTAGCGAAAAAGAGTTTAGAAATGCCGGTCTCTTTTGGTACCCCATTTGATAAAATGGAAACACCAGCCTTTTTGGAAAATGTCATGCGCGAAGCGGGTCCCTCTTTTGCGGTTACAATTGGTCTGGCCCTTAGAGAACTTGAAAGCTTGGATTAAGTTTGGGTTTTTGTATTTTTGTTTTTTTCATTTTGAGTTGTCAACAGTTTTTTATCTTTTTTAATTAGAAAGATGATATAATTATTCGATATGGAACCTTCTTTACAGACCTCTTTTATTCCAAAACAAACAATGGCTCCAGTGAAACCAGCTGGTCAGGCCCAATATGATCCTAAAAGTGGCGGTATGGGTTTATTTACCCTACTGTCTTTTATTGTGCTGTTTTTGTCCCTTGTGGCAGCTGGAGGAACTTATGGCTACAAGATTTATTTACAGAATATTCTTTATGGAAAATGTGCTGAAACCAGTCAATTGCAGTCAAATAGTGATTCACTGGGTTTAACTGGGGAAACAGAATTTAAGTGTGGTCTCTATCTTTCTTTGGTGGAGTGGAATCGTCGTCTGCAAGATGATCGTTTGGTTCGTATGCAACGACTTGATACTAAAATGAAAATGGCAACCGATGTCTTGAATAGCCACATGAGTTTGGTTCCTCTGTTTGATTTTTTGAGTAATAACACTCTAAAAACCGTCCGCTTTACTAAACTGTCTACCTTAAATGGAGAGGTGAACTTGGAAGGAACAGCTAGTGGGTATGAGGATATTGCTGTTCAGTCTAATATTTTAAATAGTATGCCTGAAGTTTCTGGAGCCCTGTTTTCTGATTTAAATGTCGATCAAAAGAATAATGTCACTTTCAAATTAAAATTCCAGGTTAACCCATCACGTTTGAAATATGTTCCTATTGTTGCAAAAACAGCTACTTCTACTAATCAATAAAAACTTGCTATGAAATTTTTACTACCCATCATTAATCTTTGTCTTGCCGCTGGACTGTTTTTTATGGTGACAGACAAAATTTTTGTAAATGGTCCGCTCGATGAAAAGCCAGCCGATAAGACCGCTTCCACGGGTGGTATTAGGGCTTTGCAAACAAGGAGAGAAGAACTTGATGCGGCTATTGTCCAAGCCAAACAGCTTGGAGCCAGAATCAATGAACTTAATCAGTTGTATAATGCTATTTCTACTGAGCAGAAAGAAAAACTTGATCAATTGCTACCTGATCACGTAAATAACATTCAATTGATTATCGACGTCAACGGTATTGCTAAGCGCAATGGGATGGGGATAAAAAATATTAAAGTAACCACCAGTGAAGATAAAGATGCCAACGGCTCATCGGTTAAACAATCTTCTTCTAAAAATCAGGCTTTGGGAACAATGCTCCTGTCTTTCAGTGTAACAGGTCCCTATAGTGCTTATAAGAACTTTTTGGCTGATATGGCAAGTAGTTTACGTATTATTGATATCTCTTCTACTTCTTTTAATACCGACGACAAGGGGATTTATAATTACAATATCGAGTTAAGGACTTATTGGCTGAAATAATCTAGTAAAATATATGTTAAGTTCAAACCTCATCAAAAATATTTTTTCCTTGCTAGTCATTGTTTTGGTTGTATTTTTGTCTTTTCGTTATGTCACACGACCACTAGAAGATACTGGTGTGACACCGGGAATTGAAGTTACTTCCAGTGACACAAATGCTGATACTGAAAATTTAGCCAATGTTTTTGCGGCTTTGCTGGAAAAATTATCGACAGTTGATTTCCAGAAAGGTAATCCGATTTTTAATAATCCTATCTTTCAAAATGGTTTAATTAGCTTCAGTCGTGATTTGCCAGAAATTGATCGAGTTCGAGTCAATCCTTTTGCTCCAATTGAAGGAAATCCTTCTTTGTATATTCGTTATAATGCTCCCGCTCCAGATCCTTTGACTTTTGCTACTACTTCCAGTGCTTTTCCTGGCATGGCGACGGGTACAAAAGCTACCACAACTAAGAAATAGTTATTTGAGTTAGTGTTGCTATTGATATCTCTAGGGTTAGCATCAATGACTCTGGGTTAGTTGTTCTACATTTTTAATTTGAAATTTCTAATTTATAATTAGCTTCATGTTTCCTAATCCTCAAATTCCCACCATAAACCTAAATGATATAAAAGTTTCCTTAGATGTTTTGAAATACATCCCAGAGGAAAGTGCGCTTTTCTATCAATTTATTCCTATCCAGATTAAAGATGGAGTTTTAGAAGTGGGAATGGTTGACCCTGACAATATTGAAGCTAAGGATGTTTTACAATTTATCTCCAGTACTAATAATCTACCATTTAAGGTTTTTCGAATCTCAAAAGAAGATTTAGATAAGGCGCTAGAAAACTATAAAGGCTTGTCTGGCTCAGTGGACAAGGCTCTTGGTGAATTCGTGGCCGATGTGGAAGAAGATCTTAAAAAATACAAGAAACCGGGAGAAAATGCTCTGGGCCGAATGGAGGAAACAACTATTGTGGAAGATGCTCCAGTCACCAAAATTGTGTCTGTTATTTTGCAATATGCTATTTCTGGTAATGCTTCTGATATTCATATTGAGCCTGAGATTGATAAAATTCGTGTTCGCTATCGTGTCGATGGTACCCTTCATACCACTCTCTCATTTACTCGTTCGGTTCAAGAGGCGATTGTGGCTCGTATCAAGATTTTGACCAACATGAAATTGGATGAAAAACGTAAGCCTCAAGATGGACGTTTTTCCGCTAAGATTGAAGGACGGAAAATTGACTTTCGTGTTTCCACTTTGCCAACTTATTTTGGTGAAAAGGTTGTCTTGCGTATTCTCGATCCAGACAAAAAAAGCATCTCTTTTGATTCATTGGGTCTTGATGGTGAAAACTTGAAGGCGGTTTTGGATGCTATTAATCGACCATACGGCCTAATCCTTTTAACTGGACCAACTGGATCCGGTAAAACAACCACTCTGTACTCGATGTTGGCGAGTGTGGATCGGGAACAATACAATGTAATTAGTCTAGAAGATCCAATTGAGTACGACATTGATGGAGTAAATCAATCCCAAGTCCAACCAGAAATTGATTACACTTTTGCTAGTGGCCTAAGGTCAATCTTGCGTCAGGACCCTGATATTATCATGGTGGGAGAAATCCGTGATTCAGAAACAGCAAAATTGGCGATCCAAGCCGCTCTCACCGGGCATTTGGTTTTTTCCACTCTTCACACCAACAGTTCTATTGGAGTAATTCCTCGTTTGATTGATATGGGGATAGAGCCCTACCTAATTCCTCCCGCCTTAACCATGGTCTTGGCTCAGCGTTTGGTACCTGTGTTGTGCAGTGATGCTAAAACCGAAGTCCCAATGGATGACAGTCTAAAAGCTATGGTGGATAGTCAGTTCGCCGACCTTCCAGCCGAATTCCGTAACAAGATTCCGATAGTTAATAAGGTTTATCGAGCTGGCAAGTCTTCTTCTTGTCCTAGTGGAACCCGAGGGCGTATGGGTGTTTTTGAGACCTTTTCCATGGACAAAGATTTGGAAAAATTGATCCTTACTAGCCCAGCGGAAAATCAAGTTTATGAGCATTTACGGAGTAAGGGTTTTACCAGTCTAAAGGAGGATGCGATTAGGAAAGCTTTTGAGGGTAAAATTTCCTTTGACGAAGTTAATAAACTTTAAAAATTTATTACGTTAGCCAAGCCTACTTTTTGGTAAAATTATTCCCTTTGCGCTTCTTCTATTCCACGATATAATAAACTAACTATGACAGACAATACTAAGCGAAAGATTATTATCGTTGATGATGATAAGTTTTTGTTGGATATGTATGCTCTAAAGTTTGGAGAGCAGGGATTCGAGGTTACTCAGTGTTCTTCGGCGGAAGAAGCGCTAGATAAAATAAATGAAGGGGTTCATCCAGATGTTTTTCTGGTAGATATTATTATGCAAAAGATGGATGGTTTTACTTTTGTCCAAACTATCAATGAAAAAGATTTAAAGGCTCAAGCGGCGGTAATTATTCTCTCCAACCTAGGGCAAAAAGAAGATGTGGAGCGGGGTCTGAAATTAGGAGCCGATGGTTATATTGTCAAAGCCAGCGCCACTCCATCAGAAGTGGTGGCCAAGGTGTTAGAAATTATGAATAACAAGAAGAATAAATAATTTTATATGCTTGATTACAAAAAAGAAATAGAGGAGTTGGTCTCGATTGTGCAAAAGGAAGGGGCTTCTGATTTGCATTTGACTGTCGGCCGCCATCCTACTATTCGGGTATCAAGTGACCTAATCCCGATTGTAAAAAAACCAGCCTATTCTCCAGAAGATACTATGGGTATTTTGATGGAAATTTTAAATGAAGATAATAAAAAAATATTTTTAGCGAAAAAAGATCTGGATTTTTCTTATAGCCCTGATGGTAAGTTGCGTTTTCGTGGTAATGCTTTCTATCAACGAGGTTTCGTCGGTATTGCTATGCGTCTCATCCCTGAGCACGTAAAAACCATTGAGGAATTAAATTTACCGAAAAAACTTTACGAATTTGCCGATAAAAAACAGGGTTTTTTCCTTTGTGTTGGACCAGTTGGACAGGGTAAATCTACTACCTTAGCTTCTCTTATTCAGCATATAAATATGGAGCGAGCCGAGCATATTATTACTATTGAAGATCCAGTGGAATATTCTTTTACTGGAGAGCGTTCAATTATAGATCAGCGTGAAGTTCGTTTTGATACCGATGATTTTTCTTCAGCTCTAAAATCGATGTTCCGTGAGGATGTTAACGTGGCGCTCATTGGAGAAATGCGAAACTATGAAACTATTTCTTCAGCGGTAACAGCGGCAGAAACTGGACACTTAGTTTTTTCTACTCTCCATACCAATAGTGCTTCACAAACAATCGATCGTATTATTGATTCTTTCCCTCCAAACCAACAAAAACAAATCCGTATTCAGTTGGCGGCCTCTTTGCTTGGAGTATTTTCGCAACGTTTGGTTCCACGTGTCTCTGGTGGATTGATTCCAGCTTATGAATTACTAATCAACAACAGTGCCGTGGCTAACCTAATTCGTGAAGGGCGAACCCCCGAAATTGATGTCGTGATCGAAACCAGTTCGGAAGAGGGAATGATTAGTTTAAATCAATCACTCACCGAGTTGGTCCGGGCCGGTGAAGTAAATACTGAAGTGGCTTATCATTATTCCATTGATCCTAAAGGTTTGGATCGTTTAATGTAAAATTACGAATTACAAATTACGAAAGATGGATAAAATATAAAAACACTCTACATTTTTAATTTGAAATTTTTAATTTATAATTAACCTATCGTGTTATTTACCTACAAGACAACAAGTAAAGACGGGATGCCTCAGACGGGAAGTATCGATGCTCCTAGTGCCGATTTGGCGGTGATTTCTCTTCAACGCCGAGGGTTGGTGGTCATCAGTGTTACCCCTGAAAATGAAAGAAAAGGTTGGAATAAAATTAGTTTTTTCAATAGAATCAAAACTCAAGAAGTAGTCATTCTCTCGCGTCAGATATCTACTTTGTTTGCCGCCAAGGTGTCAGTGGTGGAAACATTTCGTTTGTTGTCGAGCGAGTCAGAAAACCCCCTAATTCGTGAAAAGTTGGCTGAAGTGATGGATGATATCAAGGGTGGTATCTCTATTTCTGATGCGATGAGTAAGCACCCGACTCTTTTTTCCGATTTTTATATCAGTATGGTTAAGTCGGGCGAAGAATCAGGAAAATTGTCCGAAACTTTTGATTATTTAGCTAGTTACTTAGATCGTTCCTATGCCCTTACTTCCAAAGCCCGCAATGCTTTAGTTTATCCAGCTTTTGTTGTCATCTCTTTTATTGTCGTTATGGTCATTATGATTGTTTTTGTTATCCCACGCCTAGGTGAAGTACTGAAAGATACCGGGCAAGAATTACCAATTTACACCAAGATTGTTTTAGGTTTTAGCGAGTTCATTAGTAATTTCTGGTATTTCTTTGTGGCGGTTTTGTTCGCTCTTGGTTTCTTTTTATCTAAATACTTGCCTACCGAAGAAGGAAAGCGCTCCCTTTCTAAGATGAAATTAAGTATTCCCTATGTTGGAGATCTATATAAAAAGCTCTATTTATCGCGTATTGCCGACAACTTAAATACAATGATTGTCTCTGGTGTGTCTATGGTCCGTTCCTTAGAGATTACAGCCGATGTGGTGGATAACGATATTTATCGGGATATTTTGAAAGAAGCGTCAGCCTCTATTAAAAGTGGTAGTGCTGTTTCTGATGTTTTTGCCAATTATCCGGAAATTCCAAAAATTATGGTCCAGATGATGAAAGTGGGAGAGGAGACTGGGCGCTTAGGTTTTGTGTTGGAAACTATGGCCAATTTTTACCGACGGGAGGTGGATAACGCCGTAGATACTCTGGTGGGATTGATTGAACCAATTATGATTGTCTTTCTTGGGGTGGCGGTTGGAGTCCTTTTGACAGCGGTCCTTGTCCCAATCTATAATGTAGCCAGCGGCCTCTAAAAGATATCCACAGTAGTAAGTGAACCAGCTTGGTATATAATTAATCTAAATTTGTTTAAGTCTAAATAGACAAATTTGTCGAAAATTAGTCATCTATTAAAAATTATTAAGTTTAAACATTTTCAATATTATGAAAATTCGTATGAATAGAGGTTTCACTTTGATTGAATTGTTGGTAGTCATCGCAATTATTGGTATTTTGTCGGGGATTGTTCTCGCCTCTTTAAATGGAGCTAGAAATAAGGCGGCTGATGCTGCTATTAAGTCTAACTTGGCAAATACCAGAGCTCAAGCCGAAATCATTTACGATAATGCTAATACCAATAGTTATAATACAGTTTGTGAGAATACTATCATTACAGCTGCTATGGCGGCCGCAAAAACTTCATCCGGTGGTGCTACTGATCCAACATGTTTAGATGGTAATTCGACAGGTGTTACTGTTGATAGTTGGGCAATATCTGCAGTTTTGAAGAGTGATAATACTAAATATTGGTGTGTTGATTCCTCTGGAGCTTCTAAACAAACAACTGCTGTTGCTGCCATTACTAATGGCCAAGCGGGGTGCCCTTAGGCTATTTATTATTTTTTAAAAACCGCCTAATTGGGGCGGTTTTTTGTTTTTAAGATGCTTACTGTTATAATTTGTCTAATGATTTTATTCCTAATTTATTTCTCTCTCCTTGGTCTCATTGTCGGTAGTTTTTTAAATGTGGTAATCCTGCGTTATAACACAGGGGGTTCTTTGGGTGGGCGGTCTGGCTGTTTTTCCTGTGGTCATGGTTTGGCTTGGTATGAGATGATTCCTGTGGCTAGCTACATAGTCTTGGGGGGTCGTTGTCGACATTGTAAAAGTAGAATTTCTCGTCAATATCCCTTGGTGGAAATTTTAACAGGGGTACTTTTTCTTTTGTCGGCTTGGAAGTTTTATCCCGATTTTATCTCCATTATCTTTTACTCTATTCTACTTAGTCTTTTAGTGGTGATTGTTGTTTATGATTTGAAGCATAAAATTATCCCCGATCACCCGACTTATCTTTTTATTTTACTTGCCGTTTTTTCTCCAATCTTTGTTGGTTTTAACCAATTTCCAGCTGAAATTTTGGGTCATCAGATTTTATTGAACTTAGCCGGTGGGGGAATTATTTTTCTGTTCTTTTTCTCCCTCTGGTATTTTTCTGGTGGACGCTGGATGGGTTTTGGTGATGCTAAACTCGGATTTGGGATTGGGGCCCTGTTGGGTTTCTTGGGTGCAGTAAATGCCGTGGTTTTAGCTTTCTGGATCGGCGCTTTAGTTGGTCTAACCCTTATTGCTCTTGGTAAACTAAGAATAAAGAGGTTGAGAAATTTTCAACAGCGTTTTTCTATTAAAAGCGAAATACCTTTTGCCCCCTTTCTCGTCCTTGGACTTGTTTTGAGTTTATTTTGGAACATCACTATTTTTACTTTTTAGGGTCTGTAAGTGTGGATAAATATTGACACTCTCGCCGGGTTATTCATGGTACAATAAAGCTATCATAAATTAATTTTTCCAGCCTAATTTTACAAGTATGAAATATTCTATTTTTACCCGTTTTTTAATGATTGTTTTTTTGGTTTTCGCCATGTTTTTCTTTGCTAATCAGGCGGGAGCTCAAATGCCAACAAAGATGATCGGTAATGCTTGGGCGCCCAACTGGGGTTGGTTGAATTTTGGCTCATCGACGGCTCCAAGGGTAAATGTGGATACTAATGGAAATTTTACAGGTTATGGTTGGAGTCCAAATATTGGCTGGATTCGTTTAGGGAGCGACCTTCGGGGACCAACTGGTACTGATACGGGTGTTAAGGCAGTCATTTCAAATGGTGGTGCGGTAATTTCTGGCTGGATGCGAGCTTGCTCGGCTTATTCTGATCCAAATGATTGTGGGTTGACTAAACCAACAGCCGTAAAAGTTGCCAGTGGCACAGAAAGAGGCGGTTGGGATGGCTGGTTTAAAATGAAAAATGTTTTTTATAGTGCCACCACGAGTTCTTACAGTGGTTATGCTTGGGGAGATTTGGTTGGGGGTTGGGTAAATTTTGGTGCTATTTCGGCTGGTTCAAATAATGTCGCTTGTTCTTCATCAGTCTCATCAGATAATAGCACTGTTACTTGGTCTGCTTCCGTTCCTGGTGGTTCAGGGTTTTATAACTATTCTTGGACTGGATCTGGCCCTAATGGTTCAGATGATGCTTTTTCTTACTCAATTTCTTCTGTTTTATCTAATACGATTACTAGAAGTTATGGTATTACACCTGTTCGTACTGTAAGGGCTACTGTAGTTGTGACTCAGGGGGCAACTTTAATTGGTACTTGTGACACTACTGCTCAGGTTGGTGCATCTTCTTGTGTTGGAGACTGTGGTCCTGGAGGCGGTTCTTTTATTGCTAAATGTTCAGCTGTACAGAATGGCTCTAATATTGACTGGAACTCTAATTATGAGGAAGTTAATGGAAAACCTATATTACCAATAGTAAGTTACCTGTGGTCTGGTTATATTAGGAGTGGTAATATTTACACAAGTGATCTGAATAGTTCTTTAAATGGTTTAACTTCTAAGTCATTCACAAAACCATACGTTCCTAACATGGCTGGTAGAGTTGTTATAAAAGATTCATCGAATAATTCAGCAACTTCGGATTATTGTTCTGTACCAGTTGATAATTCTTGTAAGGTAAATATTATCCTTACGGGAGCGGGCGCAACTCTAGGTCAGCTCAAATTGAATAACGGTATTATTACTACTGCAATTAATTCCGTTGTCTGTGGTTACAATAATTCACTTGGCTCTACTACCCCAACCGGCGTCACCTGGAAAAGTGATTCTTGTTCCGGAACTGTCATTTCTTCTGTGGCTGTAAATTCTGGTACAAAAACCATTTGTGCTGATTTTGGTGGAGTTGGAGAAGTTAAAATATCTGGTACTTTGGCAGGTAACTTGGTAAAAGTTAACTGTGGTTCTGGTTGTAATTACGGTAGTCAGATTAGTCCCGTTGTTTCCTTGCCGCTGGCTCAGATTAAGATGACGGCTGGAACTAAGGATGTAAGTATCTCTGGTGCTGGTTGGGATGAATTACTTGCTGCCTATAACTCCTCTGATGCTTGTGTCTCTGGTGGAGAATCTAAAAAACCACAAATTTGTCTAGGAGATGTTTCTAATAGTAATAATTGTGTTAAGGTTGGTGAGAATAAGACTCTTCCAGTCACTACTTCAGCTAGATCTCTGAAATTTTATTTCCCAGATCGTTGTCCTGGAAGTGACGGGGTTTCTGTTTTTCATAGAACCGATAATTGGAATGTTAAGGTTGATGATAAAGAATTTAACCTGCTGTTTAATGACCCAAGCTCTTCTAATAAACTTAGATAAAATTCTTAATGGATAGGTTTCAAAAAAGTTTTAAGTCCGGTTTTTCCCTACTGGAAATGACAGTTGTTCTGGCTATTGTGTCTATTATGACTGCGATTGTTTTGGTTAATTTACCGCAAATGAAAGGTGGTTTGTCAATAGACGTTATTTCTCAGGAGGTGGCAATCTATATTCGTGGGGCCCAGGTCTATAGTCGGGCAACAAAATCTTCTGGAAATACTAGTAGTCCTATTTATAGCTCGTTTGGTTTACATTTTGATTCTTCTTCAAAAAATAAAAGTTTCTTTTTGTGGGCTGACGGAACGGGACATGTAAAGGATGGTGATTATTCTTATGTGGCTAATGACCCTAAGCCAGAAAATTATGACCTGCCTAATGGTTTTACTATATCGAGATTGGGCTGTTTTGATGATCAGAATAAGTTAAAAATACTCAATCAGATTGATATTGTATTCCAAATTCCAGACCCAGAGGCTTATTTTAGTGGTGGTTGTACTAGCAAGGTGTTTGTTTGCTTGAAGTCGCCAAATTTAGAACAGTATCGAGTTATTGAAACCTGGAATAATGGACAAATAAGTGTTATTAATCCCACCTCTGCAAACACCTCTGAAAACAATTATCCTTGTGTTGGTTCATAAAGTTATGAGAAAAAAGATCACGATAAAAAAAGGATTTACCTTGGTTGAGATTATGGTGGCCGTATCTATTTTTGTAATAGTTGCTTTTATCGTAACCTCAACCTTATTGGCGATTTTAGACGCCAGTCGGCGAGCAAATAAAATTAGATTAATTATCGATAATACCAACTTTGCTTTAGATAGTATGACAACTAAATTAAAGTTTGGTACTGATTATTCTATTAGTAATTCTAATACAGAGATAAGATTTACGGATCGAGATGGTCACAATATTTCTTATTGTTCAGATGTTCAGACGGGCGTTGTTGTGAATAAGGGGACTCCACCAAAAAGCAATAATACTATCATCAAGTGCGATTTTCTTTCTGGTACGGGCTTCTGCAAATCAGATGTTCCAGGTTGTTCTCGGATAATCACTCCAGAGATTTCTATTACAAGTCTTCTCTTTAAAGAGAATGATTGCACTAATAATTCTTTTTTAGGGGAGTGTAACAAACAAATTATTATATCAGTAAAAGCTACTGCTCAGGTGAAACCAACTGATGTTCCTACAAAACTTGACTTTCAGACATCTGTTTCCAATTCACAGTCATCTGTTTCTAACAAATTTTAAAAAATTATGAAGGTAAATTTTTTTAAAAAGAATAATGGTTTTACCCTTATCGAGACATTTGTAGCGATTACAATTTTAATGATTGCTATCTTGGGACCAATGTCTATTATTGCTAAATTTTATGCAGATAATAATTACGCAAAAAATCAAATAGCCTCAGCTTTTTTAGCCCAAGATGGAGCAGAGACAGTTCAAAATTTGATTAAGAATAATTACTTTGCTCGGTACTATTATTTATCTCACGAGGACTCCGTTAATCCAGAAATTGTTCCTTCTTGTAGTAGTCTAGTTACTAAAGTCCCCGGGGTAGGAGATTGGCTAAATGGTTTAGAAGACTGTATATCTGATGGAGTGACAACAAAACTGTGTAATGTTAATTCTCAGACAGGGGAGGTTTTTAAGTGTAATGGAGACGCTGGAAAGACAGACTGTTATCTAACTAATCGTAATGGCGTCGATGATTATTACAGTCTCACTACTAGCAAAAACTCTCTTTTCCGCCGCGAGATAAAAATCATTGATGGTCCTAATCCTCAGGTTGAATTTCAAACTTTATCAGATGATAATGTCGTTCCTATTCCCGAAACCCTTCGTCGCTCCGCTAAAGTTGTTTCATCTGTCTGGTGGTATAATAAAGGTGTGTATGTTGGACCTATCACCGTTTCTAGTGTTATTTTAGATACAATTTGTCCTAGTTTCTAATGAAAAAAAATATTTACAAGGAGGGGTTTGTTATCTTATATGCTGTTATTATTACGACAGTTGTTTTGGTTGTTGGTGTGAGTTTGATGAATATAATTACTAAACAACTATTCTTGTCTTCTATTAGTCGTAGTTCTAAAGTTGCATACTACGCTGCTCTTTCTGGAAGAAACTGTGCTGAGTTTTGGCGAACTGCGACAGACTCTAATGGTCAGAGAAAATATTTTATTAATGGCGATTATGTTTCGGATATAAAATGTCTCGGTCAGGATGATTTATTTTATGGTCCAACCTTTGATACTAATACTGGTATAACTACTTTTTCGTTTAATATCGATAACAGTAATGGTCAAAAGTCTTGTGCAATTGTTAATGTAACATACGATAAAAATAAGTGCCCATCAAATCAAACCCTGGTTTTTTCTGAAGGCTATAATGTATCTTGTTCTGATGTTCCTAAGAATCCACCACGTTTGGTTAGATCAATTTATCGTGATCGGGTTGTTGTTTCAACAGAATGCCCAGTAGATACTTCAACATTGCCATAAATTTTGATATTAGGTTATAATTCCTCTATGACCAAATTAGAGGCTAAAAAGCGCATAGAACAGCTTAAAAAGGTGATTAATTATCACCGTTATTTGTATCATGTCGAAGATCGACAGGAGATTGCTGACACTGCCTATGACGCCCTAGAAGAGGAGTTAAGGTCTTTGGAGGACACTTATCCCGACCTTATAACCCCCGATTCTCCTACCCAGCGGGTTTCTGGTACTCCTTTGGATAAATTCCAAAAAGTAACACATCAGATTTCCCAGTGGTCTTTTAATGATGCTTTTTCTCCTCAGGATATGATTGATTTTGATAACCGGGTTAAGAAGAATGCTAAAAGTAATCCTACTTATGACTGTGAATTAAAAATTGATGGTTTCAAAATTGTTTTGACTTACGAAAAAGGTGTTTTAAAAACAGCTGCTACTCGCGGAGATGGTCAGATTGGGGAAGACGTGACCATGAATGTACGGACGATTTCGGCTGTGCCTTTACGCTTAGAAAAAGAAGTTGATGTAATTGTGGAAGGGGAAATTTGGTTGGGTAAAAAAGAGTTTGAAAAAATAAATAGCTTAAGAAAAAAGACTGGCGAAGAATTGTATGCTAACCCGCGTAATGTGGCGGCCGGCACGATTCGTCAGCTGGACCCCGCGATTGTGGCTGATCGAAAGTTATCTTGTTTTGTTTATGACTTATCGTCCGCCAACTTCGCTCTGCCTGACACTCAAATTGCCGAGCTAGAGCTTTTAAAAAGTCTGGGTTTTAAGGTGAATAAAAATTATCAACATTGTAAAAATATTTCTGAAGTAGTCGCTTATTGGCAAAAGTGGCAAAAACAAAAAGACAAAGAAGATTATCTTGTCGATGGGGTGGTGGTTAAGGTTAATGAAAGAAAATTCCAGGAACAATTAGGTTACACAGGTAAGGCTCCGCGTTTTGGTATTGCCTTTAAATTTCCTGCCGAACAAGTTACGACAGTTGTGGAGGATATTGTCTTACAAGTTGGTCGCCAAGGGACCATTACTCCAATTGCTCATTTGCGACCAGTGTTGGTGGCGGGTTCAACGGTCTCGCGCGCTACTTTACACAATGAAGATGAAATTGCCCGGCTTGATGTGCGCGTTGGCGATACGGTGATTTTACAAAAAGCCGGCGATGTTATTCCTGATATTGTTTCTGTTTTAAAGGACTTACGTACTGGTAAAGAAAAGATTTTTCATTACCCGAAAGAAATTCCTGGTGTTGGTCCAATCGAGAGAATTCCTGGCCAAGCAGCTTATCGAGCGGTTAATAAAAATACTTTTGCCCAGTTGAGACGCCAATTTTATCATTTTGTCGGTAAAGATGCTTTTAATATTGTGCACTGCGGTCCGAAAGTTATCGATCAGCTGATGGCTAATAATTTAATTACCGATTTTTCTGATATCTTTACGCTTAAAAAAGGTGATTTGTTGACCCTGCCACGCTGGGGAGAAAAGTCGGTTGATAATTTACTGCAGTCTATTGAAGAAAGAAGAATGATAGAATTGTCTCGTTTTATCGTTGGACTCTCTATCGCTCATGTTGGGACAGAAACGGCTGATGATGTGGCTAATCACTTTAAGTCGATTGATGAAATTGTGAGAGCTAGTCAGGCCGAATTTAATAAAGTTCCTAATATTGGTGGAGTGGTTTCAGAATCTTTGTATTCTTGGTTCCAAGATAAAGATAATATTAAGTTAGTTAAAAATTTACTAAAACAGGTAAAAATAAAGCCTGTTTTGGAAATAAAAAATCGCAATGAAAAAGTTTACGGTAAGACTTTTGTTTTAACGGGGACAATGCAAAAAATGGATAGGGATGAAGCCAAGAAAGTTATCAAAAGTTTAGGTGGGGATGTTTCTTCTTCTGTTTCTAAGAATACCGACTATGTAGTAGTGGGGGAAAATCCTGGTTCTAAATATGATAAAGCTCAAGAATTAGGGGTCCCAATTTTGTCCGAGAAAGATTTTTTTAAACTCCTTAATCTGTAATTAGTCTCTAAAATCTATAAAAAATAGTGTCAAATCTTGTGAACGATCGTTCACGAGATTTGACACTTGGGACGCGAAATATTCGAGGGATAAGGCCTATTTAGAAATAGAAAGTTTTGTGATAAGATAATTTTATGATTGAAATTAAGGATATTGAGAAACTGGCTAGTTTGGCTCGTATTGATCTAAAAGACGAAGAAAAACAAAAACTCCAAAAAGACTTGGAGTCTATTTTAGGTTATGTTTCGGAGCTAAAAGATGCCCCAGCTTTGACCGGACAAGCTAAAGAAGCTTATCTTAAAAATGTCATGAGGTCTGATGATGATCACTATAATTCGGGACAATTTACTGAGGCTATTTTAGCTGAGGCTCCCGATAAGTCTGGTGATTATTTTAAGGTAAAACCTATTTTTTAATTAACCCGTCAAAGTTTTTAACTATGTCATTAGACTTAACAAAATTAACTATTACTTCGGCCCACGCAGGTTTATTGGCTGGTGATTTTACCGCTCAGGATTTAGTCCGCGCTTATTTGGCAGAAATTAAGGAAAAGAATACTGATCTAAATGCCTATTTAGAGGTTTTTGGTGACGCTCTCGATAAGGCGAAAGAAGTGGATGATAAGATTGCGCGTAAGGAAGAAATAAGTATTTTGGCTGGTATTCCAATGGCTGCCAAAGATAATATTTTGATAAAAGGAAAACTATGTTCTTCGGCTTCTAAAATTTTGGGGAATTATCATGCCACTTACGACGCTAAAGTAATTGAAAAACTTAAAGCCAAAGATGTGATTTTTATGGGACGGACTAACATGGATGAATTTGCGATGGGTGGTTCTACCGAAAATTCTGCTTACGGTCCAACTAAAAATCCACACGATTTGTCTTGTGTTCCTGGAGGAAGCTCTGGTGGATCGGCGGCCGTGGTTGGGGGTAATTTGGCTCTGGCGGCTCTTGGTTCTGATACTGGTGGATCTATTCGTCAGCCGGCCAGTTTTTGTGGAGTGGTGGGTTTGAAACCAACTTATGGTTTGGTTTCTCGTTCTGGTTTAATGGCTATGGCTTCATCTCTTGATCAGATCGGGCCAATCGCTAAGACCGTCGAAGATGTGGAAATAATTTTTAATGCAATAAAGGGTAAGGATAGTTTAGATTCAACTAGTACCGATGGTCCAGCTTATCCAATTTCTTCAGACAATATCAATGGTAAGAAAAAAATTGGTGTGCCTGAGAGTTTGTTAGCGGAAGGTGTTGATCCTGAAGTTTTAGAAAATTTCTATCAGTCAGTGCACAAGTTCAGAGACTATGGTTATGAAATTGTGCCGATTGATTTATCGCCTTTGAAATATTCTTTGGCTTGTTATTATGTTCTGATGCCCGCGGAAGTGTCAGCCAATTTGGCGCGTTTTGATGGGATGCGTTATGGAGTGCGAAAATCTGGGGGGAATCTTTTAGAGGATTATACTAAGACTCGCGGTGAAGGCTTTGGACCAGAAGTCCGTCGGCGAGTGATGCTTGGTACCTATGTTTTGTCGGCGGGGTATTATGACGCTTACTACAATAAAGCTAACGAAGTTCGCGAGTTAATTAGATCGGCTTATCAAAAAGTTTTTGAACAAGTTGATGTTGTTTTGACCCCGACCGCCCCAAGCCCTGCTTGGAAATTGGGGGCTAAAGTTGATGACCCCCTTCAGATGTATTTAGAAGATATTTTTACGGTTCCTGCTAACTTGGCTGGCTTACCAGCGATGTCTATTCCGTCCGGCAAAACAACGGAGGGGTTACCTTTAGGTATTCAACTTACCGCTCCACACTTTAGAGAGGATTTACTCTTTTCCTTTGGCAAGCGCTTCTCAATGTTGTAAAATTCTAAGTAGAAGAAAAAAGACTTTTACCGTAACTGACAGTTTTTACTTCTACCTATAAATTTAAATTGTGATACCTAACTATTTAAATATTGAGTTTTATTTTTATAAAGTTTTTCGTATCTTTCAGATTCTTGGTCTGATGGATATTTCCGATGGCCGGGTAGTTTTTACTGGTTATCAATATATTTTCTATTTAAAACTATTTTTGATTTTTATTTCCGTTTTTTCTACTTTTTTAATTATTGATTTTTTGTATCGCACTATTTTAATTCGCAAGGCGGAAATTGCTTGGGAATTGGAGCAAGTCCTTAAAAATGTTCCAGCTAAGGAAAATGAAAATGATCGATGGCTGGCGGTGGAAAATCTGCTATATTCTAGTAGTGAATCAGATTGGAAATTGGCCATAATTGAAGCTGACAAAATGTTGGAAGAGCTTCTCGGTATTTTAGGTTATAGCGGACAGTCTTTGGGAGATAAATTGCTCGCGGTGGAAAAAGGGGATATGCAAACTTTAGACGAAGCATGGGAGGCTCACAAGTATCGTAATCGGATTGCTCATGAGGCAGGAATGCAGGTTTCTGAACGGGAGGCCAAAAGAATTTTAGGATTATATAAAAAAGTTTTTCAAGAGTACAAATTTATTTAATGAAAAAACCGCTTTAGAGCGGTTTTTTCATTACTTGTTGCGGGAACCGGAATCGAACCGGTGTCTGGAGGTTATGAGCCTCCCGAGGTACCTCTCCTCTATCCCGCTATGTGGGTAAAATTTACGAAAAATTAACTAGAATGAAATTATACCCCAGAAGTGTATTTTATGCAACAGTTTTGTCTTGTAGTATAATTAGTGACATATAAATTTAACCAAATTTTTATGTCAGACAATCAAATTGATAACAGTTATGACGTCGATACCATCATTAATAAAATAGAAGAGCTTAAGCAGTCGGTCTCCGATATCGAACGAACCTTGCAAGAAATAAGAGACAATACTGCTCCTCTCAAAGAGATCAAAGATTATCTCTACGAAATGAAGAATAAATAGACCCCTCATTTTAGTTGAAAAACGGAGGTTTTTGGGGTAAGATGACAACACCACTAAAAGATGTTGTTTGTCGGGGTAGCTCAGTTGGTAGAGCACAGCACTCATAAAGCTGCGGTCGTGAGTTCGATCCTCACCCTCGACACATTCCCTAAAACCATTGAAATAATGGCAAAATAGGGTAGAATAGACACACACGCAGCGGTAGCTCAACTGGTTAGAGCACCCGCCTGTCACGCGGGAGGTTGAGGGTTCAAGTCCCTTTCGCTGCGCACAGAAAAGACCACCTTAGGGTGGTTTTTGTGGCTGCGAAAGCAAGGCAACTTCTTGCCTTGCGTAGGGACTTGAAAAGCGCAGTCATGTTTTTGTAGAAACAAAAACAGACGAGCTGGGGCTGCGAATTTGGCGAGTGGCGACGAGACAAAATTTGTAGCCAAGTCCACTTGGTAGCTGGTAGGCGAGCAAATCGAAAAGTACCAGCCCCCGTAGGGGGAAAGTCCACTTGAAAGACGGAGGCCGCGAAGCCGATTGAGTGAAGCGAAATCGTGGCCGAGTCAGGGCAGGAGCCACACAATATTTTTGGAGTATTACGAACAAAAATATTGATGTGAGCTGCGCCAAGTCCCTTTCGCTTCATCAAGTCTCTTGAGTTTAATTTATTAAAAAAACGCCTTATGGCGTTTTTTTAGTCTGAGCCGACGATCGGGATTGAACCGATGACCTCGTCATTACC
>CAZEAY010000003.1:0-94435 GCA_964510655.1 uncultured Candidatus Saccharibacteria bacterium
GGAATTTCGCTACCTTAGGACGATTATAGTTATCGCCGACATTCACCAGGGCTTATACAAATCACCAATACATATTGCTACATATCAACGTCCGTATTTGACCTTCTGGCATTGGTCAAGTGTCACCCCCTATACATCCTCTTACGAGTTCGCAGGGAGCTGTGTTTTTGATAAACAGTCGCCAGGGATACTTTAGCTGCGGCCCATACTAGATGGGCAGGCCTTATCGCGAACTTACGGCCGCTTTTTTGCCGAGTTCCTTGAGGATCTTTCATTCGTTCGTCTTAGTCTACTCGACTTGAACACCTGTGTCGGTTTGCGGTACGGTTTCTATATACATAATCTTAGAAGGTTTTCTTGGAAGCTTGCTTTGTCTGATTTCTCGCAGTTGCCCTTGAAATCTTCGCTCTACTTGGAGTAGTGACTTCCGGATTTACCTAAAAGTCCTCCTGATAGCACGAATGCAAATCCAATGATGCACCAGACATACTAAACTCCGTCTCTCCATAGAAATATACAGAAGTCATGGAATATTAACCATGTGTCCATCGCCTGCGACTTTCGTCATTGGCTTAGGCCCGACTAACCCTTGGTTGATTACCATTGCCAAGGAATCCTTGTTCTTTCGACGGGCAGGGATCTCACCTGCCTTGTGGTTACTTGTGCCAACATTCTCTCTTCTGCGCGCTCCACCAAACGTCACCGTTCAGCTTCACAGCGGCGCAAAATGCTCTCCTACCGCTACAGTGCCTCACTATCGCTCACCACTGAATTAAAAATTAAAAATGTAAAATTAAAAATGATAATGCAAAATGCATTTGAATTTCATTTGTAATTTATAATTTGAAATTTGTAATTGTGTCGAACGTTAGTGAGACACCATAGCCCTCAGCTTCGGTATTATGCTTAGCCCCGATAATCTGCGACGCAAAATCTCTTGATGAGTGAGCTATTACGCTTTCTTTAAAGGATGGCTGCTTCTAAGCCAACCTCCTCATTGTCAGAGAAATTTCACCTTCTTAAGTGCACTTAGCATAAATTTAGGGACCTTAACTGGAGATCTGGGCTGTTTCCCTTTTGACCAATGGACCTTAGCGCCCACAGTCTGACTGCCGAGTAATTTACTTCTAGTATTCGGAGTTTGATAGGACTGACGAGATTTCTCCCTATTCAGTCCTTCCAGTGCTCTACCCCTAGAAGGTACGCTCGACGCTACCCCGAAAGATATTTCGGAGAGAACCAGCTATTACGGAATTCGATTAGCTTTTCACTCCTTACCACAAGTCATCCGATAGTATTGCACGGCTAAACGGTTCGGACCTTCCCCCAAATTTCTTTGGGGTTCATCCTGCTCATGGCAAGCTCATCCCGCTTCGGGTCTGATGCATATTACAATCAACTTCTCAACCCTTCGCTTAAGTTAACAAGCGAAAAGTTAAAAAGTTGAAACGCACTATTCATACTCGGTTTCCCTACGACTTCACCCGATTTTACCGGGTTTAATCAAGCAGTATGCATCAACTCGTTGGCTCATTCTTCAATAGGCACGCTGTCACCCTGACTTGCGTCAAGGCTCCAACTCTTTGTAAGTATATGGTTTCAGGATCTATTTCAACGCCCTTATAGGGCTGCTTTTCACCTTTCCCTCACGGTACTTGTTCACTATCGATCTCCAAAAGTATTTAGCCTTGCCGGTTAGTTCCGGCGGATTCCCTCAAGGCAGTCGTTCCTCGAGGTACTCAAGAACAGAGATAAAAGAGACAGTTAATTTTCGTCTACAGGGCCATTACCTTCTTTGGCTGTGCTTCCCAGCACATTCGACTAACTAACTATTTTGTAACTCTCCTAGTAAACTACATCTCTGCCTTACAACCCCGAATGTATTGCTACAATCGGTTTGGGCTTCTCCCTTTTCGCTCGCCGCTACTAAGGGAATACTAATTTAGTTTATTTTCCTCCTGGTACTGAAATGTTTTACTTCCCAGGGTGCGCATCCCAAGTCAAGCTTGAGATTTCCGAGGTCTACTCGGAAGGGTTTCCCCATTCAGACATTTCCGGATCAAAGGTTGCTAGGCACCTCCCCGAAACTTATCGCAGCCACGCCACGTCTTTCATCGCCTTTTGGAGTCAAGGCATCCACCATATACTCTTAATTTCCGATTAGGAAATATAAGAACCACTAAACTTTTCTTTTTTGTCCGAAAAAATTTTAAAAATTTTTTCGGATTTGAAAATACAGATTTCACAATCTATATGTTCTTCCTGTATCTATTTATTTTTTAAAAATAAATAGATGAATTTTTGTTGATTGATGTCAGTCTGTCTCTGTTGCATAAAAGACCCCACACCACCTAAAGGCAGTGCAAAATGCAGCAACATGACAGGATTAAGTTTTCAAATATCGATCCGTCCGGGAATCTCCTTTTTTAGCCGAGGCTAAATTTGGAGAAAAAAAATCCGCTTGTGGCGGTCTTGGATACAGTCCTAAAAGGAGTCTGTTTCTTATGACCGTCTTTGAGTTAGGATTAATTTATTCATATAACCAATGTGTCTCATTATACTCAAAAGAAGTTGGGAGTCAAGCGTTTTTTAGGCTTTTTTCCCTATTTCCTGAGTTTTTAAACTATATCACAATCGAATATATCAGTCAATATCACCCAAGGCTCTTTTATTATAACTAAAAACACCCTGCCACGGCAGGGTGTTTTACCTTTTTTAGACCATTTTAGCGACCACCAGTCACCCGATCAATCGCCCGAGCGGCCGCTTCTTTGCCACCCAAACCTAGGGCCAATCCAAAGGCCAAAGCTAGAGCCGCTACAATTCCTGTCCACAAAGTTTGGAACAAAAATGAAGCAATTCCTAACTGCGATAAAGCAGCCATCAAAGCAAAAATCCAAATCGCCCAATGGGTAATCGTGCCAATCATGCGACTAGATTTTACGCCACTAGCATTAGCTGAAGCCACCACCAAGCGACTAAGAAAATCGGCAAAAAATGCACCGATAATCAAAATCAAAGCGGCCACAATAATACTTGGAACATAACTAATTACTTGTTGTAAAAAGATATTTACTTGGGTTAAACCAAGAACATCGACAGAGGCAATCAAGAAAGCTAGAATCACAAACCACTTAACCAAGCCCCCCAAAAATGCTCCAGAGTTTAAACGGTATCCCGCTTTTTCTACGACATCATTGATTCCTAACTGAGACAAAAAGCGATCGAGTTTGATAGCTTTAAAAATTTTAGCTACCCACTCCCCCAACACCGAACCTGTTACCCAACCCGCCAAAAAGATAATTACAGCAACAAAAATAGCTGGCAGATAACTAATTACGTTTACCCACAAACTTTGAAATGATTGTGTTAAAACATCACTCCAGGTATTAAGTAACATATGAATAAAAATTAAACTATTAAAAATTATTAAGGCGACTACATATATAATAACACGCAAAAACACCCTCTAGGGTGGTTTAAATTAAAATTGTGGATATCTTTCGCTCGCCTTTCAATTTGAAGGGTGCGGATATTTTCTTACTAGAAAATTCCTCGTGCTCGCGCCAGTCGCGCTCCCAAGCCCCTCCCAATCGAAAGGCTCGCTCGCACTGAAAATTAAAAAATTAAATCTTGAGGGCTTTTATATTCATTCCGCGAAGTTTATTTTCTGATTCGAGTCCTAACAAAATACTGAGACCATGATCTTCCGCTTTTTTTATTTCTTCAAAGGTAAAACTATCCACAAAATAGACCTGGACTCCATTTTCAATCATTTCATCTAATACAGAAGAAATCTTAATTTCAGAATTTGGTTTAACCGAAACAGAACTTGTCCATTCTTTATCTCCCATTCCTAAGCTGGGATTAAAATCAAAAGTATCGCTTGGTACTTCATACACAGTTCCGCCATTATCTCTTTTCAAAAATTCCTCTCTGTTCATCCGAATTACAGCCGAAAGAGTGCCCCCATAGTAGCCTATCTGAGTCCAACTATCATTATGATCGTTAATCAAAAATATTGAAGCCAGAGCCTTATCAGGAGTTGAAAAAATAACTGGTCCCTCGTTTTTATTACGCATATTCCCCTTCGTCGGAATAATCTCTTTCAACCCCGAGACATGACTTCCAATAAATAAGGTCTTCGGTCTTTCCCTATTTTCAAATGAAGAATTTTGATTTTCTAGACCCATTTTTAAATTCCTAATTTATTCAAAGAGTATTCAAACGGATAATCAAAAATATCGCGGATAAATCTATCTCCACTAAACATCCGGAAATTAAAATCTTCCGTTTCCAAAATAGCGTATTTAAGTTCTTTACCAAAATCTGATTCCATCTTATGGATCTGACGTTCAATCGCTTTCCGGTTAAGATCATCCCCAACTATAGTTAAGTCGACTCGACCACTGGCATCATTCATAAAAATCCCCGAGAGAACAACCAACTTTAGACGACCACAACCACGGAACTTTCTGGCAACATCCATTCGGTCTTCCAAGATATCGTAATTCAAAATTTTTCGTAAATCGGCAGCAAAAGGAAAAGAGTTCTCCAGCTGCCAGACTTTAACTCGTCTTTTCGATCGGCCACTAGTACTGACTCGGGTCGCCATTTTTTGCGTCACAAATTTTATACTCTCCAAAGCGTTTATTTCTTTTCTTAGGGCTCCAAAATTAATTTTTAAAACAGCAGAAATTTCTGATAAATCCGACTGCTCTTCTGGGTTCAACAAAAAGAAGCGCATCACTTTCACTTTATTTAAACCTCCAAAAATTTTCCCCAACACATCCATGCCGTTAGACATTTTATTTAAATTAACGTTTTTATCAAAAAAAAGAAGTAAATAATCACAAAAAATGACCATTTACTACCTTAATCATAGCAATTTGAACATTGAGACGCAATAAACTAAAAAATCCCCCAATTGGGGGATTTTTTAGTTAGGGAAAAATTATTTAATTTCTACCTTACCGCCAGCCTCTTCGATTGCTTTCTTAAGAGCGGCAGCCTCATCTTTCTTGGCTCCTTCTTTCAAATTAGCAGGAGCACCTTCTACCAAGTCCTTAGCTTCTTTCAAGCCAAGACCCAAAGCTTCTTTAACAGCCTTGATCACACCAATTTTGTTATCACCAGCGGCAGACAAAACAACAGTAAAGGAATCTTTTTCCTCAGCAGCTTCACCTGCTCCAGCACCAGCCCCTCCTGCGACAACAGTAGCTTGAGCTGATACACCAAATTTTTCTTCAAAAACTTTTACCAATTCGTGAAGTTCCAACACACTCATGGTTTCAATCTTTTCGATCAAATCCTTGAACTTGGCAGGAACTACCACTTCTTTCTTGTCTTCAGCTACTGGAGTAGCTACATCTTTAGTTTCTTCCATGGGAATAATAAGTTAAATTTTTAATTAAGCAGTCGCCTCTTTTTTGTTAGCGATTGCATCAAGCGCAATTACCAATCCTTGAATTGGAGAATTGATAACGTTTACCAACATACCATACAACACTTCACGTGGAGGGATGGCGGCAATCGAGGTCATCATTTCTGGACCAACAAAATTACCCTCAAATACCCCACCAACGATTTTTAGAGCTTCTGGATTTTTCTTTTGGTATTCATAAATCCCTTTGGCTGGAGCAACTTGATCAACTCCATAAGCCACAGCAATTTCTCCTGGCAATTCTGGCAAACTTCCACCAAAACCTTTTTCATTAAAAGCTTTTTTGATCAAAGTCTTTTTGGCCACAAAATAGCCCACACCGCTTTCGCGCAAAGTTTTTCTAATTTCCGTCGCTAAGGAAACAGGCAAAGCATGAAAATTTACAAACACCAGAGTGTTAGACTTTTCGGTTGCTTCTTTCAGTTTACTTAGGATCTCTACTTTTTTATCTTTCGATATTGCCATTATATTTTTCTTAATTAGGCTTTTTCGTCTCCTGTTTTCATTTTTGGGGAAAACAAAAACGGCAAAAGCCGCTTCAAATTATCGACCCTCGGCTGGCTAAAACTTACTTTACAGCAGTTTCGCTTAAGGCGTTTTATCTCGCCACCAGCTTTCTACGGCTAGGAACAATATACCCGAAAAACCCTAGTTAGTCAATCTCACCCAACCCTACTTAGTTATTTGATCAAAAATCGACACCACAATCCCCGCCAATTGCTCATTTTGACTCATATAGTTCAAGGTAAAAAAACCAATTAGGGCAAAAATAATAATCGCCACAAAACCCTCAATCATCTTAAAAAAATCTTGATCAAAGCACTCTGTCATTCGTTATATTATACTTTCTCCGACCGTTTTTCACAACGGCCGATCTTATCCTATTTCCCAAACAAAGATCTAACCCAACTAAAGATAGATTTTTTATCAGACAAAGGTTCTTTGTCTAAAACAATCACTCCCCCAACTTGAGTCTCAGCGGAAATTTTAGGAGCCTCGATTTTTTCGACTTTATTTATGACTTCATTTTTAGAGGCAATATCCTTTGTTACTGGTGATAATTGAACAAGATGGTTCATTTTAGACAGCTCTAGACTTACAAGATTAAGTTTTTGACTAATTTCAGAGATAAGCTTTTGACGTTCAGCGTTATCAGCAAAAATTTCCGGCTGTTGATAACGACTTAAAAATTTACCAGACAAATCGGTTAGACTCCAGTTGGTTGTGGTTGCCAAACATTTTAAAGAAGACAGTGGTAATTTCAAATTACTTTTAGCATCAACAATTGTGTCCTGAGGAAAAGCAAAAGAGGTATCATCACATTTTAAATTCCAACCAAATAAATTAGTTTCTGACTCTGAATTATTCTTTAACTCAAGGTAACCGAGATTGGTATCCAAATTAGATATCGTCATATCTGGAATAAACACAATAACCTTAGTTCGAGAGACAGCTTCTTTTCCGTTAAAATTTGCATTCAGGACAACATTATAAGTCCCAGGAAATAAATAAGCATGAGAGGTTTTTTGTCCCAAAGAAGAAGCCCCATCACCAAAAGACCAAGTAAAATTACCAATCACTCCATCTGTATCCTTAGACCATGCTTCAAAATTAACTGGGGTCCCAACTGGAATATAACGATGCCGACCAGCACTGACTGTAGGTAATTTTATTTCCGTATTAGAAATAGAAACCTGACTAGTGTGGGTCGAGCCTCCGCCTCCGGAATAAACAGTTTGAGTTACTTGTTCCGATGAAGTAGAGGTAGTTGTTCCATTTGTATTTGAATCGACGTTACCAGAATTATCGGGTGGAACGTAGGCCGTATTACTATTTGTTAAACCAGGCGTAGGAAGAGCCGGCAACCATGTATCCCCCGACTGCCTCTGAAGAGAATTTCCATCACCCGAAGCTCCATCGGTAGAAGCATACGAAACAGCTGGGCTAGTAAGATTTCCACTTCCATCTTTTAAAGAAACAGAATTACTAGTGTTTGTCAGAGAGAAAGAACTTTTAAAAATATTCCCGGAAAAAGAACTAAACTCAGATTTAAACTTATCTGGGTCATTAGTAATAATGGCATAATCACCAACAGCCAAGGTTGCTGTTCCATCGACTAAGGTTAAGGTGTGAGAACCGGAATCGACAAAACGCCAAGAACCACCAGCACTTCCTGTTACAATCGTCACCGCTGAAGAGCCGGAATTATAAATCTCTACCCAATCATTATCAGCCCCAGGAGAGTTGTACATTATTTCGTTTACCACCACCTGGGCCGAACAAACACTAGACGTAAAAAGCAAAAAATACACGAAGACACAAAAAAATTTTTTCATTAAAATAAACCTAGACTATTAATATTGAAATATTCGACTATTGCCATTTAACTGACCAGGAGTTCCTTGGATTTCTAATCCCTCACTATTTAGACCATTAGCCCACCCATTTGGTCCAATTTCCCAGTTATCCAAGTCTTCCCCAGAGTCATCGACTGACACCCGTTCGACACTTTGATATAAACTTTCACATTCTAGGTTCCCCTTGCAATAAGTTTGGGGATTAAAACCATTCGGAGTATTATCAAAAATTCTTTCTCCATCTGTTGTCTGCCGAACAAGTTTTAAGAAAAACTCTTGATCAGAAATAGCGTCATCAACAAGACTAGTAGAAAAATCAGAAACATAATTAGCGGAGACATCAGAGATAACAGAGTCATCCCCTCGTTCAATAAGGAAATAACTTTTTCGTGGTATTACTCCAGATAATTGGAATAAATCCTTATCAGATCCATCTTTAATCGAAAAACCCTCCAAAGGGATATCTTGAGAAGAATTATTAAATAACTCCATCCACTCACGCGTATCAGTTGCACTTGTCCCCCGCCAACCAATTTCATTAATAACTAAATGGTTACGAATAATAATACGGGAGGTAGTGGCAATAGAGACAATATCACCATTTTGGTCATAAGCAGTTAATTGATACACTCCGTCCAATGGCCAATAAACATCTTCATTAAAAATAAAACTTTTCTCAGTTGTAGTAGCCGACACTCCAGGATTAGATCTATTTTGTATAAAATAAGTATATCCTTCAGAAAAATCCCCTTCCCAAGAAAAATGTAGCTCCTTAATTTCTGGGGTCAAACAATTTTTATCAAATATTGCTCCAACACATTCATTAACAGAGACCGTCAACTTTGGGGAACTCCTCTTTATAGAAACCAAGAAAATAGCAGATGTTGGCAGGGAAACATTATCCTCTAAATCTTTAGCAAAAAAATTAACAGTATTCGTCCCATCAACAAAATCAGAGACCGTAAGAGACCACGATCCATCAATATCAACAGAAGTTGAGGCAGTAGAATGATCATTATAAATAATCTGACCAACCGAAGCGGTTCCGGAAAACGTAATAGTGGTAGTAGCAAAGACTTGAGAAAGATTTAGTGGTTCGACGATAACCGGAGGAGCCACAACTTGTTTTTCTGTGCTAGAAGAAACATCTTTGTCTATCTCTGCCACAATTTCATCCAAAAGTTTAATCCCTGAGGCAGAATTTTTGACCAATGACATTGCCTGTTGACTAACTGAAGTCGCTTCTTCAGCTAAAGCTTGAGGAGAACCACCTTCTTCTGCAAGTCGGCCCTTAATATCTTTAATCTGCTTTTCTAAACTAAGTAAAATTTTATACATCTCACTAATAGCAATGGCTTCCTTCAGCTTATCGGAGGAAGGGTCATCGACTAGAACCTCCTTTAAATCTACTGGCGTTTGCGTGATCTCTAATCTAGAATCATTCGCCACCAGTCCAACCATCGACAAAAGATTCTTGGTTTTACTAGACAAAGAATCCAAAGTTTTTTCAAAAAAACTCTTATTTTTATCTCTCAAGAAATGAGTCTGTTTTTCTTCCTCAACTTTATCAAAAAATAGCTTTATCACTCCAGCCGAGTTCAAAACAGCCTGTTTTGACAACAGATTCCAATAGTCAAACATAATTTGATCTCTTTCGCTTTTTAAAGAATATGACACAATTTCTTCGCCAGAGATAGGATTATTCTTTTTCAAAACAGAAACCAATTTATAATTATAATTACCAACAGAACCTAAACCAAAAATATTATTACTAACTAAAACCTCCTGTTTGATTATAGGGTTAGGAAAATTTTTATCTAAAATAGTATCCTTACTGAAGAAGTTATTATTTGAATACTTAGCCAAATTATCAAAATAACTATCTAGGTCTGAATATAAAATCGGTTTCTGTCGCAGACTAATCAAATTATTAGAGATATCGATGTTATCTACAGTAAACTGACTGGCCCAAGTTTCGTAAGGACTACCAAAATAATGATTGTCCAGGCGAGTATGATCAGGAACGGTTTTATCTTCCAACAAATGAATGATGTGACCAAGAGTTTCCAACGCCCTTATTTTGTCACCATAAACATACTCATAAATTCCCCTATCCCAAGAATAATCACTAGAAGAAGAGAAGTATCCTCTAAGGGGGTTATAACTGGCCACCAACCCCGCTTGACCATTTGTGTCATTAGCCCATTTTTTTGATGTCTCATAAAAATACAGCCCCTTATTATGAATAGGGTCAAAAAAATGATCCAAACAACGAGTGTTGGGATCATCTTCAAGAAAGGAGCCTCTTTCGATAGCTGCTATTTCTGCTTGAGAAAATTTCTGTCCTGGATAGTTAAATTGAAATAACTTAATAGCTTCTTGGGTCAAGGCCTGATGAGTAGTTTCCCCATCATAAGAAAAACACATCAATGGAGAAAAAAGAAGGAGGGTGACAATTAAAGACTTTCTATTTTCCATTTTTGAGTAAATTTATTCAATCTAAAAGTCAAAAGATAACCTGTTTTGGTGGGCATTCCAACACTACTAATTTCACAAGTTTTATCATAGTCATAACATTTCTTCTGAATAAGTGAATCAGACAGGTTTATAAACTCTTTTATTCCCCCACTTTTTAAACCAACCCTTAGATCATCTTCCATATTTTTCTGTTTCTCGGCCACAAAATATTTGGCTGCAAGGGTAACATCCTCCTTTTTAAGTGCCTCAATAAAAAGCTCTAAAGTACCTTCCGGTGTCGTACTGCCATAATTATCATTCTTGTATCTACTATCGATATCTTTTGTCCAAGCTTCATACTGTCTTTTACTAACAGGAAAATCGCCAACACCGCCCATGTCGAGACGAGCAAAAACCCGTTGATCATTAAAATAGCGGTAAACAAAAAAAGCGATGATAATCGCCAGTAAAATTCCTCCCCATTTAAAGTATTTGTTTTTCATCAATGATTTTTTTAAAATTAATTCCAAACATTTAAAATAATTTATTTTTTCACCATCATCGTACCACTAATCTTCATGAAGACAAGTGGCAACTTATCCACAGTCCCTTTTCTAACCTCAGTGTCCCAATATTTTAGACGACCGTCCAAAAGGTTGGGACACTGAGGCAAAATAGCAAAAAATAAATATAGTTAGATTAAACCAAACTCTTTTTTTAATCGAGAATCATTTTCTATTGATTCAGCAGTTAAATACAACACCTCTCCAATAAAATGAAATTTCATTTTTAATAAAGTAGCCACTCTCTGGCATTCATATGGGTGAACCCAAACACTATTCTGTAATTTAACAAATCCCCAATTAACTAACTGTTGCCGGATTAAATTACGTGACCCTCTCTTTTCTTCAGGTATATCAAAAATAATAATACGATATTTACCATCCCATTTTGCGGGCTTCAAGATTCCATCCAAATTCTCAAGATAAGCTCTTCCCGATAAAGATAAAGACACGAAACCGCCCTTATCCTCTTCCAAAAGACCTTCATTAATCATCTTTTTGATGACTGAGTTAACATAATACTTATTCTTTCTACTAAATTTTTTTATTTTTCTTATTTGTTTGATTGCGTCACATGAACCAGGCAACAATAAAGCCAGGGAGATAAGGCCCGCTCCCCTAATTAGTTCTAAAATTATTTCTCTTGTGTCCTGTTTCATTTCCCTTCTAGTGTCCCAATATTTTAGACGGTCGTCTAAAATATTGGGACACTAGATAAAATAATAAGACCGGGCAAAAATAAACAGTTAAGGTAATGGTCTAATAGCTATAGGTATCAACGAGTTTGCCTAATGAATCGTAGAGAGTGATGGTCGCGCGAGATTGGGCATACAGAGGAAAACCATTGTAATTTAGGTAAACACGCCAATCTTTTTTGTAGAAGTCTTTATCAGCTAAGTGTCGAGAAAAACAAGAGACATAATTAAACTTAGACAGGATAATTTTTTTACAATCACCAGACAAAACTTTCTTATCAACTAACTCACCCAATTTAGGATCTTTGGAGATCACTGGAGTGTGACAGTTACTGCCATAATCATCAACAAGCTTTAAACAAGAATCGGAAAGGGCAATATCTTTAGTCTCTTCTTTGTAGGAAGGACAAGATAAACTGAGAGATGGAGTAAAATTGTAATTTGGAAGAGCTTCTAGATAGCCAGTGCATTTGGTGGCTTGAAAACTAGCGTCAACTAAATAAGGATTTTGATTTGGCATCCGGCCAGTAATCACATACGCCTTCCCTCCAGGAGACAGCCTGATTGGAGCAAGATAGCTTTTAGAAACACCAGTCAAGATGGTCGTGCCAAAAGGAATAGCTACTTGAGTAGATTTGCCAGGGACAATCCGTCCATAGGCATCATAATATTTACCACCCTTACCATTGTCTATGATCCAACCAGAAATATTTATAGGAGTTTTATTGCGAGAAGAGGCGGTCAAAGTAACATATTCTAAATTAGTATTCTTAGAAACTTCACCACTCCGACCAAGAGTAATACTCACCTGCCCCTTATACACACTGTCGCCAGAACTGGTGGTGGCGACAACTGCAGAGGCCACCTCACGAGAAGAAACGATCCCCCGTTCCCCCTGAGAAGAAGACGGCTGACTGCCAGCCTTAGGGATAACATCTGGAATACTAAAAAGCTTGCTAACATGACCAGTATTCTTAAAAGCAACTGGTCCGCCAGAAATAATCCACACAGCACCCAACACAAGGATAATCCCAAGAACCCATTTTAAATCAGTCCCGGCATCCCCTTCACCAAATGAAGCCATGTTTAAATAATTACGAATTAATAATTAAAAATTACAAATGTAAATTCAAAATAGCACACATTAACATTCTAACAGAAACAAGTTTTTATTAAAGTGAACAAAAAATAGACAAACAAAAAACCGCTCATAAGAGCGGTTTTTTGCAACTCTAACCCGAGAAAACTTAGATTAGAAATTTAGCTAGATTACTGTACAGCTACAGGTGAAGTCCTCCAAGCTGTCTTACCAGCCATAAAGGTGTCAACTGTAGAACCATTAGTGCTTACACCAGCAATACCAACTGAGTACGAACCAGGAGTCAATTGTACAACTCCAGCAGCAGTACGATTAGAGAATTGAACAGTTACACTTACATTAGCTTCGTTATCCTCAGCCAAAGTAGCGGTTTGTCCAGAAACAGTAGTGTTAGTATCGTCGATAGTAAAGGTCAAGAACGATGGGGTAACAGCGGTAGCAGTGTCTCCTTGGTAAATTACGAAGTAACTTGTTGAGGAGGCAAACATAGGGGAAGTAGAAGCTTCCTTACCTAATACCAAATCATCACCCAAAGCCTTAATTTTTACCGAGAAGGTAGCAGCAACAGTGGTGGTAGCAAGACCAGCACCATTATCAATACTGCTAGCAGAAATGGATTTACTGTTTAGAGAAATCTCAGCACCAGCACTGCGGAAGGAGATAGCCTCTCCAGTAGCAGAACCAGATGGAGTGATAGATGTACCATCAGTATTCTCAACAGTTACCTGAGAAGAACCAGTGACGGAAGCAGTCAAAACAGCAGCGGTAGCATTAGCAGAGCGAATGTCTACCTTCAAAGTCAAAGTCTTTGTACTGTCGGCTGGTACCATATAATCGATATCAGAGAAAGTAGCAGTCTGATTAGAAGCTACAGAAGCTGAACCAACAACGGTATCACCATCGTACAAGTAAGCAGTAGTAGCAGTAGCTGTACCACCGTTAGCACCCTTGGAAATAGTAGCAACCAAATCGGTTACCTTCAAATCAGACTTGGTACCCTTAAGATTGAAAGTCAAAAGAGAAACTAAGTCTTTTTCGTTATTATTAGTTCCATCGGCAGCAATAACAGTAGAAGAAACTGGACTACTGGTGTTCTTAGATACAGAGATAGTAGCAGCATCTACCAAAGCGTCGGCATCGATAGTAACGGTGCGGCGACTAAAGGCAGAAGTAGGACCAGTCTGGTTCAAACCAGCACCATCTACGCCACGTACCCCTTCAGCTGGGATAAGCAAACCGTAGGTAGCAACTGAGTCATAAGTACTATCAATTGAAGACTGGGCATCCAAAGCAAGGGTCAAGACCTTTGTAGAGTCCTTGGCAACCAAAGCGTTGAAACCAGCCAAAGTGATGTAGTAGTTAGAACCATCCTTTACAACGGTTGAAGAATTCAAGTCAGATTCAGCAATAACAGTACTGCCGTCTAACAAGTAGATGTGCTTGAATAATTTGTTGTAAACAATAGTACTAGCACCCAAGTCAACCTTTACGCGTTGTACGTTGATATCAGAAAGCTTAGCTTCGAGCTTTAGACCCAAAACAGACTTCTTCATATCACCTTCGCGTAGAGTCAAACCGGATCCTGGAGTTGGGTTAACAGTAACAGTCAAAGTACCCTCAACACCTGGAGTAGTGATACCACTACCGGTTGAACCTGTGCCTGGAGTAGTAGTTACTGGAGGAACAACAACTGGAGCTTGCTTCTTAGCGATAGCAGCGCGAGTCATTGGACCCATGTAACCAGTTCCTGGTACGCCATTGGCAACCTGGAATTTAACCAAAGCAGCCTTTGTCAAAGCACCGAAGTACTTGGTACCTGGAAGACTTGTTCCAACCTCAGTGTTCAAAAACAACTGTAAGGCCATAACATCATCACCAGTAGCACCCATAGACAAGTCACGAGTAAAAGTAGCAGAAGTGGCAGGAGCAGCAGAAGAACCACCCATTAAAGCGGCGATCTGAGCTTGCAAGCCAGCAATCACAGCTTGTAGGTCAGACAATTGGTCGGCCTTGGCAGTAACACCACCAAAAACGGCAACAACCAACATGAAAGCTACAAACAATGAAATAGTTTTCTTAAACATATTTTATTTGTAATTTAATAATCTAAATTAATAATCTTTTAATAAATAACGTTTGAATGTTTCCGCCCCTCTCAACATTTCAGTTAAGTGGCAACGGACAATTTGCATAAACAGAAAGGGTTTCGACTCCCCTGTCTATTTAAGATGCAAACTACATTTTATATCCCAACATGGGATTCGATGAAGCGAAATAAGAAGAAAGAAAAAAGAATGGAGAATAAAGAAAAGAAAATAAATACCAAACTTTTGTTCTCTAATTTTCGCTACAATGAACCCCACATTGGAATACCTATCCCTTTTCATTTTTTATCCGAATAAAGTAAGTCGACCAAACTTTATTTTTAAAAAAACAAAAAGTTCAAAAACTTTTTTTGATTAGATTAACATGTTTTGAGACATAACATCATGTGATGTTTGCTCTATTCTGTTTTCAACGTACGTTCATTCGGAATTGCTAACAAAAAACGGGTACAGAAATTCCGTATTGTTAGAATTATATACCATTACAGATAACCTGCAAAATACATTTGTGGATAACCAATAACGAGGACTAAAAGCCCTAAATTAAGGCCTTTTTACCTTTTTTAAGTACACCACAAAGCTAGCACTAGTATAGAGCAAAAAGGCCAAAAAGTCAACGGATTATGCCTTATAGCTCCATCTAAAACCCCAACTAACTCCTACCAAAACCAACTCAAATTTAAGATAAAAAAGACCAATGAAAACTCCCTACTCCCACCCAACAGACCTAGGGTCCAAATTCCCGTTAAAAGACAAAATAACTCCAGACGTTAAGCTAGATAAAAGACGGAAACTAAGCTCAAAAAAAGAAAGAAAGTTGGATTACCTAAAGAACAAAAAAATAGAGAGATTGGAGCCTTAGGGTAATTTTAAATTAATTGTCCTAAATCAACATATATCGGCTCCAACGACGCTCGCCTTGTTTCTTTAGAATACCCAGAGAGACCATCTCAAGTAATTCACGCTGAACAGTCTTGGCACCGCAGTCGGGTAAAGATTTTGCAATCTCAGCAATCCCAGTCCAACTCTTGTCCTTTAAAAAATTAATTATTTGTTCTTTACGCAGACTCTTCTTTTCGGTTTTGGAATTAAGGCCATAAAGGTCGTTTTCTATTCCATTCTTTGTGTCCTTTTGTCCTATATGGTGCGAGCTTGGTTGGCCAGAATTTTTCCCAACTGTATTTTTGACAGACAACTGATTTAACCTAAAAGAGTTTGAATTTGAGGGATGAGAAAATTTATTTTGCGCCCAAGTCGGAGTCGGAACACTCCCCGCAGATAGTGTTGGGTAAATACTGAAGACCTCATCAGAAATAAATTTCTTAAAAGAACTCTCATTTGTTTGTTCCTCGATCAAATTTAGAAGAGTTTGATACTCCTGTTTAAGAATACCAAAATTCATTTGAGAAACAGCTCCCCCAACATAAGCGACGTCCAATAGATTTATCAGATCACTAATTTCTCCAGAAATACGATTTAAACCAGCAACCCCAAAAAAGTCTTTTTTGTCCCTAAACAATAAATTTGATTCTGAGACAATATTTAAAGAAAACTCTCGAAGTTTCCATTTTAAAGGTTCGTTGTCTGATAGAAAATCTGTCACCATATAGAGGGCGGAAGTCAGCTTTTGAGTCTTCAAAAAAACATAGCGACAAAGGGCATCTTTTGTCTTTAAGGTGTCCTTTTGTTCTTTAGTGGTGATGTCTTTTTGGTGCTCCATAGTGTCCTTTTAGTTAAATATATTGTCTTATATTATATCTGGGACAAAAGGATTTGTCCATAGGACAGAACTCGGAATTTAAAATTAGAAATTAAAATTTAAAAATGACAAACAAGGAAAATGAGCATTGTCTGAAGGATATGAAAAAGATTGCACGTCGAGAAGAGGGACATATGCACAGGACCTAGCAGAGAAATATTTGTTATAATATAAAAGTAACTTTAATGAATAATCGATAAGTATGGCCCCCAAAAAACAACGAAATAAAAAAGAATTGGAAATAAAAGAACGACGGTCATCAACAAAATTTAATGCCTCCAGAGAGCCCAGAATTAAAGAAGAAACGAAACATGGAATTCTGGCGGTGGTTGCTTTTGCGCTAACGATCTTTTTCTTGTTAGCTAGTTTTTCGATCGCCGGCAAAGCTGGAGATTTTTTCTATAAAATTCTAGATGGTTTATTTGGAGCGGGCTACTATTTAGTACCGACCATCTTCTTTTTGCTCGGAATATCTTTTCTAAAAGCGGTTAAACCAAACTTCTTTGTTATTAGGATGATTGGCGGATTAGTATTTTTTATCTCTAGTTTAGGCATTCTCTCTATTACCTTTGCCAATAATGCCGGCGGTTGGGTGGGAGAATTAATTGCCAGACCAGCCATCAATTTTTTTGACTATTATTTTAGTCTGGTGTTTTTTGGAGCAACAGGTTTAATCTCCGCTCTGGTTATTTTTGATACCAGACTAACCCTAGAGCTCAGACTGTTCTGGTGGCACTTTGGGCGCAAAGATGAAGATGAGGAAGATTTTGATGAAGAAGACAATGATGACGAGAAATTTATTGAAGAAGCTAAGGAAAAACTCACTGAAGGGACAACCGAAACTCCAACTCAAAACAAGGAAATTAAAATTAAGACTGGAGAAGACACAGGGATGTTTGGTGGGTTGATGAATTTTGGACGGAAAAAAGATGCTGATGCCTTTGTTCCCCCCCCACTATCTCTACTCAACCAAGACAGTGGTAAACCGGGCGTCGGAGATATTAAATCCAACTCCAATATAATCAAACGAACTCTTCAGAATTTTGGAATTAATGTTGAGATGGACGAAATTACCATTGGTCCATCGGTCACTCGTTACGCACTAAAACCAGCTGAGGGAATAAAGCTATCACGGATAGTCGCCCTACAAAACGATTTATCTCTGGCTTTAGCCGCTCATCCACTTCGACTTGAAGCACCAATCCCCGGCAAATCACTAGTGGGAATTGAAATACCTAATAAAGTAAAAGCAACAGTTGGCCTGGCAACCCTACTGGGCAGTCGCGATTTTAGTGAGTCAACTCACCCACTCTATATATCTTTAGGTAAGGGAATTTCCGGTATCCCTCACTTTGCCAATCTGGCCAAATCACCACACATGTTGATTGCCGGAGCCACCGGTTCAGGAAAATCGGTTACTATCCACACCATCATTACTTCCCTTCTCTATCGCAACTCCTCAGAAAGAATGAGGCTGATCATGGTTGACCCAAAAAGGGTGGAACTGACCTTATACAACGGCATACCACACTTACTTACCCCGGTTATTACTGATGCCAAGAAAGCGATCTTGGCTTTGCGGTGGGCGGCAAAAGAAATGGATCGACGCTACGATATTTTGGAGCAAAACGCTGTGAGAGATATTCAGTCTTATCATAAAAACATTGTCGAAAAAGAAACTAACAAAAACAGCAAAGCAGACAGCGGATTGGAAGGGACAGACGAAGTAGAGCAAATGCCTTATATTGTCATTATTATCGATGAGTTGGCTGATATTATGACCTCTTATCCACGAGAATTGGAAGCGGCTATTGTAAGACTAGCTCAGATGTCTCGAGCGGTTGGTATCCACCTTATCCTTTCCACTCAAAGGCCATCGGTTGAAGTTATTACTGGTCTGATTAAGGCTAACATTCCTTCTCGCGTCGCCCTGCAAGTAGCCTCCCAAATTGATTCACGAACGATCTTAGACATGGCCGGAGCTGAAAAACTTTTGGGAGCCGGAGATATGCTATATCTCTCTGGTGAAATGTCTAAGCCGATCCGTATTCAATCAGCCTTCATCACAGAAAGTGAATTAAAAAATGTCGTAAAATACCTGAAAGACAACTACGCTGAAGAATCGCCTTCCGAACTGAATTTTGCTAGTGAAGAAAAAAGTGGTTCACTCTACAGCACCGCTCTCGACAGTATGGATGGTGGAGACGATGATCAGCTTTATGAAGAGGCCAGAATGGCGGTAATTGAAGCCGGCAAAGCTTCAGCTTCTTATCTGCAGCGAAAATTAAAGGTTGGTTATGCCAGAGCCGCTCGCCTCTTAGACATGCTAGAAGAAAGAAACGTTATTGGGCCAGGCGACGGAGCAAAACCAAGAGAGGTTTATGAACAGTCTGGTAATGTAACTTCAGCCCCCGATGAAAATTAGTTTATCTAGGGAAACAAAATTACCTCCACTAAAAATACTCTTAGGTCTTATCCTGACCCTAACGATTCTTATTTACGGACTCTATGAAGTCCATAATCTAATTTTTGGACCAACTTTAGTCGTGAGCTCACCAACAGACGGACAAACTCTAAAAGATCCCTTAGTGGAAATTAAGGGCTCAACAAAACGAATTGCTAAGATTTTTATTAACGGCCGACAAGTTTTTACCCGCAACGATGGCACATTTGATGAACCATTGCTCCTGGGGTATGGCTATAATATAATTGAAATTAAAGTGCAGGATCAATTTGGACGACAAATTACCAAAACACTCCATTTAGTGCTTAATTAACAGTTAGAATATATTTTATGTTAAAGAAACCCAAAAAGGAAAAGGAGGAAAAAGCCACAGGTAGTGGCATAGAAGATACTATCAAAGCTCTCCAGAGCCGTTTTGGGGATGAGGCAATAATGAAATTGGGAGATAAACCTAAGGTTGGAGTAAACGCCATTCCAACCAGCTCTCTTGGTTTAGACATGGCCTTAGGAGTAGGTGGACTCCCCCGCGGACGAATAATTGAAATTTATGGACCAGAATCGTCCGGCAAAACAACTTTAGCCTTACATGTTATTGCTGAGGCTCAGAAAAAAGGCGGGATCTGTGCTTTTATTGACGCTGAACATGCCTTGGATCCTGAATATTCCAAGAGACTGGGAGTAAAAGTAGATGAATTATTAATTTCCCAGCCAGACTACGGAGAACAGGCTTTGGAAATTTCTGAAAGTTTGGTTCGTTCAGGCAAGGTAGATGTTGTAGTCATCGACTCGGTAGCTGCCCTTACTCCAAAAGATGAAATTGAGGGCGACGTTGGCGACTATCACGTTGGCAAACAAGCTCGCCTAATGTCTCAAGCCTTAAGAAAAATGACTGGAATTGTTGATAAATCCAAAACTCTGGTAATCTTTATTAACCAACTTCGGATGCAAATTGGGGTAATGTTTGGTAATCCCGAGACCACCCCAGGAGGAAAAGCTCTTAAGTTTTACGCCTCGGTCCGATTAGACGTTCGCCGTATCGCCCAGATTAAAAAAGGCGAAGAAGTGGTTGGAGGACGGGTTCGGGTAAAGATCGCTAAAAATAAAGTAGCAGCCCCTTTTAAAACAGCTGAGTTTGATATTCTTTATAACGAAGGTATCTCCCCTGAAGGTGAAATAGTGGCTCTGGGTGAGAAATACAATATTATCCAAAAATCTGGTTCAAGCTATGCCTACGGTGATACAAAACTGGGACGTGGCTATGATGCCACCAGGACTTATCTAAAAGAAAACCCTAAGGTTCAAGCGGAGATCGTTAAGCAAGTCAAAGCCAAAATGGCCGAAGAGCAAGTCTAAATTTTTAACAAAAAAAGGGCCGACGTCTGGCGTCAGGCCCCAAATTCACCGTGATGGTTTATTGAAAGTGGCAATTGCCACGAAGAGCTACCATGGGGCCACCACCCAAGATGGGCACCCCATCAGGCTGATGATTCAGCCTTTCGAGACTCTCCTCTCCCCGAGTGTCAAGACATTGAGGCAAAGAGAGTTCGATCTGGCGGGATAAAGACGGCGTACCATAGCCGTCTGTCATGCGGGACCCAATAGCTCTTACCACTGGAGTCCTTTTGAAAGCGTCCGGCTGCATAACAACATCCTCCATCTCCAACGTGAATATGAGAGTTTGAGGATAACTCTCATAAGACAATACCACACAATAAAATTGTACACAAATAAAAAACTTGAAATTCCAGTCCGATTGGGTTAGACTTGTGGGGTCCTTTAGAAATAATAAAAATGGAGTTTGTATCGACACGATACAAATCACCGCGATTTAAATATATCATGCTTGAATACAACGAGATAAAACCAAGAAAATGTATCATTATGGAGGGTCAACCCTATGAAGTAGTAACCTCTCATGTCTTTCGCAAACAACAGCGTAAACCCGTTAATGCTACTAAGTTAAAAAATTTGATCACTGGCAAAGTGATGGAATATTCTTTCCACCAAAGTGAGAAAGCGGAAGAAGCAGAATTAGACAGTCGAAAAATAAAATATTTATATGAAAATCGTGGCGAACTATGGTTTTCAGAAGAAAAAGACCCTAGCAAACGGTTCAAAATGACCCACGAAGAAGTCGGCGAAGATATTAAATTCGTCAAACAAAACAGTTTAGTGGAATTGGTCTCATTCCGAGATAAAATTATGGGTATCCGCGTCCCCATTAAGGTTGAGCTAAAGGTAACAGAGGCCGCCGCCGCCGTAAAAGGAAACACTATTCAAGGTGGGACAAAACAAGTAACCTTGGAAACTGGAACCACCCTGAATGTTCCGATGTTTGTTAATGAAGGAGATGTTATTTCGGTCAACACCGAAACCGGAGAATACGTAGAGCGGGTAAATAAATAGAAAATTTATTAATAAAATACCGGGTCATCCCGGTTTTTTATTTTCTAAAAAATAAAAAAAGACTAACAATTAGAAAAATGACTCCAACTAATATTATTGGCTGCAATTGAGAAAAACTGGAGACATTGCTAGAGTCAAGGTGAAAATTTCTTAAAACATAGACACTCAAAAAAAGAAGCATCGATAACAAGAAAAAAACGATGGAGATAATCTTAATAAGCATGGGATTATTATATACCAAAAGAAAAACCGCAACTAGTTGCGGTTTTTCATTCTAGCTAATGATGAAAGGCATCAGGGCCATAAAGCGAGAACGCTTGATGGCAGTAGCCAGCTTACGTTGGTGCTTAGCACACACAGAACTTCGGCGATGATTGACGATGCGGCCGTGAGAGTCGATGAATTGTTTTAAGACATCTACTTCCTTGTAGTCAATTTCCTTAATTCCATTGGTACAGAAATGGCATTGTTTTTTTGGTGAATTCATATAATAAACTTAGTGGTTAAATAATTATTTCGTTAAAAAACCATTGGCTCTTTTGTCTTGTAAAAGATTTAACGAAACTTTCCAGATGATAATCTAAAAAGGAATATCGTCTGGATTAATATCCTCTTCTGGGTACTGGATAGTATCCAGAGGTGGAGCCGGTTGCTCATCACGTTCCGAGGCCTTAGCGTTGCCCGCTGGAGTAAATGGGGTATTACCTCCCCCCTCACCATCGCGCTTAGGACCGAACTGGACAGTATCAGCGACAACCTCAGTCCGATACTTCTTTTGGCCATCGGCTGTATCCCAACTGCGGGTCTGCATCCGACCTTCAACGAAGGCGCTGGACCCCTTTTTCAAATACTGGGCAACATTGCGGGCCATTGGACCGAAGACAACAATATTGTGATATTGAGTATCTTCCTGCCTTTGACCATCTTTGTTTTTCCAGATATTAGTCGTCGCAAGACTAAAGCTAGTAACAGGCACCCCCGACGGTAAGGATTTAAGCTCAGGATCCCGAGTGAGGTTCCCATAGATGAATGCCTTGTTTAAGTACATATATTTAGTTCTTAAAAACCTAGTTACTAATTTATCCTCCTACTAGCCTTGAGTTTCGAGAAGACCTTCAATCTCTTTATCGATTTCCTCGTTAGTCATCTCCTCCCCTTTTTCTACCACCTCCTCTTTCGACACCTCAGAATTAGCTCGCTTAGAAACTACTCCGCGAGGAATAATTACTCGCTCTGAATTCTTAGGAATCGCAACAATCAAAAACCTAACGACATTGTTGTCTTTTTCTAAAACCTCCTTAATGGTCCGGATTTTCTCCGGGGAGATTTGAAATTTGACGGCACCGAAGTAAGCTTCTCTTACGGTGCTTTTTTTATTACTAATAAATTTTGAAACAGGATAAGCCAAAGATCGCATTTTAGGGGCGGTTTTGACAATTATCAAACCACCTAAATCGTCGATCAAGGTCTTATACATAGCCTCTACCGTCTCTTCAACCTTTTCAGCTTGAAGAAATGGGGTCAGAAGGTAACCTATCTCGTAGGTCTTGGCTTCCTTCACTTCAGTTTCTGTTACATTTTCCACGTGGTTATCTTAACAGGACTAACGCCAAAAGTCAAAACCATAAATTTTGACTTTTGGCAATTGCTAATTGGAGACCAAAAATTAGACAGAAAACAGCCTTCGGGCATTTTTAATGATTATTTCCCCTATCTCTAACTCAGGAACATTTCGGAGTTCAGCCATCTTTTTAACCACTAGAGAAACATACAGGGGTTCACAACGCTTACCTCGATAAGGGACGGGGGCGACATAAGGAGCATCGGTTTCGGCTAAAAGACGGTTTAGGGGCATCTTTTGGATAACCTCATCGTAATCACGAGCAAAAGTAATAACTCCAGTAAATGAAAGATAAAAACCAAGTTCCAGACATTTTTGAGCGATAATCCAATCGCCAGCAAAAAAATGAAAATCTCCTCGAAGTTTGTCGCCCCACTCTTTTTTATATTCACCCAAAATTAAAGTAGCATCTTCATAAGCGTCCTGACTTCCCTTGCTTGGACGACAGTGGATCATCAATGGTTTATTAAGGGCGAGGGCCAGATCAATATGTTTACGGAAAATTATTTTTTGTTGCTCTCTGACATCCTCCGAAATTTCTTCATCTCCATGAGAATAGTATTCCAATCCACATTCACCAATCGCTATCACCTTAAGATCTTCTGCCAAAGAACACATTTCTTCCCAATCAGTATCAGAAACAGACCCTGAATCAGTGGGATGGCATCCGACCGTCGCCCACGCACCAACCTCTCTTTGTTGGGCAATTTTGACAGCCACCCTAGACGTAACCAAATCAACTCCAACATTAGTTAGCCAGCATCCACCAGTCAACGTTCGAGATAAAACTTCTTCTTTATCTAAATCAAACTCTGGGACATTTAAATGACAATGAATATCAAAAAATTTTGGCTCCATGACTTTAGTCTTTGCGCATAAAAAGAGGAGCTGACAACTCTTTCATTTTAATTGCCTCCTGAATCTTTTTAGCCGTAACTGGCATAATGGGTTCCAAAGCCACAGCAATTCTCCAAAGAGACCCCACTAAATAAGCAACATGTATGCGTGCCTCTTCGGGTTTGTCTTTGTAAAGTTTAAACGGTTGAGTATTTTGGATGTATAAATCAGCTTCCCCGATTTGTTTCCAAATAAAATCAGCGGCTTTACTTATTTCATAATTATTTAAATTTTCACAATATTCTTGATAAAAATCATCAGCCAGCCACTCACGAGACGATTTTAACTCACTGGTAGGTTCTGCAACTTCATAACTCTGATACATTTTTATAATCCGACTAGTCAAATTCCCTAACCCATTTGCCAGATTAGCATTATAAGATTCCTTAAATTTATCCTCAGTAAAATCACCGTCTTCAAAAGGAGTGATTTCGCGAGCCAAATAATAGCGCAAAGCTTCCGCCCCATAGTCCTTGACGACCGCGAGCGGATCCACAACATTACCAAGGCTTTTAGACATCTTCTGCCCACCAGAAGTAATAAAACCATGGATAATAATTTGTTTAGAGGGTTCTAAGCCAGCTGACAATAACATGGCCTGCCACATCGCTGACTGCTGCCTCAGATTATCTTTACCAGCAAACTGAATTCCCGGCCACCACTTACTAAAATTAGACTCATTTTCTGGCCAACCAAGAGCCGAGATATAATTTACCAAAGCATCAAACCAGACGTACATCACCTGCTCACTATCGCCAGGAACCTCTATCCCCCAAGGCATCTTACTCTTCAAACGAGAAATGCTAAAATCTTGTAGACCGCCAGCTACGAAATTTTTAATTTCATTCAGACGACCAGCCGGTAAAACAAAAGCTGGGGTTTCATACAAATTCAAAAGGGCTTGTTGGTATTTAGAGAAACGAAAAAAATAATTTTCTTCATCAATCATTTCAATCTCCATATTAGGATGAAGTGGACATCTGCCATCAGCTAATTCTGAATCGGTTTTTTCGAGTTCACAACCAGCACAATATTTTACCTTATAAGCCTTTTTGTAGATATCGCCAGACGCTAAACAGCGTGCCCAAAATTCCTGGGCCGCCTTTTTATGATGCTCATCGGTTGTCCGAATAAAATTAAAATTCGGATTGTCGACATCAACAGCCAAAACACCAGCCAGCTCTTTGAATTTAGCCGAGTACTCATCAACATAAGTTTGAACTTCTATCCCCCGGCTTTCGGCAATACGTAAAATCTTAACCCCATGTTCATCAGTACCGGTGTTAAAAAAAACTTCTTGTCCCAAGAGTCTTCGATATCGAGCGATAATATCGGCCTGAATGATCTCTAAAGCAAAACCGATATGAGGATCGGCATTTACGTAAGGTAACGTCGTCGTGAAGTAAAATTGATCAGCCATATTATTTACTTTTAGCGCGAATAGAAATTTTATGTTTCTCCATATCATCAGCCAATTCCATAATAACCGTCGCTAGTGGCACCGCCACCACCATTCCCAAAAAACCATAAAGTTCGGCCCCGGCCAAAAAAGACAGGATAACAATCAATGGCGGAACTCCAATTACTTTTTTGGATACAAGTGGATAAATAACATGACTCTCCAGCTGTTGGATAACAATATAAAAAGCTAGGACAATTAGACCCAGACCAGTACTTGTCGAAAAACCCAACAATACTCCCGGTACAGCAAAAAGGATTGGACCGAAGAATGGAATAATTTCAAAGACAGCTGACATCAAACCTAAAGTGAGCGCAAATTTGACTCCTAGAATAGATAGGCCAAGCCAAACAGTCAGACCAACCAGTACCCCCAAAAGAACCTGCCCCTGAAACCACAGACCAATTTTATTCTCAGTTCGATTCCATAAATTTAATAAATAGTCTTCATATTTCAAAGGGGTAACAATTCTTAAGAAATTCTCAATACCCTTCTCTTGGACAGCTAAATAGAAAGAAATGACTAAAATTAAAACGAAACTAAAAACGCCTCCAAAAATCACACTAGCGGTACTAAAAAGACTATCCGATAGTTGTAAAATAAATTTCTGGGCTTGAACAATGAGATCGCTAAGGGAAAAACTAGTCGCTAATCCGCCAGTAATAGAGGACAGTGGGTCAACCGTAGTACTAACCTGAGTAATGGCATTTAAACGCGCCGGCAAACCATTGGCTAGATCAGTAAGGTCGTTAAAAAGCGGGGGGAGAAGAAAAGAGAAACCAACAAAGATAACAGCAAAAAAACCAACATACAAAAGGAGAACAGCCCAAATTCGAGAGATCCGATATTTAGCCAAGAATTTCACCCCCTGTCCAACCGCCGTAGCAATAATTACTGCCACTAAAACAATCAGGATTAAACTTTGAAGTTTGTAGGCGGCCACCAAAACCAAGCCAATAATAATGGCTTTAATAATTGTGCCGGTGGTAATATTTACCGCTAAAGTCTTAGTGTTATCCATAAAATAGATTAATTTTCCTTATCTAAATACTACTACAGAGTCAAAATATCCACAAACTCTTGTTGATTATCATGAGGACCTAAAATAACCAAGTTTATCCCTTTGGTCACAAATATTTTTTGCGCTAAAGTCTTAACATCTTGAGCTGTCACGGCTTTTATTTTTTTGCCAAGATCTTCAGGAGATAAGATTGTCTCTCCCCTAATTTCTTGAATACCATAAAAGGCAGCTAAATCTGATGGAGTTTCTAGGTTTAAATAAGTTGTCCCAATAAGACTGTCTTTAACTCTAGCCAGCTCTTTTTCTGGAACCAATTCCCGCGTTAGTAAAATTATCTCATTAAGAATTGCCTTAAGGACTTCTTTCAATCTCAAACTTTGAACACCTCCAGAAATACTTAAATAACCATAGTCAGCAAAACTGGTTTGATAGGCGTTAATTGAGTAGGCCGCCCCCATCTCTTCTCGAACCTTTTGAAACAGACGAGAACTCATTGTTCCACCCAAAATTCCAGCTAATACTTCCGCGGTATAGTAATCGGGGTGACAAGAGCCAAAAGTTTTAAATCCTAAGACAATGTTCGTCTGGGCTCCAAGTCGTTTTTTCAAAGAAAGCCTTGGGCCATTAGAAAGATTTTCTGTTTTTTCTACAGAAATGACCTCACCTTTTGCCACTGAGGAAAAATATTTTTCAATAATGTTCGGCAAATAATCTTGATCAAAATTACCCGCCACAACCACTAAAGTATTTTTTGCGTGATGGAACCTTTTTTGATAGTCTAAAAAAGCAGAACGATTTATTTTTTTTAAAGTAGACTCTGTTCCTAGAGTATTCCAACCATAAGGAGTATCTCCATACAGAAGCTCCACAAATAAGTCTTGGGCAACTCGACTAGGGTTATCAGCCGAACGATTTATTTCTTCTTCAATAACTCCACGCTCCTTTTCTATTTCGGACTCACTAAAAGAGGGGTTCAAATACATGTCCGCCAAGATATCAAGAGCAGGCTCCAATTTGTCTGGCAAACAACTAACGTAATAGCCAGTATATTCCCGCCCAGTAAAAGCATTGTACTCCGCCCCCAAAGCATCCAACTCTGCCGACAAATCAATGGCCCGAGGACGTTTTGTCGTCCCCTTAAAACACATGTGCTCCATAAAATGAGAGATGCCATTAAGCTCTTTTGTTTCGTAATTTGAGCCAACCCCCACCAAGACTAACAAATTTACCGATAAACTATCGGGTCGAGGAACCATTATGAGCCGTAGATCATTATCTAAAGTAATTTTTTTGTACATCAGTCAAAAACTAAAAAACGGAAATAAATTTTATTTACTTTTTAGCTCAGTCTCTAGTTCAGTTATTTTTACTCTTTTTTGTTCACCAGTATCTCGGTCGCGCAAAGTAACAGTGTCGTCAGCTAAACTGTCAAAATCAATTGTCACACAATAAGGAGTACCAATTTCATCCTGTCGACGATAACGTTTACCAATGTTTCCATTATCATCAAAAGTTACCTGAGGAATTATTTTTTTTATTTGATCATAAACCTCTCGAGCTTTGATCACCAATTCTGGTTTATTTTTTAACAGTGGAAAGACGGCAACCTTAACAGGAGCAACATCATAGTTAAACTTCAAATAGGAACGCACTTCCCCGTTCATCTCATCTTCGGTATAAGCACTAGTGAGAAGAGCTAAGACTAATCGGTCAACACCAAATGATGGTTCAATCACATGGGGAATAAATTTTTCCTTAGTTTCTTCATCCAAATAGAACAATTCCGTTCCACTAAATTTAGAATGTTGACTTAAGTCATAGTTTGTCCTGTATGCCATTCCTAAAAGTTCTTTTTTCCCAAAAGGAAATTCAAATTCGAAATCAATAGTTTTCTTGGAATAATGGGCCAATTCGTCTTCCGGAACATGAAGTTCGCTAACATTTTCTCGAGAAAAGCCCATAGACTCCAAAAATTTCCAAACAGCTAGTCGCCAGTCTTCAAAATATTTTTCCCATTCTTCCCCACGAATAAAATATTCAATTTCCATTTGTTCAAACTCCCGAGTTCGGAAAATAAAATCGCGTGGAGTAATTTCATTACGAAAAGCTTTACCGATTTGCCCCACCCCGAAAGGCAACTTGGGATGAAACGAATCCATGATATTTTTAAAGTTAGCAAAAATTCCCTGAGCCGTTTCAGGTCGCAAATAAGCAACTGAAGATGAGTCCTCCATCGCTCCTAACTCTGTCTTTAGCATCATATTAAACTGTCGCTCCTGTCCCATTTTACCGCCACATTCTGGACATTTAAGACGATCTTCCAGCTGATCGGAACGGAAGCGTCTTTTGCACTTTTCACATTCAGACAGTGGGTCAACAAAAGTATCAACGTGACCAGACGCCTTCCAAACATTTGGATTCATGATAATCGCCGCATCCAAACCATACATATCATCCCGCCCATCCACAAACATCTTCCACCAAAGACTTTTTATATTATTCTTTAGAGAAACACCTAGTGGGCCGTAGTCCCAAGTTCCAGCCAGTCCCCCATACAGTTCAGAACCTTGATAAATAAAGCCTCGCCGTTTAGCCAGGGAAGTAATCTTTTCCATTAAATCTTTCTGTTCCATCTTGATAGGACTATGTGCATAATAATACCAACCACTATACCTCAAAAAGCGGTTTATTGTCTACAAACAAATTAACCCTAATTAACAATCAAATCATCACGATCCCCTCGTTCACGGTCACTTAAACCGGTGGTCATCGAATTATCTTCAACAACCAAACTGGAACCGCTAAAAGTATCAACGCCGCGGAAAACCACATTTCTTGTCAACTTAGCCATCGCACCAACTTGATTTATTGAGGGAGTAAATGATACCTGGAAATTAACCGTCCGAGGATCAGTAGCCACACCCGTTCCAGCCTTGAGATAACCTAAGTCCCACACAACCTTACGCTGTTGCTTATCATAACTAATGTTCTCATCGGGAGGAGAAGTCACTCCAACCCACTCTACCCCTAATGGTAAAGTTGTCTCGACAATTCCATTATTGACATCGTTTGATGAATTTAGAAGAGACCACTTTAGAGTGTAGGTGGTTTTATTATCTACTTTTGGAGGCAGAGGCCCAGTATTGGACAACGGACCATCGCGGTAAAAAGTTTGAGTATTTATCTTAACAACAGAATCTATCTTTATAACACGAGACAAATCAGTCTGAACTTTTTCATTAGAAAATCCCTCCGACACTCGGAAACCGGTAATAGTAATGTCAGTATAAATTCTTGGCCCTCTCAAATTTTTAGCTTCTCCTAAAAGTGGTAACGAAGAAAAACTAAAACCCAGACGACCTGTCGCTCCCGGTTCGACAAAAGCTAACTCAGTTTTAGTATGCTTATCCCAGGTAATAGTATTATCAACTGATGAATAATACCCACCTTGAACTCGAACACTCCTTTTGTCGAGAGCCTCTCCCGTTAGGTGAACAATTACCTGGACATCTCTGAGTTTAATTGGTAAATTATTTACCCATTCAAGATTATACTGGCCATCTTTTTCATTTTTTAAAGTTAGCGACGCTGATCCTGTCGAAAGATTACCTTCGACAAAAGTAATGCCCAGAAAAGGTTTTTTAATCGTTAAGGTCTTAAAAAAATCGTTGTACAAAAGAGCAATATTTTTTTCTTGATCAGGATCCTTTATGCCTGCTCGAACCTGAAAAGATTTTAGTTCTTCTGTCTGACCCTCAATCACACCAGTAATATTAATAACCCTCTCCACCCCAGGAAGTAAATCACCTAACAACCACTTGCGGGAATCGTAAGTAGGAGGAACATTAGAATTTTTAAACTGAAAACCGGGTGGATAAATCACTTCAACTAAAACATTATTCAGGGGTTTATCAGAATTAGAAGTAACTTTCAAATTAAGGTTTAATTCTTGATTAGAATTTATCTCTGAGGGAATAACCACACTAAGATCAACCGGCGAAGCATTTATTTTAAGACGATAAATAGCCTCTTTTTCAAATAAAGTATTAGAATCTGTCAGATGATAACCTAAATTAAGCTTTACCTCTAATTCGTCGTTTTCTTTCCCAAAAACAATCGCTCGAGCAACCACATTAACGGTTTCACCAGATTTTATTACTCCAATTTTTTGATTAGTATAAGTAAATTGCTTAGCCGTATTATCGGGATCACGCGAACCGTCGGGCCACACCACAGACAACTCGGCTTGATCAATTGCCACCGGATTTTTATTAGTTAAGGCAATTTGTAAATCAAGTTCATCCCCCGCCTTAAGAGAAACAGGGCCCTTAACCGCGATCTCAATGTTTTTATCCGATACTACATTTTTCCCTTGAGAAAAAACGTACCAAGCCGCCCCTAGGGCTAGTAAAAAAAACACAAAAGAAATACCAAGAATCTTAAGCCAAATATTACCAGCTCTTTTAGTCCCAGAGACATTAGGTTGAGTGGTCCAAGTTTTATTGACGGACTTATAATAAGGATTTAAATTACTCCGCCTAACCTGAAAATTGCCTCCATCACGTTCGTATAGTTTCTTTTTTAATTCTTCAATCCCCCGATTGTTAGGTGTCGGATTATTAGTTGATTCCATTAGCCATAATTATACCACAGCTAAAAAAAGAGGAAATAAATAATTAAAACCTACTAAATATGACTAATCTCTATCGCTTCATTGATCACTGTTATTAAGAAACTTTGGTTAATATTAGCTTCCGAGAGTAGTCCCAAATTCCAATCAGAAAAAGAGAGAAATGGAGTTAGTTTGGGGTTCTCTTTGATATAGCCTAGAAAGGCAAGCAACCTTAAGACGGTCACCTGTTCCCAGCCAGATAAATATTTCTGGTCACCCGGTGGTAAGATTAGCCCAGACAAAAAGTTTAAGGACTTTTTTAAATCTTCAAATAATACCTTTTGAGCAATTTCACCCTGAATAAATCGACGTAAAAGAGAAAAAATCTTTGCCGCAAATTTAAGTTTAGAAGAGTTTTGATACACACTTTCAAATTCTCCTGTCTTCTCAGCTCCAATTAGACGCCAAGTTTCTTTTCCGCGAACCAAGACTACTCGTACGTGACTGTAATTACTTAAGTTGAAACGCAATTTTGATTTAAGTAAACGCACCCCTTGAGCCGTGGCAGTAACCAATCCAAGATCGGGCGTTAATAGAGAATAAACCTTATTAGCTTCACCAAAAACCCGTTCGTCTAAAACGAACGCTTCAGTTTGATAAAGATGATAAGCCATAAAACAATTACAAATTATGAATTGAGATCCCAAAGAAAAGATCCCCGATCTTGGTCTCGCCCACACCGGTTTCTAATTCAATTTCAGCCGTACCAGTCCCCCGTTTGATTTCCTCAATAAATTTCTTAACCAAGGTTTGTCCTGTTTCGTCGGTTATTATCTTTAAATTAATGATATCTCCCGGATTTAAACCTGTTTTTTTACGCAGTTCCTGAATATTACGCATCAATTCGCGCATATCGCCTTCTTCTTTTAATTCTTGAGTAATACTCGTATCTAACCTAACTCCCGGAAGATCAGGGTCGGCATTTTTTTCAAAAATAACATTTTTAACATTGACTTCGTCTTTAATCAGCTCTTTCAAATGATTCCAATAATTTGGTTCATTCCCGTCATGTTTTATAATCAAGGCTGACAGTGGTTGTCGAACTTTTATACCATCCACATCTCTCGCCATAAGTCCCATTGAGGCAAATGATCGGGCAAAGCTCATTCCAACAATAATATCTTGATCAAATTTCTCGGTGATTGGCCAGCTTTCCAAGTGTACGCTTTCCTTAACTCCCTCAGTTTTACGATAGATATCCTCGGCAATAAACGGAGTAAATGGCGCCATCATCTTAGCCAAACTATTTAAAATAGTTTTCATTGTAAAAATCGCCCAATTTTTGTCATCAATATCACCTGATTTAAAACGATCACGTGATCGACGTAAGTACCAATTAGATAAGTCATCGATAAATTCATCAATCGGACGTACAGCACGATCAATTTCATATTTATCCATTGCCTCCGTTACTTTAGTTACAAGCTCGCCGAATCTGGCATTAATCCAAATATCTAAAACGTTTTCAGATTGACCTTGAACGTCGGCTAATGTTTTTGGGGCATACATCTCATAAAAAGAGTACACATTATTGAGACGCATAATAATTTTACGATAAATTTCTCCTACCCCTTTTTCGGAAAAATTCAAATCCTCTGCTCTCATAACTGGAGAGGCCAATAAATAAAAACGTAAGGCATCGGCTCCAAATTTTTCCACCACACTCATTGGATCAGGGTAATTTTTGAGACTCTTAGACATCTTCTGGCCATCCTCAGCCAAAACCAGTCCATTGACGACTACATTCTTATAACTAGTTTTACCGAACAGAGCGGTGGACAAAACCAACATAGAATAAAACCAACCCCGAGTTTGATCGAGACCCTCGGCAATAAAATCGGCTGGAAACCCATTCCCATCACTAGGATCAAAATCTTTCAAATCACTAAAGGGATAATGAGCCTGACCATAAGGCATGGAGCCAGATTCAAACCAACAATCAAAAACATCGGGTACTCTAGTCATTTCCCCACCACAACCACAAGCAAACTTTATTTGATCAATATACGGACGATGTAGATCAAGATCATAGAGAGTATTGTGTGGTAAAAAAGAAAAATCTAATGACTGAATTTCTGCATTCTTGAAACGTGACCCCCAATGAGACATTTTTTCAATCTCTCGACTATTATTACCCGCAGCAGCTGTCATCATAAAAAACAAAGGCAAGCTGTGGCTAACAATCAAAATGTTTTTACCAGTATATTTTTCATTCAACTCATACAAGACTTCCCCCATTCGTTTCTTAACCTCTAAACAAGATTCTCCGTTGGTTTGAGATTTAAACAATTTTTCATGTTTAGAGTTAAAATGCTTATCATACTCTACCCAATTTCCCTCATCAGCATCACCAACATTATATTCTCCCAGGCGGGCATCAAAAATAATTTTATCTTGAGACAAACCAATTGTTTGAGCGACGAGCTCAGCCGTTTCTTTGGTTCGAACAAAAGGCGAAGAAATGATTACTTCAATGTTAGATCCCTTTAGACTTTCGGCAGAAGAAATAACCTGTTCTTTGCCCTCAGTCGTAAGATGATAGTTTTTGCCTAACTTACAATCAATTGTATCGGTCAAATTATTCTCAGACTGACCGTGACGCATTAAGAAGTAACGATTATTTTTTGTCTGCAAATTATCCTTCAATTCTTGAATGCTCCCAACCACCTTAATTTGTTTACAATCTTCACAGCGCCAAACTGGAATTGGAGCGCCCCAAAAACGAGTCCGAGAAATCGCCCAATCACGAGCTCCTTCTAGCCATTTACCAAAACGACCCTCTTTAATATGTTCTGGGACCCAAGAAATAGTTTTATTGTTCGCCACCAAATCATCACGAAATTTAGTCACCTCAACAAACCACGAAGAAGCGGCGTAATTTAACAATGGAGTACCACAACGCCAACAGTGCGGGTAAGAATGAGAAATTTTTTCTTTCGCAAATAAAATTCCTTTAGCCGCCAGGTATTTAATAATTTTTACATCCATCGCTTGGTTTTCCACCGTAGATGGTCCATCATCTTCTAATCCCGGAGCACTTTTAGGTTTTACTAATTCCCCCACCCAATCGATAACTTCCGGTTTAAACCGGCCATCCATTCCGACATGCTGAATAAATGGTAGTTTTTCTTTTTGACCCAACTTCATATCATCTTCTCCAAAAGCGGGAGCAATGTGTACTACCCCCGTACCATCTTCAGTCGTCACAAAATCAGCACCATAAATTTTCCAACCATTTTCCCGATTTTTTATTGTCTCATCAGTAAGGTAATAATCAAAAGCAGGTTGATATTTTTTACCCACTAAAGTACTACCCTTAAAAGTATCCTCAATAGTATAATCAGAGGCATTACTAAAATTTTTCTCCAAAAGATCTTTAGCGAGAATATAAGAAAGATGATCGTCGCTATTATTCATTCCAATTTTGACGTAATCAATCTCAGGGTTAACAGCCAAAGCCACATTACCCGGCAAAGTCCAAGGAGTAGTTGTCCAAGCTAAAATCGAAGTTCCCGGCTCATCAACTAGACCAAACTTAACCACCACCGAGAGATCGGTGATATCTTTATACCCCTGATTCACTTCAAAATTAGATAGAGTAGTCTCACAGCGCGGACAAATCTGCATTGATTTATAGCCTTCATAAATCAGACCTTTGTTGTGGAGGTTTTTAAAGATATTCATTACCGACTCGGAATAAGAAGCATCCATCGTCCGATAATCGTTTTCCATATCAATGAAACGACCCAATCGTGGCACAATTTGTTTCCAGTCCTCTACATACTCTTGGACCATCTCACGAGCCTTTTCGTTAAACTTTTCAATACCGTAATCTTCAATATCTTTTTTGGATTTCAAACCGAGTTCTTTTTCCACTAGGTTTTCGGCTGGCAAACCATGACAATCCCAGCCCCAACGTCGGCGGACAAAATTACCCTTCATCGTCCAATAGCGAGGAATCACATCTTTCATTGTTCCCCCAACAATATGTCCATAGTGAGGAGTGCCAGTCGCAAAAGGTGGTCCATCATAAAAGACGTATTCTTTTGCCCCTTTAGTCGTCTCCAGAGTTTTTTCAAAAATTTTATTATCTTGCCAAAACTTTAAAATTTCTTCCTCTTTCCGAGAGACATCACTTTTATTATTTTTCTCCTCTGTCATTTAAGTACTTTATCGTAAATTAGGTCTTTCCGCAATAAAAATGATTATTTTCATTGACAGATAAAATAAAAGAGGCTAAAGTTATAAAGGATTAATTACATCCAAACTATTGTAGGTAGTAGCAGGAGGCTCTTTCCATGTTGCGCAACGCTCAAGCAGGACAGAAGAAGGCGGCGATAAAACCACTCGAATTCAAACCACGCAGACCAGACCCCTTTGGTTGGGGTGATCCGAGACCAGCCATCAAATTGGGGCTCCCCAATGAAGACGGCATCCCCGTAAATTCTGGCCGGCAAATGCAGGCCATTGAAATCGATTACTAAAACAACAACGCAACACAAAAGCCCCGTGATCCTGTAAGGATCCCGGGGCCTTACTTTTTTAGCTACATCTTTGACAGCGGTTTAAGACCCAACAATACTAGTCCATTTCTTAAAACTTGACCAACAGCCCGAGTTAATCCAACTCGATAAGGAGAGCTAGCCTCCAGACTTACAACTTGATGTTCAATATAATAAAAACTGAAAGCACTCGCTAACTCATATAAATAAGTAGCAATATGATGGGGAGCATATTCCAAACAGGCATATTCCACGACCTCGGGGAAACGATAAAGAAGTTTTTCGACTGTAGTCATTTCATCTTCTGGTCGAGACAAATTGGATTTTATCCCCTCTTTTTCCGCTTTAGCTAAAATAGATTGAGTGCGTGCAAAAGCATACTGTAGATATGGACCAGAGTTACCAGATAAATTTAATGTCTCATCCCAATCAAAAACAATATTAGCCCGACTATCACGTTTTAAATCGTTATATTTAAGTGCCCCAATACCAATATCGGAAGCTGTTTCAAGATTAAACTTTCCAGCTCGCGTCACCGCTTCAGCAATAACATCTTCCAACCAAATGACATTACCTTTGCGGGTACTCATTTTCCCATCGAGAAAGCGATATAAACCATGTGAGACATGAACTCGTTGTCCATCTTTAAACCAACCGAGCATTTTCTCAGTCTCATAAAGTTGCCTCATGTAAGTTTCTTGTTCAGAACCAACCTCATTAACAATAATCAAATTGTCACCATATTTTTCTTTCCGCTCAAGATCGGCCCCCAGATCACGAGTAGCATAAATCGAAGTTCCGTCACCCTTACGAACAATCATTGGTGGCAATTTTTTTTCATCAGCAAAAAAGACCACTTCTGCCCCCTCACTCTCCTTCATCAAACCCTTATCAGTTAATTCCTGATAAACTCGAGAAACTTTGGGAATATAGGTACTCTCCCCTAAAGTGGTGTCAAAAGTTATTCCCAGCTGTTGATAAATTTTATTGAATTCAAACAATGATAAATTGACGCAGCTTTGCCAAAGTTCTTTAGCGGAAGAATCACCTTTCTCTAATTTTAAAAACTCTGCCCGTGCCTCTTCTTCAAGTTCTGGATTCTTTTCCGCCTCGTCATGGAATTTCACATACAAAGAAACAAGTTCTTTCACTGGGTTCTCGCTTTTTCCAATCTGATTGATGTCCCCCCACTTTTTAATGGCCACCATTTGTTTACCAAACTGTGTCCCCCAATCCCCGAGATGGTTATCGCGAATAACCTCAAACCCTGAAAAAGATAAAATATTGGCCACCGCATCACCAATAATCGTTGATCTTAAGTGTCCAATTGAAAAAGGTTTAGCAATATTAGGAGAAGAATATTCGACTAATACTTTTTGATCTTTTTTATCTCCGCGACCAAAGTTATCACCCTGATCAAGAATAAAACCAATTTGTTTAACAAAAAACTCTCTACTTAAATAAAAATTTAAAAAACCTGGTCCAGCCACTTCCACCCGATCAATTTTTTCATTTTTCAATTTCAAAAGCTCCTCTTTCATCTTTAGAGCAAGGTCCTTAGCTGACAAACCATTAGCTGGTCCAAACTTTAGCGCAAAGTTACTGGAATAATCCCCAAAATTTAAATCAGTAGGATGTTCTAAAGAAATATTTTCCACCAAAAAACTAAGGTTTAAAGCCTTAGCCGCCTGTCCAAGCAGACTCCGTAATTCGTTCCTAATATCATTAGCCATTATGGTTATCTTACCACATTTAAGAGAAAATTCACCTGGAAAATTACTTAGTTAAAAAATCTAAAATAGAGTCTACGGCAGTCTTATTAGTAACAAGCTCAACTCCATGACTATCCCCCGGAACAATCATCAATGCCGATAGCGGCTCCCCAACCATCTCCTGTATTTTTTTACTCGATTGATAACTATAATCATCATCTTTGGCGGTCAAAAGAAGAAGAAAGGGAGCGGAAGCAAAACGATAAATTTCTTCTCCATCCTGTTTTTGGTAATATTCAGACTTAATATTGTTGGCTGACAATTCAGTTCCAATGCCCTTAAAATTTAAACCTGGACTAAGAGCAACAACCTTGTCTGGTTTGCCTGAGGGATCAATTTTTAGAGGATTAAAATTTGAGGAGCCAGTGGGATTATTTGGGTTATAACCTTTTAGACTGGCCGGATCAGCAGGTTCGGTATGCATGGCTAAATCAATAATAGCCAAATTGGCTCCAGTACTAGCCCCAACAATAGACTGCTTGGTTTTACCTTTCTCGGTTAAAAACTTTCTCGCCGCGACCACATCAAAGGTCATAGCAGGAAAATAATCTTGGTCAGAAAACTCTTTATAATCATAGATTTTTGTTTGACCAGTCGTAATTTCTATCCCAGTTGTACTTTCACCATGACCACGTAGATCAACAGCTAAAACCGCAAAACCTCGAGACTGGAGAATTTTAGGAAGTTCACCCCAGGCATCCTTATTCATCCCATTTTGGTGAATCAATAATACCGCCTCGGAACCAGAAGAACCATAATAATCACCAAAAATTTTGACTCCGTCTGTAGTAGAGAAAGAAACCTTTTGTTTTTCTACTAAAAAGTCATTAGTCTTTTTTCCAATATCCATATTTTTCTGATTAATCGCTTGATTAAAAGAAACTTTTTCGGAAACGTTTTTATTAAAACGAGAAATTGGGTTAAATTTAAAAAATGACAATAAAACCAAAACAATCACTCCTAAAAATAGCAGAAAAAATATTTTTTTCATTGTAAACATCATACCACAATTCGGTGACAACTAATGTCCACTACTTCCAAAACCGCGCTCCCCCCGATGAGTTTCTTCCAATGATTCGCTCTCCTCAATGTCTACCGATAAAAATGGCTGGATTACTATTTGAGCAATTTTGTCTCCCTTTTTTATTTCTTGGTCTTCCCTGTCTAAGTTAACCAAACAAACCATTATTTCCCCCCGATAGCCAGAGTCCACTACTCCCCCCATAGACTTAAGCCCTCGTTTAAAAGCAATTCCACTCTTATCCCAAACCAAACCCACACAACCCTCGGGGATAGCCATTTTGATCCCTGTCGGAATAGACACTCGTTCGCCCGGTCTAAGGACAAAATCACCATAAGAATAGAGATCCAAACCAGCATCACCCTGATAGGCATTTACTGGAAGCTTAGCGTCGGGATGAATTTTTTGAATTTTAATTTTCATTTTCTACCGAATGCAATCCTTTCTGAATAAATTCTACTGCCGCGGCAATGTTTCCCTTGCCAATCAGCGAACGACAGGTACTATCTAAACTCAGTAAACGTAAATCGGCTGAGTTTTCATCATACCAGGAATCAAAATCCTGAGACAAAGAACTAGTTATTTTTTCTTTTTCGAAAGTTTGTTTTAAAACCTCCTGATAATTGCGGCTCCACTCTACCAAGGCGGGGTCAACTGATTCTGGTCCTGTTTCCATATTGTTTTAAGATATTAAATTAATACTAATATTTTTATTGCCATCCAAAAAATATCTAGACGTCTTCGTGGATTTCTGAATTAGAATTTTTATTTAATTGTTTAAAAATAAGCTCTGCTGATTCTTGATATTGACCGTTTAAGGCCAGTTCCCTAATTTCAGAATTGTCTTCTTCAAAAATTATTTTTCTAACCTGTTCGCTATATTCGTCTATCCACTTTAGTTTTTCATTTTGTGAAGCATCTTTTCCAATCATCTTATTCATAAGTTCCACTTCTAAAGCCAGGCGGTGTTTAAGGTCAATTGATTGATTTACTTCAGGTGATTCAATAGGCATGTTATTTTCTTAATACTCCATCTATCAATTGAGCTAATTTTATCATATCTTTTTCCTTTTTCCCTCGAGTGGTTTCCCCGGCCGTGCCAATACGCAAACCAGATGGGTCAAACGGACTACGAGTATCAAAAGGAATAGTGTTCATATTTACAATAATTCCCGCTTTCTCTAACTTACCACTCGCTTCCTTACCACTGATCCCCTTCCCCTCCATCCAAGTATCCATTAGAAACAAATGAGAATCTGTTCCTCCAGAAATTATTCTCCAGCCAATTTTTTTTAGTTCAGCCGCTAAGGTTTTTGTATTAACGATAATTTGTTTGGCGTATTTTTTAAACTCTGGCTTAGTGGCTTCATTTAGAGCGACGGCCACTGCCGCAATTTGATTCATATGGGGTCCACCCTGCAACCCCGGGAAAATTGCTTTATCAATCTTCTTACCCAATTCCCGTTGATCTATTTTTGAAAAAATTAGAGCCGACCGTGGTCCACGAAGTGTTTTATGAGTGGTAGTGGTCACAATATCGGCATAAGGAAAGGGCGATGGATAAACACCCCCAGCAATTAGCCCAGCCAGATGAGACATATCTACCATCAGATACGCCCCTACTGCATCAGCAATCGCCCGAAACTTTTTCCAATCAATCTTTCGGGGATAAGCGGTAAAACCCGCCACAATTATATTTGGTTTTTCCTTTTTTGCTTGAGTCATTAGAGCGTCATAGTCTAACATTTCGGTTTTTTTATCTACCTCATATAAAACAGATTCCCAAAATTTGCCAGTCGCCGAAACTTTTTGACCATGAGTCAGATGCCCGCCATGAGGCAAACTCATGCCCATAATTTTCCCACCCAACGGGACCAAGCCCAGATAAACGGCCAAATTGGCTGGTGATCCAGACAAGGCTTGAACATTCACCTGCCATTTAGCAGGAGATAATTTAAAAGCCTTAAGAGCGCGCTTCTGGCACAATAATTCAACTTTGTCAGTCACTTCATTACCGCCATAATAGCGCTTGGCTGGGTACCCTTCAGAATATTTATTGACGAGTTTCGTTCCCAGGGCTTTTAAAACGTCATCGGAAACATAGTTTTCTGAAGCAATAAGATTTATCACCTTTTTTTGTCGAGCATCCTCAAGTTTAATCAATTTTTCAATTTCTTTGTCTTTCATGTTTTTACCTAATTACCTTTTTAATTACCTGGTAGACCAACTCATGAATTTTTTCTTTCGGTAAAATATTGCCAGACAAAGAACAATCGATTTTCTTCCAACGATTCCCTTTTTGCACAATCTCAATAGCGTTGGCCCGAGATTTTTCCAAATGGAGACGATCATTTTCCGCCTGATCTTTTTTTCCTTTTAAATATTTTTTCTTTTTAGCTTGATCTTTTAATATTAATAGCTTCTGAGTAATTTCAATGGGGACGTCTAAAAACACAATCAAATTTGGCCTAGGAATATCAAACACTCCATATTCCATTTTATCCAACCACCGTAAAAACTCTTTTCTCTTAATAAGATTAGAGATCTTACTCCCCTGATGAATTTGATTAGAACTTACGTAACGATCAGCCAGAACGATATAGCCTTCCGTAAGCCACTTTTTTATTTCTTTAGACGATTCAAAGCGATCAGCGGCATATAAAACAGAAGCGATATGTGGATCCAGGGCGATAAAATCACCATAATCCCCCACTAAACACTCTCCGATTAATTTCCCAAAAAAGTTTTTATCATAACGGGGAAAATCGATCTTTTTGACTTTATACCCATCTTTTTTTAAACGCTTCTCAAGTAATGACGTTTGAGTTGCCTTTCCAGAACCATCAGTACCATCTATTACAATAAATTTTCCCTTAATCATGTTTATTTATTTCTTCTCTAAAAGAGTTTGCATACCTCTTCGGACGTCCCAGTCATCTAGAGAACGATCAACATGAACAACTATATCAGGTAATAATTTTTTTAGTTTGTCGGCCATCTTATGCGCAATTTTCCGTAGTGTCGGATGAACCATTTTACCAGACCGAAGTTCTATCACATAAACAGCGGCAGGTAGACCATAAGAAACTTTGCAGGTAACATTAAAGCCCATCGCAATATAATATTGCAATTCTTCTTTTGTTGCCTTAAGCTTTTTTATCGCCGAAATTTGTTCTCTAATAAGTTTCTCGGCCTCCCCCCTCACCTTAGCAGGCAACTGTTCCAAATACCATTCATTAAAGCCATATTTGGTGGTAAGTAATGGCATCCGACAAACTCCATTTCGGTGTCTTTGAACATCACGAAAAGAACCGAAATCAAGCAAAAACTCAAAAGAAACATTACCTAATTCCGACAAAAAATGCGGCAAACCAATTTTTTGTGGACGTTTTTTAATAACAGTCAGATATTTTTTTAATTCTTCTTTTTTAATATTAGTCTTACCAAAAAAATCTCCGGCATAGTTTTTATCCAAAAAGTAATTATATTTTTCCAATAAAAATTTCCGATAATTTTCCTGTTCGGGAACAGAAACATGACTAAAGCTTTGTGGATATTTTGTCCTGAGTTCAGCTAAAATTTTCTCTGCCTCCATCCTAATTTCTTTTAATGGATGATGTTTTAATAAGACCAATTTATCATGAGCCTGTCTGAGGTTAGTATGCCAACTGTGTTGAGTGGTAATACCAGCCGGGAGAAACCCGCGCAAAGAATCAAATACTCGTGCCTTGATTGCTCGCCCATACATCCCCTCATCTTCATCAGGTTTCTTGGGGTATTTAGCCATCAAATGTTCCTCCATGGCCGATTGACTACCGATATAAAACTTCATCCATTTATCCAAAATCCCTTTAGATTCTTTTGTTTTGACCGGATCAATCACGGGCTGTTTAGAATAATCTATATAACGAGAGCTCGTCTCCTGACCAGAAAAAAGCGGCCAATCTTCAACCGCTTTAGCCGCCAGCATCGAGACACCCTCTAAAAAAATGGTGGTACTTCCACAGTCGGCAATACTCGCATGACCATAACCAACATAAAATTTTTCCATAAATTTACCGGACCCCGAAGCTCGAACCTTTTGAGCGTGTTCCTCGACACTGGCTCCACTACGTGAATACAAGGCTTGCATCATAGCGGTATCTTGAGGACTAAATTCGTCGTAAATAAATACTTTCATAGAAAACTATTTAGCTAATAAGGAATTAACAACTTTATCAACTTGAGAATAAAGAGAATCCAAACCAAAACTATTGTCTATTGTCAAATTGGTTTCTTTCATAACAATCGGAACTTCTCGATCGGCTTCAGCTTCATGATCAGCTAAAAACTGTTCATAACTCTTATCTTCATCTCCCTCATTTTCCCGACGAGAAACAAGGCGTTCGTAGCGGATTTTTGGGAGAGCATCAATTGCGACCAAATAAAAATTTGACATGTCCTTTAAATATTTAATGTCCGCCAAACGTCGAACCCCATCAATGACAACAATCTCGGCTTCCAAATTTTTTGCATCCCCAACAATTACTCGAGCCAATAAATCTTCCCCAAAAGTCTGACGCAAGACAGTAGAAACCTTTTGCAGGTTTTCTCGATTAATAGGAGTCTCAATTCTGGTCAAAACATCGCGCAAAATGGTTGAAAAACGACAATCTTTAGCCTGATATTGGTCTTCAATATATTTCTTCACTGTCCCCTTTCCACTAGCGATTGGTCCTACGAGACCAAGAATAATTTTGGCCATTGTTATTTTTCTCGAACAAAAGAAGCTGATAAATACTGCCTCATTTTAACTCCCGCTAGTTTTAATAGTCGCCGTCCAGACCGAAAGGCTGGCAAGTCAGCATACTTATCACTTTCATAAATCACTTCTTTAATCCCCGTCTGAATAATTGTTTTAGCACACTCATTACATGGGAAAAGAGTGCAGTATAGCTTATCACCCTTTGTCTCTCGATTAGAATTATAAATGGCATTTTCTTCCGCATGACAAACATAAGCATACTTTGTTTTGTCAAAGTCACCCTCTCTTTCCCAAGGAAGTTCATCAGCATTGATTCCTCGCGGCCAACCATTGTAACCCAAACCAACTACCACATTATCAGGAGTAGCCACCACCGCTCCATTTTGAGTCGAGGGATCCTTAGAGCGCAGAGCGATGACGTGAGCCATCCGCATAAAACATTCATCCCAAGAAATAACATCTGATCGGGGTTTTATTCTTGTATTTTTCATATAATTAGTAAAATTATATCTTAACTACCATTAAACAAAAAGTAGCGACAAAAACGATCTTTCGTGTCAAAATTTAGATTTTTTACACAAAAAAACCGCCTTCTTGGCGGTTTTTTGTTGTCTTAGGTTTCTTATTTCACCTCTACCCCCATCGATCGAGCAGTGCCTTCAACGGTCTTCATCGCGGCCTCAACCGAAGCTGCATTTAAATCAGGCATTTTGCGCTCGGCAATTTCTTTCACTTGAGCCTTAGTAATTTTACCAACCTTAGAGGTTAAGTTTTTACCGGAACCCTTCTCAATTCCCACCGCCTTCATAATCAAGTTAGCCACTGGTGGAGTCTTTAGAATAAAATCAAAGGTGCGATCGGCATAAACAGAAATTTCGACAGGAATAATATCCCCCATCATCGAGGCGGTAGCGGCATTGAATTTCTGAACGAAATCACCAATGTTCACTCCAGCCTGACCCAAAGCAGGACCAATAGGAGGAGCTGGATTAGCCTTACCTCCGGGAATTTGTAATTTAATTTTCTTTTCTACTTTTTTTGCCATATTGTTTATTTATTGAATTGCGGTCCTTAAGAAGCTTCGTCCCGCCCTGATATCCTACCTTAGATCTTCTTTACCTGCAAGAAATCTAGCTCTACCGGTGTCTCGCGACCAAACATTGAAACCAATACTTTAACCTTGCCTCGCTCATCATCAATTTCATTAACCTTACCCTCAAAATCCTTAAATGGTCCATCGACGATAGTAACAGATTCTCCGGAAGCCAAATCAATCTTGTGCTTAACGGTATCCTCACCCATTCGTTTGAATAATTCGCGAATTTCCGATTCATCGAGAGGAACTGGGATTACTCCCGCCCCAATAAATCCCGTTACACGTGGTGTGTTACGGACAACATACCAAGAATCATCGGTAACAATCATATCAACCAACACATAACCGGGATAAATTTTTTCTTCAGTCATTACCCGTTTACCGGCTTTAATTTTTACCTTCTTCTCAATCGGAACGATTACATTAAAAATCTTATCCTCCATTCCTAAGGACTCAATACGCTGTTTTAGGTTTCTAGCTACTGCATTTTCATAGCCCGAATAAGTATGAATTGCATACCAATTTCGGCCCTGATCTAGTTCTTGTCTTGCCATAATGTTTTATAACGAGGAATTAAATGACAAACATTTTTAATAGTGAAGTGAAGATAAAGTCAAAAAAGCCCAACATCACACCCACAAAGACAGCCAGACAAACAACGACAATAGTGAAATTTATCGTCTGCTGCTTACTTGGCCAAGTAACATGTTTCAACTCTCCTTTAGTGTCTTTAATGTATGTTTCCAAACTCATATGATTAGTTTTAATTTTATCTCCTCTAAAAAAAGCCCCGAGGGGCACTTGTTATAATCATAGGCTAAAAGACCTATTTTGTCAATGTGAAAATTATGAATTTATTTAAACCCTTTTATTTAATAACCTCGGCGATCTTAGACACGATATTTTTATCAAAAGGGTTAGGGAGAACATGTTCAGGACTAAGTTCTTCGACACAGGCCGCCAAACTCTCGGCCGCCCGCAAAAACATCTCATCAGTAAACTGCTTAATATGATTATCCAGCGCTCCTCGAAAAATGCCGGGAAAAGCTAAGACATTGTTTATTTGGTTAGGAAAATCTGACCGCCCCGTCGCCACTACAAAGGCCCCGGCCTTTTTTGCTAAGTCAGGCATAATTTCCGGAATAGGGTTAGCTAAAGCAAAAACAATCGGTCGCTCATTCATCGACCGAACCATATCTTCATCCACCAAATTACCTTTAGAGACTCCGATAAAAATATCTTTCCCCACCATCGCCTCTCTTAGAGTACCGGCTTCGGCTTGATAATCACCAACTTTCGATTCTAAATATGAAATTAATTTCAATTTTTCCTCATTCAAATCTCCCCTACTTTTACTAATGACTCCACCACTATCACACAAGGTAAAAAACTTAAAACCATAGTCTGCCAAAATTTTTACAATCGCTGTCCCGGCAGCTCCCGCCCCATTTATGACAATTTTTGCTTCTTCTTTCTTTAAACCCCGCAACTTCAGTGAATTGATCAGACCGGCTAAAACAACAGTGGCCGTACCATGTTGATCATCATGCATGACAGGAATATTTAGTTCAGCCCGCAAACGGTCTTCTATTTCAAAGCAACGAGGCGCCGCAAAATCCTCCAAATTAATTCCTCCAAAAACTGGGGCAATATTTTTTATTGTCTGGATAATCTCTTCATTGTTTTGAGTATCTAAACAAAGCGGAAAAGCATCAAGATCAGCAAACTCTTTAAAAAGAATCGCTTTACCCTCCATCACTGGAATCGCCCCCAAAGGACCAAGATTTCCTAAGCCTAAAACCGCTGAGCCATCAGAAATCACGGCAACCGTATTACTCTTCAAAGTCAGATTATAGGCCTCCTTAGGCTCGCGAGCGACTAGCTCGCTAGCCGCTCCAACCCCTGGTGTATAAGCCAGAGATAAATCATGCCGGTCTTTAACCAATACTTTGCTTTTTATTTCTAATTTTCCACGCCTCTCTCGATGTAAATCAATTGATTCTTGTTTAATGTCAGACATAAAAGCTATTTTATCACAAAACTCCTAAGAAACATTGAATAAAGACCATCAATAACCCGCTCTTTTTGGTGTGGATATCTTCAATGCTTTTAATTAGTGATGATAATATAATTAAATAGGACTGGAGGTTTTACCCTCCACTCCGATCTTTGACAAGGAGAGAGGACAATGAAAAAGACCAAGGCCGTGGTTGTTGGTGTTTCGGCCCTAAATAAACACCTCCAAGCCCTGCAGGACTCGAGAAACCACGATTACGAAAAAAATCGTCAGCGTGGTGAAGTTATCATCCGAGCCGCCACGGGCAATCCCCTCGTCTGGCGAGAACTCAAGGTGAACCAAGAGGCTCTCACACGACTAATCAGGGAGACCGCCAAAAGACGAGTCATCGGACTTTTGAGCTATTTGGAAACGAACAATAACATTCCAGCTGAATACCGCCAAGCGGACAGCCGTGAGATTTTACATATTATGGAAATGGAGAAACTAACCTATGGTGATGTCGGAAAAACCGAAGCAAGTTTCCTGGCTGTGGTTCGACACAAGATCCACCACCAATAACAACCAAACTCCTCTCACCAAATTGCTGGCCCTAATATCCAAAAAGGCCAGCATTTTTTATTTTTATAATTTTATAACTAAGCCTCAATATTTAGCCACATAAAAACCGGCATTTGCCGGTTTTTATTTTCTGGGTGTCCAGAGAGAATCGAACTCTCGTTATCGCTTCCACAAAGCGATGTCCTAACCGCTGGACGATGGACACCATATTTTTAAACAGAACCAACTGTAACCCGAAACCTCTCACTTTCCACCTTATCATGATGAACAAGATGATGACAATTATGGCACAGCCAAGCTAAATTATCAATTTTGTTATTTTTGTGATCCTTATCGATATGGTGGACCGCCAAGACCCTTTTATCTTTAAGACCACAAAGTTTGCAGACGGCAGGTATTTTATTCCTCAGTAATATACTCTTATATACATAGCCACCATTCTTCCAATTACCATGTTTTTCTCCAACAAATTCGGTATTTCTCCACTTTGTTTGACAACTCTTACTACAAAAAAATTTTCCACTTTTCGACCGTCCAAGCTGTTTAACTGTCTTATATGATATCTTGCCACAAACAAAACAGGGTTTTTCTTGTCCTGTCCGACTAGAAATATGCTGACATTTAGCTGAACAATACTTCCCTTTTCCGATTTTTACCCAATAAGGCTTGGTGTGAAATTCTTTAGAACAAACACTGCATAAAACACTGAGCATAAACAAATCATACCAAAAATCAACTCAAGGTAAAACCCAGCGACTGTGGATATATATCCACAGTCGCTGGGTAGATGTAATGTTTAATAATGGGGATTCTCTTCTTTTACTCCCTTCTTGGTATTGGCAATTCGAGCCAAGGCATACAAGACTGATGACAAACGATTAAGATAAGACAGGGCCTCAGGTGAAACTACCAAATTCTCAGTCTGAGCTCTTACTACCGCCCGCTCGGTTCGTCTCGCAATTGTTCGAACGACATCAAAAAGAGAAGAGAGTTCAGTCCCACCGGGGATAATAAAACTCTTAATTGGTGGAATTTGCTTTTCAACACTATCAGTGACTAGCTCCAAAAAAGTTACCCGGGAAGCGGAAATTTTTTTATCAGCTCCCGCCAATTCAGCCTGGATAATAAAAAGATCCTGCTGAATTTCTGCCACTAAATCAGAAACAAGATTATCTTTATCGCCGACGAGAAAGGAAACTTCGTCAGTCCGACTTTTAGCTTTGCACAAACCCAAAAAAGAGTTGACTTCATCCATCGAACCAAGAGCTTCGGTCACCAAGGAGCTTTTAACAATCCGGTTAGCACAACCAAAGGTCTTAGTTGTTCCGTCATCCCCTTTTCTCGTATAAAGCATAGGGGTAATATACCATAGTCCAAAAAAAATTCCACCCAAAGTATGGATGGAGATTAGTGGGCTCACCGATGACGATGTTTGCCAAAGAAATCTTGTGAATAAAGATCAGGTGCAGGCACCAATCCTCGCAAGAAATCCGGCTGAGAAGTCTCGATGCGGTGGTGGGGCTGAGGAGCCACAAGAATGGCAGTCCCTTTAGGTAAAGCAGCAGCCTTGGAAGAGGCACGGAATGTTCCGAGACTGTCTGCTGGCCGGGTTCCCCAATGCCGAAAACGTACCATGTTACAGGCCTGGGCCTCAGACACCGCCTGAGCCTGACCAATAAAAACATCATTCAAGTACACCTCCCAAGTCAAAACCGGGCGCTTGGCCATGGAGACCTCCTTGGGAAAGATGACAGAATCCCTATCTGGATAATAAGATTAATTCTATAGACTGTCAATATCTTATCTGTCTCTATCTATTAAACTAAATCAGACTAGTTTGCCATAGCCAATACAAGACCGGTAGAATGATATAGAAAGAATAATGAATAATATAGCTCCAGAGAAAACCATAACGATTCCTGACAATTAAGTAGGAAAAAATTTCTCCAGCAAAGAAAGAGGTAGAAATAAAAACAGCTGACAGCCAAGTGGTTGAAATATACAAAAGTGGCAAATGAAGGATCAAAACATAGAGACCAAAAAAACCAACATCTTTTCTTTGAGGCAATCCATTTTCAAAAAGATAATCAATCGCTACGATAAAAAAAGCTTGTTGAAACATAATTTCGAAAGCTTTAGAGATTAAGAAGGTATTATTAACCTGAAGAGCCCAGTGCAAAGAGGACCGAAACTCATTAAATTGAGTCGGAATAATAAAGTGGTCTAAAAAATAATAAATGGCTAGTCCTAAAACAAGAGAAATGGAAGCAATCCCAATTTCTTCAGAGGAAAAATGGTTGGCATGAGCCTTAATCCTTGTCCCTAAAAAAGTATAGAGAATAGCAATAATTAAGGCGAAATAACCACAAGTCAAGAGGTAGTTATTTACATAATCAATTCCGTTTTGTTCCAACAATAAAACAAAAACAGCCCAAGAAGCAAACCAGGCTAAGGAAATAAGAGAAATATTTTTTAGCGTACGCACAGACTAAGAATAACAAAGATTAGAAAAAATAAAAATCCGATTTAAATCGGACTTTTATTTTTTGTGCGCGGGAGAAGAGTTTCACTGCTCGCTTCGCTGCGCTTTAGAAACCAACGGTTTCTAATTTTTTCCTCCACGATCTTCGTCTTGTGTTTTTTAACAAAAACATCCGCAACGCGAATTAATGCTTTTTTATAAATGAACGTTTCTCTTGTAAAAAACATTAATTCGACCGTTGCCCGACCCCTTCCCAGTTCAAGTTTTACTTTTTTCCCAAATAAAAAAATCCAGTTTTAGCTGGATTTTTTTATTTGGTGCGCGGGAGAAGACTTGAACTTCCATGCCTTGTTAAAGGGCGCTACCACCTCAAGGTAGTGCGTCTACCAATTTCGCCACCCGCGCATTGCAATTTCCCTATTATACGCAAAATCGTCTAGTTTACAATAAAAAAATCCGGACTTAACCGGATTTTTTCTTTATTATTTATTTTGCTTCTTCAGAGGTTTCCTCAATAATCTCTTCTCCCTGCATCAGTTCTGGTGAGATATCCCCAGTCTCAATCCCTTCCACCACTTGAGCGACCAATTCATCAACCTCCCTATCAGCCACTGGTTTACCAGCAATTTTGCGCATTCGACGACGAATTTCCTTGGCGGCCTTATCACGAATATAGTAAAGCTTAGCCTTAGAAACCTTAGCCCGTCTCAATACTTCTACTTTATCAATGTTAGGAGAATAAATTGGAAAAACCTTTTCCATACCAACCCCACTAGCTACCTTACGAACAGTAAAAGTAGCGCCGGCTTCGGTGCCGTGTTTATGAGCAATAATCAAACCTTCATAAGCCTGAAGACGAACTTTGCCTTTTTCTTGAATTTTTTGCCAAACCTTAACTGTATTACCCGGACGAAGATCAAGCTTTTTACGCTTTTCCATGTCGACAGGAGAAATTTTTATTGATGTCTTAGTTGCCATAATGGGAAAAGCTTAGCATAAGTTTTCAATACTTTCAAGGGCAGACCGAAAATCAGCCGGCAAAGGAGACTCTATTTTAAATAGCTTATCCTGGTAGAAAAACTCAATACTGTGAGCATGGAGAGCTTGACGAGAAAGGCCCGGCAAACAAGGCAAATTAGGGGCATACAAAGCATCACAAACAATAGGATGGCTAATGGCTTTAAAATGGACACGAATTTGATGCGTCCGGCCAGTTTTTGGATAAGCTTCTATATAAGTAACATTTTTAAACTTTTTTAAAATTTTATAATCTGTTACAGCTTCTCGCAATTTCCCGGGGGATTTCAGTCGAGCCACCCTCACTCGAGGATCTTTTTTACTTCGACCAATCGGTAGGTCAATAGTCGCCTCTGTCCCCTCTTCTTGCTTAAATTCGCCACTAACTAAAAGGCGGTATGTTTTTTTAATTGTATGATTTTGAAACTGCTCTTTTAAAGACAAATAAGTTGTCTGATTTTTTGCTATCAATAAAACCCCACTCGTATCTTTGTCTAATCGGTGAACTATCCCTGGTTTAAGAATTTTTTCTCCATTTAAACCAAGTATTGGTTCTCCAACGTCGGATAAAGCTAGGTATTTTTCTATCAACCAACTAGCAATAGTCTCTTCCTCCTTTCTCCCGTCTCCGTGAACAGAAATACCTGCCGGCTTATCTAAAACCAGCAAGTTTTTATCTTCATACAAAATCGGTATGTCAATCATAAAACCATCTTAACTTAAAATTAGCAAAAAACAATTTTTGCAAAGACTCTGGCTTTGTGTTATAAATGAAGAACTTGCGCGGTTAGCTCAGTTGGTAGAGCAACCCGTTTACACCGGGAAGGTCGGGGGTTCAAGTCCCTCACCGCGCACAGCGAGCAAAGCGAGATGGCCGGGAAAAAGGCAATTTTTTGCCTTTTGAGAGGGACTTGAAAAGGTTGAGCTTATCGCACGGAGCAAAGCGAGTACGATACGAAACCTGTACCGAATCTGTAAGATTCAAGTCCCACACCACCAACCCCTTCTGCCCTTGTAGTTCAATGGATAGAACAGCGGACTTCTAAGCCGTTAATGTTGGTTCGATTCCAACCGGGGGCACCAATATTATATTTTCTTAAAGACCGGGATCGGAAACAGCTGGTTTAATATTAGATAGGGTTTCCAACTCAAACTCCCTTTTAGAACGATCTATTAAAATAGATTTCATTTTAGTCTCATCTAATGTCTCTATGGCCGAAGTAGAGCTTGCAACAATGGAAACCTCCCGCCTGGAAAGCTCCATTTTTAAAAAAAATAAAACACTAAACACAACCGCCAACCCGACAAAAAATATCACCACCAAAACAGACCAGATATAGGCTGGCTTAATAGACAGTTTTTCTGTATCGTAATCACGTAGAGCGCTTAGCGACCGCAAACATTTTTTAAATTGAATAAAGTGCATAAGTTCTAATAGTTAGTCTATTTATTCTGTAGTGGGAATACCTACTACCAGACTCCCCGACCAAGCGCCAGCCGCCTTCAATTCAACACCACGAGACAGTGAAATTTTTTCAAAAGAGACCCAGTAATCACTATTTTCCAAAAGTTTAATAAAATAATAAATATTACCATAACTACCCTTAACACTAATATCAAGCATCACCCGTTCCCCGTCCGTAGCATTATTTAAAGTATAATTAATTCCACTCTTGCTCGCTAACTTTTCTAAAGCATCAAGAGCTAAGACTTTTTCCTCAGAAGAGATAAAATATTTGTTTAAAATTTCCACCGACTCAGCTGACCGATCTGCCGCCACTTTATTAAGAGATACTTTACTTTTTTTAGCGGTCAACTCTTCTAGTTTGCCGAGAATCTGAGCATTTTGGTCAGACAGACTGATTAGTTGGCCTAAACACCAAAACAAAAATATCACCAAAATAATATCGGCTAAAATAATCAAAGCAGCAGTATAATATTTTGTCTTAAGGTGTAACATTTTTTTGTAAATCAACCAAAGTAATCACAATAGAAAAATCACTCTCCCCACCCTTAATCAGATTAGCGAAGGGAGAATCAACAGACGCAAATAACGGGTCTTTTTTAAGATTGTTAATGAAATTAAGTAAATCATTCCTTTGTCTAGACATCCCAGATAAAGTTAATTTCCAGTCACTGGACTCAACTTTTCCAATATCAATATTTTTTAATTTTATACCGACAGGCTTTGCCACCATTATCCGATCAAAAATTTCAGAGGGAATATGAAGTGAGGAACGTTCCATCGTGAGTGTTTTAATCATCTTATTAGCCTTAACCATTTGGGATGAATAATAATCAAACTCTTTTATCTCACCCCCCAGATTTTCAATCTTTAGAGCCTCAGTTAATGAATTATTATTAATATTTAACGCCACATAAAAAGAAACCAAACCAACTGCCAAAAAAAACAACAACAGGCCGATAGCTATCCCCAAACTAATAATGACCCGAGAACGATATTCGGTGGAGATTATTTTTTTATCTGTTGGCAAAAGTAAGTTAATCATAAATGAATAGCTTCCTGGGTAATTCCTCTTAGAGCCAAACCAATCGCCGTCACATAGCGCAAAGAATTATTAAAATCCAAAGGTGGAATTTCCTGACTAATATCCATAAAGGAAGACCAGGGATTACCGATTTCTACTGGGGCATAAAAGTTTACGGAAAGATATTCTGTCATGCCAGGAAGAGTCGCTTGGCCACCGTAAAATAATATCTTGCTTATCCCAACACCAACCTCATGACTTTCTCTCATGTTTTGCCAATAAATATAGAGTCGACCCATTTCATCCTTAAGGGCGGAAATAGCAGGAATAAGAGCGTCAAATACCGTTTTATTATTAGGGGAATATAATAAACCCTTTTTTATTTTCAATTGCTCAGCTTCTTCATAACTTACATTCAAAGATTTTTCGATAGCCCGAGTCAAACTATCACCACTAACACTCTTAATGGTTGAAGCGAACAAAACGGCCCCCTGGCTAACAATAGAAAAACCGGTCCGAGTTTTCCCGATATCTACCACCATGTAAGTCCCCCCATCATTTGAGGAAACAAGCGCCCTGGAAGCTGATTGAACTTCAACCTCCAAACCAGCCACCTGAAAACCAGCCATTTGTAAAACGGAGGTGTAATCAGCCGCTAAGTTTTTGGGAGAAATAAAGACACCTAAAATATAATTTTCTTGGGGGGTTTTTGGTTCGTGATATATTTCATAATCAAAAATTACCTGGTCGACAGGAAGAGGAATATACTCCTCCAATAAAAGTTCAATGCTTCCATGCAACTCACTTTTCTTTACCCATGGGACACTCATTCTAACCACAAAAGTCTCTTCTTCTGGCAATGAAGCATAAACATAAGTAAAATTATTATCTTTTCTTATTTTACTCAGCGTATCAATAAGAGCTTCTTTATTTACAATTTTACCAGACACAATTATGCCGGCCGCCAGACTCACATCACCACACTTAGACAGACGATAGCCCTTTACCGAAGGAGACAACTCGGCAAATTTAATTGAAGTATCAGAAATATCAATTCCCACAGTAGATAACTCTAGGTATTTAGGGATAGGAAATAGTTTAAAAAAACGAGATAGGTGCATATCTCATTTATTATACCGTGAAGATCTTTTTAAATGAATAGGAAAAGTGTCTATCGGCGAGAAGCTAAATAGCTTTCTAAAATAATTGCCGCCGCCCGAGCATCAAGATTATCATCGTCACCAACGATTCTGGCCGCCTCACGACTAGAATAAGTTTCTATTTGAAAATTTACCGGTAGTCCTGTTTCTTTTTTTAAACTTTGACCAAAAATCTGAGAGGATTCCAAAATAGGATTTGGTTGACCTTTAAAATCTCGCGACTCTCCAATAACTATTTCGGCCACTCCCTCCTTAAGACAAATATTCTTAACTAAAGAAACGACATCTTTTCCATTAGAAACCACCGAGTATGGATAAACAAAATTACCCACCTCATCTGAGAGGGCTAGACCAATATTTTTATGTCCATAATCTATTCCCAGATAACGCATTGGCGGAGGGGGCGAGATTCGAACTCGCGATACCCTTTCGGATATGACGGTTTTCAAGACCGTTCCTTTAAACCACTCAGGCACCCCTCCTCACCAATACATCCTAACAAATCAAGAGTCAAAATCAAACATCTTATTATTCTCATTTTTAACTTATAATTAATTATCTATTTGTCCCCTTTTGCTACACTTGAGGCGATGTTACAATATTTACTAATGGAAGAAGACTTAACACAAGAAGACCAACCAATAAAAAAAGAAGTGGGTGAAGAAATTTATTGGGAATATTACGAATATGAATTTCAAGAAAAAACAGCCGATTGGTTTTGGATTTTTGGGACAATTGCATTATTACTAATAATTATTGCCCTGATCCTAAAAAACTTTCTTTTGGCCTTAATTATTTTACTAAGTGCCTTTATTTTAGGCACTTATGCCAAACGACCACCAAGTCTTATTACTTATGGACTCGGCCGACACGGAATAAAACACGGATCAGACACTTTCCGTTATGAGACAATAAAATCTTTTTGGATAAACAAACAAAGCAATCACTTAATAATAGAATCGACCCGAATGATCAAACCCCATATTTCTATCCCCCTAGGAGAAACTGACCCCGAACTTATTCGCAAAAAACTACTACCCATTATTAAAGAACAAGAATACCGCGGTTCAATTTCGGATTTTATCAGTGATTTTTTTGGATTTTAAAAAAAGAAAACTCGACAGGAATCTTCCATTACATGGACGATACAGCTTTCCCATTTGTTCAGATGGGTACATCCTCACAAATAAGGGAGAAGCTCTTCGATTCCTGTACGCAAGGTGCGCAGACACCTTGCTCGAGGTCACAAAATTAACAAAAGCCACTTTAAACAGTGGCTTTTGTTAATTTTGTGACCTCGACAGGAATCGAACCTGTATCGTGGGATCCGCAATCCCATATTCTATCCGTTGAACTACGAGGCCCTAAAACATTTTTTAAAAAAATGTTCGGGCGAACCTCTTTTGCCAAAAAGAGGTTTTAGCCTCTTTATAGACAAAGATATCTTAACATAAAATGCCTAAAAATAAAGGGTAAAGAAAAACCCGCTTCTAGCGGGTTTTTCTTTTAGCTAACTTTTTTAATTTGAGCCGTCAGTCGAGATTTTTTTCGAGCCGCCGTGTTTTTCTTAATCACCCCCTTCTTAACTGCCTTGTCAATTGCTTGATAGGCCTTAGATAAAGCTGATTTAGCCTCACTGGCTTTTTTGTCAACCAGAAGTTTTTTAACCTCCTTAACGGTTGATTTCATGGCCTCTTTGCGTTTCAAATTGAAAACTTGTTTTCTCTTTGAACCGCGTAGAGCTTTTTTGGCTGATGTGGTAATAGGCATAGAACCAAATATAACAGGGTTTATTTATAAAATCAAGGGTTGTAAAAACTAGTCGACATTAGGACCTTTTGCTATGATGAGAAGATGATTGGACAACTTATTGGTAATATTACCTATAGCGGAGATAAGTTTATAATATTAAATGTTGGCGGAGTAGGATACAAAATATTTACAACAGCCGAATCTAAGCTCTTTCTAAGTAAAAACCAAGAGGGTTCTACCCTATGGACACATTTGGTAGTCAAAGAAGACGCCTTGGATTTGTATGGATTTACCACCCAAATTGAATTAGACTTCTTTGAGCTCCTGATTACCGTTTCTGGGATAGGTCCTAAAAGCGCCTTAGGAATTCTGTCTTTGGCGGGAATCGAGACTCTCCGCAAATCAATCTCATCAAACAATACCGAATATTTGATTAAAATAGCTGGCATCGGCAAGAAAAGTGCCGAAAAAATTGTCCTGGAGCTAAAAGATAAAATTGGCAAACTTGGTGAGACACTACCAGGCCAAGATCTCGACAAGGAAGCTGATGTCTTAAACGCTCTCCAGGCATTGGGCTACTCAACCAAAGAAGCTCACGAGGCGCTCAAAAAGATACCAAGTGAAATAACTGACGTTAGTGAAAAAATCAAACAAGCCCTTAAACAATTAGGAAAATAATTTTATGGTTAAATTAATAAAAAAAATTATTCCCGCCCGAATTTATGAAAAACTCTTACCTATTTACCATTTAACGGTAGCCTTCCTAAGTGCCTTCTGGTATCGTTTTCCATCACACGACATAAAAGTGATTGCCATAACTGGAACAAAAGGTAAAACTACCACCACCGAACTAGTTAGTGCTCTACTTGAAGCTGGTGGACATAAAACCGCTCTTATCTCCACCCTCCGATTTAAAATTGGAGACGGGACAAAACGCAACCTATTAAAAATGACCACTCCGGGCAGAGGAATGATTCAAAAAATCCTGCGTGAAGCAGTGGATACTGGCTGTGATTATGCTGTTCTAGAATTAAGTTCCGAGGGAGCAAAACAATATCGCAATGCTTTTATCTCACTTGATGCGCTAATATTTACCAACCTATCCCCTGAGCATATAGAATCTCATGGCTCCTACGACAACTATGTGCGAGCCAAACTATCAATCGCTCGAGCCTTAGCTAAATCTCCTAAAGATGAAAAGATTTTAATCGTAAATGGTGACGATCCAGAATCTAAAAAATTCTTAGCTTTCAATATTGAAAATAAAATTATTTTTTCCCTTAAAGAGGCTGAGCCTTACCACCTATCAGAAAACGGTTTATCTATCACTTGGAAGGGTCAAAAAATAGAAACAAAGATGGTTGGACTATTTAATATTTACAATATTTTGGCTGCGGCTACCTACGCCAGCTCTCAAGGGGTAGGAATAGATAAAATCAAAGAAGGTCTAGAGAAATTTGGCGGAGTGCTTGGGCGAATGCAAAAAGTGTATTCCCCTACTTATAGAGATAAGCAAACTTTTGATGTGGTTGTGGATTACGCTCACACTGCCGAATCCCTGAAGGCCGCTTACGGAGTTTATGCGGGAAAGAAAAGAATGATTTGTGTTTTAGGAAGTACTGGTGGTGGCCGAGATAAATGGAAAAGACCCGCCATGGGTAAAGTAGCCAATGACTACTGTGACAAAATTATTTTAACCAATGATGACCCCTACGAAGAAGATCCCGATCAAATCGTTTGCGAAATGGCTCGGGGGATAGAAAAAAATTATGATATTATCATTGATCGTCGGGAGGCCATCAAGGAAGCGATATCTCGAGCCCAACCTGGCGACGTCGTAATGTTGACCGGTAAAGGTACTGATCCTTATTTAATGGAAGCTGGCGGCAAAAAAACTCCCTGGAGTGATGCTGGGGTAGCCGAAGAAGAATTAGACCTTTTATTCTCCCAACAAAAATAGCTCTAAATTACCAACAAAAAAATTCGCCAGTGGCGAATTTTTAGCCTCCTATAATTATGCCAGAATTACCTGAAGTAGAGACCCTTCGTCGAGAATTAAACCTCGCCATAAAAAATAAAAAAATCAAAAAAGCTCAAGTCTTATGGCCTAAAACGATCGCTCCCTTAAGCGTCAAAGTTTTTGAGAAAGAAGTGGTCAATAAAAAAGTCGAGGAAGTGGGCCGTGAAGCCAAAATTTTAATTATCAACTTTACTGACACTACTGCTCTCGCCTTTCACTTAAAAATGACCGGACAACTTATCTTCCAACCAACCAAAGGCAGAGCGGTTATCGGTGGACATCCAGCTCCAAAGGACGAAAGCAATTTACCAAATAATCACACTCGATTAGTCCTAACTTTTTCTGATAACTCTATTCTTTATTTCAACGACTTGAGAAAATTCGGCTGGGCAAGACTCGTCGACGATTCCCAGTTAAAAAGTTTAACAAAACATCTTGGTGTTGAGCCCCTAACAAAACTTTTTACTGATCAGTTTCTCATCGATCTTTTTAAAAAATACCCCAACAAAACGGTGAAACAAATTCTAATGGATCAAACTTTGATTGCCGGCATTGGTAACATCTACGCCGATGAGAGCGCCTTTTTAACTAAAATTTTACCTGACCGCAGAGTATCTACCCTCAAAGGAGTCCAAATTAAAAAACTTCAACAGGCGATTGTTGGAGTTTTAAAACTATCAATAAAAAAGAAGGGCACATCTTCCAAAAACTATCGCCGTTCTGACGGCAGTCTCGGAGGCTTTGTTCCTCATCTCTATGTCTATGGTCGAGCCGGCCAACCCTGCAAAATATGTCAGGCTTCAATCAAAAAGACTCGCCATAATGGTCGAGGAACGGCTTTTTGTCCAAAATGCCAAAAATAAATCTAAACATTTAAAATCCTGAACAAAGCGACTCCAGTGGCCACTGAAACATTGAGAGATTCTTTCTCTCCCCTCATTGGTATCTCAGCAATCAAATCACATTTATTTAAAACAGCCTTTTTCATCCCCCTAACTTCTTCACCTAAAATAATTGCACAAGGAAATTTTGGTTTTATTTTTTTATAATCAACTGAATTTTCTGACTGCTCTAGAGCAATAATCTGTACTCCGTCTTTTTTTAATCTATTTAGCACAGAAGATATACTTTTAACTTTTTCCCAGGAAACCACCTTCTCCGCCCCCAAAGCTGTTTTAGTGATCCCCTTATCCACCCGATGAAAATCGTCGACTGGCGCCGGAGTATAACCAGTTAAGTATATTTTACTTACTCCACAAGCATCAGCAGTACGAAAAATTGCCCCCACGTTGTAGGTGCTACGGATATTATCAAGGACAAGATAAACCTCTTTGGTCATGGGGCAAATATAGCAAAATATGGTTTTGTCCACAAATTAGACATTCCCCCCAAAGTTCCTATATACTTAAGCTGTAAGTCGCCATTTATCAATTATTTTAATAAAGAAATAATATGTCTATGGAGAATTTTGGATCGATGGAAAAAACATCCGATCAAATGCTAGAAGAAATTTTAGCCCACTATGAGGGTGACAGTGATATGTCGGCCAACTTTAAGAAGGAGTGGGACGGGTACTCCCCAGAACAACAGAGGTCTCTCCATGAACAATTTATGAGGGATCACGGAAAAGAAGTTGTGTAGATATAATGCCCCTTGTGTGGGTATTTTTTATTTATGTGCCCTCGACAGGAATCGAACCTGTATCTCCAGCTTCGGAGGCCGGTGTTCTATCCATTAGACTACGAGGACTTGGGATAGTAACTGCATAATAACAGGTTGAAGTGTTTTTTCAATTAAAAAGATAGACAAAGCAAGGTTTTTTTTGTATGATTTCCTTGTCTTATAAGTGTCGCCCTGTTAGCTCAGCTGGTAGAGCAGCTCCCTTTTAAGGAGACGGTCGGGGGTTCGATTCCCTCACAGGGCACAAAAAAAAGAATGGCTCACCTACTCTACTGTTTCCAGTTGTTGGTGAGCCCAATTGATTTCAGAAAATCAAGATGGGTGGTTCGTGGCGATTTCTGAATTTTCTTAAACGCGCCAATCTTTCCCACCTCTTTTTTTCTCGAAACTTCTCCTTTGATGTGCGTGGAAATCTGTCTTCCATCACCATAAGTTGTGGCCAAACGGCCCGAGTGGAATAAAGGCGAAACTTTGCCATATTCCACTGACGACGGTTAACAATAAAGCACAGGGTAAGAGCAGAGAGCTTTTCTGCTTCAGATTCATCTGGATTGAGACTTCCTCTGATCGGTGGCTTCGGCCTGCCCGCATAATAACAGCAACAGGGACAGATTTTTTTGTCGTCAGAGGTTATCTTCTTAAGTTCCCTAAGGACTTCAAAAAAAGAGTCCTTTCTTAACTCTTCCATACTAGCCTCCTTAGATTAGTCTCTCCCAAAGATAACGCTAAAAAGTCAGAATAGCAAGAGTGCTAACTATTTTTATATTTAAATAGTAAATATCACCTTCTCCAACTCCGTTTCCATCTCGCCTTCACTGCGACGGACAGAATGAAACAAATCTACGAGTTGAGTGGAAAGATTTTCTAGCTCTTCAGTTTGATAATTTCGAGCATAACGTTCAATTTTAGATTTCACAAAACCCTTAAGTTCAGACTTGTTTGCCTCAGTTGTTTTTTTAAAAAACAACATATGCTTAACCATCCATTGGAATTTCCAAAAAATTTCTTCACCCTCAATACCTGCCCGCAAGGCTTCTTGACACAAGACCCATAATCTTTTTCGATTCCTCTCCCCTAAAGCATCCGTGACAGCAAAAATATTAAACCTCTTTTCTTCCCCGATTTTTTTATCAAAACTTAAATCTTTTTCCGTATGTTTTTTAACTTGAGTTAAGATCTTTGATTCCAAAGAATCTTCTAGAATGATAAAAATGTTAGCCGAATCTTTGATCTCTTTTAGATTATCTAACATAAATTCCTGCGATTTTTTATCTCCAATCAGATGATCACAGCCCACAATATATTTGTGAGCAAATAAATCTTGGGAGACAATTAACTCTCGCATTTTTTCTTCCGAAAAATTTTCACTATCAATTTTCCAAGCCAAAGAATCAAGTTTGCGAGCCAACAAAGACTCAATCAGGGCGTCGTATTTATGCCGAGTCTTAATACTGTCGGAGCCTTGAATGAGATAGATCATATTTTTAAAGTAATTCCCACCGGACAATGATCGGAACCAAACACCTCTCCTAAAATAAAAGCTTTTTTTATGTTTTTCTTAAGAGCCTCACTGGCCAAAAAATAATCAATCCGCCAACCGATATTTTTATCCCGAGCAAAAAAACGATAGCTCCACCAAGAATATTCTATTTTATCTTTATTGATAAAGCGGTAAGTATCAATCAAACCAGAAGACAAGAAGGTGGTCATATCCCCCCTCTCCTCGTCGGTAAAGCCCGAGTGTCCACGATTATCTCTAGGACGAGCAATATCAATCTCTTCGTGAGCCACATTAAAATCACCACAAGCGATAACCGGCTTTTTCTTTTCTAATTTTTTTACATAGGCCAAAAAAACCTTATTGAATTTTTGTTTAAAATCAATCCGAGATAAGTCATCTTTAGCGTTCGGGAAATAAATATTAAGAAAATAAAAACTTTCAAACTCCATGGTTTGCGTCCGTCCTTCGGAATCAAATTCTGCCACCCCAATTCCCTCCCGGTAAGACAGGGGTTCAATTTTGGTTAAGATAGCCGTACCACTATAACCCGGTTTTTGTGCTGGATACCAGTATTCATTGTAGCCAGTCCAGTCAAAAGTTTCTTTGGCACGGGCCTCATTAGAAATTTTAATTTCTTGCAAGCCAATAATGTCGGGGCGTTCTGTCAGCAAGAAGTTGTCAAAACCATTTTTAACAGCGGCCCTAATACCATTCACATTCCACGAGATAAGTTTTATTTCCATAGAGTTATTATACTTGGTCGAGAGCCCCCTTAAAATCGTTGACTAAAACCGGGAACATGTGGGAATTATATACTGCCACCGCCGGATGGTACAAGATCACTAATTTTATTGGACCATAAGAACTTTTTACTGAAAATACCCGGCCATGCAACTTACTAATCGGGTCACTTTTCTCCTTAACTCCATATTTATTCATTAGATAGGCCATAGAATAACGACCTAAGGTTACCAGGATTTTAGGTTTAATCGCCCCAATTTGTCTATCCAGAAAGGTGCTGTAAAGAGCAATTTCTTCCGGAGTAGGATCACGATTTTCGGGCGGACGATCTTTAACCAGATTAGTTATATAAACATCTTCTCTCCTTAGTCCCGCCGATAAAAGTAGGCGATCAAGAACTTTTCCCGCTGTTCCACAAAAAGGTCGAGCGGTTTTTGCCTCTGTTTTTCCTGGAGCTTCACCAACAAACATAATTTGAGCCGAATGATTTCCTTCGCCAATCACCGGGAAATAATTATTATCTTGCCGATACTGATAAAGTGGCGAGTTCTTCAAGCTTAAAATTTCATCTTTTATTTTTCTTAGCTCTTCAGTTTGTTCCAATGACATAATTACCGTATTTAAAACTAAGATGGAAAATTGTTGCGGTGCTAGTGACCAGAGTTCTCCGACTCTTCGTCCTTACTATAGTTTTTCAAAACCTTTTCCTCTAGTGTCCAAAAAACAGTAAAGATTAGCAAAGCCAAAAGACCGGCAATAAGAGCTTCAACATAAAGACCGAAACCAGCCGACATACCCAACCCCGCAGCTACCCACAAGCCAGCAGCGGTGGTCAAACCCTGAATCTTAGACTGTTGAAAAATAACCATACCCGCCCCCAAAAAACCCACTCCAACAACAATTTGTGAGGCCATCATGATTGGGTTAAAACCAGAAAAAGAGGCAAAAGCTGGAATCATTTCCAAAGAAATAAGAACAAACAAGGCAGAACCCAAACTCACTAAGGAGTAAGTCTTAAGACCGGCGTTCCGACCGACAATCGTCCTCTCTATCCCCAAGACCCCACCCAAGATAACAGCAACAAATAATCTAAGAGCAATTTCAATAGTTGTAGATAAATCCATCCCGTTAGAAATAGGAAACCTGGCCTATTTGGCAAGATAGCCTATAAAATTAATTTATAATATTTATTGTCAACCTCTTTTAATTATACCAATGTTTCCGTTTCATTTCTAACGGGATCCATAAAATTTAAATTTTATCAAAAAAAACAAACCCAGGGCATAACCTGAGTTTGTTTCGTCTCGAGACTAAATAAAAATTTTAAAGTCTATTGAGCAACAGTTGTGGTTCCGGCATCGGTAGAGGTTGATACTGGAGCAACATCAGTAACCACGTCGGTAGTAGTAGCTACATCGGAAGTATCTACAGGAGTAGCATTGTTTCCTTTGTACCAAACGATTCCGCCAATGATCAAAATGATAACAACAGCGGCAATAACGTAATTCTTCATAGTAATTTAGGTGAATTTGCTAATTTTTTAGAAATCGACCTTTTAAATTCCAATTAATGGTACCCCCATCTTATCGTCAAAGCTCTAAAAAAGCAAGTCCAGGCACCAATTTTAAGCTTTTTGAGCACTGACAAATGCCCATAGACAGTGACCTTAGCCAAATAATACCCCTAATAACATAAAGTTTTACAAGATTAAGGCCCTTGAAAATAGGGATAAAACTAACAAAAATCGCAATCTATATGTGCAAAACCTGTGGATAACATGGTCTATTTTATGTCGGGATTAAAAAAGTCTTATTTATCAAGCTCTCCCCAGCGATCTCCCGCTCCCCAATTAACAGTTAGAGGAACCTTCATTTGACTGACTTTCTCCATGGCCTTCTTAATAACTGGCGAGACCTCCTCTACCACCCCCTTCTCTATCTCAAAAATAAGCTCATCATGAATCTGCAACAGGAGGTGAACTCGGTCCAGCATCTTTATTTTTTTAAGTTCGTCATTAACTTTAATAATAGCCAACTTCACAAAATCGGCTCCACTACCCTGGATAGGAGCATTCATCGCCATTCGTTCGGCACTAGCCCTGATAAAAGGTAGCCGAGATTTTAACTCCGGGAAATATCGACGGCGGCCAAACAATGTTTCCGTATAACCAATCTTATACGCTCCGGAAATTACATTGTCAAAATATTCGCGAATTTTCGGAAAAGTAGCAAAATAATTATCATAAAATTTTTGAGCTTCTTCTCGGGTCGTATTAAGGTTCATCTTAAGAGCATTCACCCCCATCCCATAAACAATCCCAAAATTTAAAACTTTGGCTTGTCTTCGCATGTCTTTAGTCACCTCACTATCGGAAACATTAAAAACTCGAGCGGCCACGGCCGTATGAATATCTTTTTCTTCTTTAAAAATTTTAATCAAATCTTCATCACCAGACATTTCAGCCAAAATACGCATTTCCATTTGCGAGTAATCAAAAGAAACTAACCTATGCCCTTTGTCGGCAATAAAAGCTTTACGAATTCTTTCTCCACTTCCCTCGCGTACCGGGATATTCTGCAGATTAGGATTAGAACTAGACATTCGGCCAGTGGTTGTTCCGGCTTGATTTAAGCTGGTATGCAGGCGATCTTCCTCATCAGTCATCTTGGGGATATTATCAATATAAGTTGAGAGGAGTTTTTGATATTCGCGATATTCCAAGATTGGCGGAATAATAGGGTGTTCATCTTTCATTTTTAATAATTCCGACTCTTTGGTGCTACGAGCTCCACCGGCCGTTTTCTTTAAACCCTTAACGGAAATTTTTAGCTCATCAAAAAGTATTTCACCAAGCTGTTTAGGTGAATTGATATTAAATTCTCGACCAGCTTCGGTGTAAATCTTTTTTTCTAGTTTAGAAAGAAGTAAGTGATACTCCTTCGATAAATCAGCCAAATATTTTCGATCAATCAAGATCCCCCGTTTCTCAGCCTTATCAATAATCGGAATAAGAGGAAGTTCGATGTCGGTATAAATCTTTTCTAAGCCAAGATCTTTTAGTTGTTTTAAAATAAGTTTTTCGGCCAAAGATAAATCTTTAGTATCGGCGTAATCCAAAATGTCATCGATTGTCGGCGTTGTTTTAGAAGAATCAATCAGCCACAAAGCAATGCCTACTCTTTTTACTTGTAAGGGGTCATACTGGGGAACCAAAGGGGTGGGTTCAATTTGATCATCAGCGGAATCCGCAAAATTAGGTAACAGGTTACGCGCCCGAGGAATCAAACTCCGAAACTCAAAAAGACTAAAAGTTTTTTCGACCTTCTTAAGGTCACAATTTTCAGTCCAATGACTACCTGGCAAATCAAAAGTAATCGGCACATCTCGCCTAATCGTAGCCAACATTTTAGAAAATAAAGCCTCATCCTCATTATTTTTTAAAATCTCAATCATCCGTTCTTTAATTCCTGCTTTTTTAAAAACGGCTTCATCTTTCTTTAGTTGATTGTAAATTTTTTCAATTGTCCCAAAATTAATAATTAAATCGGTGGCGGTTTTTTCTCCCACCCCTGGAACCCCAATAATATTATCTGAGGGATCTCCCCGTAAGCCCTTGTAATCTGGTAAAAATTCCGGCCCAAAACCAAAACGACTCTCGACTTCAGATTCATTGTACAAAATAGTATCACTAATCCCCTTTTTAAGAGTATAAACCTGGACCCGCTTACCATCGATAAGTTGCATCGTATCCATATCCCCAGAAGCAATGATAATTTCCACCCCAGGAATTTTTTTTGCCTGTTCAGCAATGGTGCCAATTATGTCGTCAGCCTCAAAACCAGCCTTGTCATAAATGGGAATATTGAAAGCGGAAAAAATTTCTCGTGACTTATCCATTTGCGCAATCAAGGCTTCATCAGTTTTTTTTCTTTGACCTTTGTAAGCATCGTAGGCCTCTTTCCTAAAAGTGGCCTCCGCCCGATCATAACAGGCGGCCATATAATCTGGATTCAGCTCGGCAATAATTTTCATCAACATGGTGGCCAAACCATACAAACCACCAGTCGGTTGACCAGTCGAAGAAGTAAAATCTGGCAAAGCATGATAAGCCCTGTGCAAAATAGCGTGAGCATCAAATAAAACTAATTTTTTATTTTTCACTTTTCCATCTTTTGCTTTAATTGTTTTGGTGACCATGATTATTTTCTTACCTCTATTCTTCTCTGACCCTCATCGACAAATTCAAAATCAATTATTTTGGTATTGGTTGGTAATATTTCACCTATCCTCTCAGGCCACTCAACAACAATTAAATTTTCCGAATTACCAACAATTTCTTCCCAACCCAATCTAAGCATTTCTTCAGTGGAATTTAAGCGATAACAATCGATATGCACTAATTTTTTAAACTTCTGATTGGGGTCGCAAGAATATATTTTTTCGATAACAAAAGTTGGACTGGTAATCTGTTCTTTAATTCCCAATTCCTGAGCTAAAAATTGGGTAAAGGTGGTTTTACCAGAACCTAAATCCCCCTTCAAAGCCAATACTGTAGCAAAGTCAATGTTGGGCGACAAATCCTCTAAAATTTTTTTAGCGAGGAGTGAGACTTCAGACAGATTGTAGACATTTTTAGCAGAACTTTGCATTTATATTCAATCTTAGCACAAAAGAAGGTTGGTAAAATAGATATAAAAAAATACCCCGAAGCCGTAAACGACTTCGGGGTAAAACATCAATAGTCAACTTTCTCAACTAGAACCAGCTGCTATGCCGACGCTTGGACAGGAGGCGGGTCCAACTTTTAGCCTCCCGAGAGATGCTCTGGGCAGTCCTGAGGGCATCGCGCCCCTCCGACTGAGTCTGGCGACGCAAGGCAATCTCACGGCGAACCTCGCCGTCAAGCTCATGCTGAGTCTGGCGGCGATTCTCCCGATCATCGCGCGACCACTCTCTGTCTGCGCGATCCATTTCGATGGCCTGACGATGTGCGTCACGGGACTGTTCCCGATAGCCAGCATACACAGCGGCCGCCTGACCCCGACGCGGAGTGGTGTTGACTGCCCAGTCAGCACCATTATCGGAAGGGACATAAACTCGGCGGGCGGTAGTCTGGGGGGCTGTAACGCACCCCGTAACCATCAACAAGACAAAGAGAAGCAGGCAAACGACAAAATTCTTCATGGTAAGGTACCTCGGTAGTAAATTTTAGGGGTGATTGGATTAACCAGCCCTATTTGTATTCTTCTTCTATTATAGCACTATTCATACAAAAAGTCAAGTATCAAGACATTTCCCTAAAATAAACCTTAAAATAAGGATATTTTACTAGTGGGCTAAACCTAGACCACTTAGAGAAGGGAGTGCTTACAAAATTATCTCGAAGCAACATTTGCAGTCTTAAATCAGCGGTTTTCCGCTTTAGTGGATGCTTTATTCCAAAGTGTAAGATTGAGGGTAATTTTGATTTATTCGTGGTTATTGGTATTATAATATAAAGCATATGGGAAACATAAAACTAGACAAAAACTATAATTTTATCGAGGATAAAAGTGTGTATAATGATGATTTTGTCGAGGCAGTTGATTTAATATCAAAAGCACAATCAGATAAGGTTATAACTGAGACCGAAGCAAACCTGCTCTTTAAGCTTGTCTTGAAAAAGGAATTTAAAAAAGAAACAAAAAAGATTGCACCCCCTACAACACAGACTCCAGAAGTTCATTCATTCTTTATGAATATGAAATCTAAGCAAATTAAACATGCTTAATGAAGAAACAAAAGAGGTGATGGCAACTAAACATCACCCTAAAGAGGAAAATACTCAAGAGATGAGTATTTTGATGCAAAAAGTGCTTGGGTCAGATAATGGTCCTGATTTTACCAAAGAACAGGTTGACGAAATACTTTCTCAAAAGAGAGAAATTACTGGATATATCCATGACGATAAAAAAATGGATTCTTGGGATAACAAATTTTATCTAGTAATAGTTCTTGTTTTTGTGCTTCTTTTTTCTTGTTTAGTTTTATGGAAAAAGCCCGAACTATTTAACGAAGTATTAAGTTTCTTAACGGGGGCATTTGGCGGAGGATTGGGTGGCTATGGCTTAGCATCAAAAAAGAAATAAATGAAATTCCGCCTTCGGGCGGTTTTTTATTTACCCTCAATTATATCGTTAGGAGAGATATTTAGATATCCACTTCCCTCTTCTTTGTTTCCATGCAAGTAATGTGTTTAGGATATTAAATAATTCTAATTTTCTCCCCTTTTTAATTTCTACTTTCCAATTTTTAATTATATAATTGATAGCGTATGCTCACCTTCGACGAAGATAAACAAAATAAACGAGTCGATGAACTTCATCTTAAAGAAGCGGAAGGGTTGGCGCAAATGTTGTCACAAAAATACCGGCTACCCTACATTGATTTAACTAAATCTTCTATCAATACCGATGCTTTGCGCTTGGTCCCCGAAGACGAAGCACGTTCGGCTGGCATTGCCCCCTTTAAACTACTGGGACGAAATGTTGATATTGCTATTATTACTCCCAACAACCCAATGATTGCTGATATTGTACGCACTCTTCAAGAAAATAAAGGTATCACCGCCCATCTTTATCTCGCCTCTCAAAGTAGTCTCGATCACGCCTGGGAACGCTACAAAGAAGCAGGAAAAAGTACTCAAACCGACGCGGGAGTCATTCAGATTTCCGACGAAGCCATTGCTAAATACCTATCAGAATTTAAAACAATTGAAGATGTAAAAACAACTCTAGATAAAGAGATTGAAGAAAGTTTACAAATTGGTGGTATTTCAAACTTACTAGAAGTAATTCTTTCTGGCGCTCTTTCCACCAATGCCTCCGACATCCACATCGAACCAGAAGAGACAACCATCCGTCTTCGTTATCGCTTAGATGGCGTGCTTCACGACGTCGCTGATATTGATAGTCGTCTCTTCCGTCAAATTGCGGCTCGATTGAAATTAGTTTCCGGAATGAAACTAAATATTCAACAAGCAGCCCAAGATGGACGTTTCGCCATTAAAGTAGAAGGAACAGAAATAGAAATTCGTGCCTCTATTATCCCTGGTTCCTATGGCGAATCAGTAGTTATGCGTGTTCTTAATCCAAAAAGTATCAATGTGACTTTTGATAATCTTGGAGTAGATGAACAGCTTTATAAAATATTTGCCAAGGAAATTTCCCGACCAAACGGGATGATTCTTCTCACTGGTCCTACTGGATCTGGTAAAACAACCACCCTTTATTCTTTTCTTCGTAAAGTAAATTCCACCGAGTCAAAGATTATTACTATTGAAGATCCGATTGAATATCACTTGGAGGGAATAAACCAGACTCAAGTAAATCGAACCAAGGGCTACACTTTCCTGTCCGGCTTGCGCGCTTCCCTGCGTCAGGACCCTGACATTATCATGGTGGGAGAAATCCGTGACTCTGAAACAGCTAAAATTGCCGTAAATGCGTCTTTGACTGGGCACTTGGTCTTTTCCACTCTTCACACCAACAACGCGGCTGGAGCAATTCCACGCCTAATTGACCTGGGGGTGAATGCAAAAATCTTGACCTCGGCTCTAACCTTACCAATCGCCCAACGTCTAGTTCGTCGCTTATGCCCTGTCTGTAAAAAAGAAGATGTTCCAACTCCTGAAGAAAAAAGTTTAATTGACAACGTGGTTACCACTATTAAGAAAAAGAAACCGGAATTGGTTCTACCACAAACAGAAAAGGTTTGGCGACCAGTCGGCTGTGAGAAATGTAATAAAACTGGTTACAAAGGCCGGGTGGGTGTCTACGAAGCAATCGTTATGGATGACGCGGTCGCTAAGGTAACAATTGAAAATCCGAGTGAAAAAGAAATCAAAATTGCTGCCATTCCTCAAGGAATTTTGGATATGCGCCAAGATGGTATTCTGAAAATTTTGACAGGAATAACAGATATGTCAGAACTAGGTCGTGTGGTTGATTTAACAGAAGAGTTTATATAAAGTGAAATAAGAAATAAGTATCGAAAAAATAAGAATAGATTCCCTTGCTCATTAAAAATTGAATTACCCTTTTCCCAGCCACACCCTCCTTAATTCTCTCATTCAGAAAATTTTTAACCCAAAAAGCTCGTTGGCTACTTAATTTAGGAAATATCGCGCAGACCGACTGGTCGAGCGTAAGAATTTTCTAGCAAGAAAATATCTGTGTTTCCTAAATTAAGTAGCCAACGAGCTTCGCGAACAAAAAAGTTTTTTGAACCGGAGAAATTAAGACCACAAACCTCTAAGCAATCCCTCAGGTCCTGCAACTTGAGTTAGAAATTCCCTCTAGGATAGTCCCAGTAGCGACTCGCAAGCGAGCCAACCAGGGCGTCCTGTTAAAAAAATCCGTAAAGCGTAAACGCTTTAATTGCTTAGAGGTTTATGTTCTTAATGAATGTTAAATTCACCTAAAACTTTTTCTGGAAACAAAAAAGTTTGCTTATTTGTTTCCCCAGAAGAAGCTTTTAGCAAACTAAGAGTATCTTAGCATAAAAAGGTTTCTATGTCAAGTCTAGACCCTATCACCAACAATGACGAGCCAAACAATGGCTTAGATGAACGTTTTTTGGACAAATCACTCCGTCCGACTGTTTGGGATGAATATATTGGGCAAGAGAGCATTAAGGATAATCTAAAGATTTTAATTGGAGCAGCCGCTGGGCGCAAACACCCACCAGAACATCTTCTTTTTTATGGTCCACCAGGATTAGGCAAGACTACTCTCGCTCATTTGATTGCCAAACAAATGAATGCTCAACTAAAAGTCACCTCTGGACCGGCCGTAGAAAAAGTTGGTGACCTAGCTTCAATCCTAACCAATCTTTCTGAAGGTGATATTTTATTTATCGATGAAATTCATCGCTTAAACAAAATGATTGAAGAGGTTTTGTATCCCGCCATGGAATCTGGGGTTTTAAATATTATTATCGGCAAAGGCCCGGGCGCGCGCGTAATCCAATTAGATTTACCACCATTTACCTTAATCGCCGCCACCACTCGCGTAGCTCTCCTCTCTTCTCCACTGCGCTCACGATTTTCCGGCGGAACTCATCGTCTAGAATTTTATACCGAAGCCGAGATTAAAAAAATTATTCTGCGTTCAGCAAAAATATTACAAATTGAAATTAGCGATGAAGCCGCTCTAGAGATTGCTCGTCGTGCTCGTTTTACTCCCCGGATTGCGAATCAACTCCTTAAACGTTGTCGCGACTACGCTCAACTTAAAAACAGTTCGATTGATTTAAAAATTGTTAAAGAGGCTCTTAATATGCTCGGTATTGATGAGATTGGTCTAACCACCCAAGATCGAAAAATTCTGGATATAATTATTTCCAAATTTAACGGTGGGCCAGTGGGTTTGGGAACAGTCGCTACCGCCATGAGCGAAGAAGATGCCACCATTGAAGAAGTAAATGAACCCTACTTGATCCAACTAGGTTTAATGGAACGAACTCCCCGCGGTCGAGTCGCCACCAAAAAAGCTTATGAACATTTAGGGTATGATTTCCCTAAAAACAAACAGGAAAGTTTGAGTATTTAAAAAAAAGAAACCCCTGGGCACATTTCTATGCACCAGGGGTTATTTCAAGCAATCGTCGCCCTCAAGACTTCATCCAATGAAGTTGTCCCGGCAAAAGCCTTAAGACAACCGCTCTGTCTCAGGGTTTTCATCCCCTGTTCGCAAGCGAGCTGTTTGATCGCATCTGTCGAATGACCGGCATGGATGAAAGTTTTGATTTTCTCATCGCAAACCAGGATTTCATGAATCGGGGTCACCCCCTGATATCCGTCATAACACGACTGACAGCCCACTGGACCGCGAACTTGTTGCAAATAGTCGCCATCCTCCAAACCGAGATGTTTTACCATTTCAGTATTTGGCCGGCTAACTCTGGAACAAGCTTCGCAGAGTTTGCGAACTAATCGTTGGGCGATGATAACCTGAAGAGCATCGGCAATCATAAATCTGGGAATTCCCAAATCAACCAGACGAGAAACCGCCGACGGAGCATCGTTGGTATGCAGAGTTGAAAGGACTAGATGCCCAGTGAGAGCAGCCTGCAAAGCAACTCCAGCGGTTTCTGTATCTCGCATCTCTCCAATCATAATCACATCAGGGTTCTGCCTCAAGCAGGCCCGTAAGGAATTGGAGAAATTAAGCCCAGTTCTTTCGTTCGTCTGAGTCTGATTGATTCCCTTAATTCGATACTCGATGGGATCCTCGATGGTGATGATCTTTTTATCACGCGTGTTCAGCTCATTAAGCAAGGCACACAACAGGGTTGTCTTGCCAGAACCCGTCGGTCCCGTCGCCAAGATCGCCCCATTAGGCTTTTGAATAAGGAGCCTTAACATTTCCACATCAGAGTCGCTCAATCCCATTTCACCCAATGTCTTTTGGGCATTCTTGGGATCAAGCAACCGAAGCGTCACCATCTCACCATATTGCGTCAAAAGAGTAGCGATCCGAATATCATAACTCTGATTACGGTATTCTACTCGAATGCTCCCATCTTGTGGATGACGACATTCTTCGATTTTCATTCCAGCCCGGCTCTTAAGGAAAGAGACCATACCGAGGAGCCAGCCCGATTTACAAGGAGGCTCAATGTCGCGCAGACACCCATCAATTCGATATCGAACCACCACACCGTCTTCCCATGGTTCGATACTGATATCTGAGGCACGCTCGCGAATTGCTCCACAAAGAATGGCCCCTACCAAGTGCTCATTCCCAACCACCTTCGGCAGAACACCTCCCTCTGGTAGGATAAGTTCTCCGGGACGCTCCCCAACAGGTGGAGGATTCTCGTTTGCTTTTACAATGACCTCCATCTGATTTCCCGCTTTGGAGTAAAACCTCTCAAGACAAATGAGAATATCTTTCTCCAAAGCGAGTATCGGTTCGATTCCAACATCGCCAATCTCATAAGGAAGTCGATCTGTAAGCTCAAGGTTGCCCGGATCATTGGTGGCGACAGCCAAACGATTTGATTCGGAATTGAACCTAATCGCCACGATACAATACTTCCGAGCAATCTCTTCAGGAATCATTTTGACCACAATCGGATCAAGCGATTCTGGTCTCAATTCCATTGGTTTGGGCAACAAGGATTGTTCAAAGGATGAAGAGATTGAGCCTGGATGAGCCGCATCTCCTATACGTTCCACATTCCTTGCCAATTGACCATCACCTCCATTACCCGGTCGAGACATTTACCTGCCCTCCTCACGAATTTAGGATTTTTATCCAAAAGTTATGGGTTTAATTTACTCTGTCAAATATCTATATTCATGACTAGTTTTTAAACTAATCTACTGCCTTGATACTGTCATTTGAAAGAAGATAAGTCAAACTATTTTTAAAGCAAAAATTATTCTTTCACAAATCTCAGCAGGAGTTAAGTGTGTGGAATCAATAACTAAATCAAAAGCAGTATCGGGCGCCAATTCGTTTATTCCGTAAAATTCTTGGTAACGCAGTTCACCATCGTGTTCACGTCTGAGAGTTTTGGCTTCCGCTTCTGAAAAAGAAAGATTGTCTCGTGTTGCGACTCTAGTTATTCTCACTTGATCAGAGCAAATTATTTTCACTTTAAAAGAATCGGGAACAAAGTACCAACCAAGACGACTCTCTAAAACAAAATTATCATTTTCCTTCCCAAGTTTTTCTGTCGCCTGGTCTATCGCCTTATCATATTCAGAATCGGCATTGCATAGCAATTCAAATTCATACAAAGAAAGGCCCAATTCAGAGGCCTTTTGTCTAAAAATATTTCCTGTTGAGACAAACTGGTAGCCCAGTTGTTCTGCCAGCAACCTGCCTAAAGTAGTTGTGCCCGTCCCCGCTAACCCAAAAATAGTTACTTTTGCCATAATTAATCATAGCAGATTTTTGTTTCCTGACAATTTTTGACTTTCCCTAGTCTAATTCATATACTGGGGATAATCTTTATCCGCCAAAGTTTTTGCCAATGGCATTATGCAATACGTCTATGTAATATACAGCAAAAGTGCTGGAGAGCTTTATACAGACTGTACAAATGATCTAAAGAAAAGACTTGCATTGAATAATGCCAGAAAAGTAAAATCAATAATGGGGAAAGTTCCATTCGAGCTCGTGTTTTATGAAGCATTTTCTAATAAACATGATGGGTTCGAACGAGAGCAATATTTAAAAACTGGATGGGGAAGAAATTATATTAAAAAAGTCGCTCGAAATTATTTTATTGGCAAAAATTTAGGAGGATAAATGTCAGGACATAATAAATGGTCACAAATTAAAGTACAAAAAGGAAAGACCGATGCTCAAAAAAGCAAAGTTTTTACTATGTATGCCAAAATCATTACGATGGAAGCTAAAAAAGCCAAGGGCGATAAAAATGCTCCAGGACTAAAAGCGGCTATCGAGCGAGCTAAATCATTTAACGTTCCCAATGATAATATCGACCGTGCGATTAAAAAAGGTGTTGGTTCAGAAAGTAACTCACTAGAGGAGGTTATTTATGAAGGCTATGGACCAGGTGGAGTAGCTTTCCTCCTGGAAGGAATCACTGACAACAAAAACCGCACGACTCAAGAAATAAAACACATTCTTTCGCGTAATGGCGGGAATTTAGGTCTCCAGGGTTCGGTGATGTGGGCGTTTCAAAAAACGGCTGACGGCTATGAAGCAATTTCTCCGATGGATATTTCCGAAACAGACAAAGAAGCCGTTGAAAGACTTTATGTAGAACTTGAAGACTACGAAGACATCAAAAGCATTTTTACCAATGCTAATTTAGACTAATTCTAAAATCACACTATGCGAGTTTTAGGTATTGATCCAGGTTACGACCGAATGGGAGTAGCGATAATCGAAAAACAAAACGGTCAAGAAGTAGTCCTCTTCTCTGGCTGTTTATCAACCAATCCCAAAGATGATTTTTGTGATCGTCTCCTCTCTTTAGGGTTGGATCTGGAAAAAATAATTAAAGACTGGAAACCAGACGCCTTATCAACGGAAAAATTATTTATCACAACAAATCAAAAAACGGCGACAAATGTTGCCGAAGTAAGGGGTATGGTTGGTTATATTGCCCGAAAAGCTGGATTAACGGTCACCGAATACACACCCCTGCAGATAAAAATGGCCGTTAGCGGTTATGGCAAAGCGACTAAAGCTCAAGTAACCGATATGGTCAAAAAATTAGTAAAGTTAGATAAAAAAAATCGCCTTGATGATGAATATGACGCGATGGGTATTGCCCTCACCCACCTAGCTTGTGCTAAATATAACTCAATAAAATAAGGTGTTTTTGCCACTATCCCCAATTTGAACTAAATTAGCTTGCAAAAAAATACTGATATGTTACAAATGTTAAATTGCCACAGAAAGCAGGGTTTAATCTCTCAATTCTGAGCTAAAATTAGTAGTGTATTATTAGCTTTAAATAAAATAATATATGGAAGAAGATGAGATCAAGGGAGGAAGTATCCTTGACGATGACGAGGGTCCAAAAGAAGACGACCTTGATGAGCTTGATGGCGACGAACTAGATGTCGATCCAGAGCTTTTGGACGGAGAAATAGAAGAGTAATTAATAAAAAAAACACCCCACTTTGGTGGGGTGTTTTTTTATTTCTACATAACAATCTTTAAAAATCTCTTTTTACCAACCTTAAGGACTCCACCTTCTTCAAGAATAAAATTCGGATCAGATATTTTTTCCTCGTCCATAAAACCAATCGCCCCCTCATCAACAAGACGTCTAAAATCAGTCTTAGACTTCACAATCCCCTGTTCTAACAAAACATCAACCAATTTAGAGCCAGCTAAGACTTTAACCTCTTCCACCTCATCAGGAATTTCTTTTTTTTGAAAAGCGGTGACAAAATATTCTTCAGCCTTCTCGGCCGCTTCCGCACCATGATACATTCGCACAATCTCTTTAGCTAACTGCATTTTAGCGTCACGAGGATTTATTTTCCCAGAAGAAATGCTGTCTTCAATGTCTTTTATTTTTTCCATCGAAACATCCGTGCAGAGCAAATAATACTTAGAAATCAATTCATCTCGCATAGACATAATTTTACCTAACATATCATTTGGGGTGTCATTTAAAGCAATTACATTGCCCCAACTAGAAGACATCTTCCGGCCGTCAGTTCCCTCCAACATTTGAAAAGTCATAATATCTTGCTCTGGTTGACCATAACATTTTTGGATAACTCTCCCCGCTTTCATATTAAAGAGTTGGTCAAAACCACCAATCTCGATATCAGCCTTCACCTCCACCGAATCATAACCCTGTAGCAGTGGGTACAAAAATTCTCGTACTGAAATTTCTTCGCCTTTTTCATAACGGTCCTTAAAATTTCGACGAGTAAGCATCTGTTGGACCGTAAAACTTTCGGCCAGTTGAGAAATTTCAGCAAAACCTAACTTTTCTAACCATTGGGCATTATGGACAAATTCAACTTTAGACAAATCAACAATCTTACCCAACTGCTCCTTGTAACCAGCCATATTTTTTTCAACATCGGCTTTAGTCAACATTGGACGTTTAGCGAGTTTATCAGAAGGGTCACCGATTAAAGCAGTAAAATCACCAATTAGAAGCACAATCTGATGTCCTAAGTCTTGAAGGGCCTTCAATTTACGTAAAGGTACCGCCCGACCCAAATGGACATTTGGACTTGTAGGATCAACACCAAACTTAATCCGCAACTGTTGGCCAGATAAAAGTTTAGACTTTAGGGATTGTGCCACAATCACATCCTCCACCCCCCGAGTCATAATTTCTTCAATTTTTTTAGGGTCAGTATCTATTTTCATATTAATCATAAGTATAGGGCAAACCAAAGAGAAATCAAAATTATAAACAACGACAATAAACTCCACAGCAGGACACAAAATAGCATTTTACACCAGCTGTGCTAAGATTATTTTATATGATTAAAAACAAAAATTACCACCCAATCATCAAGGGTATTTTTATTATTTTAATTGGTTTTTTCATCTTTTCTGGCTTTTCTGTTGTTTGGGCAATCTCTTTACCAATTCCTGATTTCAACAACTACTTTATTGACCTTAGTAAGGCTGAGCCAACCAAAATTTATGACCGAACTGGCAAAGTAATGCTCTACAATATGAGTGGTTTGGTTCGTCGCACCCAGGTATCCCTGCCTCAAATTTCAAAATATATTAAGGCGGGTACAGTGGCAATTGAGGACGATACTTTCTACACCCATAAAGGGGTTAAACCAACCTCTATTGCTCGCGCTTTATGGGTAGATATTACTTCCGGTTCCAAAAAGCAAGGCGCTTCTACCATTACCCAACAGGTAGTCAAAAACACTCTTTTAACCAACGAAAAAACTATCACCCGTAAGATAAAAGAAATTGTTTTAGCGGTAAAAATGGAGCAAGAGATGACCAAGGACCAGATTTTGGAACTTTATCTAAACCAGATCCCCTATGGTGGAAATATGTATGGGGTAGAAGAAGCATCAAACACTTTTTTCAAAAAACATGCGAGTGAATTAACCTTAGCCGAATCGGCTTATTTAGCAGCTATTCCTCAGGCCCCAACCACCTATTCCCCCTACGGACAACATCGCGATCTCTTAGACGCTCGCAAAAATCTAGTATTAGACCGTATGGCCTCCCTTGGCTATGTCAGTAAAGAAGAGGCTGCCCGAGCAAAAAAAGACAAGGTAGTGTTTGCTCCAGTAGAATTTCACGGTATAAATGCTCCTCATTTTGTCTTCTTTGTTAAAGAATATTTAGAAGAAAAATATGGTGGAGCCACTCAAGTAGAAAAAATGGGCTTAAAAGTTACCACCACTCTTGATTATCCAACCGAACTAAAAGCTGAGGAAATTGTTAAAAAATACGGCACAGAAAATGAGAAAAACTTTAATGCTAAAAATGCTGCCTTAGTTGCCATTGACCCAAAAACTGGACAAATTTTAGCCATGGTTGGTTCCCGTGATTATTTTGACATGAAAAATGAGGGGAATTTCAATGTTGCCCTCGCTCATCGTCAACCAGGTTCCTCCTTCAAACCTTTTGTCTATGCTGCCGCCTTCAATCAAGGATACACCCCAAACACGGTATTATTTGACCTGCCAACAGAATTTAACCCAAGTTGTCCACCTACTGACTCTACAAATAAAGCTAAGGAGTGTTATATGCCGGTTAACTATGATGCCAAGTACCTTGGACCAATGTCTCTTCGTAATGCTCTAGCTCAATCCCGCAACATTCCTGCCGTTAAACTCCTTTATTTAGTGGGAGTAGATAATGCCCTAACAATGGCCAAAAATATGGGTATCACTAGTTTAAAAGATAAAAACACCTACGGATTAACACTTGTTTTAGGAGGTGGAGAAGTTTCTCTTCTAGAAATGACTAGTGCTTATGGGGTTTTTGCGAATGATGGTGTTAGAGTTCCTTACACTGGAATTTTAAAAGTAGAAGATGCTAAAGGAAATGTTTTAGAGGAATACAAACAAACCGGTGAAAGAATTTTACCAGAAAATACCGCTCGTGAAATTTCTAGTATTCTTTCTGACAACGTCGCTCGTACCCCCGCCTATGGTGCCAACTCACCACTCTACATTCCAGGACGTGATATGGCCGCCAAAACAGGTACAACCAACGATTTCCGTGACACCTGGATTCTTGGTTATACTCCAAACTTAGTCGTTGGTGCTTGGGCTGGAAACAACGACAATAGCCCAATAGCGAAAAAAGTGGCTGGTATGGTTGTGGCTCCAATGTGGGGAGCCTTCATGCGAGAAACTTTAGCTAATCTACCAAATGAAAAATTTATTCCACCCGATCCTATTGATCCAAATTTAAAACCAGTTCTACGTGGTATTTGGCAAGGAGGAATTACTAATCAAATTGGTGGACTAGAACAAATTACCACAAACGTTCATTCTATTCTTCATTGGGTGAATAAAAACGATCCTTTGGGACCAGTTCCAAGTAACCCAGCCAATGATGGGCAGTATAAAAACTGGGAATATCCAATTAGAATTTGGGCGGCCAGCAATGGTTATACTGATTCTTCAGTTATTTCTCAACCAATTTCAAACACTGGGACAAGAACATCAAATAGTCAGCCTATTGTCTCAATAATTAACCCCCTCCCCCAAGCCTCTTACAAGCCAACAGACAATATTAATGTTCAGTTAAATATTCGCAGTGGTGATTCACCAATCAAAAAAACTGAATTCTATGTTAATAGAACTCTAATAAACTCATCAAATAATAGTCAAACAAAATTTGATTTTGGTTTAGCTGAACTAGAAAATGTTAAAGAGACAAACGAATTAACGGTGATTGTTTATGACCAAAAAGGAAACAAGGCAGAGAATACAGTAAACTTCACCGTCGCCACCTCAACTAATACCAACTAGCCACATGATAAAAAACAACGACTGAATAAGTCGTTGTTTTTTATCTTATATCTTGTGGGGCATTCTGTTTTAAAATCTCTTTTAAATCACGAAGTATATCCTTTTTATGAATAAAAACTTCTGATTTTAATTTAGTAGAAGTTTTTAAAAAAATAATATTATTACTTAAAGAAATATCTTTTTTTTCTAAGTTTATCTTAAAACACTTAGAAATAACTTCAATTACTGCTTCTTTTTTTAAGGAGTCAGTAGGAACAAGATTTTTATACTTAGAAAGTAGTTCCTTAAGGATAATCATTACCGATTGATTGGCATAATAATATATTGAAAGGTAGTATCTCCAATACCAACAATTAAAAGTGGTCGATTTTTTTCATTAAATTTCATCGCCACAGTATCGGAAGAAATTGACTGAAAACAATCTAGAATATACCGGGCATTAAAACTCATCTCAATATCCTCACCCTCTAATACCGCTTGTAAAGAAATAGTATTTTCACCCACATCTTGGTTTTTAGAATTTAATTCAAAAATTTTACTTTGAGGTGAAATTTTAACATTTATTTGGTTAAATTTATCAGAAAAAATATTAGACAATTTTAAAGCATTCATTAATTCATCCCGAGAAATAGTAACTTCTGTCTTAAATTTTTTCGGCATTATTTGTCCGTAATCTGGGAAATTACCATCAATCACCCTTGAGGTAAAGTGAATATTGTCTGTATAAAAAGAAATTTGGTTTTTATTAGCCTCAATCTTAACTTCTTGATCAAGATTATCAAAAACCTTAATTATTTCAGCGACATTTTTAAAAGGAATAATTACCGACTGAAAATCTTTATTCTTTTCTCTAATAACCACCCTTTTTTCCGCTAAACGAAAAGAATCCGTTGCCACAAAAACTAATTCCTTATCATCTTGATAAATATAAACACTTGATATTTCTGGTTTTATATCAGACAAAGAAGCAGAATATAAAACTGACCGCAAACCAGTAACAATATCTTTTCCATTAAAAGAAAAAGAATTTCCATCTTCCACCCTTGGAATCACTGGAAAATCTTCTGCTGAATAACTTTTTATTAAAGTCGAGCTAGAACCAGTAGAAATATGAATATTTTCTTTAATTAATTCTAATTTTACTTTATCTTCTTTATTAAGATTACCTAAAAAACCACTTAAAATATTCGCACTAACAGCCACACTACCATTTTCCGTAATTTTAGCTGGTAACTCTATTTCTAAACCAACATCGAGATTTGTGGCTTTGATTACTAAAGCATTATCTTTTGCCTCTAAAAGAATTGAACTTAGAATTGGTAAAGATAGATTTTTTCCAGATACCCGCTCAGCGATACCAACAACTTCTTTTAGCTTATCTTTGATCAATTCTAATTTCATAGTATTAAATTTATTTTTTTTAAAAGAAGAAAAGTTATTGTTATAGTTGTTGTTGATAAGTGTACAAGTTAAATTTATCCTTATTTTACAACTTTTATTGGGATAAATTTTATTTAATAAACTGGGGATAAGATGGGATAAATGAGTATTTTTTAATTTTTAATTTTAAGAGAGTGTTAATTTATCCTAAATTAATTAACTCCTTATCCTTAGTTTTTTAACAGATCTATCCACAAGTTATCCAGAACTAATTTTAATTATTGTAAAGCAAGACTCTAATTTGATCTATTTCCTGGCTAAGTAAGTCGTCACTCTTTATATCCCCTTTTATTTTTTCATAAGCGTGGATAACAGTGGTATGGTCTCTTCCTCCCATTTTTTGTCCGATATAAGGATAAGAAGTATTAAAATCTTCCCGTAAAATATACATAATAATTTGCCTTGGTTTAACAACTTCTTTTCTTCGGCTTTTTTCAAATAACATTTTTTCTTCAATGTTATAGAAATTGGATATTACACTTATCACTTCTTTAGTAGAGACGGTCTTTTGAGGCTTTATACTGTTCTTAATCAAGAGTTTAACCTCGGGGACTGTTAAGTTCTTGTTTTTGGCCTGTGATTGGCATATAACCGAATTTAAAGCCCCTTCTAGCTCACGAATACTGTCTTGAACAACAGAAGCTAGATATTCTATTACTTCATCGGAGATTTGGAGGTTATTGTTTTTTACCTTAGAACGTAAAATAGCCAAACGAGACTCATAATCTGGTCTAGCCACATCAACAATCATCCCCCCCTCAAAACGGGAGCGTAATCTTTCCTCTAGATTTTGGATATATTTTGGTGGTTTATCGGATGAAAAGATAATTTGCTTATTGTTTTCATAAAAACTATTGAATAAGTGGAAAAGTTCCTCTTGGGTTTTATCTTTGTTTGAGAAAAATTGAACATCATCCATAATAATCACATCATATTTTCGATATTTTTCCTTAAATTGCCCAACCTTATTGTTTATTACGGAATTTATGTAATCTGTAGAGAAAGTTTCAGAGGTTAAGTAGAAAATTTTCTTATTTTCATTTTGACGCTTGATATGATTGCCAATTGATTGAATTAAGTGGGTTTTACCCAAACCCGTCCCCCCATAGATGTATAGAGGGTTGTAGTTCATTCCTGGGTTCTTAACAACCGCTTGAGCAGCGGCATAAGCAACTTCATTGAAAGGGCCAACAATAAATGATTCAAAGGTATATTTAGGATTTAAATTACTGTCCCTATTTACATATAGTTCGTTGAGGCCTAATTGATCGGTGGTGGCCATCTTAAGACTTTGTTCTTCAGCTGCTTTAGTTTTGTTTCTGTCTTCTATTTTAGAGATGGTGTACTCCAAAGCTCTTACCTCAGGAGAAGCATCTCTTAAAGCCTTAAGAATAAATTTATGATATTTGTTTAGTAACCAGTCACGAACAAAGGTGTTTGGGACACTAAGGTAGACCACCCCTTGATCTTGTTTTGAAATGAAAGTGTTTTTAAACCAGGTTCCGAAACTTGCCTTGGAAATTGTTAACTCTATCTCGGCCAGAGCCATGTCCCAAAGTTTTTTGTTTTCTAACATGGTATTTAAAAAAAATTATCTCAGAGTGATTAAAAGTTTCTTAATTATACGCTTGGGGATAAGTATATCAATATTGCGGGAGTGGTGGATAAGTTGTGGATTACGGTGGATATCTCTCGCCTTATTATTTGTGGAAGACATATATTTCCTTGTTAGGAAATTATTCACTCTCAGCGCCTTCGCGCTTCCGAGGGCATCCACAAATAATAAGGCTCGTTCTTGCTGTAAAAATCCTTCTTAGGTTGCAGGCGGCTAATTTATTAGATTAACTATTGATTTATTGGAAAAACCTGTTATACTATCCACATGTCATTTACCTATAAACCAAAAAACAGAAAGCGTAATAAAACCCACGGTTTTTTAGTTCGTACTAAAACTTCTTCTGGTAAAAAAGTAATCGCTCGACGTCGAGCTAAAGGACGAGCCAAGTTGTCTGTCTAAGACAGGCTTAATTTTAAACACTATTATGCTTCCTAAAGAAAGGCGCATTTCTCAGGCCCTTTTTACTCAAATTCTAAAGAATGGACGGAGTTTTTATACCCCCTCACTGTCTTTAAGGATTATTAGTAGAAAAGACCAGCCGAAAAGCGCTTTTTCTTTTGTCATTTCTGCTAAGGAGGTAAAAAATGCCACTGGACGGAATTTTTTAAAGCGCCGAGGTCGTCATGTAATTAGTAAAAACTCAACTAGTATAAAAGAGGGTTATTTTTGCGCCTTTTTTTTGAAAAAAGAATTATCTACTCTCCCCTTTTCTCTTTTTGAACAAGAAATTTTAACTGTATTAAAGAAGGCTAATTTGCTAAGATAAGTTCACTAACTTTAAATTTTAACTAAAACTTTATGTTCCACACTATATTTTATATTCCTCTCTATAATGCCCTGGTTTTCTTGAGTTCTATTATGCCAGGAGGAGATGTTGGGTTGGCAATTATTACCCTAACTATATTGGTAAAACTTGTTCTGTACCCACTCTTTTATAAAGCCACCATGACCCAAATGATGATGAAAAAGGTGGAACCAGAAATTGCCCTCCTTAAGGAAAAATATAAAGACGATCCCCAGACTCAAACTCGGAATATTTTGGAAGTGTACCGAACTAATAAAATAAATCCCTTTGCGAGTTTTATTGTTTTATTCCTTCAATTACCTATTATTCTAGCTTTGTTTTGGGTTTTTCGAGCGGGGTTTGCTTTTACAAGCACAGAACTTTATTCTTTTGTTAGTCTCCCTACAGTAATTAGTACTAAACTATTTGGGTTTTTTAACATTTTAGAAAAAAGTTGGATTCTCGCCCTCTTAACAGGATTTACTCAGTATATTCAAACAACTTTAACCCTTCCCCCCGCTCCTCCTAAGAAGAAAGATGGCGTGCCTAATTTTAAAGAAGATTTTGCTCGTAGTATGAATATGAACATCCGCTACTTTATGCCGGTTTTTATCACCTTTATTGCTTATAGTCTTTCAGCCGCTATCTCTATTTATTGGGTTACAAGTAATTTATTTTCTATTGCCCAAGAATACTATATTAGGAAGATTAAAAAGTATTAATCTTAAAATCTCAAACAAAAAAAACGGCTATAGAAAGCCGTTTTTTTTGTTTGAGATTACTTTAATTTGTATTTGTAGTACTACTTGTGTTTGTGTTAAATGAATCTACTAGATTTAGTTGCCATAGGGTGTAGTCAGTCTTATTAGTTAGGAAAAGCTTTGTTTCTTCTTTGTTGAGAAAGAGGTTTATGCCATCAATGATATTTTTTTCTGAAGCACTTGACGGACTATAGATCTTCTTATTTTCTCCAGTCAGGGCGTCTATTTCCCAAATACTATCTGAAAAATTAACCAGGCCTTGGTACCAAAAGTCAGGATAATTGCCAAAAGGAATTGATTCGGGAACAGAACAGTATAGTTTTATCGAATCTTTAGACCAAACACATTTCTCGGGCAGTGTAGCGGCCGCCAGAGCCATGTCTGGAAGGTCTTTGTCTAGACGTTTTACTTTTAACAATAAGGAATTATTACTGTATAAAAGTTTTTTACTGTCAGGACTACTAAGAGCTGTTAAGCCAAGTATTTCTCCTAAAATTCTTTTAAATGACTTGGTTTTTAGATTAAAAGAATAAACTAAGCCGTTTTGACTGGAGAGTGGTGCTGATTGGAAAATAATAGTGTTTTCCTCGGGCCAGCTAATTTGCCACTTGTCGTAGGGAGAGGTAAAGACTTGGGTGGGTAAAATAGGACCAGTAAAATTAGCAATATAGCCAGACACACCACTGGACGTTGGTATTAAATAAAAATAGCGATCTTTTTTGGGTGAAGTGGTGATAGCTGATATTTCTGGACTCAGGTTTTGTCCTACTAGTTCCCCTATTGTGTCTGTTGAGCTACTAATTTTTGAAATTTTGGCTAAATAATTTTCAATAGAAGAGTTTTTACTGCGACGTAGGATAAAAGATGGAGCGTCTTTGCTTTCTCCCCAATAGGCCTCTTGTCCTCCGACCCAAGTAGTGTTGGATAATTGTTTTTGTTCATAGTTTTCAGGGTTGTGAGAAAAAACATAACCAGTGGCTTTTTCAATATACCAAACAGTGGGAACGGGCAGACTTTTTACCTTAGAATCTTTTAGGTTTATTAGATTGGCCCCGACAATTGGATTGTTGGAAATTTGTTGAAATTTAGAGGTTAAAGTGATTGAAGTCTCTCTTGAGGTGGTTGATTCGCTAGTGCTCGTTGAATTAATGTTTGGGAAAAAAGTGTCGACAATAATATTTCTACTGCCAGATCCAGGGAATAGGCTGGTTATTTTACTAACTACCCCACTATTTGTGTTTGAAGAATTGCGGTAAAAATAAAAATAACCAAAAAGTAAGGTAAATATAGTTATGGATAAAATCAAGATTATTGTAAGTTTTCTCATATTTATTTTTAGCGGACTGGGTTTGTTGGGGAGGATTGAACGGCTGGAGGCCCTAGCGGCTCAACTTTGAAGTCCCACTCTACTAGTTTAGGATTAATTGTTTTTAGGATAAGATATGATATCAGAATAAGGACGAGTCCGGTTAGGGCATCTAAGATTTTCTGTTTGCCGTCACCTTTTCCTGATCCAGTAGCGCTGGTAACATATTGAAATCCCCCAATAACAATCATTAGAATCGCTAGGGCAATGGAGGCAGACAAAAGAACTTTAAAAAATTGGTTAGCATAATCTGAAAAACTTGTTACGGCATAACCAGAATCAGGATCTTGTCCAAAAACTTCTGGTTCAAGCAATGTATATCTTGTGTCAGCAGCAAAGACTGAAAACCCTAATCCCAGAAAAAGGATTGATAATACTATTGTTTTAAATATAAAGCGTTTTTTCATAAATTATCCTAAAAACCAAAGAATGATGTTTTCTCACCCCACTTTATCCTTAGGGTGTTTTGAGCTTTAGAAAAGACATTGTTTGAGTTATTTATCTGTAAATTAATAACCGTTTCGCCTGTTTGTCCTAGGTTTTTGCGTATGGTGATTGAGTTTTCGTTGGCATTTTGGTTGATTAATTTATTGTTCATAAACCAACTGAATCCCAGATTACCTTGAGAAATGTCTGAGTTGGAAAAAAAGAATGGTTCAGCTGTTAGAGTCGTTTCGTTTTCTGTTAGATTTAATAATCCCCCTTCACTTTTTTGGTATTGAATTCCAATAAGTGGTTTGTTTTGGTAAATAATCACTTGGGGTTTATCAGTGTTAATTTTTATTGATTTGACCGCCTTAATTTCTCCAGAAAGGGAGGATATTTCTAGAGAAAAAGTTGTTGACTCAGAGAGTTCGTCGGTCAGAAAATTTAGTATATTTTTGCCATAACCGGAAGCCTCTGACATGGTTTTACCATCCTTCGTCCATTTGTAGATTAAAGATTCTGGCTTAATGGGTTCTCCCGCCGTGGTAAAAACCTGAGGCATGGCCACTATTTTTACTTTACTTTTTGGGGTCATGACACTTCCCCCTTTATAAAATGGCGGAGTGTAGGTGTCTGCTGAAATTAAAAAATCTACATCATTTGACTGAAAGAGCCAGTCTTTTGTGATGGGCTCTTTGCCTGGACAATTTAAAATTGCCGATACTTTCAGCGATTTTCCCAGGGGGCCGGTAGTAAAGGATAAGGATTTTTGCCCTATCCCCTCAGCTATTTGTTCGTCATCCTGTTTCCAGGTGATCTTGCAAGTATTGAGATTTATCAGATAACTAGATAAAGATAAATTAGTTTTTTGATTGACCCCGGGGTTAAGGGGATAAACATCTGACCTTAAATCTCCCGGGCCAACTGATTCATAGTAGGCTGAAACAACAAGCGGGGTGGTGATGATAAGTAAGATAAGGAGAGATAAAAACTTTTTCATATGATTTAAATATTATAACATCTCCTTTCCATTAGTGAATGTCTATAAGTTAATAGCTTTAAGCAGCCAACCTAAGATCCTCGTCCTCTTCTTTTGTTTTATTTGTTTTTATGGCGGTTTTCTTTGGTGTAATATCAATTGGTTCACGATACATATCTCCCATACTGAATTCTTGTTTATTTTCACCGCCTTCTTCTTCGGTCAAAAGAGTTTTGTTTTCCGGAGTCTTTTCTAGGGGAAGTTCTTCAAATTCCGCTAAATCTTCTTCTTTTGTGGTGTTTTGTGCTCTTTTATAGCGTTCGGTACGGGTATCTTCGCCCCCTTCTTTATTGCTGTCTTTCTGAGAAATTTCCCCAGGCTCGAGAGTCTTTTTCTCTGCTGTTTCTCGCCCGTTTTCATTCCCTGGCTTTTTTCTGGATTCTTCTTGATTGTCCACTTTTTTAAACTGTTCTTTTGATAGATTAAGATTTTCCTCACTTGTTTTTTGTTCAGCTGTTTTGGCTCCGCTTGTTTGTGGAGCTTCTAGTTCTTTCTCTATTTTTTGCTGTTTTTCTTTCTCTACGGCGGGTTTAACTTCGGACCCGACTGATTTATCTTGAGAGTTAAAGGCTTTTTTATTAGCAGGATTTTTGTTGACTAACGGCTTGGATTTTTTATTAGCCATCCCGACAGATTTTGTTAATGGTTTTTTACCCTTATCCTCTCTTCTGGAGAGAGCAATTAGACGGATGGTAGCGACAGTCCAGCCTGGTAGTAAATCTAGTCCAGGAATTAACTCTATAACCATTCCAATAACTGAGGTTCCGAGGTTTTTACCATTTCCTTTGGTAAATTTAATCCCCAAGAAATAGAACCAGGTTAGAAAAATTGGCCAAACAAAAATAGTAATAATTCTATTGATTATTGCTCCCACAGCCACCAAATCAAAAATAGCCTGGACAACATCTACCATTAAAGAGGCTGAGATTAGAAAAATTGCTTGAGTATTATCAACCCGGTATTTGATTTTTTGTGGTTCGTCCATAACAATCTTTACTCACTATTTAAACTGTTTGGTTTTGTGCCGAAGCTAGTTCGTCTTTAGACTTCTTAATCGTCAAAAGTTGAGAAGGGTCAGAAGTAATAATCTGATCCTCGGTGTAGGAGGCAATAACTTTGATAGCAACGTGTTTAAGGCCAGCAAAGAAAATTCCCTCTCCCACTCCAGATTCTAGTAGAAGGTATTTTTCTTCGTCGGTTAGGTTGAAAGTTTTTTGAATGAGGTCAATCGCCGCCGGTGCTTGTTTAAGGAGAATTTGGATTGAGGAGTTGGTAATGATTGGAGTACCGTAAGGAGAACGTAAAAAGTCTCCAACATCCTGAGTAATGGTTGCTACTCCGAGATAGTATTTACGTCCTCGCTTTACTAGAGAAAACAGAAAAGAAGCGGTGTCTTCAGATTTCATCATCCACCAGGCCTCATCAACAATCAAAAGACGTTTTTTTAGATTTCTTCTGACCACATTCCAAATGTGATGCATTACGATATACATCGCGACCGGCTTTAATTCATCCTCCATGTCTCGCACTGAGAAGACCACAAATTTTTTATTGATATCGACGTTGGTTGGTTTGTTTAAGAAGCCTGACCAAGTCCCTTGGGTATATTTAAGCATTCTTTGAGCTAAAGACTCCCCTCCTTCCATGCCCGCCAGTACCATTTCTAGATCAGACAAAAGTGGAGCGGGTTTGTTGGAAAAATCAGTATCGGGAGTAATATCTTTTAGAGCATAAGTCTCGGTAATAGCACTATCCATAATGGAATCTTCTTCGGGTGATAAACCGCCAAGCATAATGCGAAATAGCCCAACGAGGTTAATGATATTGCCGCGTAAAATATCGGCTGGTGACTCATCTTCGCGAGGAAATGGTAAATCAAATGGGTTAATGTGGTGTTCGGAGGTCAGAGAAACGTTGAAATAACGCCCCCCGACAGCATTGGAAAGGAATTCGTACTCTCGTTCTGGGTCGATAACAATAACATCTGTATCAAACATCAAACTGCGAACAATCTCTAGTTTGGTTAAGTAAGATTTTCCCGAACCAGATTTGGCAAAAGTAACCGAATTGTAGTTTTCTAGAGAAAAACGATCAAAAAGAACAAGACTAGAATTGTGACGGTTTATTCCATAAAGTATTCCTTTGTTGGAAGTAAGATCAAAAGAAGTGAAAGGAAATAAACTAGAGAGAGGTGAAGTGTTCATTCGGTAGTAGACATTCAACATGTCGGTACCAATCGGTAAGATTGTTTGGAAACCCTCAGCTTGTTGGAATAAGGCGGGTTTGGTATATACAAGTTTGGAATCCAAAATAGACTTTATTTCATTTTCAATGTGAAAAAGATCATCCTCATTTTCCCCGTAAATTGTTATGTAGAGACCAAGGTCAAATATTTTTTCTGTTGCTTGCTGGAGATCGTCACGCAATTTTTCGATATCTTGATAGGCGACATCTAGCATTGGGTCGCGAACCATACCCTTTGACTCCCTTTCATTTATTTGACTCCCCACCTCCGCCACTTTCTTCTGTAGATGTTTGAGTGCAGTGGTAGTATCAACCGGCACAATATTGATTGAAATATCAAAAACCTTGTCTAAGTTAATAACAGGAGAAAACCAGCCTTCTGAGAGAAAGCGTGGGTAGGACATGGTGAAGTAGGTGCGTCCGATTTTTGACCCAAGGTTAATATTGTTGGCATTTATTTTAAGAGCCGAAGGGGCAATAATGTCTCGCAACTCTAATACCCCCATCCGGTAGATATCCTGAGGAAGAATTGGGGTAACCGGTCTTTGTTCGGTTTCCGTTGTTTTTTTGCCAAAAATATTGAAGAAAGCCATAATTATTTACTTTGTTTCATTAACCCTCCCAGACTTGGGGCATTAGTTTCTCCCGGATTGAAGGCTTTGTAATAGAGTTCTACGAGTTCTTCTGTCCCTAGTTGGGCAACACGGATACCCAATCTGTTTAGTCCTTGTTCTACCACCGCTGCTCTTTGTTCGATTTGGGTTTTGTGTTCCTGAAATTGTTTTAGATTTTCTTCTGATTGCTGGTTATTTTTTTTGCCGAATAGTTTTCCAAGGATGCCGATATTGGCTGTTACGATTGCTAGTTCATAAGGCACAACGACAAAAAAGGATTTTGTCATGATGTTCACTGTCTCGGTGAAATTTTTGATGAACTCAATGTACTCTCTGGTTTGGAGTTTAATCAAATCATTGGTCTGCTCTTTTAGTTGGGCTTCTAGTGTTTCCATGTATGGTTTAATATCCAAACGCCGTGATTCCATGGAAATTTGGATTGAAAAGTCGAGAGAATTTAGAAAATCTTGATATTGGGTTAAAATACCCATCTGTTCATCGGGAGATTTTAAGTAGAAGTTTATAGATGAAGCAATTAAAACCAAACGAAGGCTACCATCTTTCAAGACTACTACCCCATCACGAATTTCTTTGATGGGGACGAAGTCTTGGGTAGAACGAGATTTTTTTATTTCGTTTGGGTTGGTCATAAAATAACTACTTAACCTTTTCATTAACATCCAGACTCCAGGATAGATCCTTTAATTTGCTTTCTGATAACTTGGGAACAAAAAGCCCCTTATCTTCGGTAATACCAGGAACCTCAGCTTTTTCGGTTACTGATTGGTTGGTTTTTTTCCATAAATACAGCCGTCCGCGGGTAAAATATTTTACTCCTGCCTCTAGGGTGGAAATAAAAGGCCGGTCATTTACTTTGTAGAAGGCCAGGGCTAACCCAAAACCAACAGAGATAAGGACGGGAACCATCCGAATATAGAAGGGAATAATTTGAAAAGTATAAATGATATAGCCCAAACCCCCTCCCCCCACTACATAAAGGAACTGTTTAAAAGATAGTGGACCGAAGATTTTGTCTTCTACTTCAATAAATTGTGGGACTTGAAAATTCATGAGCTAAACATACTAATATACGAATGATACTAATCTACGAATCCTTATAATATTTTTACTGAAGAGGTTCTTTGTAGGGGTCAGTGATGGTGTTTTTTGGTGAATTCGGTGTATTGTTCCCCAATCCCAAATCAACTTCTTCTTTGGGAACCCGAAATAATTTACCCATTTTTTCATCAAAAACTTGTCGATCAGATCGTGGAGGATTGTCTTTCACTTCCCTGTTTATGATTATAGCATTGTTAGTGCTGTTTTGAAGTGGTGTTTCTGGATGATAAATATTTTTTTCGGAAACCTGGCCGATGGGAGAAAAATTTTCGACTAAAGACGGGCGTTCAGGACTATACCGTGGGACACCACCGTTATTTATTTCCTCTAAAGAAGCGCGAATCGGAAAAAAGATGGTAGTGTTTATTTCTTTAACAATTTCTCCAGCTGTTTCTAGAGGAATATTTAATTTTTTTTCTAGGACAGAGAGAAAGTTTTCTGGTCTGGTTACGCCCAGCATTACTAAACCAATTTCTTCGCTTAATATCCCAGATTGATCAATATGTAGTTTAAATTTATCAACTATTTTTTTGATTGTCTTATAAGTATCAACCGACAAAAAAGCCTCTTGAACGTCGTCTGGTAAATTCTCAAACCTTTCGTAGAGTTCTTTTTTTGTGTATTCCATGGTTAGTCGATTAATAATTTATTTATTAATGTGTCTTTGGTTGTTATCATTGATAGTTTATCGTGCTGTTCGGGGTTTAGACCATAAAGGCTGGGTGTTTTTACCATTGTCTGTAGTTTTTGGAATAGACCGTCGCGGTCATCGAGATCATTATGCTGTGCCAATTCAATTAGTTGGTTAACAGACATTTCTTTTAAGGTGTCTGCGTTACCAGCAATCGTGTTTACTGCTTTTTTGTTCATTTGTTTTAATGAGCCTTTTTTCAGTGCCTTAACTTCATCGGGAATACTTAGACCGGTTGGTATGGGTGTTGTCCCGTCAATATATTTTTGGAGTTGTTCAATTTCCGTCTTTCTCTTAGAACTTTCTACTTTTTCTTTCTCTGCCTTCTCCGCCTTTCCAAGTTTTTCGGTGGCGTCAACATCTAGGTCACTAACTCTATTTTCAAGACTATCTTTATAAATATTTCCAGCAGCGAGACCACCAAAGCTTGGACTGATTCTAATTTTAGCTAAAGTTTGTTCGTCTAGACCCTTGATAACTTCTTTTATTTCCTTTTCGTCGGTTAATTCTTTTAGAATCTCTAGCTTTCTCTCAGCATTTTTCTCCCCCTTAATTTTTTGAGTGTAGGTCTTTGTTTTTTCTTCACCTTTAAGCTTTGATCTTTGTTCGGTGATGAATCTTGTCTGGTCTGCAATATATTTGTTTTTAGCTTCCTCTTGAAGTTCTTTAGCTCTCTCCACTGTAAATCCTTCAGATCGAGCTTTTGCATAAGCTTCATTCCCCCTTGCCTCTGCTTCTGCTTTTGATGCTCCAATTGCGGCTCCCTCAATTTTATTGCGTTCCTCATCACTCAGACCTTTTTTATAAAGAATATCACGATCATTTAAGCCTAAGATGTTGGCAATTTTTCCGGTTCGCAGATTTTCTATGTATTTAGCTTTTTGTTCCGCACCCATGCCTTCCATTTGGGCCTTTAATTTATCTGCCCGAGCTTTCTGAGCATCTTGATAACTTTGAGTTCCGCCAAATTTAGCTGACCCAACTTTGTTCAGTGTCGATCTGAGAGCCCCACCAACAATAGGGTTTTTTGCGACGGCTCCCTTCATAAATTTGGAATTGGCCGCACTGTCAGCCACTCTCCCGACACTATTTCTGACTGCTCCTTGAGCTCCACCAACTACCCATTTATCCGCAGCCTTAGCTCCTAATGATTTAGCGACAGCTGAAGTAAGATTGCCGGCCGTTCGAGCAATTTTTAGGCTACCAAGAGCTAGACCACAAATAAAAACGTACCAAATTACCCCCATTATTAAATTGGTACCACCACCCGCTCCGGCGGTTGCAGCTGTGTCGGCCAATAAAGAAGTCGCTCCTGTTTGGGTGGAGGTTGTTCCAGATGAGAAGTTTGGCATTGGTGTGCTGGCAATTTTCAGTACCAAATAGAAAGCAAACATAAAATAAGGAGCAAAGAAGACTTCTTTCCATAAGGCGTCAAGCCACTTGCTCCAGTAGTTTAATTTACCAATTGGGACAATTCGACTAAAAAAAGCTAAAGAAGAAGTGGCAATTAGAAAGATTAAAACCACTGTCCGGGCTAAAAACATATAGGCGGCAACAAAAAGGGCGTATGAGAGTATGATAATTAAAATCCCTGTTCCTAGTCCCTTTGTTACTATTGTCGAAAAACTCAAATCTTGGCCTGCCTTCCATGACCCCTCAGCGCTTGTGGAAGGTTGAGAGGTTCCATTTGTCGATAAGCCTTGAAGTTCGCCTTGGAAAAATTGTTGAGGTTTTATCCCTCTTACCAGGGTTCCAGCAATATCGGGGGCACCCGCATATTGACTACCCATGTTTTGGTAAAAAACATTGGCTAGAGAATTGCCAATATCAATTACTACTTTAGGAATAATCATACTAAAGTTTATCAGGAGGGCTGTGATGATAACTTTAACAACTAAAGTTTTAACATTTCCACTGGTTTTTTGAATGATTGTCGCAATAGCAATATAGATTAAGATAAAGATAAAAAATATGTTTGCTAAATCGCGACCCATACCCCAGATTGCCGTTACCGCACTGTGTTTGGCTAGGAGGTTGAAATCTAAAATGCTGAGTTTAACAGAGACATTGAGCAATTGACCAGCAAAAAACAAAATCCAACTTAATAGCCAGAGAAAAACGGAAACACCCCAAGATAAAGCCACTTTAAAACAAGCCACAAGGCTAAAATCTGTACTTAGGGCACAGACCGGCTTCGGCTCGTCTATTTTTTCACTCCAATTAGCTATGTTGGGGTTAGTTTCTCCACCGATAGATAAAACACAAGCTGGAGAAATATATTTATCATTAACAATGTTTTGATAGCCAATACCAAAATTTAGAGCTATCCAGCGTAATCCTTGGGTTATGCTATAGGTCGCTCTTTTTCTGCCGGCTTCACATCGCTCTAGAGTATCGCTACAAACAGCTTGCCCACTCCTCTCACTTGAACCAATAATCGCTTCGTCTGTTATGGTGACAGTGTAACAATATTTGTTTCCCGGTCCCGCTTCTGTTTCCGCTAAAGAAATAGCTGGAATTATTGTCACCAGGAGGAGGCTTGATAGTATGATGATTTTTGATAATTTTAAACGCATTGTTTGCAAATCAGCTATTTTCTCTTTTTATATCCTACAGACTAGTGCTCGCACTAATACTCTCCCCATTCGAACCCGTACAAGTTATCTCATAGACAGGATTTAATTCTACTTTAATTTCTCTGGTGTTGCCTGGGTAGTTGTAAGTAAACTTGTAGCGTTTGAAAATGGAAAGATTTTTGTTGCTCGCCTGGTAAGCTTCAAACTTTTTTATAATTTCCCGAGCCATTAGAGGGTTAATAGGATGATTCGCTCCCCCAATGCTAATAGTTAGACCAGAAGGATCAATTCCATCTCTTACCCTCATTGTGAAAAGATCATTAGCACTAGCTGGAGGGAAAACGGTCCAAGTATATTTTATACTGGTCGATGCGGTGTTGGTGGTGCTGGTAATATTGTCAGTAACAAAATCTCCATTGTTTCTAGACCAGTCAAAATTAAAGTTTAAAGGAATGGTAGTGGTCGCAAAACCATTTACCGGCAGACTCCGACCCTGACTTTTAATAATGGTGGCTAGTCTAGATGAGGCATTGTTTGAGCCTACCCAGTCATTTTTTGCACGGCAAGAAGAGACATTGGCGGAAACCCAACTAATCACCCTGACTCCGTTTACTAAATTGTTGGCTAAAATTTCTAAACTAGCTGGAGCACCTGTATTCCCTCCATCGGTTCCATCTCCCCCGTTGTTTCCGTCACCTCCGTCACCCCCATCATTCCCTCCAT
>CAZEAY010000004.1:0-40078 GCA_964510655.1 uncultured Candidatus Saccharibacteria bacterium
ATTGTGTGGATATCTAAAGTGAGAGTTATCCACGGAGAAAGGGTTGAAAAAAATATGCAAATAATAAAAAAAATCTCATTTATAAATGAGATTTTTTTTATTATTCAGGAAGAAAAAACAATTATTACTTCCAAATTACATCAAAACTTGTTACTGGTGAGTCTAGGGTAACGAAAATTTTATTTTTTGCCTTAACAAAGTCATGTGATTGATAATTATCATCACCAACAAGGCTAAAACCAGGTAAAGTTTTAGAGGAAATATTAGAAGAGAATTTAAAATCTACCCCCACATCACTAGGAACCCGAAAAGTAACCGCACTAGCCTTAGACTCAATTTTTACATCTAACTGGGGCTGTGAATCACCAACACTAATAATAATATTCGAGGCCCCAGATTTTATCAGAACATCGGTTGCTAAAATTCTTGATAAGTCTAAGTTTAGATCGGCGGCCACTGAGTTTATTTCCAACTCTACCGGCAATTTCTCTGTCAATTTTAAGTAAAAATTACCAATATTTTTTCCAAAATACTGCCAGCCAAACTGACCATTTTGTTCCCGCGTACTCAATAAAATATTCTGGGTGTTATCAATCAAACTAGAAGTTGTCTTAAGATTCATTTCGGCTGATTGAAAAGTCCCAGTCAACAGCTTATTGGTAAGATTTTTTGTCTCAGGATCTCCTTCTACCTTGAGGGCTGCCGCCTGTGAATCAATCCTAATATGAGCCTTATCGACACCTTCTAACGCCACAATTTCAATTTTTTCGAGACGCTTTAATTCGGCCAAAGTTGAGTCGTTGGTGGCGACATAAAACAAACCAATGAGAACAACCGCTGTTAGAAATAATCCTAAAAAAGTAATAACCCGACTTCGACGAGACAACATCGACAAACCAAGGAAAATCAACAAAATAGACCAAAAATGTTGAAAAATATAGCCAACATTAATGGTTGTCACTCCAAAAGTTTCACCCAAATAACAGATTCCAACAATTAAAATAAGAAGACCCAGAAAAAACTTCCCGGTATTAATACCGCGCCAATCTGACTGGAATATTTCTTTGTTATTTTGAAGGTCTGGCATTAGAGATAAAAGTAAAGCCAATCAAAATAATAATTAAAGGCCACAAAACCTTCCAACCAATCCAAAAGTTAGGAAAAAGTTCATTAAAAAATGCCACCACTCCAATTGTCACAATAAACAAACCGAGGAGATTTCGACGGCGCTCAATTTTTGTATCATTACGCAGTTCTCCAGCCAAACCTTTTACGCGATCACGAATTTCTTCCGCCGTCACACCAATATCATCATTTTTTTTGTTATCAACTAATTTTTCGGGGTTAATAGACATTAGGACCGCCAAAGCGATATAAAGAACAAAACCAATCGCCCCAGTAATCCCCAGAAAAATAAAAACTACTCTCACCCACAATGATTCAATATTGTAATATTCAGCTATTCCACCACAAACACCAAAAATAACTCGATCGCGACGAGAGCGATAGATTTTCCTTGGACGATAACTAAATTCATTTTTTATATCATTATCCATATGGTTTTATAAAAGTTATTTAAAAGATATTTTCTAATTATAACTTAATTTTATTAAGACAGACCAAAGGACAAAAATTATTTTATTTAGCCTTTAATCCCAACATTTTTTGATGTTCAGCCGTTTCCAACATTCCACATTTCTTCCATTTTTTACCAGAACCACAAGGGCACAGTTCGTTACGCCCAGTCTTTTCTAAAGTTTCCGCTTCCAAACGACGAGGTGCCGTAATAGTAGCAGCTGATTCGTGGACCTCTTCTAAAACGACTTTTTCCGAAGAGGGAGCCATCGAAGAGCTATTTTCAATAAAATTTAACACATCATTGTAAATAGATGTCTCTAGGTTGCGGAACAGTTGCAAACCTTCACGTTTAAATTCCACCAATGGATCACGCTGACCATAAGCTCGCAGACGAACACTGCTCCGCATATAATCGATCGCCTCTAAATGATCTACCCAATACATATCGATAACCTGTAAAATTATTTTACGAGCAATGGCATAAAAAGCCTCTTTACCTAGTTCAATTTTTTTATTATCAATTCGTCTTACTGCTTCTTGTCTCTCTCCCTCGTCAACAAAAAGAGTATCAAGAAGTTTTTCTAGATATTCGTCGATTTCTGACTGTCCACCAAACAAAATCTTACGACGTCGGTCATAAATAGATTGACGTTGGTGATTCATAACGTCATCATACTCAAGCAGATGTTTACGCATGTCAAAGTTAAGACCCTCAATTTTTGTTTGAGCACTCTCAATCGCCCGTGAGACTAGCCGATTTTCAATTGGCTCATCTTCAGGAATACCCAATTTACCCATCATATTTTTAATTCCCGATGAAGCAAAAACGCGCATTAGAGAGTCCTCCATCGAAACAAAAAATTGTGTGTGACCAGGATCACCTTGACGACCAGCTCGTCCCCGCAACTGGTTATCTATTCGCCGCGCTTCATGCCTCTCAGTTCCAACAACAAACAAGCCGCCGAGACGACAGATTTCATCGTGCTCTTCTTTAGTCGGATTAGCTCCACCCAATTTTATATCCACTCCCCGACCAGCCATATTGGTCGCCAGAGTAACTTTTCCTTTTTTACCAGCATTGGCAATAATTTGACCCTCCTGTTCGTGATTTTTAGCATTTAGTATTTCATGAGGGACACCAGCTTTTTTAAAATAAGCTGAAAGTAATTCGTTTTTTTCAATAGACGCGGTTCCCACCAAAACTGGCTGCCCTAAATCATGCAGTTCTTTTATTTTTTTAGATAAAGCTAAAAATTTACCATGTTCCGACTGAAAAACAAGATCTCCCAAGTCTCGCCGTTCGCCAGAACGATTAGTTGGAATAGAAACAACTGGTAAACCATACACTTTCATAAACTCCTCAGAGGAGGTCTGACCAGTTCCTGTCATTCCCGCTAATTTATAATAGAGCCGAAAATAATTTTGGAGAGTCACGGTCGCAAAAGTACGAGATTCTTCTTTAATCTCTACCCCCTCCTTAGCTTCAATCGCTTGGTGTAACCCCTCTGACCAACGGCGGCCAGGTTGTAATCGTCCGGTAAATTCGTCAACAATAATAATCTCTCCGTTTTTCACCACATATTCCTTATCTAATTCATACAAGGCCTTTGCCCTAACCGCTGTTTCCAAGTGATGAACATATTTAACCCCTTTTTCAGTATAAATATCACTCACCCCCAAAAGCTTTTCCGCATGGGTAATGCCTTCATCAGTCAAAGAAATAGCTTTTAATTTCTCGTCAACAGTATAATCTTTTTCAATTTCAAGCTGTGAGGCAATTTGAGCAAAAGTCTTATAAAGATCTTCTGATTTAGCGGTGGGAGCAGAAATAATAAGAGGAGTTCGAGCCTCATCGATTAAAATAGAGTCCACTTCATCGATAATAGCGAAATGAAACTTGTTTTCTCCTGTCATCCGCTGAACAACATCTTTAGTATCAAAAGCGATGTTATCACGCAAATAGTCAAAACCAAATTCATTATTGGTACCATAAGTAATATCAGCTTGATAGGCTTCAGCGCGAGTCGCTTGACGTAAAAATTCATAAACAACCCGGAAAGATCCTTCCGTATCACGTTCCTTATCTTCTTCTTTTGTGGTGTGATCAGGATCGTAGACGAAAGACTGCTGACTATTTATTACACCAACAGATAAACCCAAAAAAGAATAGATTTGCCCCATCCAAACAGCATCACGACGAGCCAAATAGTCATTAACCGTCACCACATGAACACCTTGGCCAGTTAAAGCATTAAGATAAGTCGGCAAAGTAGCCACCAAGGTTTTTCCTTCTCCTGTTTTCATCTCAGCAATTCTCCCCTCATGCAAGGTAATCCCACCAATCAATTGCACATCAAAATGACGCATGTTTACGGTGCGCTTCGAAGCTTCTCTGACAACAGCAAAAGCTTCTGGTAGCAAACTATCCAAAGATTCACCCAAGGCTAAACGCTCTTTAAATTGAGCTGTTTTATTTTTAAGCTCTGGATCAGATAAGACAGAAAGACTGGCCTCAAAATCATTAATTTTAGCCACCAAAGGATTAATTTTAGCTAGATATCTTTGGTTATCACCTCCAAAAAGACGTTGTAAGATAGAGACAGACATAGCTCGCAGTATAATACAAAATTAGTCTTTTTTCAATAATCAAAAAAACCAGACAAACCAGGGTGCTGGCCGACTTTTATCTCCTGTGCTAAATAGTTCCAAACAAAAAAAATCTCACTTGCGTGAGATTTTTTTAGAAAAATTATTTCCTCTTTTTGGAAGCTTTCTTTTTCTTAGCAACCTTCTTAACTGACTTCTTGGCCTTCTTAGCGGCCTTTTTCTTTGCAGCCATAGTAATTTATTTTAAATTATTTTTTAAAAAAGATGTGTAATAACAATCCGACCTTAATGTGAAAAAATTTTTATTCACAAAAAAATTTTTTGTTACTACTCTTAGTTACTATTATCATACTAATTGAAAACGATTACAATATTTTTTTAAATTAAATTGTGGATAACTAAATTATTTTTTTATTAATAAAAAAATAATTTAGTTATCAATAAAAAATTAATTAAAATAAATACAAAAAATAAAAAACTTTAACAAATTATTTTAATCACAATAAAAAATAAAACCACTTTAAAAAAGTGGTTTTATTTTTTATTGTTCGAATGTTCGAACATGACTGGCGGAGGCGAGCTCCAAAACTAAATGTTTAAATGTGAGTGCGGCCGCCAGTCACGACCGAACACTCACTGTTAGTATAGTGGGTTTTATCTTGCAAGACAAGTAGAGAATCAACTATTAACAAGAATTAGAATTTCTATTTATGTTATTTAATAAATAGAAAAATTTAGCACATAAAAACCGCCCGAGGGCGGTTTTTATGAAACATTTAGTATTTAGAGCTTCCCTTTCATAAATGAATGGGAAACACTCACAATGCTAGTATAGCATATTCAAAGATTTTGTCAATTAAACAGCTAAAATTGAACGAAAACTATCAAACCGACTATCTCCTTTAATATACTTATCAGGATCAGTTCCTAAGATTTTTTTAGCAGTGCCAATATCCTTAGTATAAAGAGAAACTAAAGCATAAATCTTACGTGCCTCATCATAAGTCTCATCCTCCTCAAAGGCTTCTTTAAATAAACTGACGGCTCGTTCCACCTGTCCGGCATTTAATAACAAAGAACCTAGTTCAAACATAATAATCTGTTTCTTCGGCGAAAGTTGATTCGCTAAGCTAAGCTCTTTGATCGCTTCATCTTTTTGCCCAACATCACCCAAAAATGAACCATAGAACAAATGACTGCGAGCATCATTAGGATAAATAGCAAACTGTTTTTCCATCTCATCCTTGGTCAGCAGGAAATATTCTTGTTTTATTTCATTTGAAATAGATTGATTACGAATAATACCCTGAGTAGCATTAATCAACTGCTCCCGTGCCTCTGATTGTCCAGTAACAAGATCATAACTAAAGATCTTTTTGAAATCTGCTAAACGAGTCTCTGGTGTTCCTTGAGAGATGGCCCTAATCAAAGTTTTAGATACTGAAATACTACGCAAAGAAAAATAATAAAGAGATGACGCGGAAATCGCTACCGCTACAATAACCACAATTGGTAAGTAGGCGTCACTTAACTCAGAAGACAACTTGTTTTTACTGCCAAGAGGTTCCTTTGAGTTGTTTATTTTTTCAGTCCTACCATACACAGTATGGATATAGCCCAAAACGAGATAGAAAAGAATTACACTAGTGAGGTTATCGAAAACAAAAATATTTTGGAAGAAATAAGCCGCCAACAAACAAGTCAAAATAATCCGTCCAATCCAACCCTGATCATCATCTCTTTCGTTTTTACGCCACAAATAATAGATAGCCGTAAAAAAGATGGACAAATACGCGAGGAGACCAAGTAACCCAAAATTAATTAGGTTATCCAAAATAACATTGTGAGAACGATCAAACCAAGGTTCCTGACCATACATCGCTGGATTATAGTATTTCTGGAAAACTAAAGAATAGTTTTCCGGACCCCAACCAAACACAGGATGTTCTTTAAAACCCTGGACACTCATGGTCCAAATCATAAAGCGCGGTTGTTTTGAGATATCAGAAATAGAAATTTCTGCAAATCTACCCAAAACCTGATTTTTAGCAATCAGCGGAGTCGTCCGAAAAGACCAAAAGAGAACAACAAAAACTATCAAAGAACCTAAAGTAATAAGGGAGAATTTTCGCAGACGTCCAGTCCTTTTCCATGCCGTCAACAACAAAAGAAGAAACAGACCCCCAAGCAAACCTAAAATAGCTCCTCGAGTAGCAGTGAAGTAGAGAATAATCAATTCAAACAGAGTAATTATTCCATAAGTAAGGCGTAATAACTTATTCTTAGGAGAAGTAGCAAAGAATAAGTAAGACAAAATAAAGATATGAAACAAGAGATAAGTCGCCAGATAAGCGGCGTTACCCAATGAAGCATCTAGGCGTGTCGAACCCTGATGAATTTCTGCCCAACCCATCACCTGGGAAAAACCATACAAAGAAGTAATTACACTGACAACCACGGTTGTATTTAGTAACCAATGCCAAACCTCCTTCCCCTTCATAACCGAGACTAAAATTATAAAAAATAGATAGGTATGGAGATACGAAACTAAACCTTCCATTCTTTCAAAATTTGACCAAAAACTCCGAGAGGGATTTTGACTAAAAAGAGTCGCTATGATCTGGAAAAACAATAAGGTTGTAAGAGATATAAGTAACCAACTTTTTTGCGGACGAGCCGTCTTATCTCGATAAATCAAAATCAGCCATAAACCAAGCATAACCTCAACCACGATCCGGAATAGGAAATTTTTACCCGTGATGAAAGGAAAATACATTGAAGAAGCAACATACAGAGGCACCAAAGTCACAGCAAAAATACCTAATAAAATAAGGAAACGTAAAATTTTGTTTAATGTCATGAAAATACTATAACATATTTTATTAATGAGAAAAAAGGACGACGGGGTCAGATTTCTAGTTTTACCCTACTGAACCTATTGACATCTAATGACACTTTAGTAAACTTTTCTTATGGAAGGAAAAATAAACCCCCACTCTATATATACAACATCAGAGGCCCAGGACATCCTCCGAATAAGCGATAGTACGATAAAAAGGCTCCTCAAAAAGGGTATTATCAGGGCCAACAAGATAGGTAAACAATACCGAATTTTAGGTAAGGAGATTTTGCGCCTCCTCTCCCCTGAACTCGAACAGGAAGCGGAAAAATCATACTTAGCAATAAAGCAAAAAGCCATTAAGAAAATAAACAAATGGTAAACAAGATTAAAAAAGCTTTAATAACTGGAATTACCGGCCAAGACGGTTCCTATCTAGCGGAACTGCTGTTAGAAAAAGGCTACGAAGTCCACGGGATAATTAGACGCTCCTCCTCTATTAATACTGACCGAATCGACCACATCTACAAAGACCCTCATACTAAACCAAAACTCCTCCTTCACTATGGCGATCTATCTGACGCCAGCAATCTTTCAAGAATTATTGCTGAAATTAAACCAGATGAGATCTATAACCTTGGAGCCCAGAGCCATGTGCGTGTAAGTTTTGACATACCTGAATACACTGGCGATATAACAGGTCTAGGGACAATCAGGCTTCTAGATGCGATTAGAGACACGGGAATAAAAACTAAATTTTACCAAGCCTCTTCGTCAGAAATGTTTGGGCAAGTGCAGGAAGTCCCCCAAAAAGAAACTACTCCTTTCTACCCACGCTCCCCTTATGGCTGTGCCAAAGTCTATTCTTACTGGATCACCAAAAATTATCGAGAAAGTTATGGTCTATTTGCCTGTAATGGGATTCTATTCAACCATGAGTCCCCTCGCCGAGGAGAGACATTTGTTACCCGTAAAATTACCAAAGGCTTGGCCCGAATAAAACTTGGCTTGGCCAATAAACTATATTTAGGCAATTTGGATGCCAAACGAGACTGGGGCTACGCTAAGGATTATGCCTATGGCATGTGGTTAATGCTTCAACAAAACAAACCCGATGATTATGTTTTAGCTACCAACGAAACTCATTCCGTTAGAGAGTTTGTTGAAGAAACGGCCAAAATATACGGGATTGATTTAAAATGGGTTGGTCGCGGAATAAAGGAAAAAGGGATTGATAAAAAAACCGGCAAAACAATTATTGAAATTGACCCACGCTACTTTAGGCCAGCCGAAGTAGAGCTACTTATTGGGGACTATTCTAAGGCTCAGAAAAAAATGGGCTGGAAACCACAAACAAAATTCAAAGAATTAGTAAAAATTATGGCGGAAGCAGATCTAATTCTTGAATCCAATAATATTAAAAACTCAAATATTTCTAAGATAAAATAATCATGGATAAAAACGCTAAAATATTTGTAGCTGGTCACAATGGTTTAGTCGGCTCCGCCATCGTTAGAAATTTATTGGCTGACGGCTATAAAAATATTTTAACCATCGAAAAAAGTGAGTTGGATCTAACAGACCAATTGGCTGTATCAAATTTTTTTACAAAAGAAAAGCCGGAGTACGTCTTTTTAGCCGCCGCTAAAGTTGGTGGCATTATGGCTAACAGCACTTATCCCGCAGATTTTATCTATCAGAATCTACAAATTCAAAATAATATCATCCACTCAGCTTATTTAAATAAAGTAAAAAAATTACTCTTCTTGGGATCATCTTGTATCTACCCTCGCAACTGCCCTCAGCCAATCAAGGAAGAATATTTATTAACAGGATCCCTAGAAACAACAAATGAAGCTTACGCTATTGCAAAAATTGCCGGATTAAAACTCTGTGAATATTACAACAAACAATATGGCACCAAATATCTCTCGGTAATGCCCACTAATTTATATGGTATAAATGATAATTTTGATTTAACAAGTTCACACGTTCTTCCCGCCCTAATTAGAAGATTCCATGAGGCTAAAATAAATAATCAAGAAAAAGTTACCGTCTGGGGTAGCGGTTCTGTTTACCGGGAATTTTTATATGTCGATGATCTCGCGGAAGCTTGTATTTTTTTAATGAACAATTCAGAAGATACAACTCTCGTAAATATCGGCACCGGAGAAGATCTTACAATAAAAGAATTGGCTAATCTGATTAAAAAAATAGTTGGCTACTCAGGCGAGATAGACTGGGATACTTCTAAACCAGACGGGACACCAAAAAAATTATTAGATGTCTCGAAATTAAATAATCTAGGCTGGAAATATCGTACTCCACTAGAAGAAGGATTAAAAAAGACCTATAGTTGGTATATAGAAAAAAATGCAAACAATCATTAGGCCCAAAAAAACCATTAGTTGGTTAGATGTTAGAGAAATTTGGCTCTATCGTGAGCTTCTCTATTTCTTTACCTGGCGAGATTTAAAAGTTCGATACAAACAGACAATGATTGGCGTGCTCTGGGCCCTATTCCAACCTTTTATCACCATGGTAGTATTTAGTGTCTTTTTCGGTAAATTTGCTCAAATGCCATCCGATGGTGTTCCTTACCCTCTCTTTGTTTATACTGGGTTATTAGTCTGGCAATTCTTCTCAGGAGCGCTTGGCGAAACAAGTAATGCTCTAGTTGGAAATCAGTCAATTATTACTAAAGTATATTTCCCGCGTTTAATCCTACCAATCTCCTCAATCTTAACTAAATTCGTAGACTTTCTGATAGCGACAATCATTTTAGCCGGATTGATGATTTACTATGGCTATACTCCGCATTGGGCCGGGATATTGTTATTCCCTATCCTTCTTTTAATTTCGTTTATCGCCGCTTTGGGAGGAGGTCTAGTTTTGTCTTCAATTAATGTAAAATACCGTGATGTCCGTTACGCTCTCCCCTTCTTCATTCAGATATTACTCTTTTTGACTCCAGTAATTTACCCACCAAGTATTGCTGGTAATTATGCCTGGCTATTGGCCCTAAACCCCATGACCGGAGTAATAAATGCGAGTCGTACTTCCCTATTAGGCAACGGCTCAATCGACTGGATATCTATTGGTTTTTCTTTGATTATCAGTACCGTTGTCCTAATTTTAGGATTTATTTACTTCAAAAAAACGGAGCGTTACTTTGCCGATATCGTCTAAAAAAATATTATGGAAAAGCCTATCATCACTATCAAAAATATTAGTAAGAAGTACGACATCAACCATCTCAACGGCAAATATGTCGCTCTAAGAGATGTACTTACTCATATTGCTAAAAATCCTTTCAATTTTCTAAAACATAAGGCAAAGGTGATTACTGGTTTAGAAAAAAAAGAAGAATTTTGGGCTCTAAAAGATATAAATCTGGAAATTAAAAAAGGAGAGGTTCTTGGAATTATCGGACACAACGGAGCTGGTAAATCGACCTTATTAAAAATATTATCCCAAATCACTCCCCCAACTACCGGTGAAATTAAGATCAATGGCCGAGTTGGTAGTTTACTTGAAGTGGGCACTGGTTTTCACCCTGAGTTATCGGGACGAGAAAATATTTTCCTCAACGCCGCGATCTTAGGTATGTCAAAGAGGGAGATCGAGAAAAAATTTGACCAAATTGTTGAATTTGCGGGAATTGAAAAATTCCTCGACACCCCAGTTAAAAGATACTCTAGTGGGATGTATGTTCGTTTAGCCTTCTCTGTAGCAGCTCATATGGAGCCAGATATTCTGATTATTGATGAAGTCTTGGCGGTTGGGGATGCCGAATTCCAGAAAAAATGTCTCGGCAAAATGGATGAGGTAACAAAACAAGACGGCCGAACAATTATTTTTGTTAGTCATAACTTGAATGCTGTCCAGCAGCTATGTAAGAAAACAGTAGTTCTTAGTCAAGGAAAAATTAAATTTGCTGGCGACACCGACGAAGCGATTAAATTATATACAGATGACCTCTCCCAACAAATAAACAAAGAGGATTTATCCAAAGCAAAAAGAAAAAGAAGTCAGGGAAACACCAGATTTTCCCACATCTCTTTTTACAACAAAGAAGGAAGAGAGGTAAGCCGTGTTCAATCAGGTGAACCTTTAACTATTGGCTTATCATACAAATCAAAAGGACTAGAAGAATTAGAAAATTGCCGAGTATCTGTCTCTTTCCGAACAATCTCAGGAGAATCTTTATTCATCTGTTCCACCGACCTAGTTTCCACTCAAAATTTAAATCTTCCAGCTCTAGGAGAAGTAAAATGCCACATAGAAAATCTCCCTCTAAATCGTGGTAAATACATCATGTCTTTAATTTTTCAAGTAAACAAACAAATCGAGGACTGGATAGACGATGGGGCCATCCTTGAAGTTGATAGTGGAGACTTTTATGAGTCAGGCGCTTCAAACTCTTATTGGGAAGGTAAAGGGGTGTTAGTAAAACATAATTGGCTGATATAAAGATGAAAAACTGGCTAATACAACTGATCAAAAAAAATGATTTTGAGCCAGGCTTGCTTGGCATTTTCTTGAATCCTACTTATTTAACAAGAAAAGATTTAGACAAGCATATTACTTCTTTAGGAATAAATCTTAGCGGCAAATTACTTGATATAGGTTGTGGTAACAAGCCCTACAAAAACAAATTCAGCTCTGTCACAGAATATATTGGAATTGAATTTGACACCGAACAAAATCGCAAAAACAAAGATATTGACGTATTTTACCGATCAGGGAGTCTACCGTTTGAAGACGGAACATTTGATTCAGCCCTATCTACTCAAGTATTAGAACATGTCGATAATCCTCCACTCTACATTAAAGAAGCCGGTCGGATTTTGAAAACTGGAGGAAGACTATTATTAACAGTTCCTTTCGTCTGGCCCGAACACGAACAACCAGCAGACTATACAAGATACTCATCCTTTGGGATAAAAAAATTAATAGAAAATGAAGGCTTTAGGGTGATCACCGAGGAAAAATCTCTAACTGGGTTAGTAGGATACATTCAGATGATCATCTGTTATATCAGACATCTTTTAAGACGAAGGTACTACTGGCTAAAACTTCTATGCTATGTTTTATTTATATCACCGCTAACTATCTTGGCAATAATTTTATCAAAAATTGCTCCAAGATATGAGGATTTTTATATCAACAATATTATCCTAGCTGAAAAAACAAAATGATTAAGAAAATAAAAAAAATAATTGAGAAAATAATAATGGGATTAGCTAACATATCCCATATCGACTTACTTGGCTTAGCTTATAAAAAAATAGGAATCTTAAGAGAGGCTGGAGATATTACAGCGGGAGAGAAAAATTTTATAAGGAAGCAACTAAAAAAAATTATAGGAGACAACCAGCCAATCTTTTTTGACGGTGGAGCGAACGTAGGAGAATTTTCCCTTTTATTGAGAGAAAATTATCCTAAGGCAAGAATCTTCGCCTTTGAACCAAATAATACTCCATACGAGAAACTTCAAATAAACTCAAAAGATAAAAACATTGAAATATTTATGGCAGGTTTATCATCGAGTAATAAAGAAGCTGAGATTTTTACCAATCCAGACAATACAAGTAAATACGGAAGTATTTACAAGAGTGTTTTAACTGAGATACATCACCAAAAAAATGTCCAGGGTAAAAAAATAGAATTAGTAACCTTGGATGGTTTCTGCCAAAAAAATAATATAGACAACATTGATTTTCTTAAACTGGATATCGAGGGGCATGAAGTAGAGGCTCTTCGAGGAGGAGAAAATCTACTTAAAGCAGGAAAGATTAAAGTAATCCAATTTGAGTTTAACGCCGTTAATATAATCTCAAGAATATTTTTAAAAGATTTTTACGATTTAATGCCTAATCATAATTTCTACCGTATTAGAACAAATGACTTACTCCCCCTCGGTCCATACAACGCTATTAACGAGATATTCAGAGTTCACAACTTAGTCGCCATTTTAAAAGAGAGTGACATTTTAGCAAAAAAATAATGGAGTATTTTTGCACTAATTTTGATAAAAACTATCTAATTAGGGGTTTATCTTTATATCAATCCCTTTTGAATAACATAAACAATTTTAGTTTATGGATATTTTGTATGGATGAAGAAAGTTACAGTATTTTAAAAAAACTAAACTTGGACCACGCCAAACTGATCAGTCTTAGAGAATTTGAAGATGAAGAACTGTTGAAGATCAAAAAAGAAAGGACCATCAAAGAATACTATGCAACCTGCAAACCAGCCACAATCATTTACACTCTAAAACACTCTGAAGCAAAACAGGTATCTTTTATAGACGCTGATATGTATTTTTTTGCCCCACTTGATGAGATTTATGAAGAAATGAATAAAGCTTCTATTGGTATTATCCCCCACCGATTTCATCAAGACAGCAAGGCTGCAAACGAAAAAGGTGTCTATAACGCTGGTATGGTTATTTTTAAACGTGATGATAACGCAGAAAAATGTTTATCATGGTGGGACAGAAGTTGCCGGGATTGGTGCTATGACCGCTGTGAAGAAAACAGATTCGCCGACCAATTTTACATAAATGAGTTTTCTAAAAAATTCTCAGGAGTATCAACTGTAAGACATCCCGGCATTAATGTTGCTTACTGGAATGTCGATAATTATATTTTTTATAAAAAATCTGGCTTAATTTACGGGCAAGACAAAAAAACAAAAGAAGATTTTCGTCTAATTATGTATCATTTTAGCGGCGTAAACATCTATAATTTTTTTAACACCCTAAAAATCACCCATGTCAGAAGATATTTAGACTGGAAAGTTGTCCGATTGATATATGATCCTTATGAAAAATCTATTAATGAAAGTTTAGCTAAAATTAAAAAAGTATTTAAAGAAAAATTATACGGAGTAACCCTTAGTAAGAAAAAAGAGTACCTAGTTAAAAAAATAAAACAGGAGTTTTTCTCTTTTGTTCATATATTTAAACACTAAAAATATGAAATTAGCTCCCATCATCCTCTTTGTCTACAACCGACTTGAACACACGAAAAAGACAGTCGAGTCTCTACAAAAAAACCCCTTAGCCAAAGAAAGTGAATTTTTTGTTTTTTCCGATGGTCCCAAAAACCAATCTGATGACCGCGTAGCTGAAACCAGAAAATATATAGACACAATTTCTGGTTTTAAGAACATTACAATAATAAAAAGAGAGAGAAATCTTGGACTATCCCAGTCAATTATCTCAGGGGTGAGTGAAGTCATTAATAAACATAAAAAAGCTATCGTTTTAGAAGACGACTTGGTGGTTTCAAAATATTTCCTGGACTATATGAATAAGGCACTAGAAATGTATGAAAAAGAAGATAGGGTTATCAGTATCCATGGATACATTTATCCCACTAAAGAAAAATTACCAGATACTTTCTTTATAAAGGGTGCTGATTGCTGGGGTTGGGCAACTTGGGAAAGGGGTTGGAAGCTGCTAGAAACCGATGGAAGGAAATTACTCTCACAATTAGAAGAAGTTGGGGGCGTTAATGAGTTTGATTTTAATGGAAGTTATAAATTTTCCCAAATGTTAAAGCGTCAGGTTTTAGGTCAAACAGATTCTTGGGCCATTCGTTGGTACGCTTCAGCTTTTCTCAAAAACAAACTAACTCTTTATCCTGGACATTCCTTAGTGCAAAATATCGGCCTAACTGGACAGGAAGGGACACACTCTAATAAAGCTAACGCCGTTTATGAAACAAATCTAATAGATCAGCCTGTTAATCTCTGCCCGATTCCCACCACAGAAAACATCCCCGCAAAAAAAATAATTATCAAATATTTTAAGTCATTAAAACCTAGTATCTGGAAACGTTTTCTCAGTAAACTAACTAAAAAATAAAATGAGGATCTTAGCAAAAAAAATCGCCGAGCAGCAATTTTTACCAGGGATACTTGGTATTTTCATAAACCCATTCTACTTCGTCAGACGCGAATTAGCTAAAGAAATAAAAAACCTAGCCCTTAATATGACTGGGGACATGTTAGATGTTGGTTGTGGCCAAAAACCATATAAAGATTTTTTCTCTAGAGTCGATAAATATATTGGGATGGAATACGATAACGAATATAATAAAAAATATAGTCAGGCTGACATATTTTATGATGGTAGACAATTTCCCTTAGAAGACAATTCTTTCAATTCAGTAATGGCCACTCAAGTATTAGAACATATCTTTAATCCGATAGAATTTTTAAGTGAAATCAATCGAATCTTAAAACCTGGAGGTAAATTACTATTAACCGTACCTTTTGTGTGGGACGAACATTCACAGCCTAATGATTATGCCCGCTATTCCTCTTTTGGGCTCACCCACTTACTATCAAAACATGGCTTCGAGATAATTAGACATAAAAAAACATTACCAGATATCAGAGTGATCTTCCAATTAATTAACTGCTACTTATTTAAAATTTTACCCACAAAAAACTATCGGTTGCGTTTAATTTTTTATACTACCATTCTTGGTCCAATAAATATTTTGGGCATAGCCTTATCTAAAATCCTACCCTCTAACAAAGATTTATATTTAGACAATATCATCCTGTCCAAAAAGAAATGAACTACAACTTCTGCACTGTATTTGATAAAAACTTTCTCACCCGAGGCTTAGCTTTATATTTTTCCCTATCAGAAAACTGTCCGAGTTTTACCTTATGGGTTTTATGTATGGACAAATTGACTTACGATACCCTAAAAAACCTTAACTTAGACCATCTCACACCCATCGGTCTATCTCTAGTCGAAGATGATGAACTATTACAAGTTAAACCCAGTCGTACATCAGTAGAATATTGCTGGATGATGTCTTCAGTTTTTCCACTATACCTCTTAACCACCCACAGGATAACAGAAATTACCTATCTGGATGCCGATATTGTTTTTCTCTGTGCTCCCGAGCAAATTTATAAAGAAATGGGAGATAAATCAATTCTAATTATTCCCCACCGATTTACAGAGAAAGAACAGTGGCGTGAAAAGAAAAGTGGCGTCTTTAATGTCGGAATGTTGGTGTTTAAAAATGACACACGATCACTTACTTGTTTAAAATGGTGGAAAAAACAAGTTATTAATTGGTGCTATAACCGCTATGAAGACGGTAAATATGGTGACCAACTCTACTTAAATGACTGGCCCACCCGTTTTGAAGGAGTTCACATTCTTAAAAACCCAGGGGCCAATATTGCCTCTTGGAATATTTCTCGTTACTCTTTTTTCAAAAAAGAAAACAAACTCTGGCTAAAGGAAAAACAAAATGACAATACAGGGCTAGTAATCTTCTATCATTATCATGGCTTAAAATTTTATACTAACAATAAACAAAAGGTGAAAATTTATCCTGTATATATTTTACAGAAAGATATTAATCAAATCTGTACTAAGTATTTACAAAAGTCCTTAGATTTAATAAAACAAAAGAATCCCGAATGGATTTTAGGAGAACACACAAAATTAGGGTGGTTAACCATTATAAAACAAACGATATGGCAATATCTAAAAAAATAATAATAACCGGAGGATATGGATTTATTGGTAGCAATTACCTAAATAAATTTGTTAAAAAATACCCCAACTATCTTTTTATAAATGTTGATAAAATAACTTACGCAGCTAATCCAAAAAATGTCACTGTGGGGGGAGAGAAAAATTATAAATTTGAAAAAACTGACATTTGCAACTATAGGTCTTTAGAAAAAATATTTAACAAATATAAACCAACAGACATTATCCACTTCGCAGCCGAGAGTCATGTGGATAAAAGTATTAGTAATCCAGATCTTTTTCTCAAAACAAATGTACTCGGTACTCACAACCTATTAAAATTAACTAGAAAATACCAACTCAACCGCTTCCATCAAGTTTCAACGGACGAGGTTTACGGTTCTCTAAGAAAAGAGGATCCGCCGTTTACGACGCAAAGTTCCCTATCTCCCAACAGTCCTTATAGCGCCTCTAAAACCGCCGGAGATTTAATGGTTAGAGCTTACAACAAGACCTTTGGCCTGAACGCAACGATTTCACGCTGTTCAAATAATTATGGACCAAATCAAGATCTCTCAAAATTAATCCCTAAGTTTATTTACCTACTCTTAAGTAATAAAAAAGTACCTCTTTACTCCAAAGGGGAAAACATCAGAGATTGGATATATGTAGAAGATCATATTGATGCTATAGACAAAATCTTCCACCAAGGCAAATCAGGAGAAATCTATAATATTGGGGGAAATTGTGAAATGACCAATAAGGCAATCACAGAGAAACTTCTAAAATTAACAGATAAGGGTAAAGACTGTATCGAAACAGTCTCCGACCGTTTAGGACACGACTTTCGTTACGCCATCGACAATCAAGAAATTTTAAAAAAAATTAGATGGAAACCTCGTTACAATTTTGATACAGGCATCAAAAAAACATACCAATACTATCAGTCTAGATTTACTCAAAAAAAGTGATATATTAAAAAACATGAAAGGAATAATTTTAGCCGGTGGACGTGCCACCAGACTTTACCCCCTAACCCTGGCAACAAATAAACACCTACTTCCGGTCTATAACAAACCGGTCATTTATTATGCCATCGAAAAATTAATCGAAGGAGGAGTAGATAAAATTATGGTTGTCACTTCCCCTGAGCACGTGGGGGATTTTGTAAAAATACTTGGTTCCGGACACAACTTTAAATCCCTAAACACCGGTAGGCAAATCCAAATAGTCTACGGCATCCAAAATACCCCCTCTGGAATTGCTGACGGGCTATATATTGCCAAAGATTATATTGGGACAGATAACTGTATCCTCTATCTCGGTGACAATATCATTGAAGACAGTCTAAAAAATGAGATTGTCAACTTCAAAAGTGGAGCTCTGGTATTCTTAAAAAAGGTTAACGATCCAGAAAGATTTGGAGTAGCAAAAATTAACCCTCAAGGTGAAGTAACTGAAATAGTAGAAAAACCTAAAAAACCAATTTCCGACTTAGCCGTAATTGGTGTTTATATCTACGACAACACTGTATTTAAAAAAATGGTTAATCAACCAAAATCAAAACGGGGAGAATATGAGATCACTTACATCAACAATAAATATATAGCAGAAAAATCACTCAAAGCAAAGATTCTCAAAAAGCCGTGGTTCGATATTGGAACATTTGATAGCTTATTAAGAGCCTCTAACTACAAAAAAATAAAAAATGACAAATAAGATAAGGGTTAAAAATTCAGGGTTAATTAGCTTACAAATATTTAAAGATTATCCGGATGGCAATCTAGCGATTGCCGAAACAAATAAAAGCATCCCTTTTGCCATCAAGCGGGTCTACTACATAAACAATCTGGACAATCCAAAAGCGATCAGAGGAAAACACGCCCATAAAAAAACTGAACAAATTATCTTCTGCTTGAATGGCCACTTTACCTTAGATCTAGACGATGGTAAAACAAAGCAGACCCTAACACTAAGAAATAATTATTCTGGGGTTCTGCTAGGTAAAATGCTTTGGCATAATATGAGAAATTTTTCTAAAGATTGTATCATTTTAGTTATTTCTAATAATATCTACAAAGAAAACGACTATATCCGTGATTACCGGACATTTATCAAATCAATAAAAAAAAGTGAAAGTCATATTTAATAATTTTAAAAAAAGATACTCAAAAAATAAGACGAAGTTAGACCAGGCTTTTCGGCGAGTAATGGAGTCCGGCTGGTTAATCTTGGGCAATGAGGTCAAAAAATTTGAAAAAGATTTTTCATCCTATATCGGAACAAAAGAAACGATTGGGGTAGCTAATGGCCTAGAAGCGATCCAAATTGCCTTAATGGCTTTGGGAATAAAAGCTGGAGATGAAGTAATTACTACCCCTCTAACCGCGGCGGCCACCAGTCTAGCAATAATCTCAGTTGGGGCAACCCCAGTCTTTGTTGACATAGATGAATATTTTCATTTGGATGGAACACAAATCGAAACCAGTATAACCCCCAAGACTAGAGCGATTATCCCTGTTCATTTATACGGCCAACCGGTAAATATCGAAGGGATTATCGAAATAGCCGAAAAATATAAACTGCATGTAATTGAAGACTGTGCACAAGCACATGGAGCTAGTTATAAAAACAAGAAGGTTGGTTCGTTTGGAACATTTGGCTGCTTCAGTTTTTATCCCACAAAAAACTTAGGAGGATTTGGCGATGGAGGAGCCATTACTACTAATGACTCTGAGTTAGCAGAAAAATGCCGAACCCTAAGAAATTACGGACAAAAAAATCGCTACGAACACGAATCATATGGAATAAATAGTCGTTTAGATGAACTCCAGGCAGCCTTTCTAAATGAATTATTACCTTCTCTTGATGAAGAAAATAAAAAAAGAAATGAGTTAGCAGAAAAATACAATACCGAATTAGCTAACCTAAAAAGCATAAAACTGCCCCTGGTTCGATCTGAAGTAGAACATGCTTACCATCTGTATGTGATTGAGACAGATCAACGTGACAAACTACAAGAATTCCTTAAAGATTACGAAATCGAAACACTAATACATTACCCCAAGTCAATTAACAAACAAACAGTATTCAAACCCTATTCAAAAGTCATCTTACCAAAAGTCGAAGACAAAACTAAAAAAATACTATCCCTACCAATTCACCCAGACTTAGCGGAGGAAGAAATAGCTTGGGTCTGTGAAAAAATTAAAGAATTTGACAAACAATTAACCTAACAATCTGAGCAGTCCAACAATCCTCTCTCCTAATTTTAGTGGGGAAAAATTATTCTGATATAAAACAAATCCTCTTTGAGCGATTTCATTGGTGACATAATTATCACGCAAAAAAACAATTTTGTTAGATAAAGATTCTGGGTCGTTAGCCTCGGTCATCACACAATTTTGCTCATCGGTTAGCATTTCACTCACTCCTTCAGATCTCGCAGTTAAATAAGGTAAACCCAAAGCCAGTGATTCAAAAGCTTTGTGAGGAATTGTCCGAGATAATCTTTCATGATTAGCAAATTGTCCTAAGCTAACGTGGCATGACAGCATTTCTGCTCTTAATTCACCATCAGACAACCTTCGTGATTCTAAAAACAAGTTAGAAGGTTTTAAATCAGAAATTAATTTTAATATTTTTTTATTCTCCAAACCACCCCCGATAATTAAGAAGTCAATCCCCTTCCCCTCCAATAGTTTAGCAGCCCTGACCACCACATCCACGCCCGCCTCTGGTAAAAATCTTCCCCGGAAAACAGCCGTAAAAGTCTTCTTTTTTTTAATATTAGGATCAGGAAAAAAAACTGAATCATCGGCTCCCGTATAAACAACTTGGCATTTATTTGGTGACACAAAAAAACGTTTAATAAAAAACTTTTTTTGTGCCTCAGACTCTACTAAAACTAAATCAACAAAAAAATAAGCCAAAAAATCGATTAACCAAATTTGTAGTCCTTTAATAGACCAACGACGAGACGACTGACGAGAGATGATCTCTCCCTCATAAAGAGAACACAGGGCATCTAAAACAACTTTTTTAGAAGAAATTAATTTAGCAAATGGAGCCACAACATGACCTGGATAGCCCACGATCATCACATCATAATCATTTTTTATTTTCTGGTGTTTTTTCCAGAGTCGGTAATACTTAGTAAGACCTCTAGACATATCTTGACATTCAACAACCTGAGCTCCATTTTGTTTTAGGCCAGACTGAAAAATTCGATTGCGAGAAAAATCAGAAACATAGTTCCCAAAGTAACAAATTTTCAATTTTTGATCTCTTGTATCCATTAAGATTAAATTTTTACCCACCCCCAACTGTCTGGGGTCATATTACCACTATTCTTTTTATCTAGTCTAAATTCCTTCGGAGAAACAATTATCTTATGCGGGTTAGAATTTAAGTAAGCCCCCCACCAACTAAAGGTACTATTCGCTGTAATACCATGATGACATTGACTCATTAAAACCAATTCTTCATAGTCGGTTAGATTAAAATCAGACACCATATGGACACCACCTTTAATCAGTGGAGTAATCAGCCCTTTCGCATATTCTGGATCATCTGAAAAAATAAAAAAACTGGGATTTTCAACTTTATCCAACAAATAATTAATAGCCTGGGCATAATACAAATCTGACAACACAACAAATTTATCCGGGTATTTTAGATAGTCTCCCCTCCTAAGATGAATGAAGATAGAATTTTTATTATCTAAAGACGCAATAGCTCTCTTAAAATTCTCCGATTTCTCACCCTGGAGAGTGATTTCTTTTTGAAGTTTTTTTTCTAATCCATCAAAATATTTAGGGTTAACCCAATTACCAACAAGATAAGAATTCGTTTTATCTAAAATATCTTCCTTATATTCATAAGTATCAGGATCGCGGACTGTCTCCATTAAAAAAGGAAGTCTAGTCTTCAGTTTACGCAACATATTCCTCCAAAAACCCACAACTGGTATGGTGATATTGTATTTATCTAAAGCAAAAGTCCGCGGAGTCACCGGTCCATTAAAATAAAAAATGTCTAAAAAAACTTCATCACGACCTATCTCTTTAAACTTCCGAGCCAAGGCATACTGAAAAAGCTGATTACCTATCCCCCCTGAAAGTCTTACAATAATCATAAATATTTATAATCTAAAGATGTTTTAATTTTTCAGCAAAAGCTTCATAAGACAAATCATAAGCCCCGCGTTTAACATTTTCTTCCATGCTTATTAGTACAGTCCGATTATTTAGTAGATTGGATATTACCTGACGATAACCAACAACATCATTTGGTGCAACAAGGAAGCCATTCTGCTCTGGCAAGATATAATCCTCGACACTGGCCTCAGCTGTAGAAACCACAACTTTTCCTAAGCCCAATGCACTAGAAATATCACAATGCCCATGAGGCAAAGTACTTCTATTCAGTGGGACAACCACAAACAATGATTTAGCCATTAAACCCATATAGTCAGATAATGGTAGATGTGGAAAAAACTGACAATTTTCCGGTAAAATTTCTGGCAACTTTTGATCAGTCACGATAATCACCTTAACGGGTAATCCCTTGACCGCCTCAATAAAAGATTGATGGTCACGATCATTGTTTCCACCACAAAAAATGTATTCGCCTGACGCAAGAGTTTGTTCGGAAACTTCCTCAATTTTTGATGGGTAAGGCAAAAAAACAAAATGGGGACGTAAAGACTCTGGGTATTGGTTTATTTCACCTCGTGAATAGACAATAATCCGATCAAATTCTTGAGCAACCGCCGAGGACAAGTATTGAGCATCGGTAACAAATTTGATTTTCTTTAAAAACCCCCAATGACGTAATTTGGCATACCAAAAAACAATTTTAGTACTAGTCCCCAAAATAAGAACCCTTGGTTTGTATAAAAAAAGAAAAAATACACCCAGAATGCCAAAGACCACTTCTTCAATAATGTTAGGCTTAGATCGTAGCAAAAGCCTTAAGGAAAATGAGCGAAAAAAAGCCCGGGAATCCCAAAAACCCCTCCGTCGGGTGACCACCAAATAATCTTTGACCTGTCCCATAATGGGCCTATTATATCACGTCAAAAAGGTAAAAACAGCCTTCATTTAAGGACTCTAATATGTTAAAATCCTCAGATGAAAGTCTTTATTGATCTCGGAGCCTTTGACGGAGACACTCTCCTTTTAGCTCAAAAAATTTATCCTGAATGTGATAACTACTATGCTTTTGAACCCTACCGACCAAACTTCCAAAAATTAACTGACGTTTTCAAAGATAACCCAAAAATCATTCTGATTAATAAAGCGGCCGGGACAAAAGCTGAAAAGGTTAGTTTGTTTTTACATAATGATATCAAAAAAAGACAGGACGCCGCTGAAGGCAATTCCCTTCTGTTAGAAAAAAACAACGTCTCCGCAGATAATTTTGAGGAAGTCGAAAGTATAAATTTCTCCCAGTTTATTAAAGAAAAATTTACCAAGGAAGATGAGATTATCTTAAAAATAGACATCGAAGGAAAAGAATACGATGTTCTTGAGCAGATGATCGAGGACAAAACTATTAATCTAATAGATACTCTATTTTGTGAATGGCATCAGCATAAAATACCATCACTGAAAGATAGACACAGTAAACTAATCGAGAGACTAAAAGAATTCAACTTAAAGATAACTGGAGACAATAATTATGATGAATTTGGGAAAATAGCTGAACGTCTACTAAAAGAAAAAACTACTAAGATATCTATCGTCATTGCCACTTATAATCGAGCAGTTATTCTGAAAGAATTACTTCAAAGCCTAGGCAATCAAACTGACAAAAATTTTGAAGTAGTGGTCGCCATTGACGGGTCTACAGACAATACCGAGGAGATGCTCACCCAATTAAAAGATCAATTACCTTATGAATTACGCTGGATTAATACTGGCCTTACCAACACCTATGGACTAGCCAAGGCTCGTAATCTAGGAATTAAAGAAGCTCAAGGCGAAGCAGTAGTCATTATTGATGATGACAGTTTTCCTGTACCAAATTTTATCGCCGAGCACAAGAGAACCGTAACAAAAAAAACCCTAACTGGTGGGGCCAGAATCAGCACCGATCCAAATGATAATCTGGCTGACAAAATGCAGGCCTACTTAGAAACCTATGGTGATTCTACTCCTAGTAAATTCCGTCCAGTTCGCACCTATAAATATGTTGTAGAAAATAACACCTGTATGTACAAACAAGATTGGCTAGATAGTGGCCTATTTGATGAAAATATTACTGAGTATGGCGCAATTGGACAAAAGTTCAATCAGCAACTAATTAAACTTGGCTATCGCTATCAATTTAATCCTCGAGCGGCAATAAAACATCATACTGAGTTCCGCCAAAATCAAAATTACCAAAGATTAGACAAAGAAAAAGTAGATAAAATTCTTTTGGGAAATAAATTAGCAAAGATAAGAAACTTATTAAAAAAATACTTGCCTCCCTTTTATTATCTAGCTAAAAAAATAAAAAACTGGTGGGAATATCGCTAAAATTTACTTCCCGCAAATGGAAACCCACCTCTCGGCAGTTTTTTCAAGATTAAAATCTTTTGTCCTAGCCGACCCTTGAGAGTATTTTTTAGACAACGTGGGGTCGGAGACAAATAAAGTCATTAGATGCTCTAACTCAGACACAGCAGCCTTATTAATAGGATGAGCAATAGGCATTAAAACACCATATTCTCCAAAATATGGATAACTTACGTTATCGAACAAGGGTAAATTGGGTGCAAGAATTTCCCGCGGGCCAGTTTGGCAATCAGTCGCGATACAAGGCAAATCAACCGCTAAAGCATCTAGCAAAGCATTGGGAAAACCCTCCCAAAGAGACGGCAAAACAAAGACATCCGACGCTTCTAAATAAGGAAAAACATTGGAGACGACTCCAGGCATCAAGACTTTTTCTTTCAGCTCAAGAATGGAAATCATTTTTTCCAACTTGGTCCGCAATACCCCTTCACCCAAAATTAACAGTCGAGTATTGGGATATTTTTTGGCTATTTGAGCAAAAGATCTAATCAATAATTCTTGATTTTTTTGATCAATTAGACGACCAACGGAAACAAAGATGAAATTAGACAACAATTCTAATTTCATCTTTTCTGGTAGTGATTCAGCCCTATCCATCTCCGACAAAAAACAAGGATTATAAATCACTGAAACATTAGTTAGGCCAAATTTACGTTTTAAAATATCGGCCATCGCCAGAGAGTTGGCCACCACGATATTAGCTGAGCGATAAAACAGGCGGATAAACAAACGACTAAAAACCCCGCGCACTTCTGGATTATTTCTGACGGCTAAGATGATTTTTCCTTTATAGCCAAAAACCTTAGTCAGCAGGCAAGAGATGGCAGCTTCTTCGGTAAAAGATATAACAGTACCGATCCCTTTCTGGCGAAAAGTTTTACTCAGTTGAACGGCCCGCCAAACTGAACGAACCCACATAGGAGAGTTATTATAATCACCAAAATTTAAGCGCTCACCAGCAATAGCATGCTCATTTTCTCTCAAAAAAAATGTAACAACAGAAACAGCAAAGCTATGACGACTAAGTTCAGTTGAAAGCCAAGCCGCATTTTTTTCCGCCCCTCCACCGCGACGCAAGAGGGGTATAACGATCGCTATTTTGTTATTATTTTTCTCAGTCAAAACGTTTGATAAAGGTAAGAAGATAACTTATACTAGGCTAATAAATTAATAAAATAAGCCTAAATATGCAAACTAATAATAGCATCATTGATAAAATTTATCATTCCACTGGACGAAAAGTTGCCTTCGATGGTAAAACAACCGTTTATAACCTTGGAGCTGGTCGACAGGACTACCCCGGAGTCACCGCTGTCGACTGGATAGACTCCCCTAATGTTACAATTAAGCATGATTTAAATGTCTTTCCTTGGCCGATACCAGATAACTCTGGTGACACAATCCTGACATTTCATTTCCTTGAACATGTTGATGACCTCTTTAAGACATTTGAAGAGGTTTATCGAATCAGTAAAAACGGTACTCGAATTTTGATTGAAGTCCCCCACTTCCGTTCATCTTCAGCTTATAAAGACCCAACTCATCAAAATTTCTTCACCGCCAAAACCATCAATTATTTTTGTAAAGAAAATCACACTTACACCCATCTACCATTCAAATTCAAGCTAGTTGATTTTTATTTTGGCTGGCCACCAAACAAGGATAATAAACTTAAACGATGGTTCAAAAAATGGCTCAATAAACACAAAGATCTTTACGACAATGTTCTATATTTCTTCCTCCAAGCTAAAATCTTGGTAATGGAGTTAGAGGTGGAGAAATAATTTCTCAGCTAAAAGTTTAAGGCTGTGAACAGACACAACATAGTCTCGACAGCTTCTAGTAAGATGGTCTATTTCGTTATTAGATAGCTCCAGTAATAGCTGGAGTTTGGACGCCAAATCTTCTAAATTATCCTCCAAAAAAATCAATCGATGATCAATTTCTCCCAAAAGGTTACGATTGGAACAGAGGGTTAGACAACCACAGGCCATCGCCTCAAAAATCGTTTTATCGTAAGAGCCAGCCGGAGTTAAGTTAACATTAATCAGATGCTGACTGTAAATGATTGGGGTCTCATAATTTTTAACCTCCGGCAAAAATTCAACACTTGACCCAAGACCCAAAGAATCTACCAAGGATTTTAGTTTGTGATAATACTCAACACTACCGTTAGACGGACTACCAATAAGCTTCGCAGAAAAAGAGACCTGTCTTTCTTTAATAATTGACAAGCCCCTGATTAACAAATCAGGTTTCTTTATTGGCGACATTCGAGCTAAGAACAAAATAGATTTTGGTTGACGAAAAACATTCGGCTGACGATTAAATAAATCAGTGTCGATCCCTACTGGCATCAGCTCAGTCTTTTTGAAGCGGGCCGTAAAAGAAAATTTGGAAGTACAGAAAACACGATTCGACACAAAAACCGCCCAACGTGTCAGCCAGGACCCTTTTGGATGATTACGCCACAGCCAAATTTTCTTACCCCACAACTTCCAGAATTTCCAACCTAAAATCACATACTCCTGGTTCATATGAACAAAAACAACATCATAATTTTTACGTTCCTGCCAAATATAAAGATAAAAATTCCATAGATATTTTAAACGCGAAGCTCCTCTTTCCTTACCCAAAGATAAAACCTTTACATTGGCTGGTAAGTTATGTTTCCCCTCCATCAAACAAATTACCGTAATCTTTTCACAATGTTTGGCAAATTCCAAAATCCAACGATGGAAAAAACCTAAAATAGAATCATCAGTATCAACTTTTTGAGTTAAGATTAATAACTTCATTAAAATATTTTAATTTTAGATAAATAAGGCTTGATATTTTTTCAAAAATATTTCCTTTGGAAGAAAATGAATCGAATCTGGCAACTTTATTTCCTCAAAGTCTCTATTGTCATGATTATTTTCCAACAAACGACTTAAGGCCTGAGACATCCCCTGTCGATCGCCAACCGCCACCACCGCTCCTTTGAGTCCCAAATCAACAAGTTCTCTTGCGCAACCGACCTCAGTGGAAACAAATGGTATCCCCGCCAAACAAGCCTCAACTAAGGTTCGGCCGTAACCCTCAAACAACGAGGACAACAAATAAACATCAGCAGTTTTAAAATAAGAAAATAGTTCGTTAGTCCAAGGTTCAATTGCCACGTGACCAGTCAAACCCAAGTTTTTAATCAGTTTTTCCATCGATTTTTTTTCAGACCCTTCTCCAACAATGACTAGTCCAGCCTTCGGCTGTTTCGAAACAATTTGTTTAAAAGCTCTAATGGCTGTGCCAAAATCTTTTTCCGGTTCAAAACGCGAAGCCATCAAAACAATCTTGTTAAACTGAGGATATTTTTGTCTAAGGTCAACCGACAATTTTCGACTAGTAAATTCTGCGCGATCAATTAAAACCGGCAAAATAGTAATCTTTTCTGGTGACAAATTTGGAAGATAAACAACTAAAGAATCATATATTTTTTGCGAGACAACTCTAATCCGTGTAGCTTTAGGTAACAAAAACTTAGCCAGAAAAACTCGACATCTATTTGATAACGAACTTTTTACAAAAAAAGGATTGAAGGCGTCAGTATGAATCTGAAATTGAATATTAGTTTTTATAAAAATATTAGCCAGCCAAGCAATTAGGCCTGTTTCAAAAGGATCTTGGGCTGATAGCCAATCAACCTTTTTCAATTTATTTAATTTAATAATTAGACGACAGGCATCAAAAATATACAAAAAACGAAAAATAGAATTGGTAGAATGGACAGTGACTTCTGGTGATAAAATTTTATGATGTTTATCTTTGGCAAAGACCACAACCTGCAAATCCCCCAAAACTTTCCCATACTCAATCATTCGCAAAGAAGAAGCTGAACCAGCTTCCAATATCTTCCGATCAGTTGAGAGCATTAGGATACGCATGAAATAATCAATCTAATCAAACTAGTAATCATTCGATCGATACTAAATTCTTGAACCCGAGCCTCTGCCCCAACAGACAATTTACGAGACAGCTCGGGATTAGCTAAAATATTAATTATCGCCGAAATAAGTTCCTTCTCATTATTATACTCAACCAACAAACCACTGTGACTATCTCTAACAATTTCTTTATTACCACCGACCTTAGTGGTTACAATAGGAGTCCCAACCGAAGCCACCTCTAAAAGTTGATGAGAGAAGCCTTCATAATTAGTATTAAGCACAAACACATCAGCGATTTTTAAATAAACCAACAGCATCTGACGATCTAGACGGCCAGTTAAAAGAACGCTGTCCGCTAAATCTAAATCCGTAATAATTTTTTCTAACTTACTTTTCTCCGGTCCTTCGCCGACAATCAACAGTTTCGCATTGGGATATTGGAGAATAATTTTAGGCCACAAACGAATCAGAGTATCAAACCCTTTCCAAGGTACCAGTCGGCCCGCCGAGACAACCAACTCGCCCTGGACTTTCATTTTTTTGCGTATGCTATCTTTAGATAAAAGACCTTTTGGCGATTCGAATGAATTATAAATCACTGTAATCTTATAAGGATTAATTCCCCAATTCACGACAATCGTCTTTAAATATTCACTCGGAACAATAACCACCTTCGCCTGACTAGCCACATATTTCTCGATTTTTTTGAGCTGACGGACAAACCATGAATAACCCTCAGTCCTTTTAGAAAAAATATCAAGATTATCAACGACACCAAATCGAGACACTCCCTGTTCCCAGGCGTAATCCCCTACTATTTTTAATAAAAAAGGTTTGTGTAAAATCTTTGCCGCCCATAAAGCCGGTAAACCAACACTCACTGGATCTTGAGCATATACCACATCACAATATCGCCCACGATAATAAGCTTTAAAAAAATAAATTAAATGACTAATTATTTTTGGCCACCTTCTGACTTCACCAAAATTTAAAATAATTGCTCGGACCTTATCTTTACTATATTTTGGTAATTCTTCTTTTAATAACTTAGAGTAGGTAGCCGGACCACCCACTTCTGGCGGATAAATACCCGTCGCCACCAAGATTCTTTTTGGCTTATTTATAACAATTAAATTTTCTTTTATCTGATTATTTTTTCTATCCATAACGGTCCAAAATTTCCAAACATAAAATTTACTTAGATAATTTCAACAATTTTCCAAAAATATCTTTTATCTGGCTGACAACAATTTTCCAATCATAGGTTGAATAAACTAAATCCCTTCCCGCCCTAGCAATCCTTTCTACTTCTCTCTGATTTTTCTCCTCAAAAATAAAACTTACCGTCTGGGCAATACTTCTTGGGTCATGCACTTCCACCAACCAGCCGGTGTCTCCTGGGCGTAAAAAGTCTACAATACCCCCGACTGGAGTGCCCACAGTCGGTAAGCCAACCGCCATCGCCTCTAAAAAAGAGTTACCTAGCCCCTCTGAGAGAGATGGCCTAACAAAGACATCAGCCTTCTCAAGATACGGTAAGAGCTGTGTATTGTCAACGAAGCCCACCCAGACGATTCTAGGGGCCAATCCTAGCCCCACAGAGAGGTTTTTAAGGGCTTTTTCCTCTGGTCCTACCCCCAAAATCCACAATTTTACCTCCCCTGGCAAAAAAGCTAAACTTTTAATCAAATCATCAATGCCATTCTTTTTAACTAGCCTAGAGGTGGTAATAATCACCTTTTCTCTGTTGGCCTTTAAAATTTTGACTCCTGAATTTTGGCTCTTAAATCTATCCAAATCCACCCCATTTGGCACTACCCGAATAACAGCACTTGCTCCAATTCTTTTAGCCCAATCAGCTAAATAATTAGAGATACACTGAATGTAATCAGCACGTCTAAAAATATTATTAAAAGTTTTTCTAACAAAGCGAACTTTATATTCTATTGCTCCCAAATCATCACCTTCTTGGAGAGTCAGGAGATAAGGAACATCTTTACTTTTGTTTTTAAAAGATGAAGCGGCAAAACCACCAAAAGAAGCCATGATCGCCCAAACCAGATGATAGGGTTTCTTTTGGTGTAAAGAGAACCCAAATTCTCCACCCCGGACCGCCAGCCAAATTTTGTCGAAAATTGTTCCCCAGCCCAAACGATAAACGGTTACATTACCAATTTGTTCTAATTTGGGAAAATTTTTATTAATTCGAGCCGTAATCAAATCAAAATCAAAATCATCACCCAATCGATCAGTAATTTCTTTTACCGCCACTTCTGCTCCGCCCACCAAGGGGTAGTAGGCAGTAGAATAAATTAGAATACGAGGTTTCATTTGTTAAGAATAGCAGAATAAAGAATAGAGAACAAAGGATGTGCTGGTCAGTGTTTTTATGCCAGATCGTTTGTTCTCTATTTTATTTTCTTTATATTCGATGTTATTTATCATCTACTTCTAACATCTTCCGAAGCACCGCCTCTGGCACCTCTTTTTTTTGTCCCCTGACATCCTCCCGAGGACGATTTTTATCTAAGTCATTACTATCGTGATTTTTTGGCTTATCAGCCGATATCTTTTCAGTCGATTCAATATTTTTTGAAACTGGTTTAACTAACTCACTAAGTGCTTGGCGTAGTTCATCTTTATTAGCCGTTCCTCCTCCTTGATTTTTCCTCTGAGTTAAGGAGGACAAAGGTAGTTTTTTTTCTCCTAAAAAACTACTACCCTGACCAATAACAGACTTCAACTCGGTCTTGTTTTTTTCACGCAAAGAGTTTGAAACAACAACTGGCGGTCTAACCGTAGCTGCTGGAGATTTTATGATAGTCTTTTCTATTTGATGGTGTGACTCATGAGCTGTCGCCACCGCGACCTTAATTTCTTCCGGAATAACAATCTTAGATGGTTGGGGAACCTGTACGGCGGCCGGACGAGAAGAATTATTGGGGGTGCTATTTTTACCAGCCGAAGTCGTTGATTTTGACGAAGGCGAAGTTTTACTACCACCATCCATCGCATTACTCTGCTCTTGGTGCCACTGATTAATGTTGTTTTCCACCTCTGACCGTTTGTGGGCAAACTGCTCCCGAGATGATTCCAAAATCTTATCTTTATAAGAAGGAAATAAATTAACAATAGGAGGCAGAGTGACAGCCGAAAAAGGTGGTGAGCCTACACCATCAATCATGAGAGTAAGATATATTTGAGCAAAACCCAAATTTACCAAATCTTCAGTTACAAACTTAGGTGAAAAAACTTTTTCCAAAATTTCTGCATCAAAAGGACCAACCCGGAAAGAAATCAGGGTTCCGACGTTGCCAAAAACTGCACTCCGGACCTCCTCCGGCATCTGGTCGACGTACTGGTGAGCAATGGTTAGATTTAATTTATACTTGCGAGCCTCAGATAAAATATCAGAAAACGATTCATTAACTACCGACTGAAATTCGTCCACAAACAAGAAAAATGGTGGGGCTTTAGACAACTCCAATTCGGTATTGTCAGCCCGAGACATCGCTGCCAAATAGATTTTAGTCATTAGCATTCCCCCCAACAATTTGGCGTTCTGTTCCCCTACTCGCCCCTTAGACAAGTTCACAATCAAGATTTTCTTTTCATCCATAATCCGACGTAAGTCAAAAGAAGATTTTGGTTGACCGATAATATTTCGGATTAAAGGATTAGAAGTAAATTGTCCAATTTTATTTTGAATCGCCGGAGTCGCTTCGGCGGCAAAACGTTCGGTGTACTTGGCAAATTCATCTACCCAAAAAGAACGAACGGAAGGATCGGTAACATTGGCCACTACTTTTTGTCGATAAGTTTTATCGGACAACATTCTGTTTACTCCTAACAAAGTAGAGCCCGGGTATTCCAAAAGGGCTAAAATAGTATTATTCAAAATATATTCCATTCTCGCCGACCAAGCATCCTCCCAAATCTTCTTAAAAACGGACATTAGACCGTCGGCCACTAGATGCCGATGATCTTTTCCCACATCCTCCATAATGTTAAAAGAAATCGGGTAATCTAAATCAAAAGGAGCAAAGTAAACTACATCTTTAATACGTTCTTCGGGAACATAAGCAAGCAAAGCTTCCGCCGAACCACCATGAGGATCCAAAAAACCCATGCCGTGACCGCTTCTAATATCCTGAATAGCCATGTTTTCTAACATGGTTGATTTACCCATACCCGTCTTTCCAATCACATACATATGACGGGCTCGATCTTTAGTTTTGATTCCAAACGAAGTCTTCTTACCGCGAAAATCTGTCTCGGCAAAGTAAGTAATATCCTTACTACTATTTTCATTATTAAGCTCAGCCATTGTTTATATTATAGTTTAAAATTTAAAAGTTAAAAGGCAAAAGTAAACTTTAAACTAAAAAAATTATTTAAAAATAGTTGTGCACAACTGCTCGCCATAACACATAAGCTAAGCCGTACTTAGAAAACTATCAATAAACTATAATGGATATGTTGACACAGATTTAATCACCCTCCTCTTTCTGTAGTTCTTTGGTAGATGTTTCTACTACTGGAAAAATCTGCTCATTTTCTAGGGCTGTCTCCACAGGTGTTTCCACCTTAAGCTCAATATCCACATAAGACTTGTGTCGACTCCCCGCAAAACCAAAAGATAGGGTTAGTAAACCAAGCACAACAAACAGGGTATTTTTTAATGTCCCTGGTAGGCCGTTAAAAATAGCCAACAACATAATAACCAAGCCGATAATTGCGACGGCTCGACTGCGCCAAAGCGCTTTGCGTAAACCTAGATTTTTCATCACTAAACTATAACAAAAAATCCCTTCTTTGACTAGATCGATATCTTACTTAACCAACGATTCCCCTACCTTCAAAATATCGCCAGCTCCCATTGTAACGATCATATCACCGGGTCCAGCTTCGGTCTGAAGAGTTTTTTCCACCTCGGAAAAACTCGAAACATAAACAGCTTTCTGACCCCGTTTCTTAATCAAATCAACTAAATCAGCTGAAGTAACTGACCCATCATCAACTTCTCGAGCCGCATAAATATCGGGGATAACCACCAAATTAGCATCAGTAAAACTGGCCGAAAAATCATCGAGTAAAAGTTTAGTTCGACTATATAAATGAGGTTGAAAAGCGACTACTAAATTTTTATTCGGTCCTAGCATTTGACGTGCCCCACTCAATGACGCCTTGATCTCGGTAGGATGATGAGCATAATCATCATAAACATTGGCCCCATTCCTTGTCTGACCTTTAAATTCAAAGCGTCGCCAAGTACCAGAAAAAGAGGCCAAGGATTTTAAAATTTGATCTTCCAAAAGGCCTAAAGCTTTTGAAATCGTAAAAGCCGCCAAGGCATCATTTTTCATATGGTCTCCTGATTGTTTTAAAATTAATTTATCATCTCGATCCTTTAATGAAGATGAGTAGTCCAAAACTTGGCATTTAGCTACTTCCAAAATTGGGATTAAATTTTGATCGTTTTTATTGCAAATAAGGTATCCACTAGCAGGAATTTTTTCTACCAACGAAATAAAAGCACTCTGGATATCCGCCAAGTCTTTGTAGTAATCAAGGTGGTCATTGTCAATGTTAGTAATAATAACCGATTGAGGATTCAGATTTAAAAATGATCTTTTGTATTCACAAGCCTCAGTGATGAAATACTTACTCTGGCCCGCAATAAAATTAGACTTTTGATCAAGAAGCATGCTCCCCACTACCACCGTTGGATCAAGTAGAGCGTCAATAAAAATTTTTGCCAACATTGCTGTTGTGGTGGTTTTCCCGTGCGTCCCCGCTACCGCAATCGTATATTTTTGTGCCGACACCAAGCCCAAAGCTTCGGGGTAAGTCAGCAGCTGGATACCCAACTCCTTAGCCCGCACAAATTCTGGATTATCTTCTGGGATGGCAATAGTGTAAATAACTAATTCAACATCGTTAGCGATATTCTCGGCTTTTTGCTCAAGAAAAATTTTCGCCCCCAATTTCTCTAATTCTTCCGTAACCAATGAAGACCCCCGATCTGAGCCACTGACCTCTTTTCCCTCCAACATCATCATTCGGGCAATCGCCGAAATCCCAATTCCGCCAATGCCGATAAAGTGGACTTTTTTAATATTAGTTAAATCAATCATTTACCAATGAGTTTATTAAACTGCTCACCGCGATCAAATTCATTTTTGAAAATTCCAAAACTAGCAGCCCCAGGCGACAATAAAACAATATCATTTTTCTCCGCAAAATTTCGAGCCAAATCCACCGCCGCTTTCATACTTTCTACTACCACTAAAGTAAACGGTAATTTTTTCGGTAATAATTTCAAAATTTTATCGGTGGCTGTCCCTTTAAAAAGAATCAAATTTTTAACCACATTAGGCACCGTCTTTACATATTTTTTATAGTCCAACTCCTTATCCGTTCCACCTGAAATAAGCACTATTCCCGCTCCGGACTTTAGACTCGCCCCAAGGGCTTTTAGAGCCACCAGGGTGGCATCTGGAGTTGTCGCAGTCGTGTCATTGTAGTACTTTACTCCCTTAATTTCCTTGATAAATTCCAAGCGACCAGGGACTCCTGAATAATTCTCCACCACCTGTTTAATCATCTTTTCTGGTACATCCAAAATCCGCGCCACCGTCACAGCATAGGCAAAATTTTGACGGCTGTGCTCACCCAGTAATTTTATTTTCCAACTTTTAGGAATAACATTTTGATCAGGCACGATTGCCTTACCAGCAAAAGATTTGTATTTTTTTCTAATCAATTTTAAAACCTCAGCACCAACAACCAACTGATCTTCATCTTTTTGATTCAAAAAGATCTGGGCTTTATCAGCAAAATAATCATCCATTGAATGATAAAAGTTCTGATGGTCAACCATAAAATTTGTAAACACAGCAATATTTGGACTTCTCTTGATATCCCCCATTCCGTGCAAAGCCCATGAGTCCATTTCCATAACCACGATATCTCCAGCTTTGACATTTTTTAGCAGAGATAAAGTAGAAACCCCCTTAGTATTACCAGCCAAAAAAACTTTCTTATTATCAGCCACCAAAATATCATAAATCAGACGAGTGGTTGTCGACTTTCCTCGGGTGCCAGTCACTCCAATCAAAGCCACCCCCTCTGGACAATACTGAGCGAATAAAGACTCACTGACATAAATTGGAATATTATTTTTTCGCGCTTCCGCTAAATAAACAGAGTTAGTGGGAACATTCCCAGGTTGTAAAACAAAATTAGCTGTTTGAAAATCTTCTAATTTATGCCCACCCAAGTGATAAGTAATATTTTTATATTTTTTTAATTTATCTAAAGACGATTTTAATTCATCTGCGGATTTTAAATCAGTCACCGTCAACTCGGCCCCATGGCGAGCCAAAAAAATAACATCATTTAAAGCTCCACCCAAAAGACCAAGACCCATGATAGTCACTTTTTTGCCTTCAAAAATAGCCTTAATTTCCTTTTTGGTCATAAAACGAGTATAGCAAAAAAGATAAAAAAAGCCATTTAAGATAAATAAAACAACAAATTTATTTTTAACGTGTAGGCCCTAACCGAGACAAGGACTCTGGAATATGTCCATCCAAAAATATTGAGAAAGAAGCCCAAGTATGCCAGATAAGCCTATCAGTAATATATGTAAGGATAAACAAAATCAGAAGATTAAAAAATATTTTAAAGACGATTGATTTAATACCCAATCGAAAAGAAATCTTATCCACAAAAAACAAACACAAAAAAACTAACCCAATAGAAACAAGAGCTCCTTTATTTCCACTAAAAAGTGAAGCCAGATCCATAAAACCAAAAGGAACAAATATTGCTGTAGGACGCATTAAATATGGCGCAAGAAAGTCAAGAAATATTGGGACTAGGTAGATAATAGTTAAAATCAACCACCACATCCAAAACTGTAAATAAACGGGATAAATGTTTTTTCCGCTCATATTTTTTTAAATATTAATCTTTGTATTATAACTCATTTAAAAATTAAAGACATTGAGAAAAAATCTTAGATATATACATAAATCCAAATCTAACAAAAAAACTGAGACCAAAGATAGAAAGTTATTTTACCATTTGTCGTAAGTAAAACATTTTGTCTACTACTCACACATAGAAAAAAGCCTCCCCAAGGGCGGTTTCTTTTTCTGTGCGCATGCCAGGAATCGAACCTGGGACCTCGTCATTATCAGTGACGCGCTCTAACCATCTGAGCTACACGCGCATTTTTTAATAGACTAATTACTATAACGATCTGACCTGCCTGCGCAGGCAGGGCCTACACGCACATTAATATACCCTAGGAATATACCAAAAAAAAGCCCTAAAAACAAGAGAACGCCTCCCCCAGAAAAAATCCTAGAGGAGACGTCGAAGTTTGTAGACAAAATGCATGACCAGACAACAGCCATGCCAACCGAGAAAGCCGAGAACTAAAGCACTAAGAAGAAGTGCAACAAACAAAACAAGAAATGGAATAAGGATAGCCCAGCCCAGACACCAGCCGATAGCTCGACCCAAAAAAGACATGGTTTTCATGAGGATATTCCCTTTTCTCAGTGTAAATGTCTGAATCTAAGACCACCCTAACACAGCCAGATAAAATTATCAAAAAAAAGAAAACCGCCCAACAGGTAGGCGGCTTAAAAAGTATCTGGTTGATTAAAGGAAAAAACTAATCAACCAACGAACGGGTCCATGCCAGAATGGCATGTAGGAAACTTGATCCCCGTTGGCCACATGAGCCAAAGAAAGAACAACGATTCCAATGTACATAAGGAACAAAAACGCTACAAAGTCCACTATTGCCTTTTTCATTTCAAGCCTCCAGCGAGGAATATCAGGAGCAAGTAAGCTACCTATTTTCTATTATAGCATATTGTAAAATAAAGTCAATAGTCCAAAAAAGACCCTTGTTCGGGTCTTTTTTAAGTAAGTTTAGAGACTAATTTATTTATTTAATAGCTCATTTATCTTAGCCATTGTTACTGGTCCCACTCCCCCAAGAGCCGGAGTAATACCATAAGCTTGTTGAAATTTAATTACCGCTGATTTAGTGGCCTGACCAAAATAACTAGTCTCATAACCGGGAGAACCTGCCCCAAATGAACTAATGGTAAAACCCTGACGATTAAGTACCGTTTGTAAAATGCGGATATCTTCCCCATTCATGCCATACCAAAGGGATCTAGTTAGTGGAGCAAGATTGCCAATCCCTGAATTTGTCGCAATACCACCTTGACCAATATTTAACAACGCAGCAATTGCTGGAGGTAAATATATAAAATAAGTTAAATCAGACTGCGAAACAGAATCTGTTGTCTTCTTATAATACAAAGGATAAATTCCTAACGGACAATTATTGGTTGGGCAGACATCCCAGGTTGTGAAAGTTGAATTAGAAGCCACCACCGTTTTAGCATCACTGAAGTCGGGACGGGAAGCGATTTGGATAGTCTTACCTAAATAATCTTGACCAAAAGAAATTTTAGTCAGGCGATCAGAGACAATTGATTTTCCGTCATTTATTAATAATTTTTGACTATTTACCGAACCTCCACGTGAAGAAGTATAGCCGAGGCTAGAAGAACTCCCCCCTGATGAACCGCCACCACCTCCTCCGGAATTACTATTAACTGGAGGATTATTTAGAGAACCACTAGCTGGATTATAGACCAAAACTAACGAAGTCGAACTTTTGTTATTAGAAGAGTCCACTGCTGTGATAGTAATAGTGTTATCACCATTAAACAAAGCTAGTCCATCAATGACCCAAGTAGAAGTACCAACTGCTTGTCCAGCCCCCCCTCGATCATTCTGCCAATCAATTCGAGCAACTAGAGTATTGTCGGCCGCTGAACCCTTCAAGGTGACTGGAGACTTTGTAGCAGTATAACGAGGAATTTCGGCCGCCTCAGCTTTTGGTAAAATTAGATTCAGTAGATAAGACAAGGCTTTTTGAATTGATTCAATTTGAGAAATAAACAGCTGATCAATCCGAATAGTCGGTAAGATATTGTCAGAAGATCCTCCGCCAACAAGAGTTCCCACACTCACCCCCGTCCCCTTCACACTTTCATTACCACTAGTATCAACAGCTGAGAGTTGGAAAGAATAAGTGGTGGCAGCAGACAGACCAGTAACGGTATAGGAAGTGACTTTACCTAAGTCAGCGATTTTTGTGCCATTACGATAGAGACGGTAGCCAGCTAGATCAGAGGTGGAGACGGCGACCCAAGTTAAGGTAGCACTACTGGAGGTAATGTTGGAAGATGAGAGTCCGTTGGGGACAGCGGGTGGGGTGGTGTCGGATGGAGAGACAACGGGAGGGATGATTGCACCACTATTCAGATCTGATAGCCAATTTATCGGTAACGATAGACGATATAATTCAAGATTTGTATTCCCGAACCAATTACCGCCGTAATAAATGTTAGTCCCAGACATATCAAAATTAGCAAAACCTTCAGCAAAATAACCATGGTCGATAGACATAGATCCCTTAAAGAAATTACCATCAGGTGTTATTTCAAGAACTGTAACCTCTTTGGGACCAATATTACCAGCTGAGCGATTTTCTGGTCCATCCCAATAAACGTTATTAATATTGCCAGTACTAACTTGCCAATTTTTAGGAACCAACACCGAGCCAACAGTTGGTGTAGTGGCAAATACTTTAGTATTACCCCAGGCAATCGAGTTAGAAGTTGTCTTACGATTATAAGTTGGTCCCAGACGCCAGATTCGAGGCTGCTTATCACTAGAAACAGTAGTCAAATTAGGATGAACACCTGTCACTCCAGGTTTTAACTCAATCATAAACAATTGATTACCATTACCCCATAGAGACTGATTTCCTCCTCCATAGGCAGAGAGCATCGCCCAACCCCTGGTGCCAATCGGCCCACGGGCAATATGATAATCCCAGTAACCAGTCTCCACCCCATGGAGAATACGTATATCTTCTTTACTCTCAGGATTGAATGAATGTAACCAATCATCACTGTTAGAGATCCAAACAAAAACCGATTGACCATTAAGATTATAGGCCCAAGCCCCATGTCCACCCCTCAACTCTGCGGTGCCAGGTGCTCCAATCGGAGGCAAAGTAACTGGCTGATCAGTGACCCCACTTATAACATCATTAATTCGGTAAAAATAATTATAGCCAGTCAAATGAAGCCATTTACCGTCAGGAGAAATATCATTACCCTTAGGCCACTTATCAGTAATCTTACCGACAGGTTTATTTAAGACCATGTCAAAGATTACATTCTCGACTGTTCCATCTTTAGGATCGTCATAGCAAAACGAAACAAGGCATAAGCGCAAAGCACGATATCTCATATCATCAGAAAAATCTCCATAAGATTCTTCATGGATATATCGAGCATTAGGGTTCCAATTTTTAAAATCGTAAATAACCTGTTCTGACGAAGGGCCAACTAAGGCGTCTTGCTTATAGAATTTTGTTCCAGCAAAATAGTAAATCAAAGTATCTCGACCCGATCCACCCACCTTATCCCAACGTATACCAGATCGTTCACCAATCTTTCCACTACTACCATTACGAGCAGGATCATTTGTTCTAATAGCCGACAACAAACGATTATTAGACAGATCATAAACCACTGCTCCATAGCTAGTAGTAGTAAAAGCTATGGCGTACCGGCCACTCTTATTAACATTTGGATAACGAGCGTAACCATTCATTAATCCATTCGGAACATTACCTGGATAAAACTGTATTGGGAAACTTGCATCAGCATCGCGAACATCAGAAATGCGAGTAGTAATGTAGCCGGTATTAGGATCAATTATTGGTGTGCCTTTGGCAGGATAAGGTGCATTAGTATTGGCATTCATCACAACATGACCAGAAGCTTTCCTAACTATCTTCTCCACAACATAACCACCCGAAGGGACAGTTGGAACAACAATTCCATTAAGAGTTACTACCCCTACCCCCGTCCCCTTCACACTTTCATTACCACTAGTATCAACAGCTGAGAGTTGGAAAGAATAAGTG
>CAZEAY010000005.1:0-25814 GCA_964510655.1 uncultured Candidatus Saccharibacteria bacterium
GGATGAGACGGGAGTTCGATTCTCCCTACCCGCACCGAACGAAGTGAGTAAGAGGTAGAGCAAGCCAACTTCTTGGCTTGCGTGGAGAATCGAAGGCCGGAGGCATGTTGAGCGAAGCGAAACAGCCGAGGCGGGGCCGAGAGTTCTTGGGCTTTTGTTGAAGACTTGGAACAAAAGACTTAGAAACTCGTGGCCGTTTCTCCCTCACTAAATCAAATCATCCCAGAACATTCTATGACTATCGATCTAAACATCCCTGATGTTATTCGTGAAACACTTAAAACCCTAGAAAATAAGGGGTTTTTGGCGTATTTAGTCGGGGGATGCGTAAGAGATCTGATTTTAAACAGAGAACCAAAAGACTGGGATATTACCACCAACGCCTTACCAGAAGAAATCGTTGGCATGTTTCCTAAAACTGTTTACGAAAACGATTTTGGCACAGTGACAGTTGTAAATGAAGAGGTGGAAGACTTAAGATTTCGTAACATTGAGATTACACCCTTTCGTCTAGAAGCAAAATATTCTGACAAACGTCATCCAGATGAAATAAAGTTCAGCCAAAAACTAGAAGACGACTTGAAACGTCGAGATTTCACTATCAATGCCCTAGCTTACAATCTTAAAGGACAGCTAGTGGACTTATTTGGCGGTATAAACGATCTAAAGGACAAAGTAGTACAAACTGTCGGCACCCCAGATGAACGCTTCACAGAAGTCGCTTTAAGGCTTTTGCGGGCCGTTCGTTTTGCCACTCAATTAGGTTTCACGATTAACACCGACACAGAAGTAAGCCTGAGAAAAAATTCAAAACTTTTAGAATCAATCTCAGTAGAAAGAATTAGAGAAGAATTCATAAAGATAATAATGTCCCAACAGCCAGCGTTAGGAATAAGACTATGTCACACCACCGGACTGCTTAAATTTATCGTGCCCGAACTAGAAACAGCTATCGGTGTAATGCAAGGAGGGGAGCATATTTATGATGTCTGGGATCATACTTTAGGAGCCCTCCAACACGGAGCAGACAAAGATTGGCCTCTAGAAGTACGATTAGCGGCCCTGTTTCACGACATTGGTAAACCAAAGACCCAAAGGAAGTCAGATAAACCCGGGAAATGGACATTCTATGGCCACGAAGTGGTCGGAGAGAGAATAACAAACGTTATTATGCAACGCTTGAAGTTTTCTAATAAGATGCGGGACCTGGTAGTTAGCTTAGTTAGAAATCACATGTTCTTCAGTGATCCAGATAAAATTACCCTCTCAGCAGTCAGAAGAATTATTGTTAATGTGGGCGCTGACCATATTTGGAACCTAATGAAAGTACGAGCCTGTGACCGAATTGGAATGGGTCGTCCGAAGGAAGATCCTTATCGCTTAAGACGCTATGAGGCAATGATAGAAGAAGCCTTAAGTCAGCCCACCTCGGTGGCAATGCTTAAAATTGACGGTAAAAAAATAATTGAGGTTATTCGTGAAACACCAGGACCTCGAATAGGTTGGATTTTACACGCCCTGCTTGAGGAAGTTTTAGAAAATCCAGAATTAAACACCGAGGAATACTTAGAAAAAGAAGCAGTGGAACTAGCCAAACTAAAAGATGAAGAATTATTAGTCCGCGGAGAGGCAGGAAAAGATAAAAAAGAAGAGGTAGAAGGAGAAAAATTGGCTAAAATAAGAAAGAATCATCGGGTATAGAAGATTTATCCTGTATGAGTACCAGAAACAGATTCCCTTTACCAAGGAAAAACAGAGTCAGACTAGACAACCTGGCTCTGTTTTTATGTTAAATTGTTTTACATACAAAAAAAGTAACCAAAAAAGCCACTCTAGGTATAATAATGTTAAGAATGGCAATTTTGATGAATATCGACATAAATCGATATTTTTTATGCAGAACCGCCTTATTTTAGTTGGCGGTAAGTGGTGTGACATAGACCGATGAGGATATAGAGAGAGACATAGTGTCGTAGACATTATGTTGTTATGGAGAACCCAATGCTTTTTATATATATTTAGTTGTATTCTATCCAATCATCGCGCCTTTGAGCCTATTTAAAATCTTAAGAAAAGAATCTAAGATTTCTAAAAGTCTCTTAAAGACACACCTATTGTGAAAGACCATAACATATCTAACATCTATAATACTCTAGGACAAAATAAAGGACAAGTTTTCTGTTAAAAACAAAAAGAGCTTGTCCTTTATAGCTATTTTACTTCCTCTGAAAAGTTATCCACAACTATTTTTAAATTAAATTTAAAATAAAAATAATAAATCTTAATAAGAAAATCTTGTTTTAAAATTAGAATTTAGATTTTAGACAAGAATCTATTTTTTACGTTTGGTATCGTGAAAATTTTTATGAATTTCCTGCAGTTGACGATCGGTAATATGAGTATAAATTTGGGTCGTAGAGATACTGGAATGACCAAGCATCATCTGAACAGAACGGATATCGGCACCATTTTGTAGAAGGTCGGTGGCAAATAGGTGGCGCAAAGTATGAGGAGTCATCTTGCGAGAGATTCCCGCTTTTATGGCATACTGCTTAACTATTCTTTCTACACTACGCGGGGTTAGGCGGGGAGCAAGAGACTTACCCTGGCAAGCATTTTTGGCAACATTTACAAATAAAACTTCCTCCATATCTTTGCGGCTAGCTAAATATTCTTTAATTGCCAGTTTTGCTGTATCAGAAATAAAAACCAGACGAATTTTCTCACCCTTGCCACGAATCGGGAATTCTCCGCGCGACATATCAATATCATCTCGATTTAAGGAACATAATTCCGATACCCGCAGACCAGTCGAGAAGAACAGCTCCAAAATAGCCTTATCACGAAGAGATTTCTCGTCTTTTCCCTCGGGACCAGCCAGAAGTCTGGCCAATTCCTGGCTAGTAACCAAATCCAGATCTCGAGCAGGAGTTTTAGCTAGTTCAATCTTTTCTGGAGCTAAAGAAGAAACATTACGTTTAGCTAAATACTTCAAAAAGGTCCGAATGGCAATCAGATGGTAATTTTGAGTATTTTTTTTCACTGTTCCAGCCGTTTTACCACTACCGGTCAGTTGACGATTAAGCCATAGACGGAACTCACGCAAAGAATCATCAGTAATGTCAGCAGGATTGGCAATCTTAGAGTAATTAAAAAATTTATTCAAATAACGATCATAGTTTTCCACCGTCTTTAAACTGCGACCACGCTCTATTTCGAGATACTCTAAAAATTGTTTTTTTAACTCCTTAACGTTCATTATGTTTATTATAGCAGAAAAATTGTGCGACACAGTAGTAAATTTTGGAGCTAAGAAACTACTTCCTGTGTCAAAAAAACAGCACCGAGACCTACTACAGGATGCGACATAACAAGCAAATAGGCAGTCTGGACTTTAGGGGGACTAACTTGCAATTTTAAGCTATATATGCTACTATTCTATTCAATATGTTAACGACCAAGAAAAAGCAAAGTATTATTAAGAAGGCCAAAATCAATGATAAAGACACTGGTTCTTCTGAAGTTCAGGTAGCGATGTTATCTGAAAGAATTGCTGAATTAGCTAGTCATTTAAAAACTCACAGCAAAGATAATCATTCTCGTCGAGGCTTGCTCTCCTTAGTATCTAAGAGACGCAAACACCAGAAGTTTATTGTTTCTAAAACTAAAAAATCTGCGACGGCTGCCTAAGACTACATCCCGCCCACAGGCGGGATTGTTGTTTTAATGATAGAATAAAATAATTACAATTTTTAAGAGTCTGCTTTTTTATTTGACAGACTCCAATTGGGTCGATTTCTAGAGATATTTGTTTTTTGAAATTAACATATTTTTAATAATAAACACGAAAAGCATAGATCTTGGATTTTTGCTTTCTAGCCTGCACAGGCAGGTTAATATTTAATCAAACTAATACTATGTCAATAATTAAACATGAAGGTCAGCGGGTCGGTGTTTTTATCGATACACAAAACCTCTATCATAGTGCCAAAAATCTTTATCACGCTCGGGTAAACTTTGGAAATATTCTAAAAGATGCCGTAGCCGGACGAGATTTAATTCGCGCTCGCGCCTACGTTGTAACCACCGAAACGGGGGATGAAAAAGCTTTTTTTGAAGCCCTAGAAAAAGTCGGGATCGAAATTAAAACCAAAGATCTCCAAATTTTCTTTGGTGGAGCAAAAAAAGCCGACTGGGATGTGGGGCTCGCTATTGATGCCGTCAAAATGGCGCCAAAGCTAGATGCTGTTATCCTTTGTTCGGGAGACGGAGACTTTATTCCTCTAGTTCAATACTTGCAAGAAAATATGGGCTGTCAGGTAGAAGTTGTTTCTTTTAGTAAAAGCACATCATCCAAACTAATTGAAGCAGCCGATGACTTTATGGATTTATGTAACGATCCACATCGTTACCTCTTCGCCGCCCCACACACAAAAAGAGGAGCGAAGCATTCAGAAGAAATTTAATTTCAAAAAAACTGCCCCTTATGGGCAGTTTTTTTGTTGGATGGAGAACATAGATTTTGACGAGGCACCATGCTATAGTTTAGCCATTAAAAGTTAATTTGGGTGGTTTTTAGATACTCAGAGTTGAATCGGCCAAGGTGGCATATTCAAGTCTCTAATCTAAAAATCACTCACAAAAAATATGTACAAAAAAGAGTACTCCATGGAACTAGGCGGTCGAACATTGACCGCCACCTTTACCGATATGGCCGATCAAGCCAACGGTTCAGTTTTAATTAAATATGGTGAAACAGTTGTCCTTACCACCGCAGTTATTTCTAAAAACGCCAAAGAGGGAGGGGATTACTTGCCACTTACGGTAGATTACGAAGAGAAATTTTATGCGGCCGGACGCATTCTAGGCGGTCGCTTTATGAAGCGGGAAGGCAAGCCTAGTGACGAAGCCGTCTTGTCTGGTCGGATTATCGACCGAACAATCAGACCACTCTTTGATCAATCTATTCGTCACGAAATCCAAGTGGTTACCACAGTTTTATCTATCGACAACGATAATGACCCCGATGTCCTTGGTGTTCTAGGAGCATCATTAGCTCTTTCGACGTCTGATATTCCCTTTGGGGGACCAGTTAGTGCGGTTCGGATAAATATTACCAAAGATGCTAATGGAAATCCTGACTTATCAAAACTAATCATCAACCCCACCTACACCGAAAGAGAGGCTTTGGTCATGGACCTACTAGTTTGCGGCAAAGACGGCAACATAAACATGATCGAATCAGAAGCCAAGGAGGTTTCAGAAGCCGTGGTGGGTGAAGCAATGGAGAAAGCTGTTGTGGAGATTGAAAAAATCCAAGCTTTTCAAAAACAAATTATTGCCGAAATTGGCAAGGAGAAAAAAGTAATTGAGAAAAAACCTCTTCCAGAAGGTTTAGTGGAACTTTTTGAGACAGAAATTGCTGGGAAAATGGACAAAGCTATTTTTGCGGGGCCAGGAAACAAAACTATCTACGAATTGATGGACGAGTGGATAAAAATTTACAAAGAAAAACTTTCCGCCGACACCAAAGGCTCTGGCGAGACAAAGCCCGAAGCTAGTGTCTTTGCTGCGATCGATTATTATGAAGAAAAAGTAAACGACCTGTTACACAAAGAAGCGATCGAGAACGACCGACGAGCTGACGGCCGCAAAATGAATGAATTACGCCAAATCCAAGCAGAAGCAGGAGGAATTTCTAGTATTGTTCATGGAGTTGGTCTATTTTATCGTGGAGGAACTCATATCTTGTCATTCCTTACTCTCTCTGGACCAAAAGACTCTCAACTAATTGAAGGAATGGAGATTCAGGGCAAGAAATACTTTATGCATCACTATAATTTCCCACCATTTTCGACCGGAGAAACCGGTCGCAGTGGATCAACCTCCCGTCGTTCGATTGGACATGGAGCGTTAGCAGAAAAATCTCTCCGAGCAGTCTTGCCACCAAGAGAAGTTTTCCCCTATACAATCAGAATTGTCTCCGAAGCCCTTGCTTCTAACGGCTCAACATCAATGGGTTCTGTCTGTGGTTCTTCGCTAGCACTTATGGACGGCGGAGTACCAATTTCCCGTCCGGTCGCTGGAATTGCCACTGGCCTCATGAGTGATGAAAAAGATCCTACCAAATACAAAATATTAACCGACATTCAGGGACCCGAGGATCACCATGGTGATATGGATTTCAAAGTAGCCGGAACAACCGTGGGAATTACCGGTATTCAACTTGATATTAAGGTAGGAGGGATTCCAGTCAAAATCTTAAAAGAAGCAATGGAACAGTCTAAAACGGCCCGCTTGCAAATTTTAGAGGTGATTACTAAAGCGATTCCCGCTCCACGAGAAACCCTTAAAGATTCTGCTCCACAAATTGTGATGATTAAAATCAATCCGGAGAAAATTGGAGCCGTTATCGGCCCCGGCGGAAAAGTTATCCAAAAAATTACCGCTGATACTGGGGCAGAGATTGAAATCGAAGATGACGGCTCAGTAACAATCACCGGCAAGAAAGAGGGGGTAGAGGCAGCCAAAGAAACAATTGAAGGAATTGTTCATGTTTATAAACACGGCGAGAGATTTGAAGGGACAGTTACTCGTCTGATGGATTTCGGCGCTTTCGTCGCAATTGGAAAAAATGGAGATGAGGGTCTGGTTCATATTTCTGAAATGGCACCATTTCGAGTAAACAAAGTCACTGATCTCGTTCAAGTGGGGGACAAGGTTCCAGTAGCAGTTAAAGAAGTAGACGAAAAAGGCCGACTAAACCTTTCCATCAAGTTAGCTGACCCAGATTTTGCCAAAAACAAAATGCCTGTTCCTCCAACACCACCACCTTCCTCAACGGGGACAGCTCACACCACACCCGAAACAATATAAGCAGACATAAAAACACCCCGCCAAGGCGGGGTGTTTTTATGTCGTGGCAAGACAATAAAGAATTTTTTCCAAAATCTTAATATCTCTTGCAGTTACCTTAAAACAATCGTATGATTAAGACATATATTTTACGTCAAAAATGTGGTCATTTTCTGACGCGATTTTTACTTATTGGAGTACCAATAAAAAAATCGAATGATATAATATAAGGCAGTCTCTTAACATTTTTTAAATTAATCTAAATTTTTATGGAACCGGACATACAACCAAATTCTTCCGCTAACCCAATCACCCCAAAAGAACCAATCAAAACTCGTCCATCTGATGGTGATACCCCAGAGACCCCAGTAACACCGACTCCAAACCCAGCAGCAAAACCTGTGACGCCGGTTCAAGCCGAACCAACTGCAACCCCAGCAAATGTAATTCCAGAAACGCCCAAGGAAGTAGTTCCCGACATTGTTCCCGCTCAGCCAACCAGTCCAGCACCAGTCAAAGAACCAACTATTGCAGAAAAATTAGAAGCCGCTCGAGTAGCCATGGAAGGGCCAGAGAGAGCCGCCGAAAGACAACAGCGAGAAAAAGAAGAGAAGGTTAAGTCAGAAAGTGCCCACTTGGAGGAAGAAAAGGCGAAGATTGAAAAAGCAAAGGAAAAATTGGAACTTGACTGGATTGATTTAGACAGCAAGCGTACAACCCTAAAGAAAAGTTTAGATCCTATTCTGGCAGAAGAAACAGCCACAGAAGATGAGGAAAAAAAGATTGAGTTAGAAGAAGAGCAAGCCGCTCTCCCAGAACAAAAACAGGCGGTAGAAAAAAGACGGCAAGTGGTCGCGGATAAACGGAAAGAAATCGAAGGAAGAAAATGGGTCATTCAGGATAAGATCAAAAAAATCGAACTAGAAATTGAAGAAAATACAAAAAAATATCAACCTCTTTTAGATGAAGAAGAAAAACTAATAGAGAAACTAGATGAATTAAAGAGAGAACTTATTTAATTTCAAATTACAAATGTCAAAAGTCAAATGAAATACCTTTTTATTAATTTTGATTTATAATTTGACATCTGACATTTATAATTGATTTCATGCCTACTCCTCCCATCAACACCGAACAAGAAGAAGCTCGTGAACGAGCGCGTTTGGCGATGGGCGGAAAAAAGATAGAAGAAAAAGAGATGGCAGAAAATAAAAATACCGAGGAAATGCGTCGATTAGCGCGTTTGGCAATGGAGGGATCAGAAAGAAGAATTAGACGAGAAACTAGAGAAAAAGAAGCGATTGACAGGGAAATGATGCGCAAAAGAATTGACGAGGAGGTGAAGCGTCGACAAGCAGAGGAAGCCCAAAAAAAAGCGGCTGAGGAAGAAGCCCGACGAACCCAACAGGCGGCCAAAGAACAAGAACTAAAACAGAAAGAAAATGAGTTTGTTCAATCACAAAATATAATTGAACAATTAAAAAATGAACAAGGTTCAAGCCTTCACCCTCTACGAACCCTCCAAAGTGATCTCGCAGGAGCAGTCCAAAACGAAAAACTATCAGCCACCAAAATTGCCATCTCAGAACAAGAGCGGGCGCCGAGATCAATCATTAGTCCAGAAGAAAGCCCCTTTAGTATTTGGAAAACTCTAACGATTTTATTTATTTTTTTGATTTTAATTATCGGAGGAGGAGCCGGAGGGTACTGGTATTGGATAAATAAAACCAACACCACCGCTGGGTCAAATATAGTGGTGCAATCAATCATCTACGCCGAAACTAGCACCGAAATAGACACCACAAAAGTGCCGACAGCCAACTTAATCAGCACCGTAACCGAATTACTAACGGCCCCCGCAACCGCTGGCGAAACAATAAACAATATTTATTTTACCAAAGTTCTTTCTAGCCCTGATGGAAAAACCACCAAAAAAAGCCTGTTGAGTTTTCCTGAGTGGCAAAAATACAGTCAGTCAGCCATTCCAGAAGATTTTTCACGTTTTGTTAATGATTATATGATCGGTTTGTATAAGGGGTCAGAAGAAAAATCTCTCTTTTTTACTTTTAAAATAGACCTGTTTGATAATGTTTTTCAGACTCTTCTAGACCATGAGGGTGATTATCTACCAAATATTTTTAAGAATTTGGACGGCAAAAATCTGGTAGGAACCTCAACCAAACAGACTTTTTCTGATCGATTAATCAAAAACATCAATACCCGAGTCCTAACCAACGACCAGGGGAAAATTGTGATGATTTACAGTTTTCTAGATCGAAACACTTTGGTGATTGCTGAAAGTGAGGACGCTCTATATCGCGCCTACGTGGCTTACAACACCCCTCGACCAAAAAACTAGCCGGACCAACTAGACAATTGAAAAGTCTCTAACCTTTAAGTATAATCACCTATATAAATAACCTGATAAACACATGAATACTGATAAATATAAAGCCAAGCTAGAAGAAGAAAAAATTAAGCTCACCGCTGAGCTAAATTCTTTTGCCGTTAGAGATAAAGAAAATCCTAATGAATGGGAAGCCGTGAGAGCTGAAGATCAAAGTGGGGCCACTTCGAGCGATGAAGTCGCCGAGGAATTGGAAGATATGAACGAAAGAACCGCTGCCGAAGAACCACTAGAAAAACAGTTGGCAAAAGTAAACCTTGCTTTGCAAAAGATAGCGGAGGGGAAATTTGGTCTCTGTGAAATAAACAACGAACCAATTGAGGAAGACCGCCTAGAAGCTAATCCCACCGCCCGCACCTGCAAAAAACATATGGACAATGAAGAGAACTTGTAGTAACAAATTCTCTTCTAATCCAAAAATCAAAATTCAAACTGCAAAAATTATTAGCCAAAATATTTATAATTTAATTTTTGATTTTTACTCTTTGAATTCTGATTTATTTCTATGTTATCCAAACTTCATACGGTTCAAATTGTTGGGCTCAAACCTAATATTGTCGACATTGAAGTGGACACCTCCAAAGGTCTCCACTCTTTTTCGATTGTTGGACTAGCTGACAAGGCAATAGACGAAGCCAAAGACCGAATAAATGCCGCCGTAAAAAATTCTGGTTTTAAACCCGTCGTTAAGGGTAATAAAAAAATCATTGTCTCTCTCGCCCCAGCTGATATTAAAAAAGAGGGGTCTCATTTTGATTTAGGAATTGCCTTAGCTTATCTCTTAGCCGAAGGCGAAATAAAATTTAATCCCAAGAAAAAAATATTCCTAGGAGAACTTTCTCTAGACGGAAAACTTCGACCAATAAAGGGTTCTCTTTTATTGACTCAAGCCGCCAAGCAAAAAGGGTTTGAAGAAGTCTATCTACCAAAAGAAAACGCCTGTGAAGCAGCCTTGATTCACGATATTAAAATTTTTCCCTGCCAATCTTTAAAAGAAATTATTGACCACTTGTGCCCAGCCGTAAAAGCCCCAGTCGAAGGCGGGGAACCTGAACCAGTCTTCGAAATAAGTATCCAACCAGAAACAAAAACTGATGCCAGTGAACACGCTCCACAGTTTGATTTTTCTGACATTCGTGCTCAAGAGGGAGCAAAGCGGGGATTAGAAATCGCCGCAGCTGGTGGACACAATGCCACGATGTTTGGTCCGCCCGGAACTGGTAAAACAATGTTAGCTAAAGCTTTTTGTGGTATTCTGCCACCCCTGTCTTATGACGAAATAGTGGAAACAACGGGTATTCATTCCGCTGCTGGAGTTTTAGAAACTGACATTATTACTCAGGCCCCATTTCGAGCCCCTCACCACACCTCATCTTACATCTCGATTGTCGGAGGAGGAACTTGGCCAAAACCAGGAGAAATCACTTTATCTCACCGAGGAGTTTTGTTTCTAGATGAATTTCCGGAATTTGAAAAGAGAGTGATTGAAGCTTTGAGACAACCACTCGAAGATAAGGTAATTTTTATTAGTCGCTCCAAAGGTTCAATTCTTTTGCCCGCTAATTTCATTTTAATTGCCACTATGAATCCCTGTCCTTGTGGTCACCGCGGATCAAAAACTCGAGATTGTATTTGCAGCGCTGGAGACCTTGGACGTTATGAAAGAAAGTTATCAGGACCAATTGTTGACCGCATTGATCTTTGGTTAGATGTTCCACAAATTGCTCATGAAAAATTAAGCTCCGAATCTGGGAAGGGGGAGTCTTCGGCCGATATTCGCCAACGAGTAATCAAAGCCCGCCAAATTCAATTAAACCGCTTTGCTAAAGATAAATTAAAAATAACTACCAATGCGGAAATGAGCATCCGCGAAATCGTCCGCTATGCCCCAATTAATGAAAAATGTTCTCAACTTTTAAATGAGGCTGCCCGCAGACTAGATCTCTCAGCTCGCGCTTATCACCGAATTGTAAAACTAGCCCGCACCATTGCCGATCTAGCGGGCGAAGAAAATATCAAAGAAGAGCATATTTTAGAAGCATTGCAGTATAGGCCAAGAGTGGGAGTTTAAATCAATTTCAAATTTCAAATGTCAAATTACAAATACATAAAAAAACGGCCTAGGCCGGTTTTTTAATTAGATTAATTTTTAATTTCTAATTTGAAATTAAAAATTGTTCTAGAACGGATTCCTGGCTCCGCGCACTTCAAAATGTAGGTGGTTACCGGTTGAACGACCAGTGGAACCAATTGTTCCAATCGTCTGCCCTTTAGAAACCGTTTCTCCAGTAGAAATTGAGAAAGAAGTCGCATGACCATAAAGAGTTTGGGTGCCGTTAGGATGCTTGATAACAGCATAATTTCCGTAACCGCCGTTATATCCACCTTCACGGACTAAAATAACCACACCCCCAGCTGCCGCCAAGATAGGGGTACCCTTAGGGGCGGCAATATCAATTCCATTATTACCGTGTAAACCCTGAGACTTGTGCCCACCCGCCACCGGCCAACTATAGTAACCAGCATAATTAGGTCTGGTGTCCTGGTAAACAATCGTTTTCTTACCACCCTTAGTGACAACTACCGGCTTGGTAGGAGCGGGGGTCAGAACATCACCATCGGGGATAACAATCACATCTCCAATATTAAGTTTCTCAGTTTCTAAATTATTAAAGACCATGATTTCTCCTTTATCACCGCCATATTTTTTGGCTATTGAGTCTAGAGTATCGCCTTTTTTAACCGTATATTGCAATCCGGAGATAGGAAGAATCACCAAAGTATCACCTTCATGGATGGCGGAACCCTTTTTTAAATTGTTGGCCCACAAAACAGTATTAACTGTGACATTAAACATTTTAGCAATGCTAGAGAGGGAGTCGCCCGCTCGAACAGTATAAACACTAATTTGATCACTCGTCGCCGGAGAAGACGAGGCCACATCGGCTGCGCTACCTAGGGGACCAGACTCAGCTAAAAGAGAGGTATCATCGACAATCTGAGTGTCAAATTGACCAACCCCCACAGCGTTAGGGTTATTAGCATCAGATGCTTCAAGTAAAGCCATTTTTTGAACCGTTTCAAACTTCGCCGAAGCCTGTACTTCTCTAGTTGACCCAACCAAAATATCTGTCACAAAAGAAAAAATTCCCGCCTTAGCACTCAAGGGAATAATAAGAACCAAAATAAACAAAAAACTCCAAACAAACCGTTTATCAAATCGGCTCAAAAATAACGTTTTTTTAGACGGTTTCTTGTTTAAACGAGAAACAGACTTTGTATATTTAGGTAAAATACGCTTATTTCTATAGTAATAATCAAGAATTCTGCCACTTACCCAAGCTTCGCCGTAAATTCCTAAAAAAAGAGGAACTTCAAAATTATACCCCCAGAGAGGGTAGTAGTTCCATTATTTTTTTATTAACCTGTGGATAAGACAAAAAGTCAAATAGGGGGGTCCAAAAATCTACTTATCTACCAAGGTTAGTTGCCTAAATCCGCCACCACCTTGACTTATATATAATAAAATGTTATTATATATAAAGATTGAACTAGCCTAATAAACTGCAAAAAAAAGAGGACTCGAAAGATGGCCTATAACGAAAGAGACTATCGTCAAGATATGGCACGAACAGGTAGGGAGGCTTGGGGCACTACCAAAAAGAACTTCAAGGCCTCCGTGGACCCACGGGGCTCTCTGCACAAAACTCGGATTCCATCGGCCGTCCGCATGGTCAATGGAATCATCCTAGTCCTAGGGAGAACTCTGTGGTTCGGATTCCGCCGCTTAATCAAAAGATAAGCGGCTTTTTTTCTTCAAATTAAAAAGCTCCCTAGGGAGCTTTTTAATTTAAAAAATTTAGACTTCAGGAGCGGGAGCCGGCGGTCGTAATTTTCTAAAAATCTCGTCTTCAATCTCGGCCAATTCTCGACCATAAGTGAGGCGAGAAAGCTCTTCTAATTTTGGTCGTAATTCTGGAAAACCAGCCCGAGGAGGGAAGCAGTTAATACTAAAAGGTCGAGCTGGTTCACCATTAATCAACAACTTAATCAAAGCTCGATCATTTTCCACGGACGTCAAATCTTTTTCACTAAACTCTGGACCAAATTGTTTAATCAAGGATTCGGCATCGGCATTCCCCACCCGGAAGGAGACCATTGATCCCACGTTACCAAAAACCGCCTCCCTGATTTCATCTTTCAGTTGAGCAATAAACTGATGAGCAACAGTCAAACATAAACCATACTTGCGAGCTTCTGATAAAATACTAGCGATCGAATCAGTCGTAAAGTTTTGGAACTCATCGATATAGAAATAAAAATCTTTCCGCTCTTCTTGTTTCATGTCGCTGCGTCCTAAGGCCGCCATCAAAATTCGGCCAGTGATAATCATACCTAACAGGCTCGCATTCATATCACCAATTTTTCCCTTAGCTAATTTCACCAACAAAATCTTTTGCTTATCCATTAAATCACGGATATTAAAAGACGACTTCACCTGGCCAACAATCGGCCGCATATAATCATTAGAAATAAAAGTAGAAAACTTAGAAACAATATAAACAGTCATGTTCGCCAAACCCTGATCGCCAGTCGCTTTGTTTGCTTCTTTGGTCCAGAAATCTACCACTAAAGGATCTTTGCAACGAGCAATTTTTTCATTCCGGTAGTTACTATCGGAAAAAATTCGAGGAACATCCAGTAGGGTAGCGGGCTCATAAGCCGCATCTCCCAACATCAACAGAAGGGCGTTACGCAAATAATATTCAAACATTGGACCGCCGGTGGTTTTCAAGTCATACAGGCTATTGAAAATATTCATTAATTCACTAACGATAAAAGATTTTTCCTCTGGTTTGGCCAAGTTATATTCAAGCATGTTCAAACCTAAAGGCCGACGCAAATCACCGGGATCAAAAACAATGACATCATCCAAACGATGCTGAGGGATCCTTTCCAAAATAACATCTACCAAGTCACCGTGAGGATCAATTAGACAAACCCCCTTACCAGCATCGATATCTTGAATAATCATTGGAGCCAACATCTTGTAAGATTTACCAACACCAGTCTGACCAACAATATATAGATGACGGCGGCGATCAGCATCAGTCATTTTTACCAATTTATGATCCTCGCGGAAAACATTCTCGCCAATCACCACTCCTTCGGGCGGCAAGTTAGCCGGAGGAGGAACTTCCTTGGTCCGCAACCAGGAAATACGAGGAATATCAGACGAATAAGTTGGTAGATGAATCAAGCTCGCGATTTCCTCAGAATTTAAAACCATTTTTTGTCGATCAGAATACTCCCTGAAGGCATACTCAAAATAAAACTTTTTGATTTTCTTAGGGACAATGATTTTGAAACTATTTCTCATGGCCGCAGCAAACTGCGAGAAAGCGCCAGAAATAGAAAGAAAAATCTCCTCCGCCCGATCAGGATCAGTCGAAGAAGTAACAATTCTCATGTTTACTGCAAAAAGAGGTTTGGAAATCTTGGACTGAAGAGCCTTAACCGCCTCTTCATCAATCAATTTTGGTTCCGGCTTTAAATCCTCTTTGGGTTTTTCCGGAAAAAGTATTTTGCCAACCTCCTTGAGACCAGAGGAGGGGTGCAAAACTTCTTTGGTTTTTGTCCCATTCTTTAATTTCTCTAAACTCTTGATAATATTTTTTTTATCAAATTCAAGAGCGGGTGTAACCACCAATTGAATCGCCGCCCCATCACCATCTTCCTTTAATTTAGATAGGGTGCTTAAAATTGGAGCAAAAGAATCAACCTCGGCCTCACGATAAGTTCTGATTGGCAAAATACTACTTTCCGCTAAAGACAAGTAACCTCCAGTGCTTTCACCCTGGCGAGCAAAAATATTATACTCAACCGCTTCGGTCACCTCAGCATCTAAAAACAAACCCTGGATCTGACGCTTAGCAAAATCTAAAGAGTTGCGAGGAACCGCCAAATAAAAATAAATATGCTCTGAACTGTTATGAACAGCAACCTCAAAGACAAATGGTTTGCGAATAGAGGAGAGGGAGGTGAGCAGTTGCTCCATTAGACCCACATCATGAAGAAAATCCTTTTGCCCACTTTTTTCTGTCTCCGATTTACGTCCAATCTTAATCGACAAAACTTTCAGATCTAAAGAAACGAGCGACGGCCGACGCAAATAAAGGACGACCACCAAACATAAAAGAACGAGAGCGTAAAGCGGAACAAGATAGACTACAAACAAAGTATAAAAATCCATCCCGTTAGTGAAAAATGACATTGTTCTGTTGGGACCCCCCTAGGGCACCGTATTAGATTGATAATTATTTTTGAACATCTTTTTTTGCTTACCAGGTAACCCCACCAATGATGTCATTTAACACTACGGGATCCATCCAAATAGGCAATCCAAAAACTTACTTTATGATTCCTCGATCCTTCAGCTCATCATACAAACGAGTAACCAGGGCATCATGAAAAGCATCAATTAAAAAAGGTTGTTCGGTTTGAACTTTATTGATAGTCTTCCTGATTCCCTCCCTAGGAATCATGGAAACATATGCATTAACAGCTTCCACTGTTTCAGGAACCAGGGTATCGAGATAATCCTTAGTTAGAGTTGCTTTAGGCTTAACAACATCATCAGCAGGGTTTTCGTTGTTGTTTGGTGACACTGTGTCTGAAGAAGCGAAATCAGGATAAAAATGTTCGGCGACAGCCTGAGACACAACCTCCCGTTCCTCATGAGAAATACCGTTTTCCATTTCCAAAGCTCGCTTTTTATCTTCTATTTGACGAGACAGCTCGGCAATTTCCGATTCCAGATCATTTGACAAAATATGCTCAGACATTTGTTTTTTCATTAAATAGAATATAATAATAGAAAGTCTCTATCATTATAATATAAAAGTGTAAAATTATGAATCCAAAACCCCAAGAAAAACTGGAAGAAAATAGCTCGGAAGCGGAAATAGTAGACATTGCTTCGGTAACAAAAACTAGCCCTTCCCAGGAGCTTAAAACTCAACTAGAAATCGCCATGGCCAGGGCGAACAAAATTGCCGGCCAAGAAAATATCGTTGATCCAAAACCATACAAAGTTTTTGGGAAACGCGAATATACTAAAGAACAATGGGAAGAAAGGCGAAAAGAGATAATTAGGCAGGCGGTTGAGAAGGGTGACAAACAGGCTAGGGCCGAAAAAATTAGAGAAACAATCAGAAAAGTAATGGAAAAACCTCTTCCTCCCAAGAAGGAGGGCTCAGAACTCAAGCAGGCAAGTGGTGCGGGGGAGTCAGAAACGGCTCCTAACATAAAGGAAGTCTCAAAACCTAATATTGATATCAGGAATGTTTTATCTCGATCGGAAGGCGGAGTGAGAAAGACCAAGCCGGAAAAAATAGAAAACAACTTGGAAACTAAATCCAAAATATTTGAACCCCTAGAAATTGTAAAGGTCAAGGGGTCGGAAAAAGATTGGAGTGTGGTAGATTTTTCTCCTCTTGATCAAATATATGTCCTTCAAAACGGGGAACAGGAAATCCGGGTCCCCCGAGAAGAAATTTCAGAGCCAGAAATAGAAAAACCTAAAAACTTACCTAAAAAAGAGCCGAGCCCCAACCACAACCCATTCAAACCTGGCCAAAAAGTAACAGCCAAAGGAAGTTCAAGTGAGTGGAGGGTGGTTAAATACGATGGAGTTTATTATCATCTGACAAAGGTAGATAATTATGGATTTAATCAAATCTCACGATTTTCTCCTGAAGAGGTTTCCCGGGCCAACTCTTGGTGGCAAAAACTAGCAAATTCTCTTACCGAAAAAGAGGGTGACAAGCACGAAGCGCTAGAAGTTGGTACCAAAGTTGAGGTTCTAGGCGAAAAAGGCCTATGGCAGGTGGATGAATATTTTCCAGAAACTGGCGAATATCATCTTTCAAAAAGACTAGGGGCAGGAACATTTGTTGGCAAATTTAATCAAGAAAAAGTCAGCAAAGTCACCTTTCCTTGGCTGACAAAAATAAAAAAGTATTTTACAAAGACAAAATAAAACAGTGTTGAGAGATAAATAACTTAGTTTAGTCAAAAAAACACCGATCTAGCCTCTGAAAACGATCTTTCTCACTCCTTAAGAGATATGCTAAAATAGGTCATCTATGAACCATCTCGATGAACTTAATTTGCCTCAAAAAGAAGCGGCCACTCACACAGAAGGGCCGCTTTTGATTATTGCCGGAGCCGGAGCCGGTAAAACCAAGACCGTCACTCATCGCATTTTACACTTAATAAACAAAGGGGTGCCAGGAGAAGCCATTTTAGCCATCACTTTTACCAATAAAGCGGCCAAAGAAATGCGTGATCGGGTCAATTCAATGATTGACACATCACAAAGAGAATCAACGGGATTAGAAGCTCTACAAAGCCGTCCGTTTATGAGCACTTTTCACTCTTTGGGTGTCTATATCCTTCGTGCCCATGGACAAGTCTTGGGACTAGACCGCTTTTTCTCTATTTATGATAAAGACGAATCCTTAACCAAAATAAAGCAAGCAATCAAAGAACTGGGAGTTGACGAAAAACGTTTTGAGCCACGCAAAGTCATGCACGCGATCTCAAAACTAAAAGGAGACAGCGTTGATATCAATACCTACAGTAAAAGTTCCCATTCGGAATTTTATCAAAGTGTCATTGCTCGGGTCTGGCTAAAATATGAAGATATATTAAAACAAGAACGGGCTCTAGATTTTGATGATCTCCTGCTGAAAACAGCTGAGTTGTTTGATAAACACCCAGACATTTTAAACCTCTACCAAGACCGCTGGAAATATATCCATGTCGATGAATACCAAGACACCAACACAATTCAATACGACCTAACCACTCTTCTAGCTAAGAAACACCAAAACCTCTGTGTGGTCGGCGATATCGACCAATCTATTTACAGTTGGCGCGGGGCCGACTATAAAAACATTTTAAATTTTGAAAAAGATTACCCGGAAGCCAAAGTGGTTTTATTAGAACAAAACTATCGTTCAACCCAAACTATTTTAACGGCTGCCAATGACGTCATCAAAAAAAATAAAAAACGCCGAGAAAAGAATTTGTTTACAAAAAATGCGGACGGAGAAAAAATCACTCTTTACTCGGGTTTTTCGGAACAAGACGAGGGAAGATACATTGCCGAAACTTCACTTGAGCTAATCAGAGAGGGGGTTTTACCCGAAGAAATTGCTGTTCTTTATCGAGCTAATTTCCAATCACGAGTCCTGGAAGAGTCTTTCTTACGAGCCGGGGTGCCTTACCAAGTCTTGGGCACTAGATTTTACGACCGCAAAGAAATAAAAGACTTATTATCCTTCATAAAAACCGCTTTTAATCCAAAAGACAAAGAAAGTATCAAAAGAATCATCAACATTCCTCCCCGAGGCATTGGTCAGGTAACTTTAGAAAAAATATTCGCTGGTGGAATAGAGAGCCTGCCTCCCAAAATGCAAGATAAAATTGCCAGTTTTCAAAACCTCTTAGGACGAATAAAAAAGAAAGCTGAGTCGTCCACACCTTCTGAATTTGTAAAATATGTGATTGAAGAGACTGGTATTGGGGGAGTTTTAGAGAAAGGAGATGAAGAAGGTTTAGAAAGATTAGAAAACCTTAAAGAATTCGCCTCCTTAGCGGTGCGCTACGATGATCTACCTACAGTGGAAGGAATTATGCAGTTGGTTACTGACGCCCCTCTCGTTTCCGATCAAGACAGTCTAGATCAAACCAAAAACAGTAGTGGCATAAGGCTAATGACTGTTCATGCCTCTAAAGGTCTCGAATTTAAAGTTGTTTTTATTACCGGACTAGAACAAGATTTATTTCCGCACCGCCCTATGGGCAATGACGAAAAAAGAGATGACGAAGAAGAACGTCGCTTATTTTATGTCGCTCTCACCCGAGCCAAAACAAAACTTTATCTCACTTACGCCCAAATGCGCACTATTTTTGGCTCTCGCCAAATGACAATGCCAAGTGAATTTATTTTTGATATTGATGAGTCTCTTCTTGCTCCCGCCGAAGGGGAGGCTGTTACTCCTGAGACAACTAGTTATATCGATTTTTAAAAAATAAACCCCCGGTCTGCCGAAGCAAACCAAGGGTTAAGGAAACACTTCGACAGATCAGGAAGAACAAAGTGTCAGCTTATCGTCTGAGCAAGTCCCGAGGATTCGAGAACAGACAAGGGGACACTTAGGCGAGAGAATACCCGGTTGCCATCAGGCCACGCGTCCGGGGTCCCACCAACAGGGTCCGCGTCGACTTCCCAGCTGTCGCCGCACCAACGCACGTAGACTGCGCGAAGCACACCATCCTGGTCCTTGATGTAGAAGATGTTGGCGCAGCTGTTGTTCAAAAGAACGCCAGATTCACCATTCTTCTGTTTCTCCATAAGGGAGAACATCTCAGAGAGAGTGGTTTCAGCTTTCGCTTCGCCACCGAGCTCGTTGATGATGGGGCGGTCTAACGAGGACTTCCGCAATTTGTGACAGAGGAGAGTCTGTTCGCTGATCGGACCTTCGATTTTACCATCATTCGACAGGAACCACCAAGCGAAGTCGTCCCAGACCGACGAGATCTTCACCGAAGCATTATGTTTATTGTTGACCACAAACTTCTCTTTGGCGACGAACCTGCTAGTGGTGGCGGGGACCACGACTGTCGAAACAAGCTCGAGAATTGAGAGTGTTGTCGAATGAAGGAGGCAATTCGCCAGGTTCTTTTTGAGACCCTTTTGATTGCTGGTCCACCCCTTGGCCGTAGTCTGATCAATCTCGCCAGGGCGAGGAGCTTGACGCAGCAGGGCGGCTTGAAATTCAACATACCAACCAGGGACTGAGGCTGTTCCACTCATGGTGGGTGTTCCTCTTTCTGACTTAAATTTTTCCAAGTAGAAACGCCTTGGAACCATATCTTCCTTTATTATATCATAAATTAAAAAATAAATCAATGCAGATAAAAAGCCTTGTTTTACGTATAATTAAGCCATGATTTTCGCAAAAAAGTCCCTCGGACAAAACTTTCTTAAAAACGGGACAATTGTCAAAGAAATTGTTAAAGCTATTGAAGCTAAGACAAGCGACACCATTCTTGAGATCGGACCCGGTCAAGGTGTTTTAACTGAAGAGCTCCTTAGGACTGGGGCGACAGTTATTGCTGTCGAAAAAGATAATCGGCTAATTTCTTTTTTAACAGAAAAATTTGCAAAATCTATTGAAACCGGCAAATTTACTCTTATCCACGGAGATATTTTATCTTTTGACCCCAAAAGCAGTGGCTTAAAAGCGGGTAGCTATAAAATTGCCGCCAATATTCCTTATTACATTACCGGCCAAATCCTGAGACAGTTTTTGGAAAGCAATTATCAACCAAAGGCAATGGTTTTAATGGTTCAAAAAGAGGTCGCTGAAAGAATTATTACTCGGAACACCAAGGAAAGCATCTTATCAATCAGCGTTAAAGCTTATGGCGAACCGAAGTATATTCGTACTGTGAGTCGAGGAAATTTCAATCCCGCCCCAAATGTCGATTCAGCCGTTCTACTAATTGATAATATTTCCAAAAAATATTTCTCCAATCTCTCGGAAAATCGCTTTTTTGAAATTGTAAAAAAAGGTTTTGGTCAAAAACGTAAAATGTTAAAGGGGAATTTGGGTATTTCCGAAGAAACTTTGGTAAATTGTGGCATTTCTCCTAAAGCTCGAGCTGAAGAATTATCCTTGGGTCAATGGAAAAATCTAGTTAAAAAACTTTAAAATGCAATGAAAAATAAGCTTTTTTATTCTCTAATTATCTTAATATTCTTATCTAGTCTAGGACTAATAATTAGTCAGCGAATAAACGATAACAGTAACGGAAAAACATCCTCAATCAAAAATAATATTTCAAAACTAGAGATTGGAAATAAAACAATTTCGGTAGAAATCGCCCAAACCGAGGCGGAGAGGACAAAGGGTTTATCGGGACGAAAAAATCTTTCACCTGACTCTGGAATGTTGTTTATCTTTGACAAACCAGATTTTTACCAATTTTGGATGAAGGATATGAACTTCCCCCTAGACATCGTCTGGTTAGACAAAAATTACCAGGTGGTTGATTTAACGGAAAATTTATTACCAAGTTCTTATCCGGCGACAGTTACCAGCTTAAAACTGGCTCAATTTGTATTAGAAATGGCTAGCGGATCAATAGAAGGTCTTCAGATAAAAGTTGGAGATAGACTCAAATTAAAATAAAAAAAACGCCCAATTGGGCGTTTTTTTTATTTTAATTTTAGCGAGCACTCTGCAGCGCAGAAACCAAAGTCAGTGAACCATTTGGAGGAGCTTCTTCAGAGTATTGTCTGTTCCTAGTACAGACATCAATCCGACTCGTTCCTTGTCCAACAAAATCTCCACCAGTATCCACCACCCTAAACACAATCTGCCGGCCATATTTAGCTTCAAACTCAGGAATGCACAACTCCGTACCATAAGGAAAAGCTCCAGCATCCATTGCCACCGAAACATAACTGGCTTTCCCTTCTAGATAATCTTGAAGAGTTTGAAGAGGGGCCCCCAAACGATCATTTGGACCACCCTCCAATCTATTTTCATCGCTCCCTGTAGCGCTAGGAGTTGGGTAGTAACCAGTCCCACGAGAATTATAGACATAAGCTTTATCTCCCATACGCTTACACTGATCTGGGGGCGTGGATGGTGGCATAGGGAATTGTTCCTGTTGGGTAGGAGGAGAGGGTGGGGTACCACCACCACTACTGCCACCTTCCCGGCCACCGGAAGTTCCCACCATCACAATATCTTTTCCCACACCAGCAACAGTACAACCAATACCGACATATATTTTACAAACTTTATCCTCGGCGTGAGTACCCAACAAGTAAACTCCCACCTGAGGAATTTGACCATACTCATAAGTAATCGCCTTGCTGGGGCTGTACATCAAGGTTCGAGGAAGATTATTTGCCGCTGGCTGCATCGTAATCAAACTATAATCACCAGAACAAGTACACTGGAGAACGGCAGTCGTAAAACCACCAAAGGGCAAGTTTGAACCACCCAAGGCCCCAGAAAGTGCGCCCGAACGAGCAGACAAAGCTTGTAACGACTTAGAGAGAGAACCATTTCCCATTAAATCAGTTAATTTAGAGATATTTAGTCCTTGCTTAATGGCCTCCTGCAAATTACTAGCAACATTACCAAGATTTAAATTACTAATCTGACTTAAAGCCTCTTTTATCGTACCAAAAGATTTGGTTAAATCCTGAATAGTCGCTCCGAGTTGACCAAGAGAATTTATGGTCTTAATAACATCCCCCAGGTCTTTTAAATTATTCAGACTAGACAATAAGTCGTTTAAACTATTATAACCCTGCAGGAGGTCTGACAATGTTACCTTTAAGCCCTTAAGACTAGAAAGAAGATCGTTAATTTGAGATAAATTAGCCAATTTAGAGAGACTGGTAACTAAATTCTTAATATTGCCAACCTGAGATAAAATTTGATTTAAATTACCTCCCAAATCTTTTAGACGACTTAGGGTGTCAGCGATTTTAGCAATATTCCTAAGGGTATCTAGGCTTTTAAGGAGAGATTTTAGGTCAGGGGACCCATTTAAAAGCTGATCAAGGGTTCCCCCCAATAACTTAATATTGAAAATTAAACGATTTAAATCCTTTAGATTATTCAAGTTCTTTAAAGAAGAGATCATTTCCCTTAGGTTACCAAAATTACGCAGAAGAGAAGAAAGGTCGCCCCCCAAATTACCAAAATTATCCAAAAAGGTGGCATATTCTGAAGCCTTGCTTAAACTAACGCCATTAAACAGGTCTTTCAGAGAAGAAAACTCCCTTTTTAAATCATTGATTGTGGCCCCAACCCTCTCAACTGTATCAATGAAATCGGCATACTGAGGCATGTTTACCCCCCTAAGATAGCGGGATAAGTCTTTTAGATCTTTGAAGTCTGACAGGGGTCTTAGCTGATCCAAATTTGGTAAATTTGCCAAATTTTGCGAATTTACCTTAGCCGCCATCAATTTCTGAACCTGAATACTCAGAGATTCTATTTGTGCCAACAGTTTAGCCTGTTCCGCTGGAGTAATACTACCATCAGAAATGGTTAGATCTAATGAATTAGCCGCTCGAACACATAAAGGAGAAGTCAAAAATAATAAAAAAATAAGGCTCAAAGAAAATGCAAAAGATTTCTTAAACATAAAAAAATTATATCACAATACTTAAAATTCACTATTTAAGAAAAACCAATAGATATCCACTATTTTTATATTTTTATATCAGCCATATGATATAATATTTTAGAGTCTTTAGTCTTCTGAATTTTTAAAAACAGTACGATAAAAAATATTATCGGTAGACTCATTTTTTTGAAACACCGTGAATTCCAATGCTAAAAAGGTTTCAATAACCATTATTATTGTCCTAGTTGGGGTAATTGGGGGACTTTGGTATCTTGGAAACAAAAAAGACAGGTCAAAAACCGAACAATCAGAAACTACTCTTGCCTCTAGTACTGATTTGGGTTTCGATCTAAAAACTTTTACCCTGGGCAAAAAAAATATGGAGGAGATCACGATTGATAAACTGGCACAAGCAGGAACATCAAGCTCTCCTTTGTCTGAGCTCCCCACTAAGACAGTGCCTTATACGTCAGCAAAACTGCTGATTTCAAACAATGTTACAACCGACAATTTAAAATATTATGGTCAACAAATTGCCAAGGCTCTAGCTTCATACAACAATATTCAAAATAATGAAATTGCCACCACTATCGAAGCTTTGGAAGAAAAAAATCCAATTAAAGCCCAACTTTTATTACAAATCGCCACAAACAACAAGAAGATAGTCGACAGTCTTTTAAAAATTTACGTTCCCAAAACAGCGGTCGACGTTCATTTAAATTTAGTTAACAATTTAAACAGAAATGCCACTCTTCTCACCGACATGTCTAAAATTTTAGACAACCCCAACCTCGCCTTACAGAGCGCTGATCTTTACCGAGTACAAAAACTAAGCTTTTCTAAAGCCCTTGCGGGAGTAAATGATTTTTTCAGAAAAAATAATATCATTTTTTCTCCTGAAGAGGGGAGTAAAATTTATTTGACCATATAAAATTATGACCCCAGACACCCAAACAAAAAAAACTTTAACAATAAAGAAACGGGTTGTTTTTGCTACTCTCAACTTAACAATATTTTTACCAACAATAATCCTGGCGGCCGGCCTTTTCCCAACCGCGATAGATAGTGGCGGATCAGGTGCCGGCGGAGAAGCTTTACCTCCAGAATGTACAGTTGACATGACTCAAATGAGCCCAGAACAAAAGGCCATTGCCGTTAGAAAGTGTAACGATGCTAAAGCCCTAATGGCCGCCAAAAAAAACTTAGCGACCACCCGAGAAGAAGAGGATGTAAAGAAAGCAGCAGAACTATGTAAGTCAACCTACTCAACCAAAGAAAGTGGTCAGGAAACTGGTGGTGGTGCTGGATTATATGTGCCTGTTTATGAGGTTGGTGATTTATTGACAGTAACACAAAGCACTAATGTACTTACTGCCTCAATAGACGCAAACACCGGAAAAACATACGACATGAACATTAAACTATGTATGTACCTCCATGCCATCAAAAGAGTCCAGTACGCCCTAGAGGATCTAACTTTTGTCACCGAACCTGATATGAGACGCCAAGCCGCCACCAAAATAGAAGAATACAAGTTAGGACTATTAGGCCCTGAAGGTTTAATTCATACCGGATATAAACCATCAGGCAAACTTCCCACCCCAGCCGATCCCAGCACAACCGCCGGACAAAAACTAAATAAATCCACTCTCTATCCAGAAAATTTGGATACTCACCTAAGAGATGTTTCAGACGAAGGATATGGAGTATTTCAAGATAACCTAAATAATCACTCTTCTAACAGTTTCACAGAAGAAGTAAGTTCGCAGTTGGCCCTCGATAAGGGAATAGAGGGGACAGCAGCCTACGATTCTTCTGTACCAAGAAAGGTTTATGAAGATTTTGTTAGTTCTGGTAGTGCGAACTTGTCTCCAGAAAAATGGTGGGGGACCTTCAACAGTATTTTTGATATTAGTAGGCCAAATAACCCCTATACTTCATACCTCTATGCTGAACAAGCTCTAGATGCCAGACGCGCCCGCAGTGAGGAATTAGCCAAAACAGAATACATTGCTAATGGTGGATTTTTACCAATACGTGTTTGTATACAATACACAGAGGACGGACTATATTGTCGAACATGGAAAACGATCACTCCAGGAAAAGTTATCGGGAATTCGGTTGATCAAGCCCTGGCCACAAAATTAAATCAATATGAACACCCAGAGTTGGGACAAGTAGGAACAGGTAATGAACCAAATACCACCGAAATCCAAACCCTAACACAAACAACAGGTACTGGTGGTGGAACACAAGGTGAGACGGGTGGCAACGGGGGAGATGGAACCGATGGAGGGAATACAGGTGCTCCAGCTAGTTTAGA
>CAZEAY010000006.1:0-9193 GCA_964510655.1 uncultured Candidatus Saccharibacteria bacterium
GCCCTGGTGAATGTCGGCGATAACTATAATCGTCCTAAGGTAGCGCAATTCCTTGTCAGGTAAGTTCTGACGCGCACGAATAGTGTAACGACTGGGGAACTGTCTCGAGGATTTATTCGGTGAAAATACAGTGGGGGTGAAGATGCCCTCTTCCTGCAGCTAGACGAAAAGACCCCGGAAGCTTTACTATAGCTTGATATTGAGTATACGTTTTTACTGCGTAGCATAGATGGGAGGATTTGAAGCGATGATTTTGGTTGTCGTGGATCCGTCAGTGAAATACCATTCTGCAAAGAGGTATATTCTAACTTGTCCGGAAAAAACGGACAAAGACAGTATCTGGTGGGTAGTTTTGGTGGGGCGCTATCCTCCTAAAGAGTAACGGAGGAGTCTATTAAGGTTGGCTAGGCGCGAATGGAAACCGTGCCGATAGTGTAATGGCACAAGCCAGCTTGACTGCAAGTTGTACATAACGAGCAGGTGCGAAAGCAGAGCATAGTGAACCGACGGTCCGCGTTAGATGCGGCCGAAGATTAACGGATAAAAGCTACTCCGGGGATAACAGGCTAGTTCCGCCCAAGCGTCCATAGCGACGGCGGAGTTCGGCACCTCGATGTCGGCTCAACTTATCCTGGGGCTGGAGAAGGTCCCAAGGGTTTGGCTGTTCGCCAATTAAAAAGTTACGTGAGCTGGGTTCAAACCGTCGTGAGACAGGTTGGTCTCCTATCTGCTGCAGGCGTTGATATTTGAGAAGACTTGCTCCTAGTACGAGAGGACCGGAGTGAACTGACCGCTGGTCTGAGAGCTGTCCCGCCCGGGGCATTGCTCTGTAGCTATGTCGGGAATGGATAACCTCTGAAAGCATCTAAGAGGGAAGCCACCTTCAAGATTAGATATCGTTATGAGACCCGTAAGAGATGATTACGTTGATAGGCTTTAGGTGTAAGCGTAGCAATACGTTCAGCCGTGAAGTACTAATTCGTCCATCCGATTAGGAAATATGAGAAGCACTTTTCTTTTCTTTTTTACCCGAAAAAATTTCTTTGAAATTTCGTCGGGTTACGGAAATTCAGGTTTCACAAAAACGCAGCTGTAAAATGTGTTGAAAATAATTAAAAAAATGTCAGTCGTTCTTTTTATGAAAGAACGGATTAAGTAGAAAAAATTTAACCAAAAATTTAAAATAAAATAATCAAATTTTTTGTTTCGGTGGTTTAACGCCGGGGTCACACCTCTTACCATTCCGAACAGAGAAGTTAAGCCTGGTAGTAGCGATGGTACTTGAAAAGGGAGAGTAGCTAACCGCCGGAACAAAGAATTTGATCTCAAAAAAACCGCCGATTGGCGGTTTTTTTGTTTTTAGACTGTGATATAATATCGCTAATATGACCTGGGCACGCAAACGACAAATAATGTACCTATCTATAATCTTAGGTGTTTTTGCTTTGATTGTCGGAGGACTTTATTATTTTTATAAGCCAGTTCCTACCTGTTTTGATGGCAAAATGAATCAGACCGAGCTTGGAGTGGATTGCGGAGGGACTTGTGCTAGGGCCTGCTCTAGTCAATTGATTCCTTTGACGATCTGGTGGACAAGAGTTTTTCCAGTGACGAAAGGAAATTATGATGCTGCTGTTTTAGTGGAAAATCAAAATGCTCATTTTGGAGTGCAGAAAATAAAATATACGTTAGTAATCTTTGATAAATTTAATGTAAAAATTGCCGAAAGAACTGGGGAAACTTTTTTCAATCCGCAAGAGAAATTTGTTATTTATGAACCAAATATCGAAACAGGAGAACAAGAAGCGGTGACCGCCTTTCTAGCTTTTGATAATAAAGCCGTGTGGCAGAGGATAAAAGTCACTCCGCCAACTATTTCTATTGGTCCCAAAAATTATACCAATACACCCCAACCACGTCTTAAATCCAGTGTGACAAATAACTCCCTTGATACCTTGCGGGGGACAAAATTTGTCGCTGTTTTATCTGATCAAGACGGAAATTCACTGGCCTCTAGCCAGACCGTGATCGATACCCTGTTGGGTAATGAGACTAAAGAATTAAATTTTACTTGGCCAACCCCATTTACTGTTAATCCGGCCATTATTGATATTTATCCTAAATTAGATTTATTTAACTCTGATAATTTGGAGTTAGTTCAGTAATTTTGACCATGGTTTGGTTCAAAAAAATTACCGGAATAAATATGGATTGGACGCTTTTTTTGGCGACCATTCCACTGCTAGCGGCTGGTCTGGTGACAATGAGCTCTTTTTCTGGTCAGAATTACTTTTTTGAACGTCAGTTGATTTGGATTGGAATCTCTTTAGGAGTTTTTTTCCTTTTTAGTATAATTGATTGGCGTTTTTTGCGTCGCAGTGAAGTCGTGTCTATTTTATATTTGGCAATCTTAGTTGTTTTATCTCTTTTGTTTTTTGTCGGTAAGATTAAGGGGGCACAGAGTTGGTTTTCTATCGGCGGTATTTCTCTTCAGCCAGCTGATTTTACTAAGCTGGTTTTAATTATTGTATTATCTAAATATTTTTCTCGTCGCCATGTTGAAATTGCTAACATCAAACATATTATTATGTCTGGGGTGTATACCTTTATCCCTTTTGCATTAATTTTGATTCAGCCTGACTTTGGTTCAGGAATGATTATTTTCTTTATCTGGTTGGGTATGATCATGGTTTCCGGGGTATCCAAAAAGCACTTATTTTTAGTTGCCTCTCTTATGTTTGTGGCTTTTTCTTTTGCTTGGCTTTTTGTTTTTGCTCCTTACCAAAAAGATCGAATTTTGACCTTCATTCATCCTTTGGCTGATATTAGGGGGGCTGGTTATAATGCTTTTCAGTCGCAAATTGCCGTTGGTTCAGGACAAATCATGGGTAAGGGGGTGGGTTATGGCACCCAGTCACGTCTATCGTTTTTACCAGAATATCAGACTGATTTTATCTTTGCGGCTTTTTCTGAAGAGTGGGGTTTGGGTGGAGTGCTGCTAGTTTTTATCCTCTTTGGCTTAGTTATTTGGCGTCTGGTAGAAAACGCTCGAGTAGGAGCCACTAATTTCGAAACTCTGTTTGCTCTTGGTTTAGCGATTATGCTCATGAGTCATTTTGTGGTACACGTAGGAATGAATATTGGTTTGCTACCGATTACTGGTTTACCGTTGCCATTTTTATCTTATGGTGGTTCGCATCTTTTAGCGGAATTTGCTGGTTTGGGGATTTTAGTGGGAATGAGGAAATATGCTTTAGCTTATCATCGTGACGACATGAAAAATGAGTTTCTTGGCCCGCAATGATCCTTCGGCACAGATATGATTTACGTCAGAATTTGCTAATTCTGACGCGATTTTTACGCTTAAAAATCGCAACTGGGAAACTAGAGGCTGGAAGGACAGCTTCGCTGGCATGTTATTTTTTTTTGAGATATAATATTGTTGTGTTTGTTGTCCTTATTATAAGGGTTTTATAAAGTAATTTGTTTTATGAAAAAACCACTAATTATTGTCCTGTCGATAATTGTTGTTATTGTCGTCGCTTTGTATTTTGTAGTTCCCAAGGATGTATACATTATTAGTGGAGAATCGATGTCTCCAACTTATCATGCTAGTGATAAGTTAAAAACTGATAAAAATTTTAGTAGTCTATCTCGTGGTGATGTTGTGGTATATTCTGCCATAACAAAAGACGGTAAAAAAGCCGAGTTGATACACAGAATTGTTGGTTTGCCTGGTGAAAAGATTAATATAAAAGATGGGATCATTTATATTAATGGTTCGGTTATTTCTGTTCCTCCGATTGCAGAAGTAAAAAGTTTTGATGGTATACCGGCAAATATTGCAGAGGTAGTGTTAAAGTCTTCTCAATACTATGTGATAGGGGATAATACTGAAAGAGCGGCAGATTCTAGATTTTTTGGTCCAGTCAATAAAACAGATATTATTGCCCTTGTTGTTGGAAGGTAAATTAATTTGCTTTTATAAATAAAAACCGGACAATTTGTTCGGTTTTTATTTATATACCCCCATAGTTTCTTTCACCATTTTGGCCACGGTAAATTCTTTATTCACTTTTTTGGCGAGGTTTTTGCCGAAGAGATGGCGTTCGGTTGGATTATCTATGAGACGGGTAAGAGCGAGTTTTATCTCTTTAATGTTTCCCGGACGAACCAAGAGGCCGAGGTTGAAATCAGAAATGACTTCGGGAATTCCACCTACTGTCGAGGCCATAACTGGTAGACTAGCCTGCCCCGCTTCAAGGATTGCGTAAGGAAAAGCTTCCGTGCGGGAAGTGAGAGTAAAAATATCAAAGGCTTTGAGGTATTTTTTAGCATCGTCAATTTTTCCTAAAAGAAAAACATGATCTTTTAGTTTGTTTATTTTTATTAACTCACGTAAATTATCTTTTTCTTCACCATCACCAATTATCCAGATAAGAGCATTTGGAAGTTTTTCTTTTAGTTCGGCGATTGATTTAATTAAATAGTCTACTCCTTTGTTTTTATGTAATTCAGCAATTGTCCCGATAATTAAAACTTTATTTAAAGACTCTGGATCAAACCCTTTTTTCCATATTTTTCCAGCCAGTTCTTGTCGAGCCGTTTCGCGTGGGAGATAGTTAACAGGGGAGAGACCGTTATGGACCACTACAAATTTATTTTTTGTAAAAGGTAAGTGGGACAATTGGTCTTTTGTTTTTTCTGATACAGCGATGGTTTTATGAGAAAGAAAGACTGTTAACCAGTGTAAAATATAAATAATCACTCTCTGCCACCTAGGTCGCTTTTCGTTGAAAGCCCAGCCATGACCAGTGAAAATAATTTTTTTAACGCCTGCTAGTCTGCCGGCTAGTGCTCCCATTGCACCTATTTTTGAGCTGTTTAAATGAATAATGTCTGGTCTTTCTGTTCTGAATAATTTTATTAAATACCAAAAAACCCTCCATTCATTAAGTAGGCTGACATCGCGAATTAGTCCGTCGATTTTTTGCGTTTTTATTCCGGCTGTTTTAAGATGCCTTTCTAACTCACCAACTCCGGCTTGAGCAGGTAGGTCGCCGGTAATTACGGTAACATCAAAGTTTTCTGGGGGGAGATTTATGGCTAAGTCGTAGACATATCTCTGGGCTCCACCAAAGTTACCCTTGGTGATGAGGTAAAATATTTTTTGTTTTTGAGGCATAAATGCTCTATTTAGTATACATCTTTTTGTTTAGCCGTAAAACTAGGAGAGGGTTGACCCCGTTAGAAGCAGGTCGCCCCAAGGTGACCGTAGCATCGCTCTGTTGAGCGGAGCGGCTTCTAATGGGGTTGAAAAAAGGCTTATTTTGTTGTACTATATTGGGGATGAATCCCGTTAGAGATCTCAGTCACTAGATGGGATTTAGTTATATAACAGGGGCTAAGTCGAATAATTTATTCAATAGTTAAAATCAGAGGTCGTATTGATCGCGACCTATCTCTAACGGGATGAAAGTTCAAAGCTCAAGAGAAGTAATAACGTTGTTTTTTGGCGATCTAGCATCGTTTTATTTTGCCTTATATCTAGCGCAATTTATTCGAATAGGCTCGCTTCCAGGTTTAAGTCAGTTTATTGATCTGGCTTGGCCATTTTCTATTTTGTTCTTAATCTGGATTGTGGTTTTCTTTGCCTCTGATCTTTATGGAAAACAGACCGCTATTTCTTTACGCCGCCTGCCGTCGGTGGTTTTGAATGCTCAGATTATCAATGTTTCTTTGGCGGTTGTTTTCTTTTACTTTATTCCATACTTTGGCGTTACTCCTAAAACAATATTATTTATCTGTTTGGCTTTTTCATTTGCCTTAATTGTTTTATGGCGAAGGTTTTTGTTTGTAAAAATCTATCGTGGGCGCAAAGAAAGTGTTCTTTTTCTTTGTCACGGAAAGGAGGTTGATGAACTTAAAGAGGAATTTAAAAATAATCCCAAATATAATATCAAGGTTATTGATCATGACTCAGATTCAGCTCAGAAAAAAGCCACTTTGATTGTTGTTGATGATTATTCTGGGGACGGTTCGGATATTAAAGAGTATTACAGTCTGATTTTTTCAGGGGTTCGTTTTTTGACGGTTGCTGATTTGTATGAAGAAATTTTTGATCGGGTTGCTTTGGGGGTGATTAATGAGCGGTGGTTTTTGGAAAATATTTCTAATCGCCCAAAGCTCTACTATGATTTTCTAAAAAGAGCGTTTGATATTTTTGTTGCTTTCTGTCTCGGTCTTCTGTCTTTGATTCTTTATCCGTTTATTTGTCTATTGATTAAAATAAATGATGGGGGAGCTATCTTTTTTACTCAAGAACGAATGGGTAAAAATAATAAAGTTTTTAAGATCTATAAATTTCGTTCAATGAAGGATGATAAAGTAACTAAGATTGGTAATTTTCTTCGCCAGACCCGTATCGATGAACTACCTCAATTGCTAAGTGTGCTAACCGGTGATCAGTCTTTGGTTGGGCCAAGACCGGAAAGGCCGGATTATGTTGGGGAATATTATAAACTGATAAAATTTTATGATATTCGCCACCTCATTTCCCCGGGGCTATCTGGCTGGGCGCAAATTTATCAGGATAACCACCCACATTTTGAGTTGGGGGTAGAAGAGACTCGAGAAAAGTTATCGTACGATTTGTATTATATTAAAAATCGTAGTTTGTGGCTTGATATCAAGATTGCTTTGAAAACACTTGGTATTTTATTGAGACGAAAGGGAATTTAGTAGATAAACATACTAATCAACGAATAATGCAAATAATACGAATGGCAACGAATAAATCCGCGTTCATTTGTAGTTATTCGTAGATTAGTATAATTCGTATATTCGTATGTCTAACTTGATTGATGGAAAAAAAATCAAAGATGAAATACTAGCTGAACTTAAAGAAAAATTTTCTATAATTGGAGGAGCTGTTTTAGCGGTGGTTTGGGTTGGCGATGATCCGGCGACGGCAAAATTTGTGGAATATAAAAAGAAAGTGGCCGAAAAAATTGGTGTGGACCTCCGATTGTTTGAATACGAAGATACTATTTCTCAGGAGGATTTGGAACAGGGAGTAAATAGGTTGATAATTGATCGAGAGATAAGTGGGATTATTGTCCAGTTGCCACTACCAAAGCAGATTGATGTGGATAAAATAATCAGCTTAATCCCCCCGGAGAAGGACGTCGATGCTCTAAGTAAAGATCCAAAAGTGAAATCTCCAGTGGTCGGGGCGGTGGAAGAGATTTTAGAACGCTATAAGGTAAGTTTAACTAGTAATAAATTTGTGGTCGCTGGTCAAGGTAAACTTGTTGGACGACCGGTGACAATTTGGCTGGCCTCCCGGGGGGCAGAAGTTTCTGTGTTTGATCGTCAAACAAAAGATACTAACAGTCTTCTTATACAAGCTGATGTTATAATTAGTGGGATGGGCCAACCAGAATTTATTATTCCATCAATGGTTAAAGATGATGTTATTTTAATTGATGCTGGAACAAGTGAACAAGGAGGGCGTCTGGCCGGCGATATTGACCCGGCCTGCGCTGCAAAAGCCAAATTATTCACTCCTGTTCCTGGTGGTTTGGGTCCAGTTGTTTTGGCTAAACTTTTTGAAAATTTGTGGAAACTTTCAAACTCAATGAAGTAATTGTTCGAACCTTAAATCATTGGTCTGGACAATCTTTGTACACCACTAATCTGGTTGTTTTTTGCGCGGTCTATCTTGGTTGGTTGATGATCTTTATTTTGTTTTTGTATGTTTATCAATCAAAAAGACACTGGACCACTTTTCGTTTTATTTTGATGTCTCTTGTTGTTGCTTTGAGTACTTTAGCCTTAGCTGATTTAATAAAACATTTTTATCCAGTGGCGCGGCCAAGTTTTACGATGAAGGATATTAATCCACTGTTTGTGCCGGGGGATATTGGTTCTTTTCCGTCTAGCCACATGTCTTTTTTTAGTGGTTTAGCTTTTGCTCTTTGGTGGCGAAAGAAAAAATTAGGTCTATGGTTTTTGAGTGGAGCCTGTCTAATTGGTTTGGCCCGGGTGGCGGCCGGAGTCCATTATCCATTAGACATTGTGATTGGCGGGCTATTAGGTTTTATTATAAGTTGGTTATTCCGCCGTTTCTTGAGAGCTCGCTAGTTATGTCCTTCATTGTACTGGCTGTGGATTGTTTAGTATCTAATAAATGGCGTTTTGTGTAATATATATAGAGGTTGCGACTGTTAATATTTTTTAAATTTTACCCTATATATAATATGACATCGGAAAAAAATAAGTTCGCCATTTTTTTTATCACCCTTTTTTTGATTGGAAGCCTTTTTATTTTAGGCACTTTATTCCCCAAAGAACGGGCGACTTTAGGTAGTAAGGAAACGGCTGCGGTGGCGCTTTCTTCCGGTAGTCAAACTATTGACCTTAGTTATGGTCGCTCGATTCCAGAATTAAATATTTCTCAGTTTACAGGGGCCAAAGATGTTGGGATAACAAGAGAATCTCCTAATGCTGGTTACTATCAGCGGGGGGCGGCTGATCAGATAAATTACCGATTCCAGAATATTGGTTTATATTGGTTTGATTTATCAGTTATTCCCAAAGGGGCTGTAATTTCTGATGCCAGATTAATTTTATCGTCTATTCCTGTTGGTGTTGATAATTTTAATGAACCTGGAGCTGTACCTATCTATCTAGTGAAGACGGTGGCCCCTAATGATAATATTGTCTGGTCTGAAGGAAGTGGCTTAGATTTTTATGATCAATATAAGGGTACTAGTTGGCTCGCGAAAGATAATCTTTCGGGCAATAAGCCAAGGTATCCTTGGTCCGGTATAGGTTCTGGTGATTTAGCCTCTGCCTACAGTTCTTCTCCGGTGGGGAATATGAATTTTGTTAAAAATTATGGAATCCAGCAATCCGATAATCTCGCTTCTATCGTTTCTGACATCATCAACAATGGCAATAAGTACGAAGGCTTTTCTCTTGACCGCACTTTTTTAACTGGAGATCTTGGTCGTCAGGATAGTGTTGCTACCAAGGAGTATGCTGATTCATCAAAGAGGCCGACTCTGCGTATTACTTATTCTTTGCCAGTAACGGTTGGAGCTAGTACTACTGAAGAAGTCGTTCCTCCTTCCACCGACACCACCCCACCCGCTGTCCCCACCGGACTCTCATCTTCCAACATTACCTC
>CAZEAY010000007.1:0-4823 GCA_964510655.1 uncultured Candidatus Saccharibacteria bacterium
TCTAAACCCACTCGACTTGCATGCCTTATCCACGCCGCCAGCATTCATCCTGAGCCACGATCAAACTCTCAAAGAAAATGAACGGAACAAAAGAAAAAATACATTCCTAAAACATTTTTTGCATCCGCAAAAAATGTTCGGACGACCAATTTTTTAAAATTGGTTTAGTTCTAACTCAATGAAAAGTGGATAAAATTTCATTGAGTATAATTAAATTACTTTTCTGAAAAAATTTAATAAAATAAAATTTTTTCAGATTTTTGATTTTCCCACCGAAATTTCCTGCTAGAAATTTTGGCGGGTGAATAAATTGTCAACGTCCTTTACCCTCCTAAACCTTTGTCGGGCGATCAATTTTTCAATTGATTTAGCCAAACTTTTGGGGTTAAAAAATAGGCTCAACACCTATTCCTTATCCACCCTTCAGTTTTAAGGCAATGAGACCATTATACTTATATCAGAAGGCCTGTCAATAACCCCCCAAAAGACTCTTAAAATGGCCAAAAATAAGCTTATTTTGGCGCCAAACAAAAAACGGACTAAGTCCGTTTTTTGTTTATTTTTAACCCACCCATACCAAATTGGCACGTTCCAGCAGGTTCCTAATTTTTAGCCTGTAACTTCTTCTTTTCTTGCCAATGATATGCCACCACCAACAAAGGTGAGGCGACAAAAATAGACGAGTAAGTCCCAAAAAACATACCAATAGTCAGAACCAGGGCAAAATCACGAGTAGAAGAACTGCCAAAGAAAAGTAGAACAAGAAGAACGAAAATAATCGTCAGAGAAGTGATCAGAGAACGTACAATAGTCTCATCAATAGAAATACCCACAGTTTCTTCAAAAGAATTACCCAACTTATTTTTCAAGTTCTCTCTAATTCGATCAAAAACAACAATCGTATCACTAACAGACAAAGCCATAATTGTTAGTAAGGCGGTCAAAAACAGAGAATCTATTTCTGTGCCATAAAAATGTCCCAAATAAGCAAAAACACCCAAAGGAATAGTGATGTCATGGATCAAAGCAAGAACTGCCACCGAACCAAACTTCCAAGATTTTACTGGGCGTGAGACATGACGGAAAGCAAAGGCAACAAACAAAATAACCAAAAAGGCCACACTAATTAAAGCCACTATCCCTTTATTAGCCAATTCCGCTCCCACTGACGGACCAATCGAACTGAAGCGTTTAACTTGAAAATTGGCGGTGGTCCCCAATGTTGGGCTACTACTAGCCGTTGCTTTTTCTAAAGAAGAAAGAAGGGTAACTCGCTGATCTTCAGTCAAAGGTTTAGTCTTAATTAAATAACCATTAGACCCGGCGGTTTGAATAACTGATGAATCTATCCCCGCTCTGTTCACACTAAGGGAAACTTCATCTTTAGTAGGAACAGTTTGAGAATAAGAAACTTCTATAATTGTTCCCCCTTTAAAATCTGTTCCCAAATTAAGACCATAAAGAAAAATTGGGGTCAGAGAAGCAACAATTAATATCGCAGAAATGGTCAGAAAAATATTTTTGTGTTTAATAATGAACATATTATTGTTGTTTAACTTTTCCGCTACTAAAACCACTTGAGAATAGGAAACGTTTGAAGGGGCCATCAGAAGGAGTAATGGCTAACAAGAAAGTTCTTGATAAAATAATCGCCGTAAACATACTAACGAAAACTCCTAAAATCAAGTTCAAGGAAAAACCTTTAATCATCGCTGTACCAAACCAGTAAAGAATAGAGGCGGAAATAATAGTAGACAAGTTAGAATCTCGAATCGAAGTCCAGGCGCGGGAAAAACCATCAAGCATCGCATTGTGGATTGTTTTACCTCGACGCATTTCTTCTTTCATTCTTTCAAAAATAAGAACGTTGGCATCGACAGCAATCCCAATAGACAGAATGAGTCCAGCAATACCCCCAGCGGTCATGGTAATTGGAATCAATTTAAAGAGAGCTACCATTACTGATAGATAAGCTCCCAAAGACAAAATAGCAATAACTCCTGGCAAACGGTACCAGACAATCATAAAAATTGCGATTACCAGAAAGCCAATTAGGGTCGCATTTACTCCTTTATCATAAGCCTCTTGTCCAAGAGTGGCTCCGACAGTCTGAGTAGAAATAAGTGTTACTGGTACAGGCAAGGCTCCTAGGTTCAAGTCGCGCACCAAATCTTTCGCTTCTTGCAAAGTAAACTGTCCGCTAATCTCAGCTTTACCATCTTTTATTTCCTCCCTCACTGTTGGGGCAGAAATAACCTGACCATCAAGAAAAATTCCCACCTGCTTACTGATATTATTTTTAGTAATTTCGGCAAATTTTTTCGCCCCATCATCATTAAATTCTATACTAATTGTTGGACCTAAATTATTACCACTTTGACTCAACTGGACACTAGCCCTTTTTAGGTATTGACCAGTCAGACCACTTGGCATAAAAGCTGGATCTTCCAAGGCAAGAGGATTGGCGTTTTTTAATATTTCGGCAGCCTGAGCTGAAGTTGTTGTGCCAACAGTTTTTAGCTGAGCAATCAAATTTTCACGAGCTTGCACAATGGCTTGTTTTTCTTCCCCATCTGGACGCACAATGCGAAACTCTAAAACTGGTGTTTTGTTAATCAATTTAACCGCTTCGTTCGGATCCATCACTCCCGGAATTTCAATAATTAAACGATTCTCTTTTTGTCCAAGACTAGTCTGTTCTGTTTGAACCAAAGCCTCAGTCAAACCAACTGAGTTTATTCTTCTCTCAATCACTGTCCGCAGTGAGGTCATCGCCTCACCCACCTGATTAGGGCTAATTTTTGAAACATCAGCTCGGTAAGTCAATTGACTTCCACCACGTAAATCCAAGCCAAGCTTAAAAGGTTTATTAAAACTACTAGTGATCGGTGCACTTTCTGAATAATAATCAAAATAGCCTATTCCTAGGCCTAAAATTAAGAGCAAGATTGCCCATACACGTATTTTTGCCATATCGCCTATTATAGGTGATATGGCAAAATAATCAAGATTTTCGGCTTTTTTTAGCGTTCTTTACGAAAAAATTACATTATTTCTTAAAGAACAAATTCGTAAAGAGAGAAGACCCCAATAGAAGTTTCTTAAATTCTCCCCAGACATTGAAGGAAGTCGGCAAACTCGTAATATTCTGATACCAATCCACCGGTAAATCGATCTTGTATGTTTCAATAATAGAAGAAGGGGCATTAAGCCAGACGGCTTGCCACCAGATAGTTTTACCATCACTAGACAATGGAGCAAAGACTTCGCGGTAGTAAATGCCAGCGTAATTATTATGTGTCGAACCAAGTCTCCAAATTCGTGGATGTTCCGTATAAGGTTTCAATTCCATCATCAAAAGCTGATTATAACCCCAGCTATCAAAGGAAGTGGAATCCATACTAAAAGGAATCCAGCCCTTAAAAGCGGAATTATAGACACGGCCAAAATGCCAGCCACCATTCCAACCCATATCACCATGGTAAATTAAGTTATTAGATTGTCCTGTCTTAACATCAGTATAAGTAATCCAATCTGTCCGGTTGTTTTGGCAAACCCAAACCTCATTACCTTGATAGTCATAAGCCCACCCCGAGTGAGTTTCATCAACACAAATTTTCACTGGTGAAGTAAAATCTTTATTGAAGGAGTAGACTCCGTCAAAAATGGTTCCAATATCTTTAGGCCGATTCCCATATTCCCAACTAACACTAGTCTTGGCAGGACTCGTACCATCCTTAGACCAAACATATAAAACATTATTTGATTTATCATAATAATATGTACCTGGTCCTTTAACATATTGAGATATCGCCGACGTCCCCCAATCACTTCCCCCAACATAACTGAGACCAGTAGTGGATTCAAAAACCGAACCCAAACCGTTGCCTCCAGTCGTGACACTTGTTGAATAAATGTTTCCGCTAAAGATTCCCCAATTAGTAGGCGTACCGTAAGCTCCCCAGGCTCTTCCATACAACAAAGCAATTTTATCACCAGACGGACTGGTATCAACCATATTGGGACGTGGGAAATAAGCATGACCCTTAGCATCTTTGTACGAATACTTGCCCCCCAGTTGACTATACTTAGAGGCGTCTAAAATATTAATTATTTTATCTTCTTGTTTATCGTAAGTAATAATAGATTGAAGAGGAAAAGTTCGACCATCGTAATCCCAAGTTGTCATCCAGGTCCAATAACGAGAATCTCCCGAAGAATCCCCTTCCACATCGTTAAATAATTTCGCACAACCAGGAAAATCATTGGCAAAATTTCTAATTAGCTGCGATTGCCCACTAACAATATCGTATTGAAAGAAACTACAAGCAGAGACATAATAAATTCGATTAGGATAAAGACCACTATAATCCCAACGTAGTTCATTCCACTCCCCATTAGTAAACTCTGTAATTTTTTTGTAGACAGTATTATCAGATCGACGATAGATGACATGAGAATAATCACCTGTCCCGGCCGCCAACAAAATATACTGACCATTTGAATTATCTATTCGCCATCGACTGTAAACAGGCCGAACGCCAAAACTTTCACCAGAAACATCTTTCACGGCATCAGTGACTCGGCAAACACTTAGTTTATAAGCTGGATCATAATAACAAGAATTTTTTGCTGGCTGATTACCAGTTACGGGTATCACTGGCAAATTGCCAGTATTCCCATAAGTATATTTAGTCACATTGTAATCAAAACCTAGAGAAGTTTGGTTTATCTGGGCTGGGCTCGTTACAACCGTAAGAATCACGCTCTTCACACTTTCATTACCACTAGTATCAACAGCTGAGAGTTGGAAAGAATAAGTG
>CAZEAY010000008.1:0-2969 GCA_964510655.1 uncultured Candidatus Saccharibacteria bacterium
GTCGTCAGTTCGTGGTTTGAATTGTTCCCTTAAGTGGGGTAACGAACGCAACCCTCGTCGCGTGTTATAAGTGTCACGCGAGACTACTCAGTTTTCCTGAGAGGAAGTGAGGATGACGCCAAGTCAGCATGTCCCTTTGACATCCTGGGCTACACACATGATACAATGGCCGGCACAGTAGGTTGCGACGGAGTAATCCTGAGCTAATCCCTAAAGCCGGCCCCAGTTCGGATTGAGGTCTGCAACTCGACCTCATGAAGCCGGAATTACTAGTAATCGCAGGTCAGCTATACTGCGGTGAATACGTTCTCGAGTCTTGTACTCACCGCCCGTCAAGCCAGGGGAGCCGGGAGTGCCCAAAGTCTGCGTTCGCGCGGCCTAAGGCAAGTTCGGTAACAAGGGTTAAGTCGTAACAAGGCACGGCTAGCGGAAGCTGGTCGTGGAATTATTTCAAACTGAACGCTTTGATTTATCAAAGCTTACAGGTCATATAATCTTCCAAGATTATTTACGCATTATTGTGCTAACTATGCAGTCTGTAAAAAGACAGAACAATGTACAGTGTTTGTCGGGATCACTAAAAACCGACTGAACGGAACATAAGAAAACGTATATTCTAATTTAAATTATTTTTCATTATTTGATTCTAAAAAATAAAAACACCACCGATCTGGTGTTTTTATTTTTTAGAATGATAAGATTTAGCTTGTCGTTTGTCATTTTAAAATCTATACTGAATATGGTGGCCGTGGCTGCGCCCACCTGTCATAAGCCTGACTGCTTATCACAATTTCTGGTCTTTGTAATTCCTTCTTTGGATAAGGCAATCATCATCTTTCACAGAAGGCTCGCGTGTTCCGTCCGGCCCAAAGTAGGGCAACGTAAACGGAATTCACCCGTAGTTCCTTGTATAGCCAATTCTGTGTGGACCAAGAAATATTGTATAGTGAACCTTGGGGGCCCACCTTTGGTGTTAGGAAAAGGTTTCACTGAAAAATTCTTGGTCTAAAAACACCATTACATAAGCCCGGGCGGGTTCGAAACCGCCCGGGCTATTTTTTAATTATCACTTTTTTATCCATTATTGTGTTATAATTTTAGATAACTTCTAAAACATAGGGGATTAAAATCCATAATTTAGTATCTTTAATAAAATAGCTTATGCCATTATCTTTCAAGCGAGGAGCCGTCTATACTTCAATTCTTTTAATCATATCGTCTTTACTTGGTGTCATTAGCGCCAACATCAATTCTCTTAGTAAAAATCAAGTTGGTCAGGTAATTTCTAGTGGCGTTACAGAAATTATTGTTGATAATAATGATACTTCGAAAGTAAATTTAGTTGGTACTTGGGCCAAGAGTTCGTCAGTTGGTCCATATTACGGTAGCGATTATTTAAATGACGGAGAAACTGGTAAGGGTCAAAAATCTGTAACTTTTAATTTTTCTTCTATTACCGCCGGTGACTATGATGTTTATATTTCCTACAGTGCTTCTGGTAACCGTGCTACTAATACTCCGGTAAGTATTCAAACTACGGCTGGGGTGCAGACCATTAAAGTTAATCAACAAAAAAATAGCGGATTCTTTTTGCTTGGTCGCTATCCTTTGGGAACAAATGCTTCAATTGTGATTGGTAACGAAGGAACAAAAGGGTATGTTATTGTCGATGCCATTAAAATTGTTCCGTCTTTTTCTTTAACCCAGGTTAATACCAATAATCAGACTGACTCTGTTGCTACCCCTACTAATCCAGTGACACAAAATACTGCTGTTGTCTCAAATGGCTTAGCTGTTCCAAATGGTCTAGTGAGCAGTGTTGTGACAACTGATAGTGTAAATTTAAATTGGAATTCGGTCACTGATATTTCTTTGGTTGGGTATCGAATTTACCGGGATAATGTATTAATTGCGGACTTAGGTAAGGTTAACTCTCTTGCTCTGACGGCTCTGATCCCGGGCACACAATACTCTTTTCAGGTCAGTGCAGTTTATGGGACAACCAAGGAAGAGAGTGGGCGTAGTTCCAGTATTACTGTGAAAACTAATAATTTACCAACTTCTTCAGTTGCTAATCCTAGAATAGAAAATGGTAAAAAAGTTTATGAGATATTTGAGGGGGCTGTTATCCCAGATTTTGGTATTAATTATTTAAGTGGGTCTAAGTCGGCGAGGACTTTTGCTTCGGGAGATGGCTCGGCTTTTGCTACTTATGGGGCTCCGGGAGAAGATAAACAGTTTATTTTAAGCTATATTGGTGGAGTATCTTCTGGCGGTGGAGAATTTGATCAGAGTAATATTTGGTATTGGGATTTATCAAAATTACCAAGTAATTTAAATATCACCAAGGCTTATTTTCAATTTAAGTCTTCTTTTATTTACGGTGCTTATGTCGCTAATGGTAAAGAGGGGGTACCAATTAGAACTATTCTCGACCCTCAAAATACTGGCCCTTGGGAGATGCCTTATCGGAAGTTTGAACCTGCGGGCTCAAAATGGTATGGGGCTAGTTGGCGAGCATTAATTTCAAATCCTGGTAGCCTATATTCGTCAATTAAGTGGTCAACTTTACCAAAGACGTCTGTCTATGGGGTTACGGGTGATTTATCATCTGTTTTAGAGCCGATTTCTGCGATTACTCCTAGAATATCTTTTCCGACATCTTCTGGCGGTTTGGCTATTTCAACCGATGCAACGGAATTAATTAAAAAAATTGTCTCTCGCCAATCTCCTTATAATCAATATCGAGGTTTTTATCTAGATCCTACCAATTTAATTAATCCAGTGGTCAATGCCTCTCACCCTAGTAAGACGCTGTATGTCGGGATGTTTAATCATTTTAGTATGACCCCCGAAAATCGACCAAGGTTAGTGATTGAGGTAGATGGCACCTATACTCCGCCAACTCTTCCATCCGACACCACCCCACCCGCTGTCCCCACCGGACTCTCATCTTCCAACATTACCTC